>CAZEAN010000021.1:48532-58750 GCA_964510225.1 uncultured Isosphaeraceae bacterium
GCGGTTCTGGTGATCGTTGGGCTCTGGTTGGCCGGAATGTGGGGAGTCTTTTGTGCAATTGCAGCCCTGATGGTGTTCAACGTCTTGGATCTACATCACCGCGATCCGATGCGACCAGGATGGCTCTGGGATACCGAGATCACAAGACGACTCTTCTGGACTGGTGCACCAATCATGCTGAATTCAGCAATCTACACCGTCATGATGAGTCTCGATCGGATCCTTCTCCTTAGCCTTGGCTCGAATGGAGCTGAAGCGGCAGGACTTTATTCGGTCGCCTGGATGGGGACATCGTGGTGTTTAGACTTCTCCGGGCGAATCTCTCTTGTCATGTACACCTATTTCCAAAGGACGATCGGCCGGACTGGTGCTCCTACTGAAGTAGCGCAACAAGTGGTGCAGGTCGTCGAAGCCATCGCCGCCCCTCTCGCAGCGGGACTGGCCGTTGCCTATGTTGTCGGCCCTACCTTCCTGGGATTCATTGTGCCTCGCTACACAGAAGGACTCCCCGCGATTCGCCCCTTGCTTCCTGGTGTTCTCTTACTCGGCTTGGCGCGACCGATCCGTGAGGCGATGATCGCGGTCGGTCGGCCGATCCCGTTAGCAATCTGCTCGATCCCGGGTCTCATGATCGCGGCAGCGTTAGGAGCTAACGCAGCCCGAGAAGGCGAGATCGTCGCACTCTCTTTCGGACTCAGTCTTGGCTATGCCGTGTTCTATCTGGCGATCAGTTTGGCCTTCGTCGCTCGTGAGCAAGGATTTCGCCCCTGGCTCTTTCATCAAGGTCGATTGTCACGAACTATTCTGTGGTATGTCACGGGAGCACTACTTGCAGCCCATCTTCCATTGGGACTTGAGAACTCACGATGGTTCGATTTTGGGGCAAGAGTGATGCTGCTTGCACTCTGGGGACTTCCCGGACTCGTACTCTGGGGGAAGTCATACAGTTGGGGTGGACTCTACCGAGGGAGACCATCGACTCGAAAAGTCGAAGACTGACGAATCGAAGACTGACCGAAACGAATCACGCCGGTTTCGTGTTGTCACCGATCGTGATGAGGAGTCGCATGGATGCTCGACTTGCTCTTCATAGGCCTTCTTCTCGCCTGGTCATGGCTTGTTGGCCGATCGATCTTACAACGATTGAATCATCTCCCGGAAACGAACGTCGATGCTGTTGCCTTGGCAACCACGCTTGGCCTGGGGGCAGCGTCGCTACTCACGTTCCTCCTTGCAGAGACCGGGATTCTCTCTCTGAGTAGTCTGCTCTCCACCTTCAGTGTGGCCTTGGCGATTGCCTTGATTCAAAGCTGGCCCCTTCCGCTCAGTAGTGTGAACGTTGTCCACCGCGTTCACTTAGGAGACTGGTCGAAAAGAAATCTCGGACAGCTTCACAGTCAGGAGCAGCAACACTGTAAGCCCCACTCTAAAAAAGAAAGAGATCTTTTAGGCGTTGGATTCGATGCAGCTTTTGCCTTGATTCTCTGCGCCACCTTTCTCGTGGCACTTGTTCCACCGACTGACGGCGACGCACTCTGTTACCATCTCCAAGTACCCAAGTTGATACTCGAACGCGGTTCCATGAGCTACGAACCGGATCTCCACGAAACGGTCTATCCGCTAGTGACGGAGATGCTCTACGCCATCGGTCTGGCCTTTCGGGGACCGGTCGCTTGTCGGTTGATTCAGTGGAGTCTCGGACTGCTGTTCGCAATGAATGTTAACGCACTCGCCCGTCCATTTTTGGGAAATCGTGCCCGCTGGGCAGGTACGATCGTAATCGGAGTACCTGCGATTTCGAATGGCATGGGAGCACCACTTATCGATGTTTCAATGGCTACTTTTGCTACTGCGGCTCTCGTGGCCTGGACGAGTTGGTTCGAACGCCCCACCCTTAGTGGCGCATGGATCACGGGGATCTTTGCCGGACTCGCGATCGGTGTAAAGTATCCGGCCTTGGTCTGGGTGGGTCTTCTAGGGCTCGGTATGCTGCTTACTTACCGAAAGATCGGTTGGAAACGTTTTGTCCAACACACCGCCATTTTTGCTACCGTAACACTCCTGATTGGAGGGTGTTGGTATTTGCGAGCCTGGTACTGGACCGGAAATCCGGTCCATCCTTTCTTCCGATCCTTCTTCGGTAGCGGTTTCGATGTCGTCCTCGCTGACGATAAACGGCCGATGACAGCGACTTTCAGTAACCTCATTACCCTACTAGGACCGCTTACACTTCAACCAACACGATTCGATAGTCTCTCACATCAGATCGGACCGGCCTTTCTTCTCTTCCTTCCTGCCCTAGTGCTCTGGCGTCCTCCTCGGAAGCTCTGGGGATTGCTTGCGTTCGCCTTCGTGTTCCTCACTCTCTGCTTCGTACATCGGCAGAGCCCTCGCTTTGTACTCCCTGCCTTTGGACCGATGGCTCTCGGTGTCGGATGGCTTACGGATCGATGGTCACGCAACCGTCGGTTCGGATCACGACTGCTGGTCACTGGGGTGTTATTGGTTGTGGGCTTCCAAGCGCTGATCGCACTCTCAAGGGTCCGTCACGGACTCGAAGTTTCGGTCGGATTGCAGTCTCGTCATGATTACTTGATGGAGCACGAGTCGACCTATCGAGTCGGCCGGTGGATTGATTCACACCTCGACGACAACAGTCGGCTCATCGGTCAAGATCACCGCGGATTTTACATCCCTCGCTACTATGCGATGGAAAAAGCACACCGACGACGAACCGGACTCGGAAGCAGAGGCGAAGGATCGGCCGAGATTGTACAGCAGTTTCGATCGAACGGGTTCACTCACTTGTTGCTCTGCCCTCCAGAGCCTCTCGATGCGGTTGAGTTTGATCCTACACTGAACGGGCTCATCGATGATTGGCTGGCGACTCACCGGCCGATCTACCAAGAGTCAATCACTGATGGTGATGGTGTGACGCGCCATTACTCGATCTACGAACTGAATCCTCCGATTTCGACTGCTAATTCGACATCCGGGGAACACTGCGAATGAATCGACTGTACAGACGACCGTCCCTTGCCGCCCTTCGACAAGCCGAACTACAGAGCGATGATGCTCGGATCGGGAACTGGCTCGCACGCTACTTCGCTCGACCAACTGCCGTCTATGGCACCTGGCTCGCCACGCGCCTCGGTCTTTCGGCTCACTCGGTAACACTCGCTTCGCTACTAACCGCCCTGTTTGGGGTCCTTCTTATTGGTACTGGATCACCCCTTGGGTTCCTTCTGGGCGTCTACTGCCAATTTCTAGCGTTCTGGCTTGATCGGGTTGATGGGCAGATCGCCCGATGGACCAATACCACGAGTCTCAGCGGTGTCTATTTTGATTATCTGATGCATCATCTCGTGACTCTGTGTCTCGGATTCGGTCTCGGGTATGGCCTAGCGGTAGAGACCGGTGCCCTTTACTGGAATGCCGCCGGTGCAGCGGCAGCAATTGGCTGGGCCACCCTTAGTTTTCATCACGACACTCGCTACAAGGCGTTCTTTCAACCGCTGAAGAGAGCAACGGGGGCCTTTCTCGTCAAAGGTGGGGCAGGTGGGCGTCCTACACTTCCGTCACCATGGCCTCGTCAAGGACTCAGACGGTTCACGTGGCCTGCATACAAGTCTTGTGAGCAACACATGGTGTTGACGGCACTTGGTCTGATTGCAGTTGTCGGGAGCGTAGCTCCAACCACAGGAGTCTGGCTTAAGGCCCTCTATCTTGCGACGATGGCGGTAATCGCTCCGATCCTTGCAATGGCTCGGATCAGCCGTGCCATTCGAGTCTGTTCGGCTGAAGAGGAATTTGCCGCTTGGTTTGTACCGGTGGTCGACGAATCTCGACTCCGGCAAGACGGCCAGCACACTCACTTCGTGACGAAGGCCCAGCACAATGACGCCGATCACCCTCGAACACCTGCCACCGATGCCACGCAGTCGTAACCTCGGGATCGGAGTTGTTGGTGCTGGATTCATTGTTCGCGACTGTCATCTGGTTGCCTACGAAAACGTAGGTTTTCAGGTCCTGGCGATTACGTCACGGACTCGGTCGACTGCTGAAGAGGTTGCCCAAGCGCGCAAGATTCCAAAAGTGGTCGATTCGGTCGAAGCGCTTCTCGACGATCGTGAGATCGCAATCATTGACGTTGCAGTCCCTCCTCAGGATCAACCCAATATCATCCGACGGATCGTTGCCCATCCAAGGAAGCCACAAGGGATTCTCGCTCAGAAGCCGTTAGCGATGTCGGTTCAGGAGGGCCGAGAACTGGTTGAGCTTTGTCAACGTAATAATGTATTGCTGCAAGTGAACCAGAACATGCGTCATGATCACTCAGTCCGGGCCCTGAAGCAGCTCATCGACCACAAGATTCTTGGTGATCCTGTCCTCGCCACGATCGAGATGCGCGCGATCCCTCATTGGATGCCTTGGGCAGCGGGCTTACACTCACTCTCTACCTTTATCATGAGTATCCACCATCTGGACACTCTCCGTTACTGGCTCGGCGACCCCATCCGGGTTCTCGCAAGCACTCGTCCCGATCCAAGAACGAAGTTTGCACACCGCGATGGTATTAACCTGATTATTCTTGAATTTGAAAGTGGTGCTCGAGCGAGCACATGGGACGACGTCTGGACAGGACCTGCACGTGAAGGATCAGGATCCGAAATCAGTATTCAATGGCGGTTCGAAGGAACAGATGGACTTGCCCTCGGTACCATTGGTTGGCCTGGCTGGCCTGATCACGTTCCGAGCACCATCGACTACACAACTGTCCAAGATCAAGGAAACTGGCATCGCCCGCGATGGCCTGAAGCCTGGTTCCCTGATGCCTTTGTCGGTCCGATGGCAGATCTCATGATCGCGATCGAATCCGGGACGACTCCGGAGATCTCAGGTGAGGACAATCTCCGGACGCTCGCTCTCTGTGAGGCCGTCTTCCAAGCGTCAACGACCCATCAGGTTGTCGAATTCACCGCCCCCTGATTTACTGGTCCAGGTTCGGTATTCTTCAGGAGTATCAAGATCCTGTGCTGTACCAGGTTCATCGAGAGGAAGCAACTCAAGGCGGTCGGGATGGCGTTCCCTGAGTGCATTGATCCCCAGTCCTTCGGGGAGTCTTGGAATCGAGCGTGCAAGATCAGGAGGCAGTGCAATCGGGTGTCCACGCCGGTTGCCATAGATCGGGACAACCATCCGGCTTGGATCAGCCCGATAATGGCAAACAACGGCTCCGACCAGAGAACCCGAGAGTCCGATACTGTCACCGGGTGTGATCACTAACCCATCGTAATCCGGGGCGACTCTCTTAAGGATCTCCAAACCAACCTCGACAGTGCTCCGCATATCCGTGGTCAGTTGCGGAACGAGGACCACCATTGCACCGGCGGCTTCAACCGCAGTTCCCAGTGCAGTTGCACCTGGTTGATCCGCAGGAGGACCAACAACGACCACCCGATCGACACCACCTGAGTGAAGGGCGTCCACAACAATGCTGATCACGGGTCTACCATCAGGGCCAGGTAAGGTCAGCTTGGGTCTCCCCATCCGTCGACTCGCCCCTGCAGCGGGAACAATGCCGACAATCACGACGTTGGCACCGTGAAATCTGTAGATGCACGGTTTGCGGAAGCTCGATCAGCCATGACGTTGGCCTCGACGGCTCCAGGGCCGAGATTTCGACGTGCAATCAATTGAGCAACAACACTGACCGCAATCTCTGGGACGGTTTGTGAACCGATGGGCACCCCGATCGGAGCAGTGACACGCGCTAAGTCCGACTCGGCGATCCCTTGAGTGCGTAGTTCCTCAAAGATCAGGCGGATTTTGCGTTTACTGCCGATCAGACCCACATACGACGCCTCCGTCGGCGCCAAGTAATAGAGAGCTTCTTGGTCATGACCATGCCCTCGAGTCACTACCAAGGCATAAGTGTGCGGGGTCATCTCAAGGTCGGGGAGGACTTCATCCATCGGCCCCACGATGAATCGACTCGCGCTGGGAAATCGCTCGGGGTTGGCGTATTGAGCCCGATCATCAACCACCCAGATATCGAAATCAGCATCAGCGGCCAAGGTGGCGACTGCTTGGCCGACATGGCCAGCACCGACAATAACCAGACGGATCCGAGGCAAGACAGGGAGAATGGCGACCCCACCCTTCGAGGACACTTTCGGCCGCTTTTCGACCGGTTCGACACGATCGAGGATCGCTGGGGTCGGTTCCACCACTGGCCAGGACGCAACTAAATGTGCCGTAGGATTGAAGAGGAAGCGCGCACCGAGCGGTTCGATCCCGGTCCGTTCCGGGTCGATCGATACGGCTTCAATAAGACCATCGCCATCATGAAGTAACTGCTGATAGGCTCTAAAGTAAGATGCGGCCTCAGGTCCTCGGAGCGCTTCCGCGAGAATCACCATCTTACCACCGCAGATCAATCCATCGGCCCAAGCGTAGTCATGGTCAAGGATAAAGGTATGAGGTTCGGCACCCGTTTGACCGATCCGTCGAATCACCTTCTGCTTGACTTCATTCTCGACACAACCTCCGCCAAGAGTACCGACTTGGCCACCGTCCGGATCGACCAGCATCATCGCGCCGGCTTTCTGCGGGGTTGAGCCTTTGGTCTCAACCACTTGGCAAAAGAGGGCCTCACGACCGTCGTCTAAGAGAGTGGTTAAGCGAGTCAGTACATCGTTCATGGCGTGTCGATACTGAAAAGAGAATCGAGCGGTTTGGATTGGAGGATTTCTCCAGGCTAGCCACCAGTGCAAACCTCCGACAAGAGATCTGGAGCTTGAACCCGAGAATCTTGATCTATCCAAACGTTATGATTGTTGATCATCATGGATCGGCTCAACTCAAGGAGTAGCGCTCGGCGTTCTCATGCCACTCCCGAAACGGTCACTTGGCATCGAGACCATCCTGTAAAATCAAGAGGCGCGCCTCGAACCTGAACGCTACGATGATAATAACAAAGGCGGTCAGTTCTCGTTGAGGTGCCAGACGATGATTAAACTTAATTAAGAACGATAAGGAGACTGATGTGAGCGACGGGGCGTTGCCGGACTGCATCCCAATCCGATTACCGTTGGTGATCCGAAAATCGTCGGATGTGATGCCAACCGATGCATTCTTGCTTGAGGGTCAACAGTCGGAATCGGCGCTAAGGCTCTACGGAGCGTTGGCGGATCAGAGTCGTCGAAGGCCCTCGATTTTCGAGGTCGCCTGCGGACTCCTTATCGAGACTGCCGAGCCGACTCGGATGACCTGGCCTGGTGCATCTCGGTTGCGCCGACTCTGTCCGCGACTCTTTGTCCCGATTGATGCCGAATTGCAGCCGGCCTTGCTGCAAGATGAACTTGCTGGACTGACGAGAGACCGAGGACTCGTTTTCCTCCCGGGCAGTCGTGTCTTGATGTTTGAGCCCGGCCAGCCAGTCCCGCTCTCGATGCTCCTCGAAGTTCGTCGCGCAACGACTCCGGCCTGGGAAGCCCCTCCAGAGCCACCGACTCGGGCCGATCGGATCGAGGAGATCGTATTTGAGCCGTTGGTCCCACCAATTGAAACGGTCTTGGAAGAAGGGAACGAAGACGTCGGGAACGAAGAGATTCGACCACCTGATACCGACCCAGCCCGCAAAGCGCTGGGCGGGGCAACAATGGGGATCGGCCGAGGGATGATCTGGCTCGGCCAGACCCTCGGCATCCAGGGGTTAGCGAAACTCGGCTCTGAATGGGTCGGTTCGGCGCTGTCGATGGTCCCTCGGCTCAGTGAAGGTTTACTCGGCAAGCAGGAAGGGGCACTCCGCGACCTTCTCCGTGAATTTCGTGAAGGGAACGTTGAGGAAGCCCTCCGTCGGGCACTTCCGTTGGGTAAAGGGAGCGAACGTGGAGCTTCGGTCGCCCAATCAGCCGACCTCCCACACCATGAAACCCGATACTCGCTTCCCGATATTCTAGGTTCAGCCTCCACTGGTTCGTCATCCTATTGGTTTGGCGGTTTTGATCTTCAGCAGGAATTGACCCAGGAGTACCGCAAGGCCGCCGAGAAAGCAGCGCGTCGAGGTGACTATCGGCGTGCGGCATTCATTTATGCCAAGCTCCTCGAAGACTACCGATTGGCCGCGACCGTCCTAATGCAGGGTGGACTGCCCCGTGATGCCGCCCTGATCTACCTTGAGAAACTGAATGATCGCGCCGCGGCGGCTCGGGCATTTGAGGCCGCCGGAGATTTCGATCGCGCATTGACCCTTTACCGGGGCCTTGAGCAATTCGAAGCTGCCGGCGATTTGCTAACTCGTCTCGGTGAACCAGACCAGGCACTTGAAGCCTATCGAGAAGCGGCTGACTTGCTCGTGTATCGAGAGAGCAACCCGCTCCGCGCCGGTGAGCTGATCCAACGGAAGGCTCGGCGATCCGATATCGCCACCGTCTACTTCCAGTCCGGTTGGGAAACCCGACCTTGGAACGGTGCCGTTGGTTGTGCGATTGCCCTCGCGCAATACTACACCACCGAGGGAGATCTCCAGGGGCTCGGTAGGCTGACCACCGAAGCAGACGACTTCTTCGAACAGATCGGGGACGATGCGAACGCCGGTCGGTTCTACAACGAACTCGCCAGGCTCGCCGAGTTCCCGACACTTGCCTCAATGCGGGATGACCTCCGTGATCAGGCTCGGCTCGGTCTCGCGGGGACCCTCCGACGCCAGCTTGGCACTCGACAAGTGACCGCCGGACTCGTCAATTCGCTCTTCGGAGTCGCTCAGGGATGGCCAGTTGGATTAGTCCACGATGCAGAAGTTGCCGCCCAGGGGATGAAACAACAGTCGATCGAGCATTCCGAACCACATACTAAAGTCACTCGAAGAAATCGGGCTCAAATTGCTGATGGCACGATCGAGACGATAGCCCTAGCCTCTGAGGTTGTCCCAGGGTCGGGATACGTCTTTCTCGGCATGGAACATGGCGTTGTGATTCGATTCAATCCGGCCACGGGTGAATCGAACGTCGTGGCGCGCTACGAACTCCCTGTACGCTCCATCAGTATTGGCCAGGGTGGTCGGATGCTAACTGTTCTCTGGCATGATAAGTATACTGGTCGGACGATACTCGCCGCTTACCTTGACCAAGGCAACGGCCGCTACAAAATGACGGAGGGTCGTCGCGAACACGCCAAGGCATCAACATTAAGCTTGCCAACACTCCTTCCTGGAACGACCCGGATGGACCTCACTGCGTACTGGAATGGGGGACAGTATCTGCTTCTCCGAGGACCCCGACTCCTTCCCCAGGCAGAAGTAGTGACTGAAGATCAAGAGGAACTCACGGGCAATGCGCTCTTAGTTGACTCTCCGCATTGGCAGTTCCCCCGGATTCTCGAATTCGGATTGCCGGGCTATTGGAACACCATCACCGTCAATCAGGAGAGTGAAACAGTACCCGTACCTTGGACGTTGCACACACCTTCGCAAGGGACGCTGAATTGGACTTGGCACTACTACACTCCTCGGAAACTCGCGATTATTGGACTCGGTCCTCATGGAGTGGTTCACTACACCCTACTGATGATTACTGAGGACGGCATCCAACATCGTGAAACACACTCAACCGAATTGGGCGATCTTCATTACCAAGCCGTTAACTTCATCCGTCCTGGCTTGATCATTGCGTTGAAGCAGCACTCCGTCTCCTGGCTCCGCCCCAGTGCCACGCGTCTCCATCGCGTTGCTACAACACAATTCGACCCCAGCGCACCAGTGATCGGGGCCTTCCCCTCACGCTCCACCAATAGCCTGGTGATCGTGGGGTCCGATGGTTGGATCGAGCGCGTGCCACTCCTCCGCGATTAACATCATCTTAGTTTTATTCGTAGCATAGTCACATTGCGTTAAGATTAATGGAATCGATGGACAAGCGAACTGGCAGTTGATCTGGGCCACCTCCTGATCGCTGCCTGCATGCATCAGATCAAACCCGATCATTAAACGCCCAATCGATTTTTTGTTGAACATGGTCAAGAATGTCGTGCGGTGGTCGAACACCCTGCTGATATCAACCACGTTGACTGCTTGTGCAGATCGATCGCCGGGTAGACGTTGACGACGGTGAACCTTGAGTCAGGATTGAATTCGTAACAAGAGTCCAACTATTGACTTACTTTTAACTCGTCCGACGCATCATGATGGCTATAAGCTAAGGAATCTCCGTATTGGAC
>CAZEAN010000022.1:0-58587 GCA_964510225.1 uncultured Isosphaeraceae bacterium
TATACTGCACGGTTCTCTTTTTTGGACCGGACGGCCGGTTACTCGGCCGTCACCGTAAGTTAATGCCAACCGCAGCCGAGCGGCTGGTCTGGGGCTTTGGTGATGGATCAACGCTTCCTGTACTCGACACCGAAATTGGAAAGCTGGGGGCAGCGATTTGTTGGGAAAACTACATGCCACTCCTCCGAACACACTTGTATGCCCAAGGAGTTCAACTTTATTGTGCTCCAACGGCGGATGATCGCGATTCATGGTTGCCATCGATGCGTCATATCGCACTCGAAGGGCGTTGCTTCGTACTCTCCTGTAATCAGTATACGACTCGATCTGATTATCCTGAGGACTACCCCATTGAAGGCCACACGGACCCTGCCGCAGTGATTTCGAGAGGTGGTTCCTGCATCATCGGTCCACTCGGCCAAGTCCTCGCTGGCCCTGACTTCGACGGACCTTGTATTTTGGTCGCCGACCTCGATCGGTCGATGATCGCCAAGGCAAAGTATGACTTCGATGTCACCGGCCACTACGCCCGCCCCGACGTCTTCCGACTCCTTGTCGATACGCGAGCGAAACCAACGGTCGCCCCTGCAGAACTGGGGACCTTTACCCCCTCACCCCCAAAACCATCGAGCAGTGATTAATGAGCATAGAATCAGAGGTTGAGCAAGAAGATTAAAGAGAGGCCTCGTCGCTATCCCGAAGCCGATCCCTTCATCGAAGCACAGGGCGAGTGGCCTGAATTTCATACAAGCTTTCTGATCTATCGTATCGATGCACTTCTTGATCTACTTTCGGAGCATCACGCCACGACGGTCGATGAGCAATTCCCACTTTACGAACTCGACGACACGGTGGGGAAAGCCGCAAAACCGGATCTCGCCCTTTTGAAGACTAATGCACAGGCCTCAGTACAATCCCAGACGAGTTTCATCTCTGCAGTATCAAAAGAATCGACAGATGCTCCTCGAACAGCGGCTCCATCTCATCGAACTCGATTTCTTAATCTGCAGCAACGGGATGCCCATGGACCGTCTCCTCCCACCGGAAGATTTCTCTGTACTGGTCGCAAGGGCCGAGCCTCGGCCGATCGCCGACGTGTACAATTGGTCAATCCGTCATCCCCTCCCAACAATACCGATCCCACTCCGTGTCCCAGATCCAGAGATCCCTCTGAATCGCTCCGAACTCTACACAATTGTGTTCGATCGTGGTCGCTATGGCCGAAGTCTAAACTATGAACCAGTTGAGGTCATCAACACCCTCCCAATACCCGATTCCGAGAGCGTTCGGATTCAGGAGCGGACCAAAGGCCCCATCGGAAACGCCTGAACCCGAGAACCTGTCACGGTGTCATCTCAGGAAGGCTTCACACTATCTAGGGGCTTGAGGTTTGAACCGATGGCATCACACCAACGTCGTCGCAAGCAGGACGCCCTCGAACGGAAATATCGGAGTGGCAAATCAGCCGCGTCTCGTGATGGTGACCGCCGTCGAAAACACCAGGGGCCACTCTACCGGACCATCCAGGGGCAGAAGCAGAAGCTCCGTGAGTGGAACCTCGATGATGGGCCGCCTCCCGATTCACTCTTCACATCGTCTCCAGGGCCGCCGACTCTTCCTGATTCGTCGAGTGAACCAGCGGAATCCTGCGAACCTAAGCCCACTGACTCCGATTGAACTCGCGCTCCATTGGATCCTTTCGTTCCACTGGTGAACCCGCTACAATTGCACCGCAGTATTTGGAAGAGTGCGGTTGACCTCGGGAGGAGCGATGCAGTTCAGCGTGCATCGGTTAGGAGCGGTTGCCTTGCTGGTGATCTCAGGGGTGGTCCTCGGCACTCTGATTACGGTCAACGCCAGTCCTTGCGAAACGCAACGAACCGTCGAAGAAATGCAAGCACCGCCAGTGGTAGTCGAGGTAATCGATATCGCCGGTTGTGGAAACTGCCACAAGATTCCTGGCGTACCGAATACCTTCGGAGGAGTGGGCCCAAACCTCCGGGATCTAGGACTCGCTGCCAACGATCGACGTCCGGGTTACTCAGCTCAACAGTACATCCGCGAATCGATAATTGATCCTGAAGCATTTCTCGCGCCCAAGGTTGACGGCGGTTCGTATCCTGGTGGTGTCATGTTGAGTGCGTTTGACTCCGCGCTCACGGATAATGAAGTCGAACTGCTCGTCGACTATCTAGCATCTCTCGGCGTCGGACCGATCGATCAACCTCCAGCCGACGATACAAAGCCATCACCCCTCAGAACCAATCGACCACCCGAGACGCTCCTGCCTCGGGCGGTCTTCACCGGTACGGAGCCAAACTCAGCGCAAGTTGCATTAGGAAAGTACCTCTTCTTTGATCGCCGACTATCGGGCAACAATTCACTTAGCTGTGCGTCGTGCCACCGTCCCAAGTTCGGATTTACCGATGGTCGACCCCTCAGTGCAGGATATCCATCAACGAAGTTGTTCCGAAACACGCCAAGCCTGCTCAATGTCGGGGCACAAGAAACGCTGTATTGGGACGGTCGAATCGAGGGAGGTGATCTCACTTCGGTCATTCGTGATCACCTGATCGAAGCGCATTTCATGAGCATCGACGGCCGTTTGATGGTGGAGCGGATCAAGCAGGTCGTGGGCTATCCTGAACTCTACCAAGAGGCATTTGGTCAGGAACCAACTTTTGGTCGAAGCCTTGATGCATTAGGAGCATACGTTCGCTCCCTTTGGTCCCAGCCTTCGCCCTATGACCGCTATCAAGCAGGTGCGACAGACGCAATCAACGAGGCTGAGGTGGCAGGGCTCGCATTATTTCAGGGGAAAGCGGGCTGCAATCGCTGCCACAATGGTCCTCTCTTCAGTGACGGCCAATTCCACGACCTCGGCCTGGAGTCGGATCCGACAGACTTCCTCGATGAGGATCCCGAACGGTACATCACATTCCGGCGGTTCTTCCGTATTCTGGGGCTTCCTGACTACCGAACACTCCGAGAGGACCCAGGCCGTGCTGCCGTAACCTTGAAGAAATCCGATCGACGGCGCTTTCGCACCCCAGGACTCCGAGCGCTGAATCTGACGGCCCCCTACATGCACGATGGTCGCTTCGATACTCTTGAAGATGTCGTTCAATTCTACAACGCGGGTGCGGGTCCGCATCAGACTGCAGGATTGGAACCACTGGGACTCACAGGGAGCGAAGTGGACCAACTGGTCGCCTTCCTCCGAACGCTCAGTGGACCAACAATCGGGGTTGAATCACCGAGAAGCCCTCCTTATGCAGTGAGACCACCTCCATCCGTCGAGCGAGCTAATCGTGATCAGACGGACGGGGATGATGGAGATCCGCTACTGATATCCGATCAAGTGGTCTCACAGCTTGACACGGGTCAGAAACCAATCACTCCACTTTCTCCCGTACCTGAACCCGCCGACAATCCCACCACCCCAGAAAAAGTCGCGCTAGGGCGGTTACTTTACTTTGATCGCCGGATGTCGGGTGATGGATCCGTAAGTTGTAACACCTGCCATTCGAGTTCGACGGGGTTTGCGGCCACTTCCCGGATTTCAATGGGTGGTACGGGTACCAGTCATTGGCGGAACTCGATGTCGTTGCTCAACGCCGGTTACTACACTCGCTACAACTGGGAGGGCGCTGCCACCAGTATCGAGGCACAAAATGCTGGGGCATGGTCAGGTGCTGTTGCTGGAAATCTAGATTCTGCCCTTGCTGAAGAACGTCTCGCCCAAGTCCCGGAGTATCGCCAACGCTTTCGGGAGGCGTTCGGTGCTCCTTACCCCACCTGGGGTAATGCGCTCAAAGCACTCGCTTCCTACCAACGCACACTCAACAGCCGTAACGTGCCCTTCGATATGTTTCTCGAAGGAGACACTACAGCACTCTCGGAGTCAGCAACTCGTGGATACGATCTCTTTCAGGGTAAGGCGGGGTGTATCCAATGTCATCATGGGCCTCTCTTGAGTGATCTCTCCCATCACGCACTTGGTGTCCCGAGAAATGAAGAACTAGTGACGAGTCCACTTCGTCAGATCACGTTTCGGTATGAGCAGGCAATTAAAGGTGTACCGAGGCCTGTTTATGATCAGGCAACTGCCGACTACGGCCTCTACTACCTCACGAAGCGGCTTGAAGATCGAGGTAGTTTTAAGACCCCAACACTCCGTGAGATCTCTCGAACGGCTCCCTACATGCACAACGGCGTATTTGAGAGACTCGAAGAGGTGGTGGAATTCTATGATCGGGGTGGCGGTGAACACCGGAACAAAGATCCTCGACTCCGGCCACTCGAGCTTTCTGACCAAGAAAAACGCGACTTGATCGCCTTCCTGGAAAGTCTCTCTGGTGATCCCATCGTTGAGCCTGTTCTAGATTCTCCTCCCTACGGTACCTACATTCCTTACACCGGTAACTCTGTGGAGGCCTTCCCGTGACACCTCCCAAGTCTGACGATCCCGATCAATGCGAGCAAACTTGCAAGTCATCGGGTCTTATCCGTCGCGATTTCCTCTTCGCGGCTGGAGCTTCGATGATCACGCTCGCTCTCCCTCAGTCATCTCAGAGCGAGCACACCAATCTCACTCTTCAGGCCCGGGTTGCCAACTATCCACGGAAACGACTCGGTCAATTCAGCAACCTACGACCAGGTGAAACCAAGCTTTTCCAGTATCCGTGGGACCATCCAAATTGTGCCAACGCGCTACTCATGCTTGAGCAAGAAGCTGGCGGAGGTGTGGGGCCAGATCGTAACGTGGTGGCCTTCAATACACTCTGTCCCCACATGGGACAGATTCTGCCTCGACGTTCTTTCCAAGGGTCGCTCGGCGTAGCCGGTCCTTGTCCCTGGCATTGGTCAACATACGACCTTACGAGATACGGGATGGTTGTCAGTGGTCACGCAGCACAGGGCCTCCCTCAGGTTCTCCTGGAGCTTGAGGGAGACGATCTTTATGCAATAGGAGTCCAAGGTCTGATCTATGGATTCCATGATCTGCGGCGTGCACCCGATTCTTCCAACGAATAGACTCCCTCCTGAGCTGATCTCTTATCATGACTACCGAGTCCCAGAACGTTACAGGCAAGATGAGCGACCACGTTCCACTTCCGCCCGCCGATGCAACTGTAACTACCACCGCTTGCGCTTACTGTATTGTTGGTTGCGGATATAAGGCCTACACCTGGCCAGTAGGCACCAAAGGGGGCTCAGACCGCGATAAAAATGCACTAGGAATCGATTTCCCATCCGCACTCACGGGGACAGCCTGGGTTACACCTAACCAACGCAACATCGTCAAGGTTGACGGGCAGGACCACCACCTTGTTGTAATAGCGGACCACGAGGCCGTCGTGGTCAACCCTGGTGGAAACTTTTCGATTCGTGGTGGCACTCTTGCCCTCAAGTGTCACTCGGCGGAAACTCCAACCCGAGATCGACTCCACTATCCTCAGATTCGAATTAACGGGAAACTAGAACGTGTCGACTGGGAGACAGCGACCGATGTTATGGCTGCAGTAAGTCGCCATGTCTTGGCCAGCTATGGTGAATCGGCCTGGGCAATGAAGACGTACTCCTATGAGTTCTTCGAAAATACCTATGCGATTACGAAGCTCGCCTTTGACTCGATCAAAACTCCAGCGTTCTCGCAACACGATAAACCCTCGATGGGGAGCGATACACCTGGGATCGATGACGCTGGGATTAAGACGTTCGGTCCATCGTACAGGGATTGGGGGGACGCAGATGTCCTCTTTCTCTCAGGGACCGACCCCTATGAAACGAAAACCGTTGTTTTCACTGAATGGATGATGCGCCCCGAGGCAAAGATCATCATGGCACTCCCCAGAAGGACTGCGGGAGTCGCGTATGCTGAATCCAATGGAGGTCTTTTTCTGCAACTCCGCCCTGGAACGGACACCCTGCTGCACCTTGCGATGGTTCGACTCATCCTGGAACGAGGGTGGGAGGATCGCGAATTCCTGAATCGTTGGATTGCCAATGCTTGGGAAATTGACATGGGGATGGGTCGCGGGACTCGGAACACCCCGTGGCAATGGCGGACGACCTGGGGAAAAATTGGTGCCTTAAGTTTGGAAGATTACAAGCAGTGGCTCCTCTCGTATCAACCTGCGGAACTCGTTTTCGCAGCGCAGGAAACAGGAGTACCGGCAGACAAGATTATAGCAGCCGCGGAGTTACTGACAGGGGCAGGGGGACCTCGGCCCAAGGCTAGCTTCGGGTTTGAGAAGGGGAACTATTGGAGCAACAACTACACCAACACTGCAAGCTTTGCTGCACTCGGCTTGATTTGTGGTGCCGGAAACCGGTCAGGTCAAGTAATTGGTCGCCTGGGTGGACACCAGCGAGGCTGGATCTCGGCAGCATCCTATCCAATCGACAAATCACCGGGACGCTTACCGGGACGCCGGAAGATTGAGATGGATCTCGATCGTTGGGTGGAGCAGGGGCATGTTCGATTTGCCTGGGTAATTGGTACCACCTGGACTGGTGCAATGGCGGCCAGCCAGGAACTTGCAGCGACGATCCGTTCCCAGACGGTCCAAAACCCGCATCAGGTCACTAGCACAGCGACTCCGGAGATCATCGAAACACTCATCCGACGGGTCGATTCTGGTGGTATGGTCTTAGTCGACTCAGACATCTACCCTATCGAACCGATTGGAACGGAACTGGCCGACATCGTGCTCCCTGCTGCAGCCTGGGGTGAACATGATGGGGCTCGATGTAATGGTGAACGTCGTCTTCGATTGTACGGTCAGTTTTATGACCCACCAGGTGAGGCCAAACCGGATTGGTGGGCGATCGCTCAGTTCGCACAAAAGATGGGTTTCGAAGGCTACGGTTGGAAGGAAGACAACGACGTCTTCGTCGAAGCTGCGCGGTTCAGTCGCGGCGGCATCCTCGACTACTACCCGCTCGTTTGGAAGGCACAGCAGGATGGCCAGAAGCCTCATGAATTGCTCCGATCCTATGGAACAACAGGGATCCAATGCCCCATTCGGATGGAATCGGGTGAGCTGGTTGGGACAACAAGACTGCACGATTCGACCCTCAAACTCGGTGCACCTGAAGGACCAGCGGTACACGCTAAGTGGCTTACGGCGTTCAACTCTCACAGTGGGAAAGCACTCTTGATTCAGAGCCCTTGGGAACTCTTTGCAGACTATTACGAGCGGATTAAACCAGATCGAAGCAAGGGTGAGTTTTGGGTCACTTGTGGTCGGATTAATGAGCTCTGGCAGTCAGCGTTCGATGGTGATCGAAAGCCTTTCATTGCCCAACGTTGGCCGGAACACTTTGTTGAGATCCACCCCGATGATGCCTCCGAGTTTAAAATCGAAAGTGGCGATTATGTCGAGCTTTTTAGCGACGACATCCTGATTCAGACGGGCGGTATCCACGCAACCAAGCCAACCGAACTCGGATACCGTTGGCTTGAAGAAAAGGGCTTCATCCGGACCGGGTCGGGGCGTGTTGAAGGGGTCGCGATGGTGACGCCTGCTGTTGCTCCTGGGGTGTTGTTTACGTACTTCCTTCGACCAGGTAACCCAGCCAATAGTCTTGTTCATCGAGTGCCCGACCCCATTAGTAATCGCTATCGATTCAAACTTGGGAAGGCCTTCGTCAAGAATCTCGGCCCGTCCCCGTACAAACATGACCGACGGTTTATGAGCTTCCAGCGTCGTGATATCGGGCCAGCTTGATCATCTACCCAACCAGTTTGAGTAAGACTGAGACTTGCCCCATCACGAGACCTGATCATACCCAATGGACAACTTGATTTTTTGTTCGTTGCTCTATCGGACTAACAAGTTGACAGGTAGCTAGGAGGGCCGCTACGATTCTTTTGCTCAACACTCATGGAGTAGGTGACTGGGACTTGCGTTCAAGCAAGTCTTGGTAAACAGGGAATCCGGTGTAACTCCGGAGCGGCCCCGCCGCTGTATCCGGGCGTTCTAATCGAGGCTCATCCCCTCCTTCAGCCATTGTCAGCAATACGGTCTTGGGAAACCTTGATCGTGAGCTGATGAGAAGGCTTGAGACTCGAAGCTCGGGAGCCAGAAGACCTACCTATTCCATCGCCGACCATGCCTTGCGCGGGACAGGTCCGTCGGTTATGCGTTTCTCAACGAACCTACCTTCATTCTCAACCAATCGAGGATTCGCCGTAGTGCGTCTGCCGATTGATCGGGGGCCTCGTCCAGCACGAAAAGCCCTCGTTTAAGCGCTTGCGCTCGCGGTTTACGAGATCATGATACGAGTCGACGCCCGTCGATCGCCCTCTGCGCGATCGAACTTGGCCGGCGGCTTTACGCTGATCGAGCTGTTGGTGGTCATTGCGATCATCGGTTTGCTTGTAGCGTTGCTGCTTCCGGCAGTGCAGGCGGCCCGATCGGCTGCGAGGCGCACAAGCTGCCTCAACAACTACCGCCAACTAGGGTTGGCACTCCATAGTTATCACGACACCAACGCCTCGTTTCCTCCGGGAGGTTGGTTGCGACGGCCTGGTGAGCAGATCCGCTGGATTGCGTGGTCGGCCCTCTTACTCCCACATCTTGAGCAGCCGGCACTGTATAGCCATCTGAATCTGGCATTACCGTACAACCATCGTGCAAACCTCACCAGTGCCGTAACAGTACTGGATGTTTACCTCTGTCCGAGTTCAAGGAGAGAACTCCCGCGAGTAGATGGTCGGGGAGCCTGTGATTACGGTGCGATCTACGGCGAGCGGATCACGAGCCCGAACAACCCTCCCAAGGGACCGATGCTCTACGATCAGACGTTTCCGATTGCGGCGATCCGAGACGGGACCTCTCAGACCATTTTCGTTGGTGAAGATACTGCCTGGCAGGATGGGCAATGGATCTTCGGCCGGAACGTCTTTGATCAGGCCTTTGCGATTAATCAAGCTCCAGCCTTCGAGAATGACATTCGGAGCGATCATCCCGGTGGAGCGAATGTGCTCTTCGGCGATGGACATGCGCTGTTCTTGAAGGAAACGACCGACCTCCAACTCCTCGCCGCGTACTGTACTCGAGCCGGTCGCGAAATCATCAACCCTTACTAACACGTTCATTTTTTAATGACTGAACCACTTTTTAATGACTGAACCACTCGTTCAACACAAAATATCAGGAATACGTTCAATGAAGATGCGAACCTGCCTTGCCGTCCTCAGTCTGTTCTTGATCTGCCATTCCGCCCGGGGCGAGATTGTGGCGACATTCGAGGATATCGATGTCTTGAATGACCCCAACGTTCAGTTTGACCTCAACAACGAGCCCTTTATTGACAACGCGGGCGGTGGAGCGACTGGTCGCTTCCAAACCGGAGGCGCTGCCTTTAACAATTTCCATGATGGCTTCTTTGATAGTGGCTTCGCGATCAGTCAAGTCACGGAAAACACACTTCCCGCCAGTTTCGATCGAGAGTTTGCGGCCATTACCGGCTCTGGCTCGGGTGGTTCGGATACGTATAGTGTTGCGTTCACCTTCGGCTCGAACGATTTCAACAACGATCCGACTTTTGACGTCAATCGCCCCGATAGCGCCTTTGTGGATCTCCCTTTTGGATTCAATCCAGTCTCGATCGACGTTACCAATACAGCCTACGCCGTCTCGATCATGACCCTCGGCGATCCCAACAACTTTGCCCGCGCCTTCGAAGCGGGTGACTTCTTTCTCTTAGAGGTCCTTGGATTCAGTGAAACTGGTGGGATCGGCGATCTAATTACTGACCCGGTGGAGTTCCTGCTCGCGGACTTCCAAGACGGTGCGAGCAACGTCGTGACCACGTGGGAGACTGTCGACCTTAGTTCGCTCGAAGGTGCGCGTAGTCTCCGCTTCCGACTTACTTCCACCGACACAGGGATGTTTGGGATCAACACTCCTGCGTACTTTGCAGTGGACAACCTTGCGTTCGCGGCAGTCCCGGAACCCTCGGCAGCAATCCTGCTCGTACTCGGACTGTTGTTGCTTTGTGTAGCTCGGTGGTTCCAGAACCAAGGTCTCCACCGCGCCGTACTCTTCGTCCTGGTTTCGTCCGGGATCTTGTTCTTGGTGAGTCCAGAATCGAAGGCGGGTTCGTTTTCGAGGCCAGAAGGATTCACACTGGGAGCACCAGATAATCCGATCGCGCGGTCATCGCTCTCGATTTTTGAGACCTCGGTGGTCTCGTACAATCCCGCGCCCGGTGTGGGTCCCAACTTTAGGAATCCGACGAGTGGAATCGCATCGCTTGGTGACCTCTACAGTCCGGTCCTTCGACCGGGTGAGCCGAACACACCGTTCGATCGTCGCTTCCGACCTGAAACTGGTTCGGAACCTTCATCGTTCCACGCTGGTGCGGTGAACGATCCATTTGGCGGTGATATTCACCATAGCTCCGACACCTATGGGTTCATCGGGATCGATGCCCCTGGCTCGATCACGCTTGGCTTCGATGTCACGATCGTAAATGGGACGGGGGCGGACTTTGCCGTTTTCGAGAACGGGTTCATGTTCGGAGGACAGGACAGTCTCTTCGCCGAGTTTGCCTATGTGGAGGTATCAAGCAACGGGACGGATTTTGCACGGTTCGCTTCGATTTCGACAAATACCGCCCCAACGACATCGGCTGGCTCGTTCCAAGGGTTTGATGTCACCAACGTATTCAATCTTGCCGGCAAGCATGCCAGTAACTGGGGAACACCGTTCGACTTGAGCGACTTGATTGATGATCCCCTGGTGACGGCGGGACTGCTTGATCTGAACGCGGTTCAGTATGTCCGGCTGGTGGATGTGGTGGGGAGTGGTCCGCTCTTTGATGAAACAAACACGATGATTTCCGGGATTGCGACCGATTCCCTTGGGAACCCAATCCTGGACAACTGGGTCACGTACGATTCCAGTGGTTTCGATTATCTGGGAGTCGGAAAGGGAGTCGGTGTCATCAACGCGCTGACTATCCCTGAACCGGCCAGTGTGGTGATGGTCTCGATCGGGCTTGGTCTGGGTGTGGTGTCTGCAATCCGACGCCGTCGATCCCGAGCTTGATCACGACAGGGCATAAGACTGTCTGGACCCAGTTGTGGTGTCGTTCGGGAATGAACCGGCCTCGGGTCCAGCAGTTGCGGCAACGACGTTGGGTTAACCTAATCCACAGGCTGCCCGGGCACGATCAAGAACTTGGCGGGCGGCGACTCGGGCTCGGGCGGCACCTGATTCACGGACGGCGGTGATCTTGTCGGGGTGGGCGAGTAGATCCTCGCGGCGTTCACGGGCTTCAGCGAACTGCTCGATGATCAATTCGGCCAACCGTCCTTTGACTTCACCGTAGCCGAGGCCGCCTTCCAGGTAGCGGCGCTTGATCTCAGCCCATTCGTCGGTCGGGGCGAAGAGCTGGAAGAGTTGGAAGAGGCTGAACTCGTCGATCTTGGCAGGGTCGCCGGCCTCGTCGGGTTGTTTGCTATCGGTCACTAAACGCTTGCATTTCTTGGTGATCAGTTTGGGATCATCAAAGATGTCGATTGTGTTCCCATAGCTTTTGGACATCTTGCGGCCATCAGTACCGGGGACGACAGAGACAGCTGCCAAGATGTAGGGATCGGGGAGTTTGAAGGTTTCGCCGTAGGTGTGGTTGAACCGTTCGGCAATGTCGCGGGTGATCTCAAGGTGTTGCTTCTGGTCTTGGCCGACGGGAACGAGGTCAGCGTCATAGAGAAGAATGTCGGCGGCTTGCAAAACGGGATACGCAAAGAGGCCGTGCTCGGCGGGAATCCCTTGCTGGATCTTATCCTTATAGCTCACACACTTTTCGAGCCAGCCCATCGGGGTCAGGCTGGTCAAAAGCCAGGCGAGTTCGGTGGTCTCGGGGACATCGGACTGGACGAACAAGGTCACTTGTTCGGGATCGATGCCGAGCGCGAGCAAGGTCACCACCACATCGTCGGTGTAGTCGCGCATCTGTGCGGCATCACGGACACTGGTAAGGGCGTGATAATTGGCAACGAAGATAAAAACCTCGTTCTCACCGGCCTGGAGTTCGAGGAACTGACGGATCGCCCCGAAATAATTCCCCAAGTGGAGCGGACCAGACGGCTGAATTCCCGAAAGCACACGCATCAGTAGTTGACCTTCTCCAGCTCGACTTAGGACGGCGATCGAACCTCCTCAGTTCCAGCGCTTTGGCGTTCGATCGTGTTGTTCCCATTGAGTTTATTCGCCACCCACTGTAGCAGTTGCCTCGTCTCAAGGCCAAACGGCACTCGTTTGGACTTGTAGCAATGGTAGCTTGACACATTACACAAGAAAACAAACATCATTTTCTTACATTTACTTGAGGCAATGCTCTCTTGATTGCTGCGATCTCTTGATCACTCACACCCGTGTTATGGAGCCAAAGATCCTGGAGCGAGGTGAGCGAGCCAAGAGGACCAAGATCACTCACACCAGTGTTCTGCAGCCAAAGAATCTGGAGCGAGGTGAGCGAGCCAAGAGGACCAAGATCACTCACACCAGTGTTATTGAGCCCAAGAATCTGGAGCGAGGTGAGCGAGCCAAGAGGACCAAGATCACTCACACCAGTGTTATTGAGTGAGAGCCGAGACATGGTCTCGTCGCGAACAAGGTGGGCTAACTGAGTCAGGTAGTGGCGTTGTTCGTGGGGTGTGTCGGAGAAGTAGATCGAGAACACTGGGCTGGGTTCATACCAATCGCCTCGGTCGTCTGCTTGTTGACGCAGCAACTCCCAACGCAAGCAAAGCCGGCTACACTCTTCGGTCTGGCTCGGTGATAGTCCGGCATGGGGATTCACGCTGAGTCGGGCGAGGAGATAGACGAGCTGTGCCGCATCTCGATTGGTTGCCAGATTCTGCCAATCGCCTCCAAAAACAACGTCCCAGAGATCCTCTTGGCAGTCGGGCTCTTCGTTGGCAATCAGTTCGAATAGGAAGACAAACGCCTCACGCCAGACGCTGCGATTGGCGTACTGACGAATCTCGTCCGGTCTTGTGCCAGGAGGGATGTGCTTGCCTCGGATCCATTGAGGTGACTTAAAGCGATCCTTGAGATAACAGGCCGCGAAATACTCTTGAAACGAGAGGTGGGTAAATGTGAATTCTCCTTCAGCCCGTTCGATCAGCAAACCGCTCCGCCGCTTTACATGCTCAATAAATCGCGCCGGATCCCCTTCCTGGGTGACGCGATTGGTTTCCTCCATCCCTTCTGCGACCCACCGACAAAGCTGATCATGTTCGATCAGTATTTCTTGATTAGTATTATCTCTTTGGCCGGTATCGTCTCGTTGTGCTGCATGACGCTTGAGCTGCATCTCAAAGCCGATCCGCGACAGCCACCGTTTCTTATCGAGCAGCGTATCGTCATCTTCCCGGAGCTGACGATAGTCATCGATCGATTCGAGATAAGCTTCGGCAATGGCGTTGTACAACAGCGCCTTGCCATTAGGCAACTTGGCCCTGATCCGATAGATCAGCGCCATAATCGTCAGTAAGTTTGGGATTCGGGCTAACCTGGTTGTCGACGGATCACGATGGATTGCATCAACGAGCCCCTTTTTCCCCTCCTTCGCCTTGTATTGGTCCTGTTCGCGCTCCGCATACCAATGCTTTACGAACCGAGCAATCTGCTCGTCATCGAATGGCGCAGCATAACGGAGTGTTGGAGTTGAATATGTGGCAGCTTGCTGAACAAGTTTGGCGGTTTCCGTTTCGGCTTCCTCATCTTCAGGAGGTACGGCAACCCACCGAGGGGCGTCATCTTCCCGGTCGAACGGTACCGCTTCGTACCCCACGATTCGCGAGGTGAATAACCAGTGACAGGTCTTGTAGCGATTCATTCCCGATTTAACGGCATCACGCAAATCACGACGGATCGACACACTACCGATCTCATCAAGACCATCGATCAAAAAGAAGGCATCGCCTTTCTTGAGTAGTTGCTCAAGGTGATCCGATGGCAGATGACGCCCGGACGACGTGCCACGGAACTGCTCTAGCAAGTTCTCCCAAGTGATTCCCGGACCAATCTTTAACTCCCGGAGAATCAAGGGGATGGGAATCAGACTTTTGAGTCGCGCCTTCCATTCATTGGGCTGCTCATCAGCGAGACTCCAGACAATCCAGTTCACCAAGGTTGATTTACCAGCGCCGGGATCACCCAAAATGACCAAACGTCGATGCTCTTCCAACTCTTCCAGCAGCGGCATCCGTTTCGGCCAATCAGCGGGACTCGCATCCGCCGAAACAAAACGCTCCGCCAAGTACGGATTGACGAAGAGACGGTCGATCTGGATGTCTTGGTTGTCTTTCAACTGGGGGAGGCCGAGGAACTTGATGTCGCCGTGTGCTTCCCGGAGTGCAGCCAGGTAGTCGCTTTGATCGGTCCGACGCTGCCGACGATCACGCCACCGAAACAAGGCAGGGATGATAGCGAGTGTTGTTGGTGTCGCCTCGAAGGTCTCGACACCATGGCCTTTGAAAACCTGTGACCGCCATTCTTTCAAACTAGGGTCGCTCTCCCGCTGGTCAAACTCTGCTGGCCAACTCTTCACTTTGTCATCGAGCACAAAGGGCAAGATATCGATCCCCAAGCTCCGCGCATGGTCGTATTCCATCTGGGTGATACTACGTTCCTGACCATCCGGAACGGTCCCGCGACGGAAGCCCACCAGGAGAATACAGAGATGACAACCTTCGACCCGCTCTTGACTGAAGGTCGCAGGCTCATCGGCATCAGACGTCCAATCCTCCATGGGATCGACCGTAATCCCACTCTTGCGGAGTTGCTCAATGACATGACGTCGATGCTGTTCGAGGTCCTTGAACGTCGACGAGACAAATGCTCTGATATTCATGGAGTCACCACCAATCATCCAGGAATCACGCAATCAATCTTAAGCGTGCCAGGATTCTAAGTGCGCACAGAGTCACTTGCAAGCAACCCTCGTGTTGGATCAATTTATCTCTTGAAGTGAATGGGATCGCGTTGGGAGCCGTCCGATGTCCGGGATCTTTGATGACGAAGGGATTCGGTTTGCCTATCCGCCAGATTGGGAAGTTCAGGTCGAACCCGATGGATCGCGGACTACGATCACCTTGAATGCTCCCGATGGCGTTGCCTTCGCGTTGGTCTCGATTGATGACGACTGCCCCGAGCCAGATGCGATCGCCGATGAAGCGCTTGAGGCGATGCGCCAGGAATACCCCGGGCTCGATGCCGTTGCGACCGAAGATACGATCGACGGCCATCTTGCGGTCGGTCATGATCTCGAATTCATGACCCTCGACGCCACCAACGCGTGCTCGATCCGATGCTTCCGGACCCCTCGACGGACCGTCCTGATCTTCGGCCAATGGTCCGACCTCGAAGGGGATGAGCCCGCCGAACAGGTCGAAACGCTCCGCCGCTCCTTGATTGAAACCGATCTCGACTAATCGCGGGTCATGAAGATTGAAGCTCCAGCGCTGAAAGAGTGATGTGGCCACTCGCCGTAATGCGGTATACTCAGAATCTCCGTGAGGCTCTTAGGCTTCACGGTACGGTAGAGTCCCTCAAACGGGTCCATTCGTTGAGATCGTGATCAGTTGATCAACTCACGACATCCATCAATGCCCTTGTCTCGACTCGATAGGTAGTAGACGTCATGATCGGCCAGCAACTCGGGACGTTCCACATCGTCGCGAAGATCGGCTCTGGGGCGATGGGTGATGTTTACAGAGCGATCCGGAAGAAGGGGGACCGAACCTGGACGGCGGCGGTCAAGGTCGTTTCGCCCGAGCTACTCGATAATGAAAACTCGCTGAAACGATTTGAGCGCGAGTTTGAACTCCTCAAACAGCTATCACATCCAAACATTATCCGCTATTATGGCCATGGCAAGTCGAAGGGGACTTGGTACTACGCCATGGAGTTTATTGACGGGGAGACGGTCGAAGCCGTCTTGAAACATCGAGGGCCGCTCCCTTGGCTCGAAGCGACCCAGTTGATCACGCAGCTCTGCAGAGCACTTCAGTACGCGCACAACCACCAGGTGGTTCATCGTGACCTGAAACCTTCGAACTTAATGATCGACCGGAGCGGTTGTCTCAAACTGGCCGACTTCGGAATCGCGAAAGACCTTGACGCTACGGAAGCGTTAACCAAGACCGGGAGAACCCTCGGAACTGCAGCCTACATGGCTCCAGAACAGATCCGAGGAACTCCGAGCATCAGCCACAAGACCGACCTCTACGCACTTGGCTGCCTCTTCTTCCAGCTACTGACCGGTGAGGCACCCTTCGAAGGCCAATCGGCGGTCGCGACGATGCACGCCCACCTCAGTCAGAAACCGCCACGCTGTAGTCTGAAGAACCCGGAGATCCCCAAGGAGATCGACAGCCTCATTGCCCGGATGATGTCGAAGGATCCCGTCGATCGCCCCTGGGATGCCCAACTGGTGGCAGACCAACTCGAGAACCTCCTCGAGCGTGCTAAACGTGGTGAAGCAATCCCGACTGTTTTTGAGAAAGCCCAGACCGAAATCGCGACGGCGAGCGGACTCGTTGATCTCAACGGCTCCCCCCCTGAATCCTCCGTCGAGCGACGATCTCGGCAGACCAAAGGGACCCGAGGAACTCGAGGATCATCACGGACACGGACTCGATCTGAACGTCGATCCAAGGAGCGATTCCGTTTCGAACGGAAGCATTTCGAGACGGGAATGCTTGCGGTCGTCCTCGTCGCCCTCCTTGGCTTATGCGGCTATCTGCTCTGGCCGAAGAGCCCCGCGTACCTCTACAACCAAGCGTCGCTCCTGATGGAGTCGGAACGGCCGTCCGACTGGAAAAAAGCCTATCGTGAATACATTGAGCCCCTCGAACGCCGCTACCCAGAGCATTCGTACCAGCGCGAGGTTCAGGAGTGGCTCGACCGGATCGAGTTGAATAACGCCAGAGATCGCGCTGAGTATTTGCTCGGTCCTCTTGCTGGTGTTAACCGCCCTCGGGATGCCGTCGAGGCCCTCTACAAGAATAAGTCGCTGGAAGCAGCGGAGTACGAATCTACCGACCAATATGCCCGGACAGTCGGTGTCTGGAATGAATATCTCGCCGAACTCAAAGCGCGAGGGAATCCAGAGGAACGCGGCTGGCTGCTCCTCGGGATGGTCCGTCTTCAAGAAGCTGAAGACACGCTCAACGTACAGCGGACCGCGGCCCGGACTCTCTTTTCGAGCGCTGAGGCTCAATTTGATCGAGGGAGCTATCTCTCGGCTAAAAACTTGTACAATCAGTTGATTAACGATTATAGCACTGCAGCGATTGGCGATCTCCAGGTCTTAAGCCAACTGATCTCAGTCTCGGAATCAAAACTCGGCAAAATTGAAGAGTTTGAGGCACTTGAACGCTCGAATCGGAATCAAGAACGCACCGAACCTCCTGTAGAAGTTGAAGGTGATCCTCGCCAGAACGCCCCCGAATTGGAGTTAGAGAACTGAGTGGTTTGGCCTCGGTTGAAGGATCTAAGACGAAGAAACGTTGATGAAACTGTTAAAGCCCGCCGAGGTCACGCTGGGTTCCATTGACACCTTGAATGTTGTCCGATACGATCACTCGTACACTTCCCCCGCGAGACGGTGGCCGGTCCCCAATTGGCTCGCTCGTCTCATGTTTGTTCTGGCCATCCAGGCTTCAGAGGTATTGATCCCATGTCGCAAGCCCGCGTCCGATTTATCGGAAGTCGCGAACTGCACCGTGAGCTTCCCAAAGTAGTCGAATCATTGGAAGACGTTGATAGCCGTTATGTCTTGACCATCCACAGCAAGCCCAAAGCGGTTTTACTCGGTACTGAAGCGTTCCTCGAACTCCTCCAAGGGCAGAGCAATTCAGACAAACTCCTGGCAATGCAACTCGGTGCGCTCGTCCAAGGACTCTCGAAATCGGACCCCAGCGAGTCCACTGATGAAGCCTCTGAAGCAGAGACAGAGGTCGCGGATCTGGCCATGATTGGCATCTGATTGCCCGTAACTGGGAGATCATCTGATCTTCCTTCTGTCACGATAGGAAGAGGCCCAGGTGCCTCCGAGCGGTCTTCCTACGTCGACAATTTGCCGATCCTGGTTCCAGAGCCTTTGTTCGCTCCCTCGACTCGGGAAGGATCGGATCTCCCCCCAATATCAGAGCGCGGTCTCAACAGGACTCTGGTGAGAGAAAGTGGGATCGGAGTCCCAAGCCAGAAGCACAGAGAATCCCGGTTTAAGTTCAGTCCGGAGGCTTAGACCGGATTCACTAGATGTATGATCAGGATTGTCGGTCGATCCGAGACCAGGCAGTCTAAATGTAGAGATATGATCCGTCGCTCTGATTGCGCTAATCCCAACCAACCCAGGGGATTGAGCGGGATCGACTCAGGATCGAGCTACTGAATGGCCGATCAGATCCCGCTGCAGGGCTTCTGACCGCTGCATCAATGAAATTAACGAGTATCAACGACCGCCAAGACCTTCCGAGGTCAACGATGCCGACGACTCCGGGCTTTGTCCATCTCCATTGCCACAGCCACTACAGCCTCCTCGACGGAGCAAGCAAGATCCCCGAACTTGTCCAGCGGACAAAAGCGCTGGGGATGGACTCAATCGCGTTGACCGACCACGGCAACCTCTGTGGTGCTGTTGAGTTCCTCCGTGAGGCCAAAGCCGCCGAGATCAAGCCGATCGTCGGACTCGAAGCATACGTCGCGCCCCATCACCGGACGAGCAAGACCCGAGGCGGTGTCAATGGAAAGAAACACTACTTCCACTTGACCTTGCTCGCGAGGACCGGTGAGGGCTTTCGAAACCTGATGAGACTGTCTTCCTCCGCTTTCCTGGAGGGCTACTATTACCGGCCCCGGATCGATCATGAGATTCTCGAACAACACGCCGAGGGTCTGACTGTCCTCACCGGTTGTGTCGCATCGGAGTTCTCGGACCTCCTGCTTCACGATCGGATTGATGAAACTGTGCGCCTTTGGTCCTGGTACGAGCGAGTCTTCGGCCCAGAAAACGTCTTCGTCGAGATCCAGAACAATGGCTATTCGGTTCAGGCCGAGCATCTGGATCGTGCGGTTCATCTTGCAACGGCTAAAGGCCTTCCGATCGTCGCCACCAGCGACGCACACTATCTGACCAAGGAAGATGCAGAAGCCCACGACGTCCTCCTCTGCGTGAACGAGCGGAAGTCTCGAAGTGATACCGACCGCCTCAAGTTCGATACTGATGAGTACTACGTTCGAAGCCCTGAGGAGATGAACGCCGCAATGCCGGGGCGGCACGAAGCGTTACAGCAGAGTCTCGCAATCGCGGAGACGATCGAACCGAACTACGAAAGTGCTGAACTCGGTAAGCGGTGTTTTCCGGTCTTCGAACCGCCACCGGGTAAAACGGATGACGACTATCTCCGCGAGATCTGTGAGGCCGGGGTCCGCGAACTCTATGGCGATCCTCCTCCCCAGGAGGCAACGGATCGACTCAACCGGGAACTCGGAACGATCGCCCGGATGGGCTTTTCTTCCTACTTTCTGATCGTTTGGGACTTTGTCCGCTACGCTCGGGAGCAGGGAATTCCGGCTTCTGCCCGGGGCTCGGCCTGTGGCGCTTTGGTGAGCTATGCGTTAAGGCTCAGCAATGTCGATCCCATCGCTTATGATCTGCTCTTCGAACGCTTCCTCGATCCGAATCGATCGGAAGCTCCTGATATCGACATCGATCTCTGCCAAGATCGCCGTTACGAAGTGATCGAATATGTCCGGGCTAAATATGGCGAATCCAACGTTGCGCAGATTGGGACCTTTGGAACGCTGAAAGCAAAAGCTGCTCTTACCGATGTTGGTCGCGTCCTTGAGATCCCCATTAGTAAAGTCAACGAGGTCAAGAAACTCGTTCCCGACGTCCTCAACATCAAGCTTGAAGAGGCAATCAAGAAAGAACCCGCGCTCAAAGAAGCGGGAGACCAAAACCCTGAGATTGCCCAGCTCCTTGATTTCGCCCAACGCCTTGAAGGGACGATTCGGAACGTCGGAACCCACGCTGCTGGGGTCGTGATCGCCGACCGACCGCTCCGCGATCTCTGCCCGCTCCAGAAGATCCCCTCGAAGGACAAAACGAAGGAGATCATCTCAACGCAGTGGGATATGGGGGACGTCGAGAAAGTTGGGCTCTTGAAGGTCGATTTCCTCGGACTACGGAATCTGACGAGCCTCGTCACGGCGATCCGTCTGATCAACGAGCGAGAGCTCGACCAACCGATCGACCTTCAGAAGCTTCCCCTCGACGACCCGGCAACCTTCGCACTGCTCCAACGTGGTGAAACGAAGGGGGTCTTCCAGCTCGAATCAGACGGGATTCGCGAGCTCTTGGTCAAGATGAAGCCCGACCGCTTCGCCGACATTATCGCGACGAACGCGCTCTACCGTCCCGGCCCGCTCAACGGCGGGATGGTTGATGCTTATGTCAATCGAAAACACGGTAAAGAAAAACCAGAATATCCTCATCCGGTAATGCGTGAAGTCTTGGAAGAGACCTACGGCGTGATGGTCTACCAAGAACAAGTGATGCGGATCTTGAATCGGCTCGGTGCAATCGAGCTTAGCCAAGCGTACGCGACGATCAAAGCGATCTCGAAAAAGAAGATGGAAGTGATCGCACGGGGCCGTGAAGCGTTTCTGAACGGTGCGATCGAACGTGGGCTTCCCAAGGACCAGGCCAAGGAGATCTTCGACCTGATCGAGTTCTTCGGTGGCTACGGCTTCAACAAAAGCCATTCAACTGCCTATGCTTTGATTGCTTATCAAACTGCTTACTTAAAGGCACATTACCCAACCGAATACATGTCAGCGATTCTAAGTTCTGAGATGGGTGGTCAAGAACGTGAGAAGTTTTTTGTCGAGCACATCCAAGACTGCCGACGGATGGGCCTGACGGTCCAGAAACCGGATATTAACCGAGGATATATTGAGTTCCGGCCGGGCGATGAACCCCAGACGATCCAATTTGGTCTCGGCGCGATCAAAGGAGTAGGAGACAAGGCGATTGAAGCGATCGTCGCCGCTCGAGAGTCCGGCACTGGTTGCTTTCTGAGTCTGAACGACTTCTGTGACCGAGTTGCGACTCGAGAAGTCGGGCAAGGGACGATCGAAACCTTGATCAAGGCCGGTGCCTTCGATGTCTTGGGAGCCCGTCGGAGCCAGCTCCTTGCCGTGTTGTCCAGTGCCGTTCAAGGCGGTCATGCGCGCCAGGAAGATCGACGACGGGGTCAAGCAAGTCTCTTCGACGCGCTTGATGCGGCCGTCGCTGTCGCGGAGCCGGAGACGACGGCGCTCGGGGATCTTCCTGATCTTCCGGAACTCCCCGACGTCGAACTCCTCGCCGAAGAAAAACGAGTGCTCGGCTTCTACATGTCGAGCCACCCGCTCGCAGAACATGCAGAGACAATCGAGACCTTTCAGACACACTCAATCGACCAACTTGCCGAACTCCCCGATAAAACCGAGGTCATTGTCGGTGGGATTATTGCGAGTGTGAAGCTCCGGAACGTCAATCGGAGCCGATCGGGCCTCACTCGGATGGCGAAGTTTAGCTTCGAAGGCCTTGAAGGTTCGACCCCAGCGATGCTCTGGCCTGAGGCATACGCACAGCTTCAAGAGTTTGTCCAGGATGATCTGATCGGGTTTATCAAGGGGCAGCTCGATCGCCGCAACGATCCCCCTGAAATCATCGTGAGCCGGATTATTCCGATCGATCGCGCTTGCGCCGAACTGGCGAATGGATTGCTCCTGACAATCCGCAACGGGGTTCATGACGACGCCCTACTCGGGAAGGTAGCGTCGACCCTCAAACAGCACACAGGAAATATCGGTGTTGGGTTCGAAGTCTTGGGGCTTCCCGGTGCCGCCCGAGCCGTCTTTCGTGCCGGTGCATCCTATCGGGTTCGACTTGACCAAGGTCTCATTGAGATCCTTCGAAAGATCCTTGGTGATGCGAACGTGAGGGCGGTTGGCTCACGACGGCCCCCGCGGTCATTGGTAGACTGATCACCGATCCTAGTTTTGATCAGGGGAACCGAATGTACCAACCCGCTCTGTTACCAACTTCAGCGCTCTCGGGTCTGGATGCCCAACCAACCGGTATCTGATCAGTCCACTTGGTTGGGCGACGTTACGGCTCAAGGATTCGGCGGGAGCAGGGGGATCACCCCGTAGTACGGGTTGATTTCGTTGGCCTCGCGACGGAGCGATTCGGCACGAGCTTGATCCCCCTTCGCCTCGAAGATCCGGGCGCCGAGATCATACATCAACGCATCACGGGTACCGACCTGTAACGCCTGATCGATTGTCTCCGCGGCTTCGTCGATTGCATTACGGAGATAAAGCACAAGTGCAAGCGTGACGTATCCGTCAACATCCTGGCGTTCGCTGAGGTCAAGTCGAGCAAGCTCTTCAGCGACTTCTAGATTGCGGCCTTGGAAGCAGTACAGGCGGGCGAGTTGCCTTCTCGACTCAGATCGTCCTTGAAGCTCCGACTCGAGTTCTTGGAGAATCGGACGGGCATCTTCAGAACGCCCCTCCCGAAGGTAGAGCGTTGCGAGCCCAACTACCATCGCGAAATCGGGACCGATCTCGACTGCTTTTTCAAAGAGTTCCATTGCGCTCTCGATGTCACCACGGGCAGCCTGAATCCGGGCAAGTCCGGCAGTTGCGTCGTGATAAGGGTCGGCCCCAGGCTCCACTTTTTGAAACCAGGTCTCTGACTCATGCAGTCGACCAGCATTGAGGAGCAATTCACCGACCTGAACTTCAAACCAGAAGGATGCCGACTCGACGATTTCGGTCGATTCCACAACCTCAGCGGCCTCGGTCATTAACTTGATCGCCTGATCGGTCTGCCCCGTCCGCTCGGCATGATGAGCAAGTCGGGCAAGGACGGCAGGGCCCGATTCGCTGCGTTGCAAATCCTCGAAGACCTGCAGGGCCTTTTCGTATTGACCGGTCTCAAGCAAGGCGTCGCCGAGTGCGGCCATGGCATCGAGCTGCTCTGGCTTCGACTTCAGGACGGCCTCAGCAATCGCGATCGCTTCTTCAAAACGGTGCTGACCGAGCAATGCGACCGCCAGGAGTGAATTGGTCTGAGCGGCCTGGGGAGCGATCTCCAATGCTCGACGCAAGACAGCCTCGGCTTGCTGGAACCGCTCAATCCCTCCTCCCTCTTGGGCGCTGAAGAGATAAGCTTGTCCAAGCCGGCTGAGCAGAGTCGGATCAGTCGAACCGGCATTGGCCCGAGCCTCTAGGAAGGCAATCGCCTGCTCGATGTTCATGTAGTAAGCACGAGGTCCCCCATCTTCGGGAGGAGGAAGATCCGTCGGCGGTGGCGGTTTCGGAGGTACAATCTCCTTCACCTGAGATGATCGCTCAGGTGGGACGCCACTCCCTTCCTGAGCAAATCCGCAACGAACAACGATCCCGTCAACGACGAGAAGTGTTAATGTGATCAGAAATTGAGGCAACCATCGTTTGATCATCGGTACTCATCCTCTCATCATCAACCCTTGTGTCGACCGGTCGTCAGAGTCGCTAACAGGAGTTGTTCGTTGGTTAAAGAGGTCCGCGAGTTCAACCGCGGACCAGTACTCAGGGCTTACCTGGTTTGAAGGTTACTCAGTCGCCGCGGTCGCACCCGAGTTCGGGATCACGATCGTGAGCGGCAGCGGTGGGCCCAAGTAAGGGAAGTGTGCCCTAAAGAGTGAATCGTTGACAACAAAATCGGTCGTGAGGGCGCCGTTGGTCAACGCATTGAATTCAGCGTCGATCACGTCATCGGCGAGTTTTCGACCGTTCAAGGTCAGGGTAAGGCCATCGTTAAAGCCCTCTGAGCTAGTCACGTTGAAGGGCAAGACGTCAGGCAAGACAGTCGCAGCGAGTCCAGCCGCCGTTCCCGCATCGATCGGGTAAAGTTGGACGAGGAAGTCGGCGGCAATTGTTCGGAGGCTGAAGTCGTCTTGAGGTGTCAAGGTGTTGTAGATGCCTTGCAGCGCTGTCGGGACCGCAGCCGTGTTGATCCCCGGAAAACCGACTCGGTCCATTTGGAACCCTTCAGGGCTCAAAGTCCGGCTCCAGACACCAATATTGGGGTTGGTTGGGCTTGAGACGAGTAGATGGCTCGGGACTTCGAGGACGATCGCGAGTGTATTGAAGTTGCCAAATGTGTTCACAGGCGCAGCCGGCGGGACCAGCATGTCGAGGGGAGTCTGTCCAGTCTGCAAGGGTTGTTCGCCGAGGGTTGTACTGCGGTAGAACGAATAACCAGCCCCGTTGAAGAAGAAGGGATCGTCAAAGATCCCCGCGACCATTGCACCACTTCCAAGGACCGGGATGGGAACTCCCGTGATCCCTCGAGCAAAAACGAACGTCTGCCCCGTGCTCGCGATCACCAATTGGGCGAAGTAGGTCTGACGGAGAAACTGGTCGGGATCAGAAAAGACGATCTGAATGACGAGGTCATCAACGAAGTCGCCTGTGTTGTCGATCCGGAATTCATAAACCCCACCCGGGAAGAAGATCGGCGGGCTTACGACGCCCGTCGCGGGACCTGTGGTCATCACGAGGACCGTGTTCGCAGGATTCCCGCCTCGAAACACATATTGATCGTTGAGATCAAGGTTCCCGATGAAGAAGGTGTTAAACCCCTGGAGCAACGGTGCATCGCGGTGATCCGCCCCTCGGGCAGGATCGAGACTGCCGAAAATCGCGGTGGTGAGAATGAGAAGGCCACCTGCAACGATCCGATGGAACATGGCATTTTTCAACATAACAGGTCGAACTCCTTACGCGTTTAACTTGGTCAACCTCGGGGGTTGAGTCAACGAGATAAAATGCAATGCCTGATCCTAATAGTGACACTCTGATAAATCCAGAAAAAAAACCGATTGCCTAGACTTTGACGACTAGGCAATGCCATCGAAAGTAAAACGCGTTCAATAACTACTCAAAACAACAAGTAAATTACATCCATTAAAGTAGCGCAAATTGAATTGCTGTGAATCAGGCCGAGTAGAAGTCTCGACAGCTGAGGGCTCTGCGGTCATGATTGATAGATGAAGACTGATTCCGTGACGTGATCGAGCAGAAGTCGCTTGGTTCGACAAAACGTTCTGAAGATTGAGTCAGTCTGAACCTTGATGATCCGGACCGCTCCCAACTGATTGCTTTCCAGCAGATAACCGCGCTGATCCGAACGCACGTCGATTTCAAGTCGAGTTCTCTGCTTCCTTCAGCACAATCAGCCCGAGATCCGAACACGATCTGCCAAGGTGAGGGATTCGTTCAATTTAAAAGGACTAGACGCACGTGCTCTCAGCAACGCAACCCGGCTCGGCCGAGACGATCGAGGTCTTTGAGCAGTATGTGATCGGAAACTACCGTCGCTTTCCGGTCTGCTTGATCCAAGGCGAAGGATCCTGGATTAGGGATTCCGAAGGAAATCGCTACCTTGATCTCTTCCCTGGCTGGGGTTGCAACCTAATCGGTCACTGTCCTCCGAGGGTCGTTGAAGCGGTTCGCGACCAAGCGGGAACGCTCCTCCATGTGCCCAACACTTGGTATATGGAGTCTCAGGGACAATTCGCCAAAGCTCTCTCCGAGCGATCGTTTGGGGGCAAAGCATTCTTTTGTAATAGCGGTGCTGAAGCGAACGAAGCGGCGATCAAACTCGCACGACTCTATGGAGCATCGACGGGGCGCTCCACGATCGTCTCCATGTTCGAGGGGTTCCACGGACGGACCTATGCTGCCCTCACCGCAACCGCACAACCGAAGTATCACGAAGGCTGTGGGCCGATGCTCCCGGGATTTCGGCACATCCCGTACAATGATCTTGAAGCGGCAGCCGCCCTCATTGATGATTCGACTGCGGCGGTCCTCGTCGAGCCAATCCAAGGTGAGGGTGGGATCAACGTCCCCTCCAGAGGTTACCTTGAAGGACTCCGGAAGCTCTGTACTGATCGCGGGGCGCTCTTGATCCTTGACGAAGTCCAAACGGGCCTCGGACGCACAGGGCGTTGGTTTGCCTACCAACATTCAACAATCAAACCGGATGTGCTCACGTGCGCGAAGGCGCTTGCTGGTGGCATCGCCTGTGGGGTGATGCTTGCAACCCCTGAGGTCTCGTCAGCACTCCGACCCGGTATGCACGCGAGTACCTTCGGTGGCAATCCGATCGCGTGTCGCGCTGGACTCGCGACGATCGAAACCATTGAAGCTGAAGGGCTTCTGGAACGGGCCTCGGTAATCGGTGGCCGATTCCGATCCTGCTTCGAGCAACTCCGCGTGGAGTTGCCCGACTTGATCCGGGAGATCCGGATCAAAGGAGCGATGATCGGATTAGACCTCGCGATCGATGCAACGCAGGTGGTCCGAGACTGCATGGAGCGTCGAGTCTTGGTGAACGCGACCCACGGGACTGTCGTTCGACTCTTGCCCGCGCTCAACCTCTCGGATGAACAACTTGAACATGGCTGTACAGTACTCTCGGAAGTGCTTCACACAGCCTCCTCCAACTCTTGAGCGGAGGAACCCGTCATGCTCAGTACCGAATCGGTCACCCGTCGAGGCGAAGAGACCTCAAGAACGGCTCACTTTGTTGATCTTTTCAGTCAGGAGCCGAGCGTCATTGAATCGATGCTCGACTTGGCGACCGAAATGAAAGAACAAGGCCCTAAGGGGCTCCGCGCGCCGAAGCTTCCCGGTCGAGTCCTTGGCTTGATCTTTGAGAAACCATCTCTCCGGACACGTCTGAGTTTCGAATCAGCGATGGCTCATCTAGGTGGCAGTTCGATCTACGCCAATGGGAAGGACGTAGGGCTCGGAACTCGGGAACCGCTTCAGGATGTCGCTCGGATCACGAGTCAGTATGTTGACGCCATTGCAGTTCGGACCTACTCGCATGAGATCGTGGAACATCTTGCGGCCCACGCTGAAGTACCTGTGATCAATGCGTTGACGGACGCCGCACATCCCTGCCAAGCAATGAGTGACCTACTGACGATCCGCGAAGAACTGGGGACCCTAAACGGCATCCAAATCGCGTTCGTAGGGGATGGCAATAATGTCGCCCGATCGCTCGCAGTTGCTGCAGCCCTCTCGGGAGCCCACCTGACCTTGGCCTCGCCGGAAGGCTTCGATTTCCCGATTGAATTCCGGACACGGTTTGAGACCGAGTTCCCCGGAGTCGAGTTACCGGTGATGCACGACCCGGTCGAAGCAGTCCGGGGCGTCGACGTCGTTTACACTGACGTCTGGTGCAGCATGGGCCAGGAATCAGAAGCATCAACCCGACTCGCTCAATTCAAGCCCTTCCAGGTCGATCGTCGTCTGATGAATGCGGCAAGTCGGGATGCAATCTTCCTGCACTGCCTCCCTGCCCGTCGTGGCGAGGAGGTCACCGCCGAGGTCATTGATGGTTCCCAGAGTCGGGTCGTCGCCCAAGCCGCTAACCGACTCCACTTCCAGAAAGCGCTCCTCCTTCGACTGATCGGGAATGAGTAAGTCGGGAGGACGGACGCACCGATTCATTCAGACCCCATCCCGCTGACCTCCGGCTCGTTCGGGCCGAGCTTGACCATCGGGCCCGAATCTTTAGACTCGCGGCATCGGGCTCGGCATCCGCTATGCTGAGACGTCTGGATACCCTGACGGGCAAGGAGGTCGCGGGGATGGTCCAATCTCGTTGGTTTGCTGCGTTTTGTACCCTTAATCTGATCTTGATCTTGGCGGGAGCCCTTTGGTTTCGATCGACGAGCCTCGCGATGCGTGCCCCAAATGGTGATGAGACCTTCTACGGGGTTCAAGCGGCCAAACTCCTCCAGGGTGAAAACACCGCCTCACAGACTTCGTCCGGAAACCTTCTGAATCTCATGGTCCTCCTCCCGGAAGTCCCCTTATATGCAATCCTGGGACCGACCGACCTGACCTTGATGCTTCCTGCCGCGCTCGCGGGAATCCTCGCGGTGATCGCAGCCTATTTCTTGATCGGCAACGCGCTTGATCGGACGACCGGCCTGATCGCTGGAACCCTTCTCGCAGTGTTACCGATCGGAATCATCGTGGGACGGATCGCCGCCGAAGGAGCCTGGGTCCCGCTTGTCGGTCTCGTAGCACTGGCCCTGGCACTCCGAGGGCACCGACTCGGGACCGCGCTCGGCGTACTCTGGTGTTACTATGCTCACCCAACTCATCTGTTTCTTCTCCCAGTCTTCTTATTGGTCCTCACTCAGAAGATCTGGGAACGGACGGCAGGTGACTGGACTCGACGTCGCTGGGAACTGGCCTCGGTCGTGGTTGGGACAATCCTGATCGTTCTCCCCTTGACCCTCATCACCTCGAACCGTTCTGCGATCCAATGGACCTACGAGCACTATAATTTTGGCCCCAGTAACTGGTCGCTTTACTTTCTTTACTACGAACGCATGCTGATGGGTTTTTGCGATTGGGGTCCGCCGGAGACCTCAAGGCAGTTCGATTTACTGTTTTGGACCGTTGTTTTGAGTGTCTTGGCGGTTGGTCTGGTGCGACTCAGCTACCAACGTCGCTGGGACTGCCTGGCATTTTTACTCGGCCTCAGCGTCACGATCACGGGGATGCATCTCGTTACGGGTCCCGACATCCTGAGACCTTATCTCGTCCGCTACGGTCACTATCTGATCGCTCCATCTGTAATCGCGTTCGCCATGCTCCTAAGATCGCTCTTCCCAGAACCGGGGACTCGTTGGCGCTCAGCCCTTCGATTTGGTCAAGCATCCGCCTTCTTCGGCCTCGCGTGGACCCTCTTAGTCGTCACTAAGCTGAATTTCTTCGGGTGGTTCCTGCCGCAGTTGATGGGCCAGGAAAACTTCTGGACACTCCCCACAGAGGCGGTCGACCCCAAGCAATGGGTCGCCTCGATCATCGAAGAGGACTTGGGAACGGATCCAGTGCCTCGGGTCGTTCTTGCTGAGGATTGGTGGACCTACCGGCCCGTTCAATACTATCTGAGCGAGGAAGATCGGATCGTCCCTGGGTCGCTTGAGCATTTCGACGAGACCACGAAAGCCAAACTAATCCAACGTCATCTGCAACAAGGTGGCTATATTGTTGGGACTGTTGGTCAGCCGGTGATCACTACAGTCGAGGGCTTAGTACCCCCTGAGCAACTCCAAGGCTGGCGTGTCGCCTGTCCGCCGTATGCAGCGCTTGCGGTCTACCGCCTCAAACGCGAGGACGAACTACTGGAGGTTACCCCAATCGCCTTGCAACAGCCGTTGGGAATCGTTGACTCGTCGATTAGGCGTTAAAAGATTATCATTCATGTAACATCACCAAGGCTTTTCTCACCAAGAAATAGAACGAACTATGTCTACTCGGAACTCCGGCCGGCAGTTTGACGCACTCCGGCCACCCACCTTCGAACGAGGCTTTGCGCGGAATAGTGATGGGAGTGTCCTCTATCGAGCTGGCGGCACTACCGTCCTCGCAACTGCGAATCTAGTCGAAGGAGTCCCGCCTTGGCTCGAAGGTCGAGGATCGGGTTGGCTAACCGCTGAATACATGATGATCCCTGGGAGCACGCCAGGGCGGAAGTCTCGGAAGACAGACGGGCGATCGACGGAAATCCAACGCTTGATTGGCCGGAGTCTCCGTGCCGGGGTCGACACAACGGCCCTCGGCCCCAACACACTTTACATCGATACCGAGATTCTTGAAGCCGACGGCGGGACCCGGACGGCGGCAATCACCGGTGCCTTTGTGGCATTGGTCGATGCCCTCCTGAAGAAGCTCGGGGCCGAGTCGACGAGTGCGGTCATTAAGCAAAGTGTGGGGGCGATCAGCGTTGGAATCGTCGATGGCAAGGAGCTACTCGACCTCGATTATTCCGAAGACTCACGAGCCGAGGTCGATCTGAACGTGGTTGGACTGGGCGACGGCGGGCTCGTTGAAGTTCAAGGAACCGGCGAAGGCGGGACCTTCACCCGGGCTCAACTCGACACTCTTCTTGATCTCGCCGAAAAGGGGCTCCGCGAACTCACCGAACTCCAACGATTGACGCTCGGTCCCTCATGGCCGCTCTAACAAGAACAGGCTTCTCGACGACAACCCAGAGATTTCCTGAAGCGATTCTGAGCGGCTAGACATTCCTCAATTTCTGTCCCGTCAAATCCAACCCGTTCCGAAAAGACATGGTTGGACTGTGGCTCCAAAGGAGGCAATTGCCCCGTGGACGTGCTCTTGTTGTCGCGCCTTCAGTTCGCCTTTACCATTATGTTCCACTACTTGTTCCCACCATTGACGATAGGGCTAGGCGTTGTCTTGGCCTACCTACAAGGAATGCGCCTTTGGAAAGGAGACGAGATCTACGAACGTGCTGCGAAGTTTTGGACCAAGGTTTTTGGGCTTAACTTCGCACTCGGTGTAGTCACTGGGATCGTCATGGAATTCGAGTTTGGTACGAATTGGGCTGCCTATTCACGCTACGTGGGTGATGTCTTTGGCTCTGCACTGGCGGCTGAGGGCCTTTTTGCGTTTTTCCTGGAATCAGGATTCCTGGCGGTCTTGCTGTTCGGTTGGAATCGTGTGGGAAAGGTTACCCACTTTGTTGCAACTGTAATGGTGGCATTGGGTGGGATCTTCTCCTCGGTCTGGATCGTGATTGCGAACAGTTGGCAACAGACACCCACTGGCTTTGTTCTTCGCGACTATCAGATGGGTGAATTAACACTCCAACGCGCTGAGATCACTGATTTCTGGGGAATGATCTTCAATCCGTCCAGTGTTGAGCGATTACTTCATGTATGGCTTGGGTCATTCATCCTGGGCTCATTCTTTGTGATGAGCATCTCCGCTTGGTATCTCTTGCAAGGTCGACATCTGGAGTTCGCCAAACGGTCTTTCAGGGGCGCGTTGATCCTGGCGACGCTGTCATCGGTAGGACAACTGTTCTCAGGACACCTCGCCGCGATAACAGTCGCTGAACATCAGCCTGCAAAACTTGCTGCGATGGAGGGGCTTTATGAGACGACTACATCCGCACCTCTTTCGATTGCTGGCATTCCCGATAACGAGGCAGGCGAACTACGATTCGGGATTACCTTACCAGGCTTTTTGAGCTTTCTGATTCATGGGGACTTCCAGACAGAAGTAAAGGGTCTCAACGACCTCGAACCCGAGTGGGGAAAGCCACCCGTTGGGATCGTCTTTCAAGCCTACCACTTGATGATCGGGTTAGGCATGCTCTTCATTGCGAGTACACTCTTGGCGTCGTTCTTTCTCTGGCGTGGCACCCTGTTTCAGAAACGCTGGCTGCTGCGCTACTTTGTGGGTGCGGTGGTTCTTGCGTTTATGGCGAACCATTCGGGCTGGGTGACAGCCGAGGTCGGTCGGCAACCTTGGGTAGTCTACCCAACACTCGTCGATGGTACTCCCGAGGGTGGGCTCCGGACCAGTGAGGCACTATCTGAGGTCGTCAAGGCTGAGCAAGTATTAGGTTCGATCATCATGTTCGGCCTGATCTACGCGCTGCTCTTCGTGCTCTGGATCGTGATTCTCAATGACAAGATTCAAAAAGGGCCCGAGACTGAACCATCGGAAGCTTCCCCCCCAACACACGACGCTTCCCTCATCGGACTGGCGAGTGGCCGGATCGATTCCAGAGCGAGCCTGATCGATCAGCAGGAAGCGTCCCCAAGTTCGGACAATCCTCAACAGCACACTGACGAGAAGGATGCCTGACCGGTGGAACAGAGTCTCAACATTTTTTGGTTTATTGTCTTGGGGTTTTTCCTCGGGGGATACGCGATCCTTGATGGGTTCGACCTCGGAGTGGGTATCTTGCACCTAACCGCTCGGAACGATCACGAACGTCGGCTGATCATCAACTCGATAGGGCCGATCTGGGATGGCAATGAGGTCTGGCTCGTTGTCTTTGGTGGGGCAATGTTCGCGGCTTTTCCCGAGGCTTATGCAACAGTCTTCTCAGGCTTTTACTGGGCATTCATGCTAATATTGTTCGCCCTGATCTTTCGAGCAATCTCGATCGAGTTTCGGAGCAAGATGAAGGGAGTACGCTGGCGATCCTTCTTCGACTTTACATTCTTCGTTTCAAGTCTGCTCGCAACTGTGCTTTTCGGTGTTGCTGTCGGTGCAGCGATGATCGGTGTCCCCCTTGATGATCGAGGGCTTTATCAAGGCGGATTTCTCGACCTTCTTTCACCATACTCAATCCTGGTTGGCCTGCTTGCAGTCGCGACCTTTGCGATGCATGGTGCGATCTATTTGCTCCTGAAAACAGAGCGGGACTTACGTGATCGGCTGCATCAGTACGCCTGGACCGGGTTTGGCTTTTTCCTGGTCGCGTACCTCGCAACAACGATCATGACGTTGGTCGAAGTTAAACATGCAACTGACAACTTTCAGCAGTTTCCCTGGGCTTGGTTCGTTGTCCTACTTAACATTTTAGCGATTGCCAACATCCCGCGAAGTCTGTTTCGTCACAAGCCCGGTCAGGCATTCATTTCCAGTTGCGCAACGATCGGTGCCTTTGTATTGTTGTTCGGGATCGCGCTCTTCCCCAATCTTGTCACCGATTCCGCTGAGCCATTCCAAAGCCTCACTATCTATAACGCCGCAAGTTCACAGCGAACCCTTGCCAACATGGCAATCATCGCTGCCATTGGTGCTCCGTTGGTTATTACCTACACAGCGATTGTGTATTGGACGTTCCGTGGCACCGTAAAACTGGACCAACACAGCTATTGATTGTACAACTTCCTATCCAAATGCTACCCATCTTTCTTAGGAGCAACATAGAGAACTGACCATTCTACCGGCTGAAAGCCGGTAGAGTCGCACTTCGGCTGAAGGCCCGACTACGAGGCAGGAAGACATCGGAGATCTACTATCCTCGCCTAGCTTTTGGCAGCCGAGAACTTCAGGACGAAACTCGCTGGATTAGCGTTGGCTGAACCGACGTACGGAAAGTGGATACCTCGAAGATGGATGATTCTAGATTCCAGTGTAAGACTTAACTTTTGAAGAGTTTTAAGTCTCAGCGATCGCTCTGCGGTAGAGCCTCTAACAACCCAAGTCGCCAAGGGTAGGCACCGTAACCTCGACCTTCTTTTTCGGTATCGAGCATCCCTTGGAAGAGAAAACGGAGATTCTTGGGATCAACTGTCAGGGTCTGATCATTGCTCTCTCGGATCAGCTCGCCGTGGCTGACGTTGTCGGTCCATGGTTCAACACCGGGGGCGGGCTTGACGTTGTTCCAGCCGGCAAACGGTCGCTGACTGGTATCGGCGATCGGAACCCAGGGGCCATCGAGTCGATCGGCGAGGTACGCCTTGTAGAATCTCCGACCGTCTTCCTCAATGATCGTCAAATACTGATCCAGACCTTGCAATCGATAGGTGTGACTGGCCTCGAAAATCTGAGCACGGAGCGCTAAAGTGCAGTGGTCAAAACCGTCGGGGAATGACTCTAGATCAGTCCAGAGCCGCCACATCTTTCCATTGAGGTTGGTCAAAAATAGGTAGGCCCGCTCCTCATCGCAGATGATCCAGTAATCGAGACCACCTTCACTCCGAGGATCGTTGTCGCCGCCGTCTAACATCGGTTCTGCTTTGGTCCACGAGTCAGGGTCGCCGATATCATCTGTCGTGGAGTAGGCCACCCACATGAACTTGGCATTCGGTGCACCGAGTTGGTAAATCAAGTACCACTTCTGGTGTGGTTCGAAATAGAAGACTTGGGGCGCACAGAAATAATCACTCTCACTGAGATCCAAGAGCGTCCGTTCCGCATTGTTCGCTTCATTCCAGTCTTCGAAGGAACAGTACTCGATCGCTGATCGGCCCGGAAGCTTCACGGTCATGAAGAGATGCCAGCGACCGTCGTGAAAGACGACGGTAGGGTCTTTCTGTGCTCGGCTCGGCTCTTTATCGCGACGTTCCGGAGCAACCAACGGCTGGCTGTACTGCCACTGGTCTGGGACTTCAAATCCGGTCGGTTTATCTTCGCGTTGGACCAGCTCGGCCTCACCCTCGGCGAACGTTGGGGCCGGAGCTTCTGCCCCGCCGACTCGCTCCGAAACTCCAGAGTGCAGGGGAGCAACAATGACGACGAGCACACCCAACATCACCGATCGGCCCCAGATCGTTGATCCAACTCGCATGGGAATTCCTCTTACGCAAGAAAAGCCACTCACGACTCGTAATTAATCGTTGGTGATCCGATCAGTGTAACAAGTGCGCAAGCAATTTGCTGCCCATGACAATCTCGATCCTGAAGCTTTGTCGCAACTCTCTCATTCGCGAGAGCCTTGCTTAGGCAAGACTCTCGGACCCAATCTACACGATTCGGAATTACGGTACATAAACGAGTCGGGTCGGCTCACCGGTAAGCACTGATTTCAGCGATTTCAAGTTGAAACGGCCCTTCTTGCTTATCAGCGAGAACAATGCTGATCGACTCAATCTTGGCGGGATCAAATCGGTTGTTGAGTTGACGACCTCGCCAGCTCGGACGGAGTCCGGAGAAGGGGACTTGGACGGTGATCCATGAGTCAGATTCCGTCTTGAACTGATCGCGAAAGTTGACGTTGTCGTTGCGGAAGAGTTCATCGGTCTCTAGTCGGAGGTCGTAAGTACGGCCGTCGCCCCGAATTTTCATCTCGATTCCCTTCCAGTCGTGCAAATCCCAAGCACCACGTCCCAAGTAAACCGACGAAAAGCCTCCATTGTTCTCCAACGAGAGGGTCCCGGAGAAAACCGCCGTACCATCTGCAGAGACCTTGATTTTCCCGAGCGAGAGACCACCCATCACGCCATCATTCACAATCTGCATACTGAGATTCTTGAGTTCCGGACTCATCTGGTCTGCCGGAACAGCAAAATTGAGCAGGATCCGAGTTTCGGGGAGTCCCTCTTCGTCGCGGCTCGCTGTCGTTACGGAACCCTCCACGCTAGAAGTTTGGACCGCTTGCATGTTGGCGGGAGCATTCAGCGAGATCCCTTCTCCCGTTGCAGGGAGGCTCGACGCCAAGAGGGTGATCAGAAATTGAGAAAATAAGTTCGGATGCATGTTCGGAGTTCCGTTTCGTTCGGTGTGGGTCTGTGTTCGTCGGTAGAGAACAACAAGGGAGTCAACCAATGCATTTCGATTCGAATCCGGTTCCGGATTCAATTTCCTACGTTGCAACCGACTCTTGAACCGCCCCAAAAGCCGTTCTAAATCTCCAATTTAATCGTCTGGAGAGTCTGCATCGGGGCCACACATCCTACCAATTGATCGTATTTATTCACGATGAATACCAGACATCAATCAGAGTGCTTCACGAACTGAGGGTCAGACGCTTGATGACCAGCGCGGTCAGGTCGTCGCCTTGTCTCTCTCCGGCCACATGCTCCTGAACTTTCTGATAGAGGAGCTGGATCAATGCTTCGGGTGATAAATGATGGTGCTCACGGACAAAGTCCTCGAGCGCCTTGATCCCGAACTGCTCATCTGAGTCATTGGTTGCCTCGAAGAAGCCGTCGGTTGTCAGGACGAGCGTGTCGCCGGGCAAGAAGTCGATCCGACGTGGCGGAGCAAATTCCACACCGTCGATGATCCCGAGAGGTGGGCCGTCAGCTTCCCAATTCGCCAGCTTCTTGGTTGCGGCTTCAAAGAACAGGAGCGGTGCCTGACCGGCAGAGAGCAGTTCGACCCGGTGGGCGATCGGATCAATGGTGCCGATCGCCGCAGTGATAAAACGTCCTTCGGGGATATCAGCGTACAAGAGTTCGTTGACCCGACCGACAACCGCACTCAGGGAGGCATTCCCGTCGCCTGTGGTGGCTCGCATGAAGGTCCGATACATCGCGACAATGAGCGCCGGGCCGATTCCGTGGCCCGAGACGTCGGCGAGCGTGAAGAGCGTTCGCCCGTCGGGAAGCGTAAGCCAGTCAAAGTAGTCGCCGCCTGTCTCGTCCGCGGGGAGATTCCAGCCGTCGACCGCATACCCAGGGGTTGCGGGCGGCTCTTCGGGCAAGAGGCCGAGTTGAATGTTGCGGGCGATGTCGAGGTCGCGCTCGAGCCGTTTAAGCTTGATCAGGGACTTGAGCCCCTCGCGCATCTGGTCATGCGCGTCCGCCAGACGGGAGATCTCCTGGATGTTCGATTTGATCGCGGGTGGAGGTTCAAGGTCGCCTTGGCTGATCTGCTCGCTCTGATCGACCAGGGACTCGATCGGCGCACTGAATCGTCGTGAGACGACCACGGCACGACCAACGCCAACGGCCAACAAGCCCAGGACGATTCCCATCAGAAGCCACTGCTGCAGTTGAATCCGAGCGGAAAGATCCTGTTCAGGGACGACAACCCCGATCCAAAAGGTATTCGCGCCCATGGGATAACGGCTGAAGCCTCCCCACCATGCCTCCCCACCGGCCGAGTAGCGCATGGTCTCTTGATGCTGGCCGTGTCGAGTCCAATGTCGGACCGCGGCTTCGACCGAGGGGACACCGAGTGTCTCTGGCGGGGGGAGTTGGGCCTCACTATCCACAATGGCGGTCTCTGGCGGCACAAAAACCAAGGCATCGCGGATCGCGGAATCGCTCTGAATGCTTCCGTCATCGGGCAAGCCGACGACCTTGAACTCTCTGGTCTCGTGATCCTCGACGAGCACGAATGCCTTGCCACGCTCACTCACATTGAGGGTCGTTGTAAACTTCGAAATGTCCATCAACAAAAGGTCGAACGCCACCACAATCGTCCGAGGCAACTGATCCTCGGTGACCAAGTGGGTCGCCGCCGTAATGCCTGGGTCCTTGGTGACAAAGAAGATCACCGGCTCGGTCCAGAAAACCGGCTCGTCCGTACTCGTCAACAAAGCTTGCTGATACCAGATCCGCTCCCTGGGGTCGTAGACCAATTCACCGAACCCCTCCTCAGCGATCCCTGTTGCGGAGTTCCATTGCCGATTGAAGACCTTGGTGCCCCAACGGTCAGCCTGGACAATCCGATTCGACCAGGAATCGGAGTCGAGTGGATCCCTGAGGAGAAGGTATTCAGCGCCGTCCGAATCAGCGACCATCATCGAGGAAAGCTGTGGATACTGGCGGAGGATCGGCACGAAGAGGGCATTCAAGGCGTCGTAATCGGTCGGATCAAGGATTCCGGCGGAGGCCCAGTCACGACCGATGAGGACGTTGGACTGGACGATCCCGAAGAAGTCATGAAGTTCGCTCTCGATCCGTCGGGCTGTCCGATCGATCAGCGACGTCGAAAGCTCCTTAATCGTTCGAGTTCCCAAGTACCAGGTTGCCGCCAGAATCGTTGTTCCCGTGAGGACGATCAAGAGCACGAGGTCGCTCATCAGACGACGACGGATCGAGGTTTGTCGCTGCTGGAGTATCACTGACCGCTCCTGACCTTCCCCCGGTAGTATCGCCAATCGCTGCACTCATGTGGCGTCAATGACGCCTTCGCTGTCGTGTCTTGGACCAGGGATGATCAAAGCAGTACATCGGTCCTGAATACGATCATCTTCAGGAGAACACCCTGGTCAACACCATCGCCACGGACAGCGCCGATGATAGGGATGGAGGAGGGCAAACGGGCTCATACCGTTTTCTAGAGGTCCGTAGGGAGCGTGCAGCCTTTATCTCACTCTCTCGCGCTTGGTCTAAGTTCGCAAGGATAAAGTTCGGTCACCGTCTCGGCTGACTCTACTGAATTCCCGCTGACTCCAGTTGATCGTTAGAATCGTGGGACTAGATTTCGATGCTTGAAGAGACCAAGCTTTGACAAATCGACGAAACGAACTCAGCCGAGCCCTGCAATACGCTGGTGACTGACCCAACTCGCCCGAGCTTCTCCCCGCGTGGAATGGAATGGATCAATGGCCACCTTGCAACAAGACCAACAGCACGATGCACCCCAGCAGCGTGGCCGATCATGGTTTATCGTGGCGACCTTTCTTGTCCTCGTTGCGGCTGTCAGCCTTTTCATCATCCAGGCTGTCGGGCTCGTCCTCCGTGTAGACAGCCTCAATCGACAAGCCGAGGACCTCGGCGGAACGCTCACCGAGCGAATCGCGGAGTCGCTCCTGGAGAACATGGAACAAGTCGAAGGGATCACTGAGGAATTCGCCCTGGAACTTGAGCAGGGAGAGATCAGTCCCGGCGACCTCCTTGAGCGTCTGGAGGAAGCCAGCAGGGCCCATCCTTCTCTCCTTGGCTTGACGGTCGCTTACGAGCCGTACGCCTACGACGACCGACGCCGGCTTTATGCCCCATTCTTTAACGTTGACTCGAATGAAGTCCTCCAGTGTGAGGATTACTACGATTACACTGATACCGAGCGGCGTGAAGACGCCCTCTGGTATCAAGAGGCGGCCCGCTCTCTCTCCCCCCGGTGGGTCACAGGCTATGGACCGGCGGCTGGGTCGACTTACGTCGGCTACAGTCTCCCCTTCTTCGAGACCGATGAGTCGACCGGCGAGCGATCCCTGAAAGGGGTCGTCAATGCGTCGGTCTCGATACAACAACTCAACGACCTCCTGAACAGGGTACACGTTGGGCGACTCGGTGGTGGCATCCTGATTGATGCTGACGGGCTCCTGCTGGCCCACCCCCGTCGCGACCTCATCCGCACTGGTCTCACCTTCGCTGAGGTTGCGCGGAAGAACGAGAATCTGAAGAACGTGGAGATGGTTGAACGGATGATGGCCGGCCAGTCTGGCACACGGCGAGACCGCATCCACCTCCAAGGAAATGTGACGGGAAACGGCTGGTTTTTCTTTCGACCGCTCGGAGTCGCTGGCTGGTCGCTGGCGGTCGGGATCTTCGAAGATGAATTGACCCGCGCGGGGGACGAACTCCGACGCCGCAAGATCGGCCTTGTTCTGACGGCTTTGGTCGGATTGATGGCCGGCTCGGCATTATTACTACGAGTGAACCAACTGAACGATGCACGCCTCTGGGCTCTCAGTGCGATCGATTCCCTCCTGCTCGTCATCGCGATCGCTGTCATCTGGGTCCTCGCCGGCGACCGCCCGTCTCGTGAGGGGGGCACGGACGGTGATTCCCGACCTATCAGTGACCTCCGCGGCCTTGACGAGTTCCTCGATGAGCAACGGAAGCGTGCGGATCAACTCCGGCTCGACGCTCCCCTGATCATTCCAACGGCGATCTTCGTACGTTCACTCTCCTTTCAAGACGCCAGTCACGTCCAGGTCGGAGGCACGATCTGGCAACGGTATACGGCAGAGATCCATGACGACCTCACCCGTGGCATCACCTTTCCTGGGGTCGCCCCTGATCCAGAAGCTCTCGATCTTGAGGAGACAGGGCGGGAACGCATCGGTGAAGATGAGGTCGTCAGTTGGGACTTTCGGGTGTTGCTCCGCGAGCAGTTCGACTACGACGCCTTTCCCTTTGACCACCAACATGTGCCGATCAAGCTGGGTCACCCGGACCGTGACAAGAACGTCTTGCTCACCCCAGACCTCAAGCGTTATCAGGTCATCAACACCGCCGCGCGACCAGGTGTCGCCACCGATCTTGTCCTTCCAGGCTGGACGGTTCTGGGGAGTGACTTTAGCTACAAGCTAACCGACTACAACGTTCTCTTCGGTGACGACCTTGTTGCCCAGGCAGACGTGCCGGTGCTCCAATACAACGTCTTGGCCCAACGCAAGATGCTGACCCCCTTTATCTCCCATATTGCCCCGCTCTTGATCGTCGCTGCCCTGCTGCACGGCGTCCTGATCAGCTCCAGTTTCAATCAGGAAAAGAAGTCCAACTCAGGTTTCTCAACCTTCGGCGTCCTCGAAACGAGCGGTGCGTTTTTCTTCACGATCGCGCTTATGCACATTGACTTACGACGAGGTCTGGACCTGGACACGATTACTTACCTTGAGTCGCTCTACATTACGGCATACTTCGTCCTGCTGCTCGTCGCGGTGAACTCGCTACTGTTCACCACAACCGATGCTGTCGCACTCCTGGAGTACCGTGATAACCTCGTCGCTAAGCTCTTGTTCTGGCCAATTACACTGGGGATCGTGCTGACAATTACGGTCATAACCTTCGGATGATGAACCACGGAGAGGCCAGTTGGACTTCGGAGAAACGGCGATTGGGACAATGATGGTACCCAGATTGAAGCTCCCCAACCTCCCAACATCAACCCAAGAGAGATGGGGGCTTGGTCCCGCTCGGTTGTCATGAGCTTGCCCGAGTTATCGGATCCGGCTCTCGACCAGGTTCGAAAAGCTGAACTTCGCAGAAATCTCCGCGCTCTTGAGTAGCCTCGCACGAGACTCGGAGGTCGATCGCCAGAAGCTGAGTTCGGAGTCGGGACCCGATTTCGGAAAGATCTCTGTTGGTTGCAATGGCGGTCGGAACCATGATCTCGGAGGTCGTCGAAGTTTGTCGCTGAGGTTGGACTCACCAAGCTGAAGAGTATGCTGGTCGAGAGAATCTGGTCCGAATTCCAAGGCTCTCTCGGCTGATTGACTGTTCCGAACTCAAGCTGGTGCTTCGATCGGGGCCGTGTTTTTGAACCACCTTGCTTGATCGAGCGGCGCTAGATTCCGTACAGTCATAACAATCTTTTGGCAGATGTTGACCACTCCGAACCGTCAACCATTATCAACCACGTCGAAGCTTGATCGAGAGGCCAGACTAACCCGAAATGTATCTTCCCACGAAGCTCTTCTTTACCAAAGGTGTCGGCGTCCATCCTGAGAAACTCTCTAGTTTCGAACTGGCCCTCCGCGATGCTCAGATCGCCTACTACAATTTGGTCCGCGTCTCCAGTATTTACCCGCCCAACTGTGAAGAAATCGCGATTGAGGACGGGGTCCGTGAACTCCAGCCGGGCCAGATCGTTCACTGCGTGATGAGCGAGTGCGCCACCGCCGAACCGAACCGGCTCTGCGCTGCGAGCGTCGGTGTCGCGATCCCGAGGGATCGCAACCGATTCGGCTATCTCTCGGAACATCATGCCTTCGGCGAGAGTGAGCAAGTCGCATCAGACTATGCCGAGGATCTCGCGGCCGAAATGCTCGCAACAGTCTTGGGGGTCGAGTTCGACATCGACAGCTCTTGGGACGAAAAACGCGAAATCTGGCGGATCGCCGACGTCATTTACCAAACCAAGGAAGTGACCCAGACCGCCGTCGGAGACCCGAAAGGGCATTGGACCACGGTTGTCGCTGCCGCGATCTTGTTGCCCTGACGCCAGCAATCCAACCATCTGAGGGACTCCGGTTCGATTCGCCGGCTCGCTCGCGTGGCCTACCTTTTCAGCAATATAGATAGATCATGACCGAATATCTCCGACAGATCAGTCGCCAACGGATCGCACCGGAGCCGTTGGGGCCCGAGACCTCCGTGGCGACCGTGATCGATCAGTCGATGCTCAGCTACAACGGCGGCCGGCTCCGGGAACTCTGCCAAGTCTTTACGAGGAAGATGCTTGAGCCGAACTGTACCGTCGGCTTGGCGATCTCGGGGGCCTTGACGCCTGCGGGACTCGGGATGAGTTGCCTGATCCCTCTGATTAAGGCCGGGTTCATCGACTGGATCGTCTCCACCGGCGCAAATCTCTACCACGACACTCATTACGCGCTTGACCTGGAACTCCACCAGAGTGGTCCTGGGCTCGATGATTACCGACTCCGTGAGCATGATCTGATCCGGATCTATGACATTGTCTTTGACTATCAGACCTTGCTCGACACCGATGCCTTCTACCGGAGCCTCCTTTCAAGCGCTCCCTTTGATCGATCCATGGGGACCGCCGAGTTTCATTTTGAGGTCGGCAAGTATCTCCACGGACGAGCCCAAGAACTCGGCTATGCCGCGGGGAACAGCCTACTCGCGACGGCGTTCGAAGCAGGGCTCCCGATCTACACGTCGAGTCCCGGCGATAGTTCGATCGGCATGAACGCGGCCGAGCGCGCCCTCAATGGCTCGCGGTTCCAGCTCGACCCGCTCCGCGACGTTAACGAGACCGCCGCCATCGTTTACGATGCCAAACAAACGTCGGAGGGGCGGTCGGGGGTCTTGATTCTCGGCGGCGGGAGCCCCAAAAACTTTATCTTGCAGACAGAACCTCAGATTCAAGAAGTTCTTGGTCTTGAAGAATCTGGGCATGACTATTTTTTGCAAGTGACCGACGCCCGGGTCGACACCGGCGGTCTCTCAGGTGCGACGCCCCAAGAGGCGATGACCTGGGGGAAGGTTGACCCAGATCGACTCCCCGATGCCGTTGTCTGTTATGCCGACAGTACGATCGCACTCCCCTTATTAACCGCTTATGCCCTGGCGCGGCATCCAGCACGACCGTTGAAACGGCTTTATGATCGCCGCGAAGCCCTCTTTGGCCGACTCCGGGAGGCCTACCAGACGCGAGTTGCTCAAGGGAAAACTCCCGACGCCTCCACACGGAAGCGTACTCTGCATTAACGTACATCAGTAATACATATCAAGGTTGATCCATTGTGGAGCGGACCACAGCGATCCGGGCAATTGATCCTGACGATCTCGACTCGGAGCGATCACGAGCGGTCTTCGACGACGCGGTCCGGATTCTCCAGGATGGTCGGCTCGTCGCATTTCCGACTGAGACGGTTTACGGCTTGGGTGCCATCGCGACCAATCCGGAGGCCGTCGTGCGAATCTTCGGGGCCAAAGGGCGTCCTCCGACGAATCCGTTGATTGTCCATGTTTCCGATCTCTCCATGGCGCAACAGTATACGAGGACTTGGCCGCCCACTGCCGACCGGATTGCCGAACACTTTTGGCCAGGCCCGATCACCATCATCTTGCCCAGAACCTCCATGATCCCCGACCGCGTGACTGGTGCTCGCGAGACAGTGGGGATCCGGATCCCCTCGAACCCGATTGCTCGTGAACTGATCCGGAGAACCGGATTTCCTCTGGCCGCCCCGAGTGCGAATCGATCAACGGGAATCTCACCGACCACTGCCGACCATGTTTCCAAGCATCTTGCGGGTCGGATCGACCTCATTATTGATGGAGGTCCGACGAATGTTGGGATCGAGTCGACGATCCTCGATCTCTCAGGGGAAGCCCCGACGATCTTGCGCCCTGGGAAAATCACCTCCGAAGAGCTTAAAGCGGTCCTGGAGGAACCCGTACTGAGCGTCGAAAAGATCGTTCCGACAAACCAGGTCGCCTTGAGCCCTGGGCAGTCAGCCGTCCACTACGCGCCCCAGACACCGACGATCCGGCTCGAACCCGGCGAACCTTGGCCCGATCTCAGCAACCTGACCACACCGATCGGAGTCATCAGATTTGGTTCCAGCGACATGTTACTCCCCACTCTCGATCAAGCTCAGGCGACTTGGATTCATCTACCTGAGCCCGTCATTGCCGAACGAAGGCTTTATGAGGCCCTCCATCGTCTCGACGATTCAAATGCGACCTTGATTCTGGTCTTGATGCCGCCGAACCAACCCGCTTGGACCGCCATCCGTGATCGACTCCGACGTGCTACCCGGTCTCTCTCAGAAACTGGGCCTGATCTAACTCGATCGAAGTAACGAGTTTGTCAGCCGTCCCGAAGTTAGAAATGATGGAGTCATTGAAAAGGAGCATCACCGCAACGATCACCAAAGGGGAAGTTTGAGTGGAGAGATCATTGATGCGAATCCTAGCAATCCATGCACATCCTGATGATGTCGAGTTCCAGTGTGCGGGGACACTCGCGTTGTTGGCGGAGAGAGGACATGAGGTCATCATCGCCACGATGGCACCAGGGGATTGCGGCAGTGTCGAGCATGGTCCCGAGGAGATCGCGGAGATCAGGAGAGGAGAAGCACGAACGGCAGCAGGTTTGATCGGCGCAGACTATCAGTGTCTCGAGTTCCGTGATCTCGCAATCTTCAGTGATGATCCCTCAAGGAGGAAGGTCGTGGAGTTCTTGAGGCGCGTCAGGCCGGATGTCGTGATCACAGCGCCTCCGGTCGACTACTTGGCCGATCATGAAGAGACCAGCAAGCTCGTCCGTGACGCCTGCTTCGTGGCATCGGTTCCTAACTACAAGACCAAGCAGTGGGAACCAGGTACACCCTTGGAAAAAATCCCGTACCTTTATTATGTCGATCCGATCGGCGGGGTGGATCGGGAAGGGAAGACCGTCGCTCCAGACTTCTGGGTCGATGTCACGGAGGTCTGGGATCGAAAGAAAGAGATGCTGGCCTGTCACGCCAGCCAACGCGATTGGCTTTTAAAACAGCATGGTATCGACGAGTATCTCAAGGTCCAGGAAGAGACCGGTCGGGCCCGAGGGAAGGAAGTCGGGGTGGAATTTGCCGAAGGCTTCCGACAGTACATCGGTCATCCGTATCCGTCAGATCCCTGGATCCAAGGAACCCTTGGAACATCGGTGAAAGGGGAGGGCAGGGGAGGTCGGTTGGATTGACAGGGCGATTCGCGGGTTTCTATAATCCTCAATCGAATCGTGCGAAATCGTTTACACATTATCTACTTGCGTTATTCGTTCTTCGGACTGAATCGAAAGTACGCCGCAAGTAAGCAAGACTGGAGCATCCGTCCATGGGCGTTCGGGTTGGGATCAACGGATTCGGTCGGATCGGTCGCCTGGTGTTTCGCGTGATGGCCGAGCGACCCGGTGATTTCGAGGTGGTTGCAATCAACGACCTCGCCGATGCCAAGCACCTGGCGATGCTCTTGAAGTATGACAGTGTGCACGGTCGGTTCGGCGGCTCGGTCGAAGCCGCTGAGAAAGCCCTAATCGTCAACGGGAGAGAAATACCGATCCTTGCCGAGCGTGATCCCGTCAACCTTCCTTGGAAGAGCCTGAACTGTCAGATTGCACTCGATTCGACCGGAATCTTCGCCACCAAAGAGGCGCTTCAGAAACACATCGATGCCGGTGCTGAGCGAGTGGTCCTGAGCGCTCCGGCCAAGGATGACGTCGACCTCACTGTTGTCCTCGGAGTTAACGATGATCAGCTCAAGCCTGACCATCGGATCCTCTCCAACGCCTCCTGCACGACGAACTGCCTCGCTCCTCTGGCGAAGGTCCTGCACAACACATTCGGTATTGAAAAGGGCTTGATGACCACGGTCCACGCTTACACCAATGACCAACGCGTGGCCGACCAGATCCACAAAGACTTCTATCGAGCCCGCGCCGCGGCTGTCAACACGATCCCAACCACCACCGGCGCAGCGAAGGCCGTCGGCAAGGTGATCCCCGAACTCAACGGCAAGCTCACCGGGATCTCGCTCCGAGTTCCCGTTCCTTCGGGGAGCATCGTCGACCTCACCACCGTAATGAGCAAGGATGTTACCGCCGACGAAGTGAACGATGCCATGAAAGCCGCTTCTGAAACCGCTCCGCTTAAAGGGATCATCGAGTACAACACCGATCCGATCACCTCCTCCGACGTCATCCACAACCCTTATTCTTGCATTTTCGTCCCCGCGTGGACTCAAGTGATGCAGGGGAATCTCTTGAAGACCTGCGCTTGGTATGACAACGAGTGGGGTTACTCTTGCCGGACCGCCGAATTGATTGCGAAGCTGGCAACACTCTGAGCCGAGCCGTCCAGCAGCACAACTGAGTCGCACTGGGAGTGATTCCGATCTCCCGGTGTGACCTAAAACCAAAATCTCTCGGTTTCTTGATGTGAAGCACGACCTAGTCTACTGGTCGGCAATGCTTGATCTGAGTTCGCGTTGCCCCTCCTTGGAACGACCCGCGCTGAAGGACTCTCACCTTGGCTAAGAAAACAATCAGAGACCTCGAGTTGCAGGGCAAGAAGGTACTCGTCCGGGTCGACTTTAACGTCCCGCAGACGAAAGACGGGGGGGTCTCGGACGACCGTCGGATCCGTTCCGCGCTGCCGACACTGAACTACGCCCTTGAGCACGGTAGCTCACTGATTCTGGTCAGCCATCTTGGTCGACCCAAGGGTGATCCCGAGACCGACGCCAAGTTCAAGATGGATCCAGTGGCGGCTCGGCTTGAGGAACTGATCGGCCGGCCGGTCGTTAAGGCAAACGATACCGTCGGTCCTGACGCCCAAGCTAAGTGTGCGGCGCTCCAACCGGGTGGGATCGTTCTACTTGAAAACGTCCGATTCAATCCCGGCGAGAAGAAGGGGGATCCTGAGTTCGCCAAGCAACTGGCATCATTCGCCGATTGTTATGTCAACGACGCTTTCGGAACGTGTCACCGCGACGAGGCGTCGATGGTCGCTGTTCCGGAAACAATCCCGGCAGACCAACGTGCGATCGGATTCCTCGTGGAGCGAGAACTCGATATACTCAACCAACTCCTCGGAAATCCAAAACCACTCATGATCGCCGTGATGGGAGGGGCGAAGGTTTCCGACAAGATCGGCGTGATCGAAAACCTTCTGAAGAAGGTTGATGGCTTGCTGATCGGCGGCGCGATGACTTATACCTTCCTCAAAGCGAAGGGACATGAAATCGGCAAGAGCCGTTGTGAGGAAGATCGGCTCGACGTCGCCAAACGTCTCCTCGAAATCGGTGGCGAGAAGATTGTCTTGCCCCAAGATCACCTGGTCACCGACTCACTTGATCCAGCCGAAGCCAAGACCGAAGTTGTTGAAGGATCCGATCTTCCGGCAAATGGGATCGGAATCGACATCGGACCGGCAACTGCAGCAACCTACACCGAATTGATCGAGAAGGCAGGGACGGTTGTCTGGAACGGTCCGATGGGGAAATTTGAAGATGAACCGTTCCGCCAAGGGACACTCCAAATAGCCGAAGCGATGGCGAAATCTCCAGCAGTAACCGCAATCGGCGGTGGCGAAACCGCCGAAGCCGTTCAGCAATTCGGCTTGGCGGGCAAAATGAGCCACGTCTCAACGGGTGGAGGCGCCTTCTTGGAATCGCTTGAGGGGAAGGAATTCAACTCGCTCAAGGTGATTCCCGATCGAGGCGGTGCCTGAATCTGCCGATGACCGCCTTCTGATGATGGACTCCGTTGGTTCGTTCCTCGGTTTGAACCTTTGGAATCCCTCAGCAAGCAATCTCTAGACTGCCGACCCGCGTGCTGTTATAGAGACACGATCAAGTTCGAGGACGCCAGAATCTCGCGTGGACCCGAAACTGGTCAATTGACCAACCCCAACCGGTGCCTAGGCACCGAAGGTCTACCGATGCCGAAGGATCGAACCGAGCGATTACGTGCCTGGGATACTGCTCTCGCTCCGTTCATCACCCCATCGTTGCTCGACTGCAATTTCAGCAAGGTTGGAGCAGAGATTGCCTCGTTGGAAGCAGCAGGGGTAGTGGCGCTCCATCTTGATGTCATGGACGGCCATTTCGTCCCTAATCTGAGCTATGGTCCTCCTGTCATCAAAGACTGGCGACCCTTGACGGACCTCCCCTTTGATGTCCACCTGATGATGAGCAATCCTGAGGCCCACCTCGATGCCTTCGTTGAGGCTGGCGCGGATAGCATCTTGATTCAGATTGAAGCAGTTCCAGCCCCTTCGGAACTTTTGCAACGGATCCGAGGCGCTGGCTGTCGTGCGGGACTGGTGATCAACCCACCGACCCCACTGGATCAGGTGGAGTCCTACCTTGATCAGGTTGATTCTGTTCTCGTGATGAGCGTGATGCCCGGATTCGGCGGCCAGAAGTTCCAAGATGGCGTTCTGAGCAAGGTCCAGAGACTCCGAGCGCTCCGTCCGAACCTCCGGATCGCGATGGACGGTGGGATCAATGCCGGAACGGCCGAGCGGGTCACGAGAGCAGGAACGGAGCAGTTGGTTGTCGGTTCGGCAACCTATCGAGCCGATGGAAACTACGCGGCGGCCCTCGCTGAGGTGGCTGAGGCCGCACGCCGCGGGATCGAGCGAGGCGAGGCACACTCCGACACGTCTTCGGAGGCCTCGTCCACGGCATGACCACTCAGGTCGTTTTGATTCGGCCAGGCGCCACCCTTTATGACGAAGAGAACCGGGTCCAAGGGGTCCTCGATGTACCGCTGAGTGATCGTGGTCGCGCCGAAGTCGCGGATCTTGCTGATCGGCTTAGCGGTACTCCGCTGACCGTTCTCTACTCCGGCCCCGGTGAGAGTGTGGTTCGAACTGCCGAGGCGGTCGGCAAGGTCCTCAATCTCAAAGCCCGGACCCTGGTTGAACTTCGTAATTTGGATCACGGCCTCTGGCAAGGGCTCCAGATCGATGAGATCAAACGTCGGAATCTGAAACTGTTCCGTCAATGGCAGGAAGACCCTCGAACCGTCTGCCCGCCGCGAGGCGAAACTTTTGAAGCCGCCTTTGATCGAATTCGGGGCGTCCTCAAGCCGATCTTACGAAAGCATCGGGAGGAGGGAATCGGATTGGTGGTGGCCGATCCAGTCGCTCGACTGATCTCGGGACTCCTCCGCCAAAGTGGACCGATTCCACCCCCGTTCCTCCCCGCTCCAACCGCGAACGTTGAGAGGATCGACATTAAGGTCAACGGAATTGCACGGATCGAGACGGTCAACCCTTCGGGTTGAGCCGCAAAGCGTTCGAGCGCGGGGATCCAGAACCGCTGATCTGCCCCTCAGACTTCAAAGACAACAGATGTTCCCTAGATTCAGACAAATACAAGTCGATCTAGGCCTACCCATTTCTTCTTACCTTCAAATCCCCTGAGCATGATGGAACAGCTCGTCACCACCGGCACCTCATCGGAGGAGTCTCGGAACTTGGTGCCAGAGGGAGACGCTCCTCAAGGAGTGAGCACAAGGGAATCAACTATGGCCAGTTCTCCGTCGAAGACAATCAGCCCGACTCCGGCTAAAAAGGTTCCTGAAGGCGTCTGGATGCGCTGTGATGGCTGCTCGGAGACCCTCTTTCGGCCCGAGGTCGACCGAAACCTCGGGGTCTGTCCGGCTTGCCAGCACCATTTTGTGATCCCGGCGCGAACTCGGATCGAGCAACTCCTCGATACTGAAACCTTCGAAGAGTGGTCCTCCGAGCTTCAGTCCCAGGATCCACTCGAGTTCAACGACCGTCGGTCCTATCCCGACCGGATCAAGGCAGAGCAAGATAAGACCGGGCTGAAGGAAGCAGCGGTTGTTGGTCAAGGGTTCATCAAGGGGATCCGGACCGTCTTTGGGATCACCGACTCTTCCTTCATCATGGGGAGTATGGGTTCGGTTGTCGGCGAAAAGCTGACCCGAGCGATTGAACGGGCGACGGAAGCAAAACTCCCGTTGGTCATCGTCTCGGGTTCGGGCGGCGGGGCCCGGATGCACGAAGGGATCTTCTCCCTGATGCAGATGGCAAAGACTTCTGCGGCGCTGGCTCGCTATCGAAACGCGGGCGGCTTCTTCATTAGCGTCTTAACCCACCCGACAATGGGAGGGGTCGCGGCCAGCTTCGCCAGTCTCGGTGATGTTATCCTTGCCGAACCGAAAGCGCTCATTGGATTCGCTGGCCCCAAGGTGATTCAGCAGACCGTTCGGGTCGAACTCCCCGAAGGGTTCCAACGATCCGAATTCTTATTGAAGCACGGATTCATTGACCGGATCGTCCCCAGACGCGACCTCCGCAGCACGATTGCCCAGTTGCTTAATTATGTGACACCTTAAACCGAGATTCAGCGCCTCCGAAGAGCGACTTACCTAACGGACGAGCCTGGTCCAGTCCAGCTCGTCCGTTAGCACAAAACGAGTCTGACTTGCCGACAGCTCCTGAAGCCAATCCCAGGATCACAACGCAAGTCAGGCTGCGATTGATTGAGTGGGCCAATATTCATTGCTCGACCGCGACTCCTGGAGGTCGAAGATTCTTCCGGAGTTCGGTCTCGAAGTCGGCAAGGTGCCTCTTGAGCAGCCTGGCGATCTCTGGATATTCATCGATCACGTTGGTCTGCTCGCCAATGTCATCATGCAAATTGTAGAGCGTCTCGACAGCGACTTTCTTCGGCCGGCCACCTCCATCGGCCTTGTTGTCCTTCTTCGATTTCTCGCCTTTAGTTGGTTTATCGACGGTGTTGCGGTATTTCCACTCGCCCACCCGGACGCCCTGAACTGACCGGCCTCTCAGGTAATAGATGGCATCATGCGGTGATCGAGCACCGCCAGCCCCTGACAAGAGCGGCCAGATGTCCTTGCCATCGATGACACGATCATCCGGCACATCACCACCCCCGAGCTTTGTCAGAGTCGGCAGCAAATCCATCACCGTGATCGGCTCGTCGGTCACCAGACCAGCCGGAATCCTGCCCGGCCATCGCGCGACGAACGGCACCCGGACCCCACCTTCGTACGTGGTCCCTTTGCCTCCTCTGAGCGGAAGAGCGCGGCCCTGCTTGCCGAGATTCGGTCCGTTGTCTGATGCGAAAATCACGAGTGTGTTGTCTTCAAGGCCGTGGTCCTTGAGAGCCTTGAGGATCTCGCCGGTACTCCAATCGAGTTCCTGGATCGCATCGCCATAGATTCCCCGATTGCTGCTGCCGACAAACTTCGCGGAGGCTGCCAGAGGAATGTGGGGCATGTTATGCGGCAGGTAGACAAAGAACGGTCTGTCCTTGTTCCTGGCGATGAATTTGACCGTCTCTTCTGTATAGCGCTGCGTAAACTGAGTCTGATCCGCAGGGACTTCGATTACGACATTGTCCCGAACAAGAGGGCATCGTGCGGTTTCCATTTCAAGGATGGTCGCGCGCGTGTATCCTTCACGAAACAGACAGTCCGGTGCATAGTCCTTGAGGGTCGGATAATAGAATTGGCTATTGGATGACGGCGTTCCGTACCAGGTATCGAATCCGTGCTTCAGCGGCTGAAACAGATCTTGGTTGCCAAGGTGCCACTTCCCGATGATTGCCGTGGCGTACCCTTCAGCCTTGAGAGCCTCCGGGAGCGTGATCTCGTCTGGGTTCAGGCCAATGTTGTTCCGGGGAAACAAGACACCACCGATCCCGATCCGGATCGAGTGAGACCCGGTCATCAACGAAGCACGGGTTGGTGAGCACACCGCAGAAACGTAGAAGCTGTTGAACTTCGCTCCCTCAACAGCCATCTGATCAATGTTCGGGGTGGCAATGTCATCAGCGCCGTAACATGAAAGATCTCCGTAGCCCAGGTCGTCCGCCAGAATGACGATGAAATTCGGCTTCCGCTCTTCCAGCTGAGCAGCCGAAGACGTGACGGCAGAAAACAGGACAGAAACCGCCAGGATGATTCGGTTCATCGCGTCTACTAGCTCCTTACGAGATCTCAGAACAACGCTGAAACCACACCGGTACTTTCGGGGAATTGCGGTGTCAACTGCCGCTAGAACGACATAACGTCTGTGGTTGATACATTCAATGAGCCTCTCCGGTTGTCGAGAGAGGTCGGGGACTTCCCACGGGCTGAGAACAACCTCCTTGGAGCGTTCCAGGGCAGTCGTCATTATTCTCTGAACAGGAAGGTCAACTTGTCCAGGGTCGGCTTGGAGATATTATCGGCTGTATCGATTGTTCGGATCTCAACCGTGAATCCAAAGCTAGGAGGAAGGGCGGTGCTGCATCGACTGTGGTGGAGATCGACTGCAGGCGGAAGAAACTCAAAGTTACTCTTCCCGTCAGGGCTAACGGCGTGTCCTGCTAATGGTGAATCCCAGGCATGTTTACTGGCATCGATTGGAGTCCAATCTTAGGAGATAACGTGGAAGACTCCCTTCTAGTCTCGGATGACGACACAGTCAGAACCGTGGGTGGGATCCAGAAACACCAAGCCTAAGTCCCGACCAGGGCGTCCGTCCGTGAGATCGTCATCGATAACCAAGTCTGGGTCTTGATCGTTAGGGCTGTCGTAGTAGTGGTAAACCTTCCCGTCCAGAAACTCCGCGGTGGTGCTCCACCTTAATTGAGACGGGGTAACCGCGCCGTGACACATTCATTGGAGCGAACCTTTACTTTGCCAGGCATGATAACCACCTCTTTAGGTTGTATGGCCCCCGGGTGCGTCAAAGACGTTGGAGAACGGGGTGGTCATCAACGGAAGATCAAAAAACCATCGAGATTGACCTTTCGCATTGCAGCATCACCGCCGCTCGCCGTTCCTTCTCGTTGCTTTCGGCGCCTCGCACCGCCGCCCCGCGACTTCTGCCCGAACATCCAGTAATTCTTCGGCCCCAGGCTTAGCATTACCGGCGCATTCCCTAGATTCTGCGGACCAAGCCCGTCACGAAAAGGAATCCAGTTTTCCCACCCCGGGGACTGCTTAATCACGACAGACTGGAGACTCTTCTTCGCGCTGAACTGCTTGACGATGCTGTTGTAACTGCTTGTGCGCTGAGTCGGCACGGCCATACAGTTTTCATACTTGAAGCCATTGCAACTGTTTTCCGAAGCCTTCCATTCGTCCGTACTGTCGATGATCCAGTTGGTCGGAGCATCGGATCCTACGAGCAGCAAGAGGGCAAGAGCTACCCCAAAATCTAGCTAGCTAGCCTCGCCCCACATTCCAGACCTTGTCGTTACAGCTAGATGACTCCAGAGATCTCTTGAAGCAGCAGTTGGTCGCTACGATACCAACTGCTGCCTTATCCGATCCTCACAAACTCAAGTCTCAACAAGAGAAACGTACGCTGACCTAATCTCATTTGTTGAAAAGGCCAAACTTCTTTTGTCGGACGGGAACCAAGACATTAACCGGTGTTGCAACTAGGGGAGCCGGAGCTGGTGCTCTGAGTGGAACTGCCTGGTAGTTTTGGCCCTGATGTTTCCGGAAATTCGGAAACTTCGACGCTTCCGGGACCAAGAGATACGAAGGAGCCGCCGGCGGGGCCGCCGCTGGCACCGGATAAGCATAACCCCCTGCAGGATAAGCATAAGGAGCTACCGGAGGCAGAGCATAAGGTCCAGCGACCGGCGTTGGTCCATAAGGCTGTGGATGCGGATAGACGGCGGCAGGACCCGGAGGAGGCTTCGGTGCAAATCGCTGACCACCACCGGTCCTCTGCGCGATATAGTAGTCAACGATCTGATTGACGTACGAGACCTCCGTAGCATCGAGGTCTGCTTCCGTAAGAGTTCCGTCTTCGAGATACTCCGCATATAGCACTCGGGCTTCCTCGCGAAGCGAGCTGATCGCCAATCCGCGCCCCGAACCAGTCGTCAGGTCTTCTTCGTTGATTAACGCTTGAAGGTCGGCAAGGAAGAGATGCTGGAGGCTTGGAGTAAGCCTAATGCCGGCAACTCTTTTTGTTCCGGGAGCGGCAGCAACCGTTGTGGAAGCTGAAGGAGCACCGTAGACTACTTGATATGATGGGGCTGCCGCAACTGTGTTGACGGTGTAGGTCGGAGCTGCCGCAACCGGTTGTTGATAGTAGGTCGGAGCTGCCGCAACCGGTTGTTGATAGTAAGTCGGAGCGGCTGCGACCGGTTGTTGATAGTAAACAGGCGCTGGTGCAGCGACTGGTTGCGCAGCGAGAACCGGAACATGATGCTGGCGACCATTCGGATTCCGTGCCTCCGCAACCGAGGCCACTGTCATCGCGATGAGACCACCTAAAATCAGTCGTCGCAAGCTCTTCCGAAGATCAACCATGATGGCCCTCTGCATTCAATGATCAACAGTCGTCACGCTCCTTAGACCCTAAAACGAGATAAGCGCTCCCTCGCTCACCTAGAACCCATGACGTAATCAACTCCATAGGCTCTCAACCATTCCATCTTAGGCAGTTTATCATGATCACAGGATCGATTTGGGCATTTTTTCGCGAGATCTCCCATTCTTCCATTGATTTTCCTGATTTTCCCTATTCTTCCTTGGCTTCGCTTCTTTACATCTTCTATAGTTTCATGGTCATCAATCGCTGGTGCATGTTTCTCTAAAGGCTTACAAAAACACGACTCAGAATTGAGCTTGGAACGATGATCAAGGATGGTTCTGTCTTTGCCAAACGATTGCCTTGAGGTCTATTTCGATGTTGAACCAACTACTGACGTTCTTAAGCTCAGGATCCAGATCAGGGAATGGGCGACGGCTCATCACCATTGTTGGTTTAAGCACGCTGGTAGTTACCACCATCTTGCCTTTAAAGACAATAGCTGGGCCGGGCACCTACGATCCTGAAACGAGGTCATTTCGATTCACGTTTACCTTTGCGAGTCTCTCGGGGCGATTGGGTGATGGAATCGGGCGAGTCGAGGAACCAACAGACCAACAGGAGCAGAATGTCCGACGCTTCGTGGGACAGGTCAGTCAGCTCTTCAGTCAGATCACTGATGGCCGAGCGAGTATCAGCCGGCTCGATTATGTCACCTCAATCAAGGATGCGGACTTAGTCGTATCACTGACCGGAAATCCGAGGAGCCCCGGCTGGGCCCACAAGAGAGCCTTCGGAGGTCGGACCGGACAGATTGCGCTTTACTATCAGACGCTCTCAAACTTCCAATCGGAGGAGGTCGTCTTTACCGCTGTTCACGAGCTCTGCCACTATTTGTTTGGGCTCGATGACATGTACAACCGTCGGCTCTATCCGAACGGAGTCCCGGTGGGTTCTGGGCCTGGAAGCTTGATGGACAACTACTACAGTCGAGGTGGCCGCGGCTTCATGGGAAGGATGGATAACAAAGAAGAATGGGAAGCGGCAGTCAATCCACGACTCCGGAATCAATCTCAGGGTAAGTCGTCCCAGGAAATCATCGACGAATTTTTTGATAAGCGCGGTGTCACGGTTGATCCCTCTGTTGCAGGAGACATTGGCCTAGAGAACACCGAGGTCGTGCTTGCCTCCGCAATCGCCCAGACCAAAGCTCAACTTCAGGATGAACTCGTCGAAGATCCAGAAGCGCGACGGTCAATCCTCGGGCTGCGATCCCGTGCGAGAGAAATCCTTGAAGAAACGATCGAGCGGTTCAATCAAGATCGTTCCAAGGCGGTGGTCTTTGATCGAACCCGAATCCGGAACGCAACCGAACTAATCATCGAAGCAATCTCGGCAATCACTACCAACAAACCCGAAGATCTCCCCAGCACCGTCTTCGAACTGATTAAAGCCAAGGCTAGAGAACTCGGCCTTCAATACGCGGAAGAAGAACGGTTCAGCACTCGGCAACTCCGGATCGCTCGGGGACTTCGGAGCTTCATCAGGGAATTGATTGACCTGAAGAAGATTGATGACAACGACTTTGGTTCCGCAGCGCAACGCGAACTCGTGACAGACCTCGCTCGTGAGGAGGCGGTCTCGGTCGAAGCCCGCGCTCTAGAGCGTTTGACTGGGATCTCAGATATCAATTCCCGGGTCAACGTCGCGATTCTGGAGGATATCAGTCAGGTCTTAGATGCAATCGGCGAGCCTGGGGCCGAAGTCAGACGAGACTTCATTGACAGGGTCCGCGACGAACTCGCTGACTACATCGTTCCTGGTCGGAGTTTTCGTGATGTCTCAGGCTTTGGCGCACGTCGGAGTCGCTTTATCAATCCAGATCCTACTCCAGACAATCGTTTTGTTCTGACTGATGCAGGTGTTGAATCTTATGTTGATATCCGTGATCGCGGGTTTGTAGCATTCGCCAGGCTAATCGAGGCCTCACGCGGCCAGTTGCAGCTCGAAACCCCGAATTTCCAAAGTGAAGAGCTGATCCGCGCAGGAATAGGGCGATCCGTCAACTTTGAGATTCTCGATGACGGTCAGCCAGGATTCCAACGGAGAATTTTCCGTGGTGATGGGACGAAGTCCGAGACACGCCAAGAAGGTCTGAAGGCTTTTTTACGACGACTCACCACTGACCTTCAATCAAATCGGCTCGAAAACGTCACCGTTCTTGTTCCTCCAGGAGGCCTCCCACGATCGATTGCCGAAGAACTCCGCTACTGCCGAGATAAGATCCCGGAAGGGACTGATGTCCGGTTCGATCTGGTGGTGGTCGGTACTGAAGAGATCAGTAACGAACTCCGGAGTTCCGCACTAGAATCGGGCGGATCGGTGCTCTTGCTCACCGACACTGATGAGATTGGCGCCATCGCGCAACGTCTCCGCAATGAAGAGTCGGGGGGAGGCTGGATCATCCCGCCCGAGCAAGGCATCCTCAAAGGAAAAGGGACGACTCCTCGATATCCGCTTCGGGGAAAAGAGGGGGACGGGGAGAGTGTTGCTGGACGTCTGAGTGATATCTATGAAGATGCTTCAGACGAGAAAAAGGACGTCGTCCGTATTCTGACGAATAGCGACCCAAATGAACAACCTCTCAGTGCTCTCCTCGGGCTCAAAGCTATCCTTGATGAGTTTGAGAACGGCGATGAGGTTGTACTGAGTTCGCTGATTGATGAGCTGAAAGAGCCAATTGTCTTAGTACAGACGTTAGGCAAAGAGCTTGAGGCGATCGATCAACTTATTGGCGGTCTGATACCAATTGTAGAGGAAACCGAACGAGAACGGGAACTTGGAGGTAGTGGAGAACTCCGAAGGAACGATCGTCGTCGCGAGGAACCCGCGCGGCAGGTTGCAAAGCTGATCGGAGATGCACGGCGAATCCTGACGGAACTGAAGAAACGCCTTGAAGAAGTCATTCGTCAGGATTACGAAAATGGAGGCCTTGACATTGCTGCCTTGGATCCTGTAAAGCAAGCGATCCAAAAGCTTGCAAAACTTGCCGTCGATGTGACGGTTGCTCAAGGTACGCCGGCGGACCGACTTGGCCCTCAACTCCGACGGGTTGAGAGGTTGATCCAAACGTATGAAAACGCCCTCGAATTGTACCTTCTGGGCGCTTCAATTCAGTTACCTGTCTACACCCGAGTCGATCGTCCTGGGTCCAACCGATTCCGTGACAAATCGTTACCGGAGGGTTGGAAACGCCTTAAGGATCTTCCGTCGAATCAATTTGAACTAACCAGATTCTGGGCAGAAGGGGACGCGGAGATCGAGATGGTGATCGGTCTCTCACGACCCTTACCGCAAATCATTGAGGAATCGACCGGATTACCGTCCAACACGGCAGCACCAGTTATCGAACTCCTTGGAAGAAACGGAGCAAGGACAGCAGATCAAGTCGCCTACGATGCTGAGAATTCAACACCTACCCTCCTGGTATTCCGGGCTCGGTATCGCGAAGGTGAACCCGGTTCAGGACTGAATCCTGGCTGGTACCGTCCTATCCTGGTGCTTGATCAGCAGGTTGCTAACTTATTCGAGGAAGAGAATGTAACTCCGATCCACTACACATTCTCCGTAGCATCATTACGGCCTAATCTTCAGGTTACGGCACGACTCGTCCAAGAACCCGAAGAAGACGCACTCAATAACCCAGGATTTGAACTTGGTACAGTGAATTCGGGAGAGGGTCCTGCCCTCATCGAAATCCAAGTGCTTGCTGGTAGTCCTGTCATCAATGCCGACGTACAAGTTGGATTCCAGGAAATCTCAGAGGAGAACGGTTCGATCTCAATCAACGAGCTGAAGGTAAGAGATGACGGCAAAAGGGGTGATCGCGAGGCAGATGACGGAATCTACACAGGTCAAATTGACCGCAGTCGCCTAAGGCCCAACACCGTCTATCGCTTCTTCATCCAGGCGAGTACGGTCGATCGTGGAGATTACATCCAACTGGACCGCCCCACACCAAGAGAAACAGCGGAAGAAGAGCCTGACTCCACAACCATTGATGATGTGGAGGGACGTGCAATCCAGATGCAGCGCGCCACTACACTCCAGTTCCGAGTGAAATAAGACGATTGCTCCAGAAGGTGGAAATGTTCATGGCTTTTCTTCTTGGGGAACAGCTTCAGCTTACTTCTTGAGTCGGAACCGATCAAAGAGACCGTCCCTTCCACTGTGTCCCGCTTGTCCACCTCCGAAATGACCACCACCATGACCATAGTTCTGACTCGACTGCTGCGGGCTCGGGGTGGGTAACGGTTGAGGTAGTGTTATCGCTTGGGGTGGCATCGCCGCTCCTTGCGCAGGATACGGATTAGGATAAACCGGAGGATACTGAGGAGCATAGGGATACGCATAGGGATACGGTGCAGCCTGAGGAGGAGCCGGTTGGGCTAGATAACCTTGGACAACAGCATATTGCTGCTGTGGGGCCGGGGCCGGGGCCATCGAGAGCGCGGTCGTCGGAGCAGGAGAGGGGGCTGGTCCAAGATCAACACGGGCAAATCGTTTTGCTCGGAGATGCTCACCAAATGCACCTATCACACGATCAAATAAGCCCGGTGCAATCGCAGTGACAAAGCCCGTTGTTAGTGGCCCCTGGCCAACCGATGGAGCCGCAGCGACTAGTTGAGTCTGTACAGGTGCAGCGGCAACCATCATGGGCGCTTGAGCTGGTGCAGGAGCAGGTTGAAACGGAGCATACTGAACCGGAGCATACTGAACCGGAGCAGGCTGAACCGGAGCATACTGAGCTGGAGCAGGAGTATACTGAACTGGGGCAGGCTGAACCGGAGCGGGAGCGGGCGCAGGCTGACTAGCTGGTGCCTGAAAAAAGTTGTACGGAGCAGGAGCAGGAGTAGGAGCAGGAGCAGGAGCAGGAGCAGGAGCGGGCGCTGGAGCAGGGGCTGATTGTAA
>CAZEAN010000023.1:0-53857 GCA_964510225.1 uncultured Isosphaeraceae bacterium
AGTCGACGGATTCCATCGTGTGGAATTCTGATTCGAGCCCTGATTCTTCGTCATCTTCGTAGAAGAAGGGGAAGAACTCCTGGCCAGCGAAGTAGTCAGCCATCGCGCTTCGGACGGAGCGGAGTTGGTCAAGTAGCTTCGCGTAGTTTTGGATCAGCTTACGACGCCGTTCTTCGGGCAGTTGCAGGATGTCATTGTAATAGCGTTCACCCGTCCGCGGATCGCGGAAGCTCCAAAGTCGCTTAACCTTAAGGCCCGTTTCTTCATCTTCGTAGACCAACTTGCGGGCGTAGTGGCGCGCCTTCATCTTCTTCGCAAAGGCGACGAGTTCGGTGGTTGAAGCAAATCCCCCGTGCCGTTCGATCCAGGCGACGATCGTCTCCGTACTAATCCTCGGACCTTGTTCCTCACAGAGTTCCTTCAGACTGGCAACGATTTCTGCAGTTTCCATCGACATCGACCTGCTCCCGATCCGCTTCATTCACACCGACTGATTTCGCTCTGAAGGGTTGGGGTTTAGATCACCGCGCCTTCTGGATTTAATTCATTTTATCCTACGGGAAGGAGAAGGTCGATGGACTTGCGTTCAACGTGTCAAACCGTCAACTGATAAAATGCACAGAAGACAAAGGTTCTCAAAAAACCCGACGAATTGATTAGAGATCACTCCGGAGCCACGTCCGGTTCTGGCATGGACGCAGCTCCAAGAGTGGACGAACAAGTGCAGCTCACTTGTTGCCTTTGAGCTTCTCTTTAAATGCTTTGCGGAACTTGTCCATCTTCGGTTGGATCACGAAGCGACAGTAGGGGACGTTTGGTTGTGATCGGAAGTAATTCTGGTGGTATTTTTCCGCTACATAGAATTCGCCGAGGGGTACGATCTCAGTGACGATCGGATTCCGGTAAGCACCCGATTCGTTGATTTTCTTCTTATAAAACTCGGCTTGTTCTTTCTGCTCGGCGTCATGGTAGAAGACGGCAGAGCGGTACTGAGTTCCGATGTCGTTTCCTTGACGATTCAAGGTCGTCGGATCGTGGGTCAACCAGAAGATTTCCAGGAGTTCCGGGAAGGTAACGACGGACGGATCATACGTCAGACGGGCGACCTCAGCGTGTCCTGTCCTCCCGGTACAAACTTGTTCGTAGGTTGGATTTGGAACGAAGCCGCCGGTGTAACCAGAGACGACCTGCTCAACCCCTTTGACTTCTTGGAAGACCGCCTCGACGCACCAGAAGCAACCCGCACCAAAGGTTGCTTGCTTCTTTACGGATTCCTTGTTCTCGTCCACGGCAGCATCTCGCGATGGAATAATCTCGGAATTGGGAAACTTCTCGGCCTCAACGTTGACAGATCCACCAAGCGTGGGGATGCCCAAAAAGATGGAAGTGGCGACTGCAACAACGGTTAATGTTCCGACGATGGCGTACTTCATCGCACTGATGCTCCCCTGAAATTGTAAGGTAAGGCCACTTGTTCGAACAGAATTGGCCGTAATGAAGATGAACAGCGTTTCTCATTATATACAGCGATCCCAATTTAACAGAGGTTAAGCTCACAGACTTCCCATGAGATGCTCTACACTCCCAACCGGAGGGACACGCTCTGAAACGTCGCGTCATTCAGGGGATTCCGAGACGCTGCTTGAAACTCGGAGTTCGCCGTTGATATTAGCCTGCCAGGAGTCACCAGAGTCGACATCGTACAAGGTCAGCCAACCGCCACCGTAGCAATAAGTATCAATGCATTGGAGATAACCTAAGTCGAGGATTTCACCATCCTTTTGAGCCGTATGCCCCAGGATCGTGATCTTCTGAGAACGATGCGGTCCCGGTGTAAACTCGCGAAGCGAGGTCCAAAACTGCATTTCTTCAGGCTGCCCAGGAATCGCGAGATCGGGATCATAATTCGCATGAACGAATATATGTTTTTCCGACTCGTAAAATGGAACGAGCTGGTTTAGAAAGTTGAAGTGTTCGGGAGGAAAACTCTCGAGTCCGCCATAGGAATAGATTGTCTCGAGACCGCCATGATCGAGCCAAAGACCTAACTCGTGAAAATCCCAAGGCTTATGAAACGCGGCTGGGTCTTTCGCAAAGATATGGAGCCCATGCAAGAACATACACTCGTGGTTGCCGACCAAGGGGATCAACCGGCACTGACGGTCCAGTTCGATGAGCCGATTGATGACACCAGCCGAGTCTGGACCGCGATCGACATAGTCACCGAGTGTCACTACGGTATCTTCTGGCTGGAGCCGAGCCGCTTGGAGGACGGAATCCAATGCTGCACTGCAACCGTGAACATCTCCAAGTGCAAGCGTACGTCCTGTCATCGTGTTAGAATCCGATAGCACTGCAATAAAACGATCACCTCTCGATGGTAAATCATACGCGAAGATTCGGATCCGAGGACAAGAACAACCTGCTTCGCGCTTGAATCAGCCCGTTCTGTCGAGCGGAGAGGGCTGCTGAATCCACCCCTCCCTCCTTCATCACGAGGCGGCACCATGGCCCGAACCCGATCATCCGAAAGCCCGTTTTCCACCTCGAGCAACCCGCCCAAATCCGGCAAGCGATCTCGGACTGACATGGCGCCGACTCCGCCGGTTCACGCCCCCAAAACAGGAGATGAGATCGGGGTGGCAATCGCCGCAAACTCTGATTCAGGAGGAGGTACCGTCACTGCACGTCGAGCCGGTGGCCTCCGCGATGTCGGGATGGTCGTGGATCCAATGGCAATCGGAATTCCTGCGGCGCTCCAGCATTTGGCGAAAGGCGTCAACGTCGCCTTTCAGTCAGATTATGGTGAGAACTACCTTGAGGCAGTGTACCAAGCGGCGGTCGTGAAGGACGACGAAATCCGGATCGTCCACAAGGAGTACTTTGGATTCGGAGAATCCTGGTTTGGTCAGTTTGGTCGCTTGATTCGATCCATGCAATTGACTCTGGAAGGCCCCGATCCAGCAAGCCCAGAGGGCCGTCGTCGGATCGTCGAACAGGGGCCCGCAACGATCCGAGGGATTTTGAACCTGGTCGGCCGCAAGCTCGATCTCGTCGCCGAATACGAGGACCGCGTCCCTGCTTATGTAGAGCAGATGTTTGATCGGCTCGAAGCATCCGGAATCATCGATGGTTGGGATCGCTCTCAATGGCGGATTCGGACCACTCGGATTGGGCTCGACATCCGGATCAGTCCCTCCGAAGCAGTTTTGGAAGCAATCATCGCTCACGCAGAGGAAGCCAAGGAAGCCGAACGCAAGCAGGCGACCAAGAGCCGCAAGGCACCAGCGAAAAGTACTAAATCGAAGGCGAAGACGGAGCCCCAAACCGACGAAGCGGTCGCTGAAAACACTGAATCTGCTACCAGGAAAACAAGCACGGCAAGCAAGAAGTCGACGCGGAGTCGGTCCAAAAAAACGAGTTGATGGAACTCGTCGACGAGCAAACTGAGTTAAATGTGATCGTCATTTTCACAGATTGACAACGTTTCTTCTATCGCCAACCGACCTTGTGAGAACGATCCCGATGACGCTCGTGAACTCCAAGGCACATGAAGGTGACTGCTCATTTTGGCGGGGAAGAGAGCTCGCGCCCAGAGACCCAAGAAACTGTACCAGAACGAGCTACCTTTTATGAAGGTTGAAGGCCAAAAACGATACCGACAACACTAATTTCAAAGCGGCCTCCTGTGCGCCAGGCCGCAAAGGAGGGATCGGGGATGCACCCTAGAGTCAAATTCATTACGTATCTCCACATGATATAAGGCGGAATAATCTTGCGCTTGGGACTCCTCGCTCTGGGCGTTGCCCTGTTCGTTGATGCGATTGCGGACGACGCGCAGAAGGTAGTCCTCTAAAAGTGTTCGGCGGATTTATGTTCTTCATATGTACTTTCATCGCACTACCGCATCTGCAGGGGAGCTTCGGCTTGCTGGGAGGGCAGGAGTGGGCACGGGTGCTTCTCATCGGTCTCGGCGTGGTCAGCCTCTTTGGCGTTCCAGTCGGCACACTCGTCGGTGGCTACACCTTCTGGGTCCTTGAAATCAAGTGGGAAAAATTTAGATTATCTCCTACGAAACCGACTGCGGCCACCGACTTCGATGGAACTTTGGAACTGTGAAGAGGGCAAATGACCTACCCGAGTCATCCTCGAAGCTAGACTAGATAGGCTGTAGACCCTTCATTCAGTCTTGTTGAATTCATCTTTGATTGTTGGTGGTCGATCTCAGGTACCTGCTGAAATCGAGAATTCTTATACTTTTAAAATTAATTGATGTGATCTGTGACGGAGCCGGCCACAGACCACATCAACGCTCCGTTCAGATTAGACGTTGATCATCGATAGCACCTTGGGCCATAACGGCCAGCGCGTCCAGATCGAGGACCGCCACGATACCAGCCCCGAGGACCGGGGCCGTAGTAGTAAGGCACTGGACGGTAGCGTCTCGGAACAACGTAGACGGGTGGAGGAACGACAACAGGCTGCGGGACAACCACTGGCGCTGGAACGACAACTGCCGGCGGATAAGGCTCGTAACCATAATCGTAGCTGTCGTAATGATTCTTGCTGATATTGAACGAGAAGTCGGGCGTCGAAATCCCGAAGCCAAAACTCTGTGCCCGTGCAGTGGACCCACCTTGGTCCATCAGGAAGAACAAAGCGAGAAACGCACCGGAGCAGGATACAATCTTCATCCGTGAATACCTCCAACGACGTTGCTTCAAGCCGAACACAACCGATCCGGCGAAGCCATCTGAATTGCCACACCCCCAAGTTCACTTCAGATCGCGTGCCAAAAAGCCAGGACCGACGACAACCGGCTTCGAAATCCCCAAAAAACGCAAACTCTTAACCCGCTACCCTGCGTCAGTCGTCATCGTGAGAGAGGATTCTGGCGTCGATCAACAGGGAACTCACGAGTTGCCCCCTGAAATCGGGACAATGGTGTTGCGGTCTGATCGACTCAAGCGAATCGTGGTGGCGATTTTTACAACGAAGTGATCGACTGGAGACTCGATGTTGCCGTCGATCCTACTGGGTCGATCGCGAGGATCCGGTCAAGTCGAAACGACTTTTCGAAGGCGTCGAGGTGACAATGTGCCAAGAGATAGGCCGCGCCTCCCTTGTGGATCACTTTCTTGGGCGTGATCTCACGTGGTGCGGCACCACGGGTACCACCGCTGTAGCAGATCCAGATCCTCGCCTCTTGTCGAATCGCCGCCGCAAGCGGTTCCCAGCCAGACGGAATCGCCTCTTCTCGGGTCGGATCAAAGATCCGGTACGAAAAGTGGGGGCCGTCATCTCCTTGGAGCCCAATCCAGAGAACCTGGACTCTTCGGCAATCATCGAAGGCACGGTGGCTCCGACCGTTGCAAAAACCCAAGTCTGCCGCGAGTGAATCAAGCTGGTGCGTCCGTGCTCTCGGACACCGTCGACGGGCGAGGCTCAACGTGTCCGTCACTTCAAAACTGGGTAGTGGGAGTTCGGCACGGGTTAGCTCTCGGCCCAGGAATCCCGCATCAAATCGCGCATGGTGCGCCAAGAGTCGACTCGGCTGAACTTGATCGAGCCACTCGAAGAACCTCGGCAAGACAACTCGTGCCGGTTCAGCACCAATGAGATCGAGATCACTGATCCCATGAATTGCCTCTGCCGCTGGCGACATCGGCCGTTCCGGATCCACCAGTGACTCGAATCGAGCCAATTCGTGCCCTGACGTATGATCAAATGCAAGCCCGGCAACTTCGACAATTCGGTCCGTTTCGGGAAAGAGACCCGTCGTTTCCAAGTCGATCGCAACGAGTGGCCCAGTGGCCATCGAGAGACACTCCTTCTTCCGCATTCTCGAGCGATCGAGACGCGTTTAATTTTGGGTTGATCGAATTCAATCATAGCAACCGACGTGGACTGCTGGCGAATCCTGCTTCTGATGCCTCCGAAAAACGAGTAAGCTAACTAGTCACGATTACGATGATAATGGAGTGTGACACTCGGCTTTGTGACTCCAAGAAAACGACCAACCGATAACCGATAGAGGATTGAGGCAGATGCACGCTCAAGCGCCCCGATACACTCAACGAGTCGACAGGTTGATCCTTCGGGGTCTCGTTCTAAACGTCGTCCTCTGCCTCGGTTGTGGCGGACCTAGGGTCGGAACTGATTCAATTTATGCTCAATCGCGAGCCCGCGGAGAGCAACCCGCTTACACCAAACAGCCTGTTTCTACTGGAAAAACCGAGGGGCAGTCTCAAGCGTCGAAGCCAACAACTGACACATTAGTACAAGAATTGTGGACGCTTCACAATCGGGAACGTGCTGACGAGGAATTACCCCCCTTAGTCTTGAGCCCCAAGCTGAATAAAGCCGCTCAGGTCCAGGCAGAGGGGATGGTATCGATGGGCGAGATGACCCATGAAGGTGCCGACGGCTCCAACGTCAGCGCTCGCGTTAGCGCACAGGACTACCCCTATCGGGCGGTCGCCGAGAATGTGGCGTACGGCCAACGGTCGGGAGAATCCGTCATGGAAGACTGGATGAACAGTCCTGGTCATCGGAGGAATATCCTCGGCGACTTCGAGGAGATGGGGGCCGCACAATCTAAGGATGAAGATGGTCGCCCTTACTGGTGTGTCGTCTTCGGTACCCCGATCCCTCAACTCGATCCCGAAGTGGCGGCACGCGATCTGGTCCATCGATTTAACCGACTCCGACGGAACGAAGGGCTTCCAGCCTTCCAATCGCCTACCGAACTTCAAGGTTATGCACAACGTCTTGCAAAAAAGGCGGCTGGTTCAGCGAGTTTCGAGGCAATCGGCAACATCTTTGAGGGCCTCCGTGAGGAAGGAATCGCCTACCGTACTGCTCGGACGTTGATGTTCCAAGGGCAGCCGACACCTGAGGCAGTCGAGGCTGCGATGACGGGTCGGAGTGATACTAGGTCGAGCATCACGGGTTCCTTCGATACGATTGGCGTTGGCTACGAAACGTCCGAGGACGGTACACCTTTTTGGCTCCTGATCTTTTTGAAAGCACGCTAGGACCCAATCAGCCGCTTAGCGTGTGAGTACAGCCATCTTGTATCGAAGAGGCTTTCCACGATGATCCAGATTGCACCTCTACTGTTGGCATTAGTTTTCTTGCCGGATCCCCCAGTGGACTTCCCTAGACCAGATTGGGAACGAGCGGCCCCGATCGAGGTCGGCATGGACGAGGCCTTGCTCAAGAAAGTCCGTGCCTATGCCCTCAGTGGCGGCGGTTCGGGTATGGTCATCCGATCGGGGAAGGTGGTCTCAGAATGGGGTGACCTCGATCAGCGTTACGATCTTAAGTCAACCACCAAGTCGTTCGGTGCCACCGCGTTGGGGGTCGCGATCAAGGAAGGGATCATCAACCTCGATGACCCTGTGGTGGATCACCATCCTAATGTCGGGATCCCACCTGAGTCTAACCGGGATCGCGGGTGGCGCGATGCAGTAACGGTACTCCATCTGGCAACACAGACCGCCGGCTTTGACAAGAGCGGGGGATTCGAGCCCATCCTCTTCGAACCTGGTACCGCCTGGCATTACAGCGATGGTGGCCCGAACTGGCTCGCTGAGGTCCTGACATTAAGAACCGGACGTGATCTGAGCGACTGGATGGCGGAGAAAGTCTTCCGTCCAATCGGGATCGGTCCTGAAGACCTCAGTTGGCGCGATCATGCCTACCGGCCCGCCAAGCTTAAAGGAATCCCGAGCCGAGAGTTTGGATCAGGGATCCACGCCAATGTCGATGCGATGGCTCGCTTGGGCTACCTCTACCTCCGAGGAGGCCATTGGAAGGGTCAACAGATTCTTAGACCGTCGTTCATCGATACCGCACGGATGCCACTCGAAGGACTTCAAAACCTCCCAACCTTCGAAAATGCTGAGCACAACGGAGCCGCACAGCATTACGGTCTCTTGTGGTGGAACAACGCTGATGGTGCCCTACCGGACGTTCCCCGCGACGCCTATTGGAGCTGGGGCCTTTATGACAGCTTGATCGTAGTGATCCCGAGTCTTGACATCGTCGCCGCTCGTGCTGGGAAGTCGTGGAATCGCGAGGCGGGTTGGGGGCACTACCGTGTCCTTGAGCCCTTTCTTCAACCACTCACCGCTGCCGTGACAACTGCGGCAGTACCGAAAAGTGCCCCCTATCCACCAAGCGACCTCATTGTCGGGATGGACTGGGAACCCGCGTACAACATCGTCCGACGCGCCCAAGGATCGGACAATTGGCCACTCACAGCCGATGCCGATGGCACCCTCTTTACTGCCTTCGGTGACGGTTACGGGTTCCGGCCATTCCTCCCTGAAAAGCTGAGTCTTGGGCTCGCTCGCGTGACAGGACCACCGGACAATCCGACCGGCCGAAACATTCGATCGCGGAGCCTAGAACGGAAGGGAGATGGTCCGAACGGGGAGAAGGCAAGCGGCATTCTGATGATTGACGATACCCTCTACCTTCTCGTCCGCAATGCCGAGAACGCTCGACTCGGTTGGTCCGAAAACCGAGGTAGATCTTGGACCTGGGCCGATTGGCGATTCGAGGCGAGCTTCGGCTGTCCAACGTTCGTCAACTTCGGTCGAAACTACGAAGGTGCACTTGACGATTTCGTTTACGTCGTCTCCCCAGACTCGGACTCAGCCTACCGAGCAGCCGATCGACTTGTACTCGGACGAGTCCCCCGAGATCAGATTCGCCAACGCAACTCCTATGAGTTTTTGAGCGGCCTTGATCCAAACAGCGGCCCACAATGGTCGTCCGACATCAGAGAACGCACCGGGATCTTCGAGAATCATGCGCTGGTTTATCGATCAACTCTTGCCTACCACAAACCTCTTCAACGGTTCTTGCTTTGTCAGACTCTCGGAGATGGTGATACTCGAAAAGAAGGTGGATTCGGAATCTATGAAGCTCCAGAGCTCTGGGGACCGTGGCGGACCGTCTTCTTTACTGATTCGTGGGAGGTTGGACCTGGCGAAACGCAGAGCCTCCCTCCTGAGTGGGCAACTTCCGATGGTTTGACCGTTCACCTGGTCTTTTCGGGAGATGACGCTTTTTCAATCCGTCGCGCCCGGCTCTGGCTCCGAGAATCCAAGGATCTCATTACAGAACCTTGAACTCGCTTTCGAAGACGGCCTTGACCGATTGTCGACCATCATCGTATCGTACCGCCGATTCGGCGCACGAGGGTCAACTGCCAAGGAAGGCGGCCTCCATTGTCTAGTCGTGGTACTGCTTGCATTCTGGTCCTAAATTACAATGGTCGGAGACTCTTAGAAGAGTGCTTACCGACCGTGATTGAGGCAGCAGCGCGTTCAGTAACTACGACCGAAGTTGTCGTCGTCGACAACAATTCTACAGACGACTCGATCCAGTTCCTCCAGCAACGTTGGCCTCAGATCGCGGTCAACAAACAGCCAAATCTCGGACTTGCCTCGTTTAACAATGTCCTCAAGAATCGAACCGAAGACGTCGTCCTTCTCTTGAACAATGATCTCAAGCTCACACCGGATGCGGTTGATCCGCTGGTTAAGGCAGTTTTACAGACACCCGACGCACTCTTTGCTGCTCCGGCTTGTTGGGGGTTCGACAAAACTACCTATGAAGGGATGAGGACAAGAGTCCGATCGAGATTCGGAATGGTTCAGGGACGTTGCCGCGTACCAGGATTTGAGAAGAGTGTCTTCGAACCTGGCGACACGGCTTCTGCAGGTCCCGTACTCGCTGTTCATCGTCAGAGATTTCTCCAACTCGGTGGCTATGATCCGCTTTACTTCCCAGGAAGAATCGAAGACCTCGATTTAGGATTTCAAGGTTGGATGGCAGGGTACCGTGGCCTCTATGTACCGGAGTCGATCACCTACCATCAAGGATTCGGCTCCTTCGAACCAACGCTCGGAAGAAAAGAATCAGATCGTCTTGCACTACGGAACACCCTCCTCTTCGCCTGGAAGAACCTCTCAGGATCACGACTCGCTGGGCATTTGGGATGGCTCCCCGTGCGGTTGTTGTACGCCACACTTACCAGGCGAAACGAATTTCTACAGGCGTTCAAAGACGCGATCAGGATGATTCGATCAGTACACGCTGCACGGAAGCGGGCAGTGGTCGTTCTAGCGACAGTGAATGAAGTGACAATCAAAGAACGGCAAAAACGCCAGGAAGCCTATTTCCATCACTATCGGTGGTGATCTCCCAGTCGAAAGATTCGCCATCGATAGATCCAGACAACAGCTAATATCGGTGGAGTAGTCCTCAGGTCATCCGGTCGCAAGGAGGCGCCGTTGATGTCTCGGCAGCACCAGGTGGCTCAGGTGACGATTGATGCAAGGCCTCGAGGTGCTAGTGGTCCAGCTGCAGAGGTGGTATTGTTCGGTAAGCCGATGCTCGCCTATCTCATTGATTGGGCAACCACATTAAGTAACACTGCTCCTCTTCAAGTCCACACGAGGCTTGAAGAACAAGATCAGCTCCAGCATCTCATTGCAGCGACTCCAACCAAAGCTCCAATCCATTTCATAACGGGTCCGCCGCCGGAAGGGACCTCAATCCTTCGGTCCGATCGTTTCTATGATCTGAAGCGACTCCGACGCGCGGTTCGCAAGGGTCGAGGTCTTGAAAATGCGGTTATCTGGCGGCTCGACTCGCCCGACCGAATCGATTCAGCCGAATCCGCCTTGCTCCGCCAACATCATTATCAACCGATCGGACGATGGTGGATCGTTGGACTCGCGAACGGTCTTGTTCGATTACTGACACCCAGCTCGGTCCGCCCTAATCTACTGACTGCACTCTCCTTTACTGCGATGTGTATTGCCTCCGGATTGGTACTGTACAGCAACGTCGTACCGGGAACTCGTTTCGGGATCGCGATTGCCATTGTGTTTGCGTTCCTGTTCGATGTGGCGGACGGTCGACTCGCTCGAGCGCAGGGGACAACAACTCCAATTGGTCGATGGCTCGATACCGTTCTCGATGAAGCTGGCGAGATGCTCTTGTACGGATCGATCGCGCTCGTGACCTACACCACAACAGCGGACCCCGTCTGGCTTGCCCTTGGAATGGCCTATGGGATGGGCAAATACATATTCGTCCTCAGTAACGATGAATGGAATCGAGCGACTGGTCTTCGTGAAGAAACTCCAACGAAGAAGGCCTGGGAAGATGCAGCAATAAGTTGGCGGAGCCTGACTTGGTGGGGACGGCGGCTTGGTCATGCTGACCTCCGCTGGCATTTAGCGATTATCGGGGCCTTCATTGGCCAGCTCGATTGGTTACTCGCGGCCTTCGGACTCTATTTCCCCGTGCGCGCCGTCGCCGGCGCCTTCCGAAAGGTAGCACGATATGGCTAGCCCTCCTCGGATTTCAGCGCTGATTATCGCAAAGGACGAAGAGCGGAACCTCGATCGCTGCCTCGCGACACTAGGGTGGGTCGATGAGGTAGTCATTGTCGTCGATGCGTCAAGTCGTGATGACACCCTAGAGATCGCGCGACGTCGTGCTGACCGAGTGATTATCCGTCGCTTCGATAACTATGCTGCCCAGCGCAACGCTGCTTTGAAAGAGGCGACTGGAGATTGGGTATTCACCATTGATGCCGACGAACGAGCGACACCACAATTAGCAGCCCATATCCGAAGTGTAGTTGCTGATCGTTCTCTCGGGTTTGCTGGATACCGGATACCAATTCAGAGTGTCATCTTAGGTCGGCGGTTCCGCTACTCAGGTACTCAGGATGATCGACCACTCCGACTCTTCCGTCGCCGAGTAGGACGGTGGACTGGGGCTGTCCACGAAACCGTTCTACTTCGGGGGACGGTCGGAACCCTCAATCGACCGATGCTGCACAAGTCGTTAACGACGGTCGATGTTTTCCTTCGGAAACTGAATCGATACACCACGCTTGAAGCGCTGCAAGCTGTTAAAGATAAACGGTCCCCCCAGAAGATAGATTTGGTTGTCCGTCCTCTACTGCGCTTTGCCAAGCTCTACTTTCTGAAAAAAGGCTACAAGGACGGTCCGGAGGGACTCCTCTTCTGTGCCCTCTCAGGAGTCTCGGTGGCGGTCGCACACTGGAAGCACCTGGAGCTGAGTCGAGGTCAGGTCCGACTCGTCCGACGCTCGTCACGATTGAGGACGAGGAGTGCAGCTTGACCATCAGCACTGGCCCCACCTCAGATTTGATGTCGGTAGCTGCGGAATCCTTCGTCGCTCGACAGTTTGACCGTCTTGAGGGCCGGTTTCACGCCGAGGTCGGCCAAGACGATCCTCGACTTCAAGCGGTCCAGAACTGTCTAGGATCTGTTGATAAATGTTCGATACTTGATCTAGGGTGCGGGAAAGGGAGGTTCGGTAGCCGTCTCGTGGAGTCGGGCGCACAAGTTGTGGGACTCGACCTTTCGATTGGTATGTTACGGGACGCTCAGATATCAGGGCTTCCAGTCGTTCGGGGGTCGGCTCGTAAACTGCCGTTTCCGACGGGAGTATTTGATGCCGTGATTGCAGTGGAGGTCTTCCAACATATTCCGCCACCGAATCTTGAATCTGTGATCCGAGAGGCAGTACGAGTGCTCCGAGCGGGTGGAGTACTCGTAGTGATCGATCGTAATGCTGCTGCTCTTGATCCCAATCGGCCCTGGCTCCCAGCAGTACTCGTCAAGCGAATCGATGAACTACGGGGGCGCTGGATGTATCCAGCTCACGCCGGTTTTCGAGAGCACTGGTTCTGGCCGTGGGAGTCGGTCGGATGGCTCCGAAGGTCAGGGCTGAGAACAACTCGCGTTGAGACGTTTCCGATTGCTCAAGAAAGCGCTCAGTGGATTTTTCGACTGCTACCGAGGTGTTGCCGGTTTGCCGTTTGGACGGGTCAGAAGCCTCAAGGAGGTTCAGATGGTGGCTAACCCTGAGTTGGCGGCCTCTCCACCACCGTTACCGCTCCTCCTTTGGAAGACTCCACCTGGCCTCGAATTGATTCTTCGGCAAGAAGGAGTCCCCTTCGAAACAATTGTCCGGCCGCACCCTCTGATGCTTCGACGAGGACGGTTTGTGCTGTTCGATCGTCGACAAATATCCAGTACTGATATTAATCACGCACTTGTTCCTGATCAAATTGCCATTGATATTGATAGGCTTCGTCGTGGTTGGTCATTCGATCCATTTGAAGCACTGATAGATCACAGCTCACGGCACGTTTCTTGGAAGATCGGATCTTCTCTCGTCACAGAACGGATTGCACGCTTCGATAAGGGAATGATCCGTCGGAAAATCCTAGAGCATCTTCGATCGACGATTAATCTTCAGGGTGGTCTCTGGGCACGACTCTCTCCCTTTCCTGCACCTTACCGTGGTGCCTTCAACCTTCGACTTGACCTCGATGAACCATACCCGGAACACTACCTGAAGTTTGTCGAATTGGCCAAACCATTAAATAATTGTATGACATTCTTCGATTCTACAGCAGCGCATGCATCCTCGGCCTCGGTCATGGCCGACTTGCGAGAACGGGATGTGCAGTCACATGGGCACTACCATGTCGTCTATCGTGATCCGGATGCCAATCGTCGGAATTTGGAGCGAGCGCATGAACTGATGGTTAATGTCGGAATAGTCCCAATCGGCTTCGTGGCACCCGGAGGTCGTTGGACTCCAGCGTTAGACAAAGTCGTTGAATCGATGGGATATCGGTACGGTTCAGAGTTTCAACTCGGTTTCGATGACCTTCCCTTCTTCCCCTGGAGGAAAGATCGATTCTCCAACGTCCTTCAGCTTCCGATCCATCCCATCTGCCCAGGCTTGTTCCTAGAAGCGGGATGTCGAGACGAATCGTTGATTAGCGACCACATGTGCCAAATTATCCATGAACGATTTGAAACAGGCGAGCCTGCGTTTATCTACGGACACCCTGAACGACGGTTTGTCCGATTGCCAGGAGTTATCAACCGGCTCACCCAAGAGATCGATCGGTCCGGTCTCCTCTGGCGAACTACACTCACCGAATTTGCACATTGGTGGCATTGGCGAAATCGGCAGCGCTGGTCTGTAATGACAACAACAGATCATCGATTCGAGATCCAGTTCGAGGACTGGAATCCCCTCTTTCCGATGACCGTCGAAGTCGTCCGAGGTTCCTTCGTCGCACGGATGCCGATCCGTTCCCCGAGGCAACCACTTGAGGCGAACAGTCTCGTTTTTCAGCGGCTCCAGAGACGCGCTGACCTTCCAGAAGCCTACGCCATCAGACGGCCTTGGAGCATGACGGAGACATTCAGGTCGATCCTCGACTGGGAGACCGTGACTCCGGTCGACGATCTTCCTGCCGGTTCAATGACTGACCGCGTGAAGCGCCGATTACGGCGTTGGAAAGAGCGGGCTTCGACGCATCGGGGTAAACAGAGTTGATTAGAGGACGGCACAAACGATCACCTCTGGGCTCAACTTCTTCGGAAGAAGTCACAAAGAGACTGCTACAACCTATTGTTTTTGATGAGAAATCACTTTTGAGTGATTTGTCGAAGGAACGATGTTGGGGCTTCTCCGAGGGGAAAGGTTGACGGCTTCAAGATTCTCTCCTTGAACAAGCAGCAACTGAATACAGATTGATCATTCCGGATCTGACGAAGTCCAAGACGATGGGTAGGAACCAACGATGGCCACCGCACTCGCAGCTACGACAGAATCGATTGCCCGTCTCGGGATTTTCTCAGAAGGAGAGATGCCAGACGATGCAATCCTTGTCCATGCACCTTCGGCGGCGTTCCAAGCTCCCGGCGGAGGTGAAGTTCAGCTCGCTCGGACGACGGTTGCGCTCGAGTCCTTGGGGCTCCCTGTACGCCCTTTCAACCCTTGGATCGATCAACTTGAAGAAGCGCGTGCGTTGCACCTGTTTGGGATGTCGACGGAAGGCTTGGCGCTCGCGAAAATAGCCAAAGCAAAGCGAATCCCCGTTATCCTGTCACCGATCTGTTGGTTCGAACCTTCCGCGCTTTGTGCTTTGGCACCTAGCCGATTCCGCGCTGTTCGGGATCTCGGCGCATGGATGCTCCGGCGAGCGTTTCCCAAAGTCCAAAGCTGGCGACGTTCCCTCTTTGAGCTTGCTGACGCAGTACTACCCAACTCAAAGGCCGAGGCAGTTCAGCTCATTCGACTCTTCCGTCTTGATCCGAAGAAGATCCACATCGTGCCTAATGGCGTCGCACCTCACTTCGAGTTTGCCGATCCCGAACCCTTTCGGACAACGATTGACGCGTCCCATTTTGTTCTCTTTGCTGGCCGGGTTGAGCCTCGAAAGAATCTACTCGGACTGATTCGTGCCACTCGTGTCGCTGAGCTTCCCTTGGTCGTGATTGGTGACCCCGTTCCTGGTTGCGAAGACTACGCGAAGAAGTGTGTTGCGGAGGGCACTGGACATGTGAAGTGGCACCCAAGGATCGAGCCTGATGATCCGATGCTGGCATCAGCGTATGCGGCCGCTCGAGTCTTCGCAATGCCTTCTTGGTTCGAAACGCCGAGCCTTGCGGCATTAGAAGCAGCGCTCGCTGGTGCTGGAATCGTCATTACGCCCTATGGTTGCACCAAAGAATACTTTGGGGACTATGTCAGCTATGCTCGCCCAGGCCATGAACAGGAACTCGTAAGCGCGCTCCGTCGGCAATTTGGGTTCGGTGGCGCCCCAACTGAGCTTGTCGAAGAGATCAAAGAGCGGTACCTCTGGTCCACCGTGGCCCGAACGACGGCGGAGGTCTATGACGAGGTCGCTCCCAGCTAAGCCACCGGTCCCTCGACCGGTTCCTGAACGCCGGTATCGCTATAGCAAGTGGCGATGGCGGATTTTGGTCACGGTCCTGGACACCGTTGGCAGTCTTCTCGTCCGGCTCTGGCGTCTCGTCCGACCGATCGCTTCTTGGAATCCACCGCGGCGGATCCTGATTGCCCAACTGGATCACCTCGGCGATGCAGTGCTCTCGACCCCGCTCTTTCCAAGTTTGAAGGCGATCTTTCCCGACGCCGAGATCGATGTCCTGGCGTCGCCGAGTAATGCTTCAGTCTTTCAAGCGGATCCCAACGTTGGGCGGGTGGTCATTGCCGATCGAAACTGGTTTGAACGGCGACCAGGACGTTGGGCTCTCGGATCTGCGGTCTGGAAGCTCGGACGCTTCCTCAGAACCGAACGTTATGATCTCGGGATCGATGTCCGGGGTGATGTTCTGACCGTCTTTGTCTTGGCCCTCGCCGGGATTCCCCGACGTTTCGGTTGGGCGATGGGTGGTGGTGGCTTCTTGCTCACTGATCTTGTCGAGTGGGTCCCTGGGCGTCATGAAGTCCGCTCGCGGATGGCGATTATTGAAACTCTCCAAAGCGGATCTCGGGCTACAACTCTGCTCCCCAAGCGGCCAAGGGTCTCGGTGCAGGTCTCTGATTCTGACCGTGCACGGGTTGGCCAGTTGCTCAAGAGCGCCTGGCCGGGTTCGGAGTCACCCCGAGCGATTTGCCAAGCATCGCTTAAGCGAGCACTTACACCCGTTCCGTCTGGTGGGAGTTCGGAAGCCTACGCCACGCTTCCTCTCGTTGATCGACCTACTCTCGTCGCCCGTTCAGCGCATGAAGAGGCCGCCGAAGATGACTCGGATTGGCTCCATGCAGGGCGTTTTGGTTCAAGTGCACCCATCCTCGCGGTACATCTGGGTGCCGGAACTCAGGCGAAACGCTGGCCGATCAGATACTGGAAGCAATTGCTCCAATGGTTCCTTGCCGATGGCTGGCGGGTCGTCGTAGTTGGAGGGCAGGAAGATCTTGCGCTCGCCGACCAGTTGACGCCAGACCGCGCGCTCCTCGATCTGACGGGACAACTTGCTGTCACGGAGACGACAGCGCTCCTTGAGCGGGCCGACCTGTATATCGGTGCTGATAGTGGCCCCGCACATCTCGCCTCGTGTGCAGGGGTACCGTCGGTGATTCTGTTCAGTGGAACGAACCGAGTTGGTCAGTGGCGCCCTTGGTCTCGGACGAGCTTGGTTTTGCGTCGGGCAGTCCCCTGTCGGCCTTGTCATCAAAAGAACTGTCCTTTGGCTGATCACCCTTGTATGACCAAGCTTAATCCCGAGGACGTTTATCGCACTGCAAGGAGATGGTGGGCTCGACTGCACCGATGGGAGTCTCCCCATGCACCAATCTAGCAAGCCTTGGTTTCTTCAGATCGATTGGCGAAGCTGGCTCACTGTAGCCTGGGCCTCGACCTGCGGCATCCTCTATGTCCGGATGATCTTGCAAGAGCGAGCGCCTGGTGTCTTGGAATGGATCCAAGCTCGATTCGCGGGTTAGTCCTAATCGCGCCAAGCCGGGCTATCATCACGAAGAGATTGTTTCAACGCGAGATACCAGCGGCTACCGAAGGCATCTGGTTCCTCAGGAAGATTCACGGAGTGGACTTTCGAGCGGTACCTGGCCAATCCTGCACTAAAGGACGCTGGCGAAGAGGGGTCTGTAGAATGAAAGAGGATCGGGAACCGCTCTGATTGGGATACCAGGACTGAAGTAATCGCCTCGCATGATGCTTCGATTTCTTCATCGGAGTCACCCAAGGAATGTGAATTGATGCTTAATACTAATGCGTCGTTGACATGAGTTAACAGAAACCCTTCGAGGATGGTAGGGGCGTTTAAGAACGTCGACTCACACATATACAAGCGACCATTTAGCCAAGTGCTCATCACTTAAGCATAGTCCAAGTTTCCTTCAAGGATGAAAATCTGTTTCACCATGGTGGAGCATTCAATCAAGGACAAGTGAGTGTGATGGGCCGGGACGAGCCGTCCGGAGCGTACCAAACGAGGGCGTTGACGCTGAATCCGAGCTGACGCAAATTCCGTATAAGGCGATCGGGATTGTAACCGTCGGTGTTGAATCAGTGGTCAAAGGGAATCAACCTCTGCACTGGTTTCAATACTCACCGAGGTTCTTGATGCTAAACCGTCGCGCTTTACTTTCGATACCCACGTTGATGATCGCCACGACGATACCGTCATTCGCCGTCGCCCAAGCACAAAGGCCAAGCGGTCGTGCATTGGAACAACGGTTCCACCACCTTGACCAGAACGGTGATGGCGTGTTGACCAATGATGAACTCCGTAGTGAACAACTCTTCCAACGGCTCGACCGGGATGATGATGGCCGAATCACCAGGAGGGAAACGGCAGTCCTGGCCAGTAGAATGGCTGCGAACAATCGTCAGGTGAACCGGACACCTCTCGGAGAACTCCCCCCCCGTCCCCCGATGAAAGTCGAACGAAGCATTCCGTACAACACCATCGATGGGTTCGACCCCAACCTCTTGAGTTTCGACCTCTACTGTCCAAAGCAGGGGAGTCGACACCCTGTCATCGTGATGATCCACGGCGGTGGTTGGCAGCGAGGTGATAAGGCGAGCCTCGGGGTCGTTCAAGCAAAGTCACGTCACTTTGTCGCGAACGACTTTGTGTTCATCAGTATTAATTACCGACTCTCCCCAGACGTCAAGCATCCTGAGCACGTCGGTGATGTCGCTGCCGCATTGGCGTACATCCACGACCACGTCGCAGAGTACGGCGGTGATCCTGACCAACTATTCTTGATCGGACACTCTGCCGGTGCTCACCTCGCCGCGTTGGTTGCGACAGACTCACGTTACCTCCAAGCGAACGGAAAAGACCTCTCCATTATCGATGGTGTGATTTTGCTTGATAGCGCTGCTTTCAATGTACCTCGTCTGATCGACGAACTCGGGGGTAGCCCGTCGATGGAAGCGATGTATCAGACTGCCTTCGGTGATCGTGATGCTTGGAAGGATGCCTCCCCGTTTTACCATGTGGCGGCGGAGCAGGGGATTCCTCCATTCCTGATCTACCACTCCGGCAATCGGATGGCGGGCGCCACCCTTTCCGCAGAATTTGCCGACGCGCTGAACAAAGCAGGTGCTCCCGCTCTCGCGGTTCACGCGCATGATCGTAACCACAGAGGAATGAACACTTGCATCGGCCGCATTGGTGATCCCTACACAGCACAGATAATGGAGTTCCTGCAGAATCCTGCAAGTGTTACCTCGTCTCCACTTCAAGATCGTCAACCTTGAGGTAGCGACGGATCATCATCAGCAGCAAAATCAGTTTCAAGCGTCTGATGAAGAACGATCCTTGAGTCAATTCTTGTTCAGGAAGCCACTATCAGACCAAATTGCGATCTGTCAAAGAGAAGTCGGCTTCCTGAGTGTCCCCTAGTCTCTCGGCATCGTATCATTCTAGTGAGTGTCGGCTTGCTAACATCTTGAAAGCCCTGCTAAATCATGAGTTGCCAGCATTCATCGTGAGGAGAATGACCAGCGATGACCAAGCTTGCGTTACTTGTCGTCTACGTGTTCGACGAAAAAACTCGGAAGCTGTTCGATATTCACCTGGAGAGGATCCGCCGACACACGGACTGCGAGTACCGAATCTTCGCTGCAGCACACAAGCTTTCAAGTGAACTCCGCCAAGTTGTCGCTAAACAGCCCGATATCGAACTCGTCGACTGTAATCCCCGGACCGATTCCGGGGTCCGCATCGAGCATTCCGATTGCCTTGAAAAGCTTGCAGCGTTCGCGTTGGAACGTGACTTCAGCCACTGTATGACTATCCACCTCGATTCCTTCCCGATTGCGGATCACTGGCTCGACAACCTCCTGGAGAGTCTTCGCCAGGGAGCTGTCCTCGCGAGTGTTGTACCGAACGGGTACAGCGCAGGGCTCCTCTGGCCTCGGACGTTCTCCGAGCAGTGGAACCCCAGGATGCTCGTTCCTGAGAAGGTCCGCGAGTCTGAGCGATTTGCTGAGTTTGTGAAGGATTTTCCCGACATTGACCATGTTGAAACAGGTCTGGGTTACATCTACTGCGCTTGGGAGGCAGGGTTACCTTGGCGGCAAATCCGGACCGATCATGAACGCAAGATCTACGACAATATTTTCTACCATCTGGTAGGCGCAACATTCCGAACGTGGACGGATGCTCAGAAGATCCGCAAAGACCGAGGGACACAGCTACTCTGGGGTCTCATCAAGCCAGGACTCCGCTTGCTTCCGCTTCAGACTCAACGGAGAGTTCGAGAACTCTTCATCGACAAAGAGAAAATGACCAGGGACGGCTCAGTGCGCTCGAAACGCGAAGAGATTGAGGCACTGATCGCCGACCCTGACACGTACATCGACAATCTGATCAAATCATTTAGCCCGCCAGAACTCCAGCCTTCTCCGTTGACCCGTTCAACTGCACGCCAACCTCTTCACGACACGATCCATCCTTAGGACCAATTTTGAGGGTCTCACGATAGAGAGTGAAAGAGGGAGCACTAGAATCGTACTCGCAATCCTGGAGTGCGATCCGCTCATCTTTCTTGATGGCGCGGTTCACCCGCCAACCCTCAGAGATCAACTGAGGCACCCCTTCGAGTTCGCAGGTGGCCAGCCCACCGACGTTCTCGATTAAGCCGTAAGTCGTATAGCCACCCATGCCGTCGATGACATCGCCGGGCTCAAGGTCGCGTTTCGCGTAGCAGAAGACGTTTGTCTGGATACCGTACTTCGGTGCAAGGCGTGCGGTTCCATCAAGGTACGCTTCAGCAACACAGTTCAGTGCTTCAATGTGACCGAGATGGTAGGGACGGTAGAAGAGGTAGAATGGCCCTGGTCCCATATCGGGTGGGAACCAGGAGAGTGTAAACTGCTGGAAGGTGTCTTCTGTGTAGCCGATCGCAAATACACCACCGCGTGGCCGCGCCCCGAGGACATAGTCAACGAGGGGACGATCTCCCGGCTTCCAGATCTCAGCAAAGTTAATGTGGTCGAAGATGTCGTGGATCGAACCAATCTTCGGACCGATCATCCCCGGCTTGTGTACCCGGCCGTTCAGCGCGTTGGCTAATGACGCCATCTCAACGCAGAGCTTGGACCCGTCGGTGTACGAGCTGCACATTTTGTGGTCGAGATTGCGCTTGTCAGCTTCCGGGGCGATCTTCTCAGGGTCAGTGTAGAGGTCGTGGAACCCTTTCATATTGCCCAGCATCACCAGATCGAAACCCCAGAACTGAATGTCGTCCACCAGTTGTTTGATCGCGGTGGGCTGGTCCCCGTCAGCACAAGTGTATGTGACGCCTTGGGCATCAGCTTCGGCCAATAGGTAGGGACCGTACATCAACTCCGCTTCGTAATTCATCATGACGACATGTTTGCCATGCTCGATTGCGGTCAAGGCGTGCAGTGCACCCTCGTAGACCGCATTCGAAGCTTCAATAACAACGTCGGCACCTTCGGCGGAGGCTGCCAGCAACCCATCTTGGCAGACGGCGAGCTTCCCCGATTGAATTGTCTTGGCCAGTTGTGCCTTGGTCTGGACAACCTCGAAAGGTACGTCGAGCCATTCTGCACAGGCAATCGCTTTTTCGAGTACGACGTCGGCGATAGCGACGGGACTAAACCCTCGTGTCAGGTGACACTGATAAGCGAGCCCCTTCCCAATCGAACCGATCCCAATGATGACCGTTTGGATCGGATTCTCCAACGACTGCAGTCGCGCTTTCATTGGTTGCACGTCAAACACCTCGACTGGATAAAGTAACGAATGGGTTCAAACGCATAAATGCCTGATTGAAAAAACGTGCTGAACTCCGAAACGGTGAGAATTCAAGACAACCTCAAGTGACGGCTTTGCAGAGGTTCTTTTCCAAACAGCTTCATGCTGAATTAGTGATTAGTGTCATAAGCAATGTGCTCCGATATGTTTGGTAAAACACCAGAGGACAGGACGCGCGAGGTTCGGGAGTCGCTGCTGAATCGTCTTTAAGGACGTGCAGTCGTCTCCTGCGGGCATTCGCATTTCCCTCTCCGACTTATCAAGAGAGACCTACCAATTGGCATGTAACCAATGACGATGCGACCCAAGTCCCACGTCGCTGAGTATCCCCCGATGCAGTGTTGTTTATCCCCAATCGGAAGAACTCTAGGCCCAAATCTCCCTGGAGGAATCGAAAAGTGGACTTCTTTCCGATCTTGGCGACCCCAACCGTCGAAGAAACTACACTGCTAGGTCCAGCATGTACGACCTAGACTTCAGGGGTGAGGATCTCCCAACTGCAGAGGAAACAGAAGCGAGAACAGCCACCGCACTTCTCAGTTAAAGTCGAGATAACAATGGTGAGATAACTCAAGCTCACTCTCCAACTCAGGAGTACCGCGGCCGATGTCGAGCACAGATCGGATTCAGAAAGATCCACCAATCGGTCACGGCAGATCCATCAGAGAAATCTTATGCAACAAGGGTCAGAGTTGTGCCGACTAAGAACTCTTCGGTAGCGGCGGTGAGGGATTGAGTTCTCAGTGAGCTTACCAGTCGCTTCCCTGCCCGTGACTGGGATGGGTAGACAACAATAAACAAACAAGTAATTATATGAAAGGATAGGCCAGATTGACAGTGGTTACTTCTTGAACACAAGTTTAGTTTGTTTTCCACGGCTGAGCAGTGTTGCAGAATCGAAACATCACGCGAGATTTAGAGCTTCGATCCCTAGATCCTCAACGACAATCATGTGCAGTTGGCCAAGAAGCAGCTTAACAAGTGGTTGTGCTGTAGAAGAATCCCCTGGTTCCATCAAACGCATGACCATGTTCGGTGAATCTAGCACCTCTCGAACAGCCGTGTCTTGCCCCCGTATTTCTCGACTCTCCCAGGTGGACTTCAGCCCCATTGTCGGACCTCGGCGAGTTAGAAGACCTTCGCATAGAGACTGCGTTCTGGTTGTGCTTCCCCAGGGGTCGAAGGAACGAGAATCGACTCCACATCGCGACGGATTGTTGCCGCCATCGACCCCAGCGGGAGATCGTTGCAGTCCAAACCAAAAGGCTCCTCGATCTCCTCAGCCATCAATTGCACACCGATTAGGGCGAAGAATAGAAACATCGTCTCAGGACTACGCCGAAGATCCCGTAGTCAGGAATGAGGCCAAACGGCAGGACCAACCCATAGGCTGAAATGAATAGCTTGATGAACACGTTGTAGGAAAATGGAATCGGGGTTTTCTTGATCCGTTCACAGGCCCCTTGGATGTTGAGAAACTCCTCCACGGGTGATTTCAAGGCGATCAAATCGAATCCCTCGATCAACTCCTCGCGTCGGGCCTCTTGGAACCGTTGCAGGAGCCGCCGGACAAGATAGATCGGGATGTTTTCACCACGCTCAAACGCTGCAAGATCCGCATCATCAGGATCAGTCAGCGAGTCGACGCGCGTACCATCGCGGAGATGGTCTACCAGTGCAGACGCGAAGTTACTAATCCGCTGCGCATAGAACTGACGTGATTGTTGATCCTCTTCGGGGTAAATCGCGTCAATCTGTGTTGCTAAATAGCGGGACTGATTGATGAGTGCTCCCCATTGCTTACGACCCTCCCACCAGCGGTCATAGGCGGTGTTGGTCCGAAAAACCAGGATGATGCTCAGAATGACACCGAGTAGCGAGAAGACACTCATATCAAGTGTTTCTCGATAGATCCCAAAACCAAGGATCAAGACAGCGACTGCGGACGCATAAGCACCGATGCCGAGAACGATTCTCACTATGCGCTGGAGGGTCCAACTTGTTCCAAGATGCAGCAGATCTTTGAGCCAATTGCGATTGGGCTGATACTCGATCATGGATTGGATCCGATCTCAGGATAAACTCGAAACAATGCTGAGATTTGGTGCCACAAGTGGTTGTCGGTCGGGACCTCTGTCCAACGAACGGAGCACGCCTTCGCAGCCGGAAAAGGCCGTTAAGCTGCCTATCATCTCTGAGTCCCTTCGTCGCTCTTAAGCTATCCGACAGTACCAGTCGAGGTCTCGCATTATAGGAGTTACTCAGATTAAAGACCGATTCCGATCGGGATTGACTTCAAATCACGGTTTGTCATAAGCCGATTCTGATTATGTTTAATGATCTTGGTGTCGCCTCCTCTCCAACCTTGAATCCTGGGGTAGATCATTCTGGGGAGATGGTGTATTGCTTCTCAATCGCCGGGCGGATTCCGGCAGAACAACCGAGATGCGCTCTGCGATGCAGCCCTTGAGCCCAAGATAAGGACGGAGTGCTCTTATGTTAAATTTGTTGGAGCATCCAGTCTGCCTTTCGATCGCAGATTGGTATCCTCCATCGTCGTGGGTCGAGCATTATCCGTTTGCGGCTTATCTAGTGAGCGCATCTCGTCCGCAGATGATCGTGGAACTAGGGAGCCATTACGGCTTCTCGTATTGCGCTTTCTGCCAGACAGTCCAGTCCCTGGGATTGGGGACGCGTTGCTTCGCCGTCGACAATTGGGAAGGTGATCCACACAGTGGAACTTACGGCCCTGAAGTCCTCCACCAACTCCGCGCACACCACGATCTGCACTACTCGGGTTTCTCCACGCTCTTGCAGACTACGTTCGATCAAGGGCTGACTCGATTCGCGGATCGAAGTATCGATCTACTTCATATTGACGGTTTCCACACCGAAGAAGCAGTCCGTCACGATTTCGAAACGTGGCTCCCCAAAATGAGTGCCCGTGGAGTCGTTCTCTTCCATGACACGAACGTCCGCGAACGGGGATTCGGCGTCTGGCGCTTCTGGGATGAAGTCCGAGGGGCGTATCCTGCCTTTGAATTCTTACACGGCCACGGGCTCGGTGTTCTAGCAGTTGGGCAAGACCTCCCGAGCGGACTCTCAGGCTTCTTCCAAGCAGATGAAGATGAGGTCGCTCGGATCAGATTGGCATTCTCTAGCCTCGGGCGTTACCACAATAATCGAGAGGCAATTAGACAAGTCAGCGAACATTCTGCGAGACTTGAGGCCAATTCAGCTGAGACTGCCCGTCAACATGCTGATTTGTCCGATCGCCTTGCCCACGCTGAACAAGAGATCGAACGCTTGAAGGAAGAATCCGAGCATCGGCGTATCTTGATCTCGATCTACCAAGAAGAACTTGAAGCGTTCCGACAATCGAAGGTCCGGGCTTTCTGGCACCAGTTCAAGCAAGTCTGGCAACGTCTTGGAGACCTCTGGCCTCGGAAACGCCCTCGATTCCTCTCGTTTCAGCCTCTCGAAGAGTCGAAGGGGCGGACGCCCCAGGCTCTTTTGAGTCAACGAGATTCCGATTCTGGAGAAGTGTTGTACGAGAGTCGAGAACGTGCAGCCTGAGAGTAAGATCCGTTCTCTTGGACCCAGGCCAGGAAGGGGCGAAGCGATGTCCAGGCACCATCTCGTTATCAGTGGAACTGGTCGCGCCGGGACCACCTTTTTGGTCCAACTCTTTACCGAGCTTGGGCTTGAGACCGGGTTCGCTGATCAGCAGCAGGCAGTCTTTCCTAACTGCCACGCGGGAATGGAGTCTGACCTCCGACGCGCCGATGCCCCTTACGTCGTAAAGAGTCCTTGGCTCTGTGATCATTTAGACGAAATCATGGAATCGGGAGAGGTCGTTGTTGACCATGCGATCGTGCCCGTCCGTGATCTCTTTGCCGCTGCCGAAAGTCGACGCGACGTAACGGCCCGGACCGATCCCTCAATCGCCATTGATGGAATCGTTCCCGGTGGACTCTGGCACACAAGCGATCCGAACGCCCAGGAACAGATTCTCATGGGTCAGCTTTATAAGCTGATCTGGACGATCACGCGGTTTGAGATTCCACTGACGCTGTTGCACTTTCCTCGGATCATTCACGATCCAGATTATCTCTTCCGACAGATCGCTGGTCTACTCCCGGATGAGCTTACCGAGTCCGACTTCCAGGAAGCCTTCGGACGCGTGGCAAGGCCAGAGCTGGTTCACCCCTTTGAAAAACTCCGTCGCACAGGTTGAAGCCGACCTCGGCTCTCTAGCGGTCTACTCTACATATCCTCGACTCGGAGATGCTGGATTCTGTGCGCCTGGAGCCACTCAAGGAAGCTCTCTTGCTCCTCCGTAATCTCGACCTCGGTTGCATTCTCAGAGTCAAGTGGCGAGATCAAAAGCACCGTTCCCTCCTCCAGGATCCGCTCAACCTCGGCCTCAGCAATCCAATACTCCCCTTGCTTCAGTTCCGGTACCCCGTCCGCGTCGGGGGCACTCATGAAGTAAACGATTTGAGAACTTAGTCGCGCCGAGATTGGTAACGGAGCGACCTCGGGTTGATCGATCGGGACGACTCGAAAGCGTGCCATAAGTAGAGCGTAGCTCCTTCAGCCCAATGTCGGAGGGTGTCGGCCAAAACTGGTCGGCTTGTTCGGTTGGTCGATCTCTAGACCGTCATTGGTTACCCCGGAACATGTTCAAGAGCAACCATAGCCCGAGCAGAACCGCGATCACGTAACCGCCGATTCCTAACGGAAGCCAGCCTGTCCCTGCCTGAACAATTTGCGATGAGCCGACGACGAGTCCCGCCACCACAATCCCGGCGGCGAGTGAGTTGCCGGTCCGAGTCAACTGCCGGACGAGTCGTTCGAAATGTTGAAGGTCGAATTGAACCTTAAGCTCGCCGCGACGGATCGACTCCAGCGATTGTCCGAGGACCTCGGGTAATAGTGTTGCGATCCGCTGGAGATCCTCCGCGGTCCGGCCAGCGCTCGCAAGGAGCCGCCAAGGATTGTACCTCTGCTTAGTCAACTCTGCGACGTACGGTCGGGCTTGCGTCGCAATGTCAAAATGAGGGTCGAGATTACGACCGACCCCCTCAATCGTCACAAGGGCACGGATCAAGAGCAGCAAGTCGGGAGGGATCCGGAGGTGATGGGTCTGTACCAGGGTCACGAGTTCCCCCAGAAGCTTAGCGAGATCGATCGCGTCGAGCGAGAGTTCGGAGTAGGCCACCACCAACTCAGCGATATCGCGACGCAATCCGCGCGGCTCAACATTGTCCCCCCGGATCTCGAGTTCGTCGAGGGCTCGGAGAACTCGGTCGGTGTCTTGGCTCATCAGCCCAATCAAGAGATCGGCAATCCGTTCGCGCGTCGGCAGATCAAGTTGCCCAAAAAGTCCGAAATCGAGAGGGGCGATGAGGCCATCCGGAAGGACTCGGAGGTTTCCGGGATGGGGATCGGCGTGGAAAAAACCGAATTGAAAAATCTGCGCCAAGAGTACCTTGGCGCCTCGGATTGCCACCGTACTAGGATCGACTCCGAGTCTCCGGATCCCGTCGAGATCATCGACCGCGACTCCTCGGATTCGCTCCATCGTGAGAACTTTACTGGTCGAGAGTTCGGTGATGGCTTCGGGGACTCGAACAAACGAGAGCCCAGAGAGTTGTTGCCGACACCGTTGCATTGTCCGGCACTCGGCATAGAAATCAAGTTCGCGCTTGAGGTTACGCTCGAACTCACGAGCGACCGCGACAGGGCGATGGGGCGCAATCCAAGGGAGCTGTCGTTCCGCAAGTTGTGCGAGGTTCCGGAGGATGTCGAGGTCAGCCTGGACTAGTTTGTCGATCCCTGGACGTTGGACCTTGAGTACGACCTCTCGACCATCGAGGAGCGTCGCAGCGTGGACCTGGGAGACCGAAGCTGAGGCAAGTGGTTCGCGTTCGATCGTCCCGAAGAGTTCGGTGAGGGGTCGACCAAGCTCAGCAACAATGATGGCCTCCGCCTCTTCGAACGAGAAAGCCCTGACGTCGTCCCGGAGCAACGCAAGTTCGTTCAAGTAACTCCGAGGGAGGAGATCAGGACGAGTGCTTAATAGTTGGCCAAGTTTGACGAAAGTGGGTCCTAAATCCTCACAGACCATCCGGAGTCGCTGGGCACGATCCAACGGGGGGATTCCATCTGGCCCCAAGGCGAGATTCTCGATCGGGCGGACCCAATCTTCCAGATGCATCGCTACCACCAGATCGCGATAGCCGTATTTAATTAATGTCGATAAGATCTGGTGATATCGTGGGAGATCTCGTAGATGTGCAACCGTTTCTTTAATCAATGCACGATGATTCCTGCAAAGAGGTAAGGCCGATCCACTCTTGCATTCTTCGAGCGAGTCTCTCGGAACTCAAGGCAGTCAATGGTTCAACTACACGCCTAGTGCTCGGCGGACGATGACAAATTGCCCTAGGTGATACGCATTGTGATCGGCAACCAGGATCGCCTCCCGGGCAAGCGTCTGGCCAGTTCCCCACGGTAGAGGCTTCAAGAGATCGTTCGAAACATCGGCGATCAGAGCGCGCATGGCATTAGCATCCTTCCGGAAGGCAGCGATACTTTGATCCGGGGCGAGGTCGTGAGGTGGGAAAGAGTGTGAAGGCCAATAGCCTTCCGGGAAGGGAGGCGATTGATGATCGGCGCTCCGAGAAAACCCCAAGATATCCCACTGGCAGATCCGGAGATGTTCGAGGAGTTCCCAAGGGGTGTGTGCGACTCCCTTGACCTTGGAACCCCAATGCTCCGGTGGGAACCCAGCAATCGCCTCGTCAACACTCAGGTGCGCGCCACCACCACCTAAAAGCTCAAGAAGATGCTCTCTGAGGACGGCATCACGATCAACTGCGTCCATCAACGCTCTCGGTGCTTGGTTGACTGTCTTTTTCTTGATACCTGCACAATCGTTGCAAACTCGAAGATAGCGGACGCGATGACAATCCGCCAGATCCATCGACAAACGTTACTCGGGACCGCTCGCTCAATCGTCGTCAGGACGGAGGTGGCGCGGGACATAATCATTGATCACGGTTTCCACGACCGAACCGCGATAGAGGTCGTTCAGATAGGTTTTCTGGGCTTGTTCACGTTTCTGATCCCTCAGGATCTCACGAATTTCGTCCTGCATGTCAGCGAAGCTTCGGAGGCCAGCAGGTCGACGAGACTCAAGGAGGAGAATGTGGAATCCTTCGTCACCTTCGACAATACCACTGAGCTGCCCTGGTTGAAGTTGGGCCAGGGTTTCGTTGACAGCCGCAACGCGGTAGCTTCCCGGCGCCGTTTTCCAGAGCCCACCGTCATCCGCATTCGGACCCTCACTGATCGATCGCGCCAGAGCGTCGAACGGCTCACCTTGTTGGAGTTGACCGAGGGCAGTTTCAGCCTTCGCACGAGCGCCGTCGCGATCGACCCCGTACTTAACCACAATCTCACGCCAAGTATGTTGGGCATCTTGCTGGAATTCAGCCGAGTCACGATGCTTGGAGTAATAAGCACGCATCTCGTGTAAGTCGACATTGATTTTGGAACCGATGTCTTCGAACAGAAACTGCTGGTAAATCATGTCAAGGGTATGTGTGGCCACAAACTCCTCGATCGAATCTCCGCGCTCTTTCAGGATTCGTTCCAAATCATAACGATCTTCGGCGTTATAGCGCTTCACCAAGATCGGGAGTTTAGTCTCCTCCCAGTGTGCTCGAGCTGCTTCCGTGACCATTTGCCATCGCTTTGGATCGGAGAGCCCCTGTCGTCGTGCTCGTTGGACGACGAGAGAACGATCAATAAGGCTATCGAGCATCGCCGCCTTGAGGAGGTTCACCTGATCAGCCGGCGCTTGTCGTGAGGGGTCGAACTCGTCGAGGCGATGACGGACTGCGGCAGCGAGTTCATTCTCGGTGATGATGTCGCCGTCTACCCGAGCGATCCACTCGCTGACGATTGGGTCATTTCCGGACAATGCTCCCAGCGAAAGTTCCATCGGAGCTTCATCGGAAGTCGGCAGTACGGCATCGTCCTGGAGGGTGGGTACCGGTGGGGTCGGCTCGGGCTGATCGTTACTGGCGACACTCTGAGTTCCAAGATTCTCGATCTTTGGTAACGGAAGCGGAGCGCGGGCCGTTCTTGGAGCCTGACTTGTAGGAGTTTGCTCCGGAGGGAGCGATTGTTGGGCGATCGTCCGAGGGTGGCGGAGCTTCTGGTTGAGACCACCGTTGATCTGCTCGTGAAGTGGTGTCATCCCTGTGGTGAGGTCAGGGGGGATCGTTCCTGGATTGTTGGCCCCTGAATACCGGACGTCACGGGTCTGATTACAGCCCGCAAACAGACCAAGTACCAAGAACCCGACAATGATCAACCTCATCAGAACACCCCATCCATTAGTGGGCTGGGTTCCAGAAACGTCGACCGAAGGGTGATGTAATCTACCTGATGACATCACCGGATGGGTCAGCACTGAGGCAGTCACATCAAAGGATTCAGTCTGGGCAGACCGTCGACGGACGTCCGAAGACCAAACGGTTGGCGGACCCTACCGTACGTTGACATTCTGGGCAAGGTCATTCAAATCGAATCGCAGCCTTTTTTTCATGAAGGGAGTTCTGTATCCAAAGACTCCAGGGCGAGAGATTGGTCGACTGGAATCGATCGACGTGCAGCATCAAACGACCGAGTTCCGAACGCCCGTGCTTTCGGCTTGAGAAACGGGGACGGCTGAAGTCTGCCCCTCCCCGTTGTTCATATCACTGAATTTGAACGAATACGCGTTCGATGTTGCCGTTGAATTCAAAAGGCCGCCGTTCGGCGTAATCAAGCGAGACGGGGGAGCCAAGATCCACCCCAACGTCGAATGTTTCACTCGCTGTGAATGCCGCAGGTACCGTTCGGTCGACAGATCCCCGTGCTACTTCCTGACCATCGATCTTGATGTTGACCGTAGCAGCGGCGCCAGGACTCGGAATTGTTGTCTCAACGACGATCGTGTGCTTACCTGTCCGAATCGGATCAGAGACCTCGACCCGGTAGCGTTCAATCAGCAGCATGTTGTACTCATAAACCAGTTTGCCACGATCAATGTAGAGGGTTAGTCCGCCTGAATTGCCCCCTAGCGCGTAAAGCACTCCCGAGGCGTTCTCGGCGACTTCCAAGTCGACGGTGACGGTGTTGCTCCTTTTTCCGAGTCCTGGAGCCGTGAACTCGGGCATCCGCCTGGTGGTGGAGTCAAATCGCCACTGGGTGTAAGGGCTGGAAATGATATCCTCGGGATGGAACCGAGTCCACAATCCCCCGCCAATCGGCAGCACCTTGTTCTTCTTGGCTTCGACCAGGAAGAGTTCCTTCAATACCGACAGACGGTCTGGTTCTTGGTCCGCGAGATCATCAGCTTGCGAGAAGTCGTTGGTGAGGTCGTACAGTTCCCAGACTTCGTTGTCTGGATCCCAAGACTTAAGTCGATCACCTGTGCTCGGGGTATCCCAAGGTAAGAACGGTCCGAACGTACAGGCGAGCCAACCGTCGTGGTAGACTCCCCGGCTGGCGTTGTTCTCGAAGTACTGTGTTTTCTTCCGACCTTCCGCAGTTGGGTCATCGAAGGAATAGACCATACTCACGCCGTCGATGGGATCTTGTTCGAAACCATCGACCCGACTGGGTTCTTGGATCCCGATAATCTCGTAGAGGGTCGGTGCGATGTCATTGACGTGGTGAAACTGTGACCGGGGTGTCTTGTCTGGTTTAATTCCTTTGGGCCAGGAAATCACCAAAGGGTTCCGGGTCCCGCCAAAATGGGCTGCGACGAGTTTTGTCGATTTGAGAGGTGTATCCCCCGCCCAGGCCCAGCTCGCGTGATACATATTGTCGGTGACGGGGGAGCCCAGCGCTTGCAGTCCTCCGAGATCCTCAAGGACCTGGATTTGCTGTTCGACGGTATTCGGAATGTTATTCTGTGCTAACAGTTCACTAATACTGCCTCGTTGCCCTTCGGCGCTCGCTCCGTTATCGCCCCAGATATAAAGAATAACCGTGTTATCCCGAACACCCAATTCCTCCAGGCCATCGACGAGCTTGCCGACCTGTGCATCGGTGTGTTCGACGAATCCCGCAAATACTTCCATCAATCGGCGTTGGAAGGCGCGTTGCGATTCCGGAATGCTCTCCCAAGGTGCCAAGGAATCTGGCCTTGGGGTTAGCTTGGTATCTTCCGGAATCCAACCTAGCTGCTTTTGCCGCTGAAAGACGCGTTCTCGGTAGTCGTCCCAACCGTCGTCGAACTTGCCTTTGTACTTGTCAACCCACTCGTCGAAGATCTGATGAGGGCCGTGTGCCGCTCCCGGTGCCCAATACATCAAGAACGGTTTGTCTGGCGAGAACGCCTGATGCTGCTTGAGCCAACTGAGGGCCTTCTGCACGAGATCTTCCGTCAAATGATAAGTTTCATCATGTGGTGGTTCGACTGGATTAAAGTTTTCGTAGAGTCTTGGTTCGTATTGTGATGTCTCACCAGCAAGGAATCCGTAGAAGTAATCAAAGCCGTGACCGGTTGGCCAACGGTCGAAAGGGCCCATCGAGGTTGTCTGGTTCGCAGGTGTATTGTGCCACTTACCGAAGGCGGCCGACCGATACCCATAATGGTGTAAGACTTCGGCAATTGTCGCGGAGGTCCGGGGAATAACACCGGTATAGCCATCGAAATCCGAGGCACGTTCCGCAATTGTCCCACTCCCCACTCGATGGTGGTTTCGTCCTGTCAGAAGTGAGGCTCGAGTCGGTGAGCAAATCGATGTAGTGTGGAATCGGTTGTAACTGATTCCCTCGTTGGCAAGGCGTGAGAGTGTCGGCGTATGGATTTCACCCCCAAAAGTGTCCGTTTGGGCAAATCCGACGTCGTCGATCAGAACGATCAGGATGTTCGGCGCATCAGAACGAAGTCGCTGCGGTTGTTCCCGCCACGTCATCGTTGAGTTGAGAATGGTAGTGCCCACTTCGCTCACAGAAGGTGTCGGTGGGAATGGTAAGACGGACCCAAGATCATCGTCCGCCTGAACGGTTCCGATCCAAAGTAATACGAGCCAGGATAGGGTGATCACCCGAAAACCCCACGTCAACCAATCGACTTGTTTCGTTCGCCTCATTGAAATATCTCAAGCCCTCTTTCTTGCTTCGATTGCCAGGTACTCACTGATCCAGTTGCAGTCTAAGTCAAACAATTGCTGGCTGCGAGTTCCCAGATCGCCGAGAATCACCTGGACGATCAGCGTCTGGGAAGCAACAAGCATGGGGATGTCGTCAACAAGTGATCCGGCCAGCGTCACAGAGCTCTTGGATGAGTTCGTCAAGCGCGTCGCCGACCAAGAAGATCCGAACCTGTTCAGTACCGACGATATCGACACCGTCCTCAGTCTCGCCAGTCAACCGGACACCCACACGGTACGCGTTCTCATCAAGAACGCCGTCGGCGTTAATATCTGCTGCAATCAAGTTGGCATAGGTGTCGCGCAAGTTGGTCTGGCCAGGTTGGTAAGAAAGGATCATATCGAGGGGACCGTCTCGGTTAATATCCTCCGAGCGAACGAGTACTGGCTCACCGCCAGCGAACCGAGTCGACACGCTACGGACGGTCATCGCATCAAGCTGATTGTTGGTCAAGATCGCGACTTCAATTAACGTGTCGTTAGCGAGGTTGACGGGGTTCTCGATGCTCCCCGGAAAAACATCGATCTCGGCCTCGATCCTTGGAAGATGAACAAGTCGAAGATCGACGTCATCCAAAAAGGTTCCGAAAGTATTACTGATACCTTCATCTGCAAACCGAATCTCTGTATTGATTCCACTCGCTGTGAAGGTTGTGGTGTAGTACCGCCACCCACTATCGCCTGGAAGGGAAAGGGGGCTCTGCTGCTCCTGGCCCCACGCATCCCAGAGCTGAAAGTCGATGGGGTCGGCCTGGCCGTTGACTCCAAGGGCAAAGATCTTGAGTCCAAGAACATTGTCCTCGATCGAGCGATTGGGGCGACCAGCGAACGCGAAAGTTAACGTGTACTGTGCACCTGGGATTGTCTCGACCGACTGGCCGATCGTCACCGAGCCAAGTTCCTCGGGCAACAGTGAGGTACCCGGTCCGTTTTGATCGCCGTCGAGTTCGAGATGCTGATGCCCTTCCGACGCCCCGCCAAGAATCCCGCGCTGGATTTCGAAGTGCAGCCCTTCTGGATTGTCGACCAGTCGCCACCCCGGGATCGCATCGAAGATCGCCCAGCCCTTCCCAGGGAGAGTCGGCGCTTCAAAGCCCCCGTTGATCAACAGGTTCTCCTGACCCTGAACCTCAACATCACCCAACCCGAAGACACCCGGAGAGTTAAAGCGGAGGAAGCCCACCACCTCCGTCGTATGCCCTCGCTCTTGGTCCCTCGACTGTTCTTCCTGAATCCGGATTTGAACCTGGTCGGTCTTCAGATTTCGGTACCGGAGCCCGGCCGTATCACCACCGTCGGTGGTCTGCATGGCTCCGAAGAAAACAGCCTGCTCAGGATTGGGGACCGAGGGGTCGAGTTCAAGGTTGAACCAGCCGTTCTTGACCACGTCATCAGTTCGACCCGCAAAAAAGGGTACACCATTCAAGGCGCCAGCACCGGGCATGACCGCAATGTAACCGAACGATTCCTCACCATGTTGCCCCAACCCTTCCTCTTCCTGAAGCTTGGCATGGAACTGGGTTCCACTGACTTTCCGAATCCGCGTGGTGATCGGATCGGCCTCAAACGCTGACTGAGACTGTGCAAAGACCAACGGGAGGCCGTCGAATCCGGCTTGGAAGTCAATTGCCGACCAACGACTCGAAGCGGTTGTGATGCCAGCCTCGATCCGAGTACCGTCTTCGGCCAGGTGAACCCCGGACTCAACGACGAGATAACCAAACGTCTCTTCAAGATGCAAACCGTCCAGGTAGGTCCATTCCTCAATCCGGACTTCGAAGCCGTCAGGGGTGACGTTCCGGATCCGGATGGTCGCGGGTTGGCCGCCGTTGGTCGAGAGCGTTTGGGCGATCACCACAGGCTGGTCATATTCCCCTTGAAACTCGACCGTTGCCCAGCGATCGGCATCAGGCTGTGCAAGATTCAGGAGCCCGACTTCTGCGAACGCAGCAGTGAGCAAGGTCCGAGGTTCTAATCGCTCGGGTATCCAGTTCGCTGATTGACCAACGCGCGGGGATGCCAAACGGCAGCGTCGATTCCGCTGATCGGATCGATGGATCATCGTCTTGCCCTGCTTACACCGTGTTCTCGATTGAGTTGACGACCCAAACGCGATTGGTCCGAGCCGAGATGGGAATCTCAGCTTGATGACCCGTCAACCGGTCGTCAACTCGCTGGACTCTTGATGTTGCCAAAAAGCATCAAGGCCGACACTGAAGGCTCTCTCTTCGTAGTGAGTGATTGGTTGAAGACATGTCGAGAAACAACTCGTCTCCGATGTGCTCCAGCTTGCCTTCGAGGCCCATTACTTGTAGGTTCGTTTTGAGCCTTCGATGGGGTTGATTCGTCAATCAGAAGCGTGAAGAACACCTAAGATGATAGGGGAAGGGAACGATGCTCCACTTCGTCGACCGAGACGCGCGGGGAACTCGACGCAGATTCCTTCAGGTCTCTGGATCATCGTTGGCTTCGCTGGGGATATTGGGACGGACTCGGGCCAACACGACCTCGGAGTCGGTTTTTGCGCCGACTGATGTCCTCACTGGTAAGTCGGTGATCTTCCTCTTCCTCCATGGGGGGCCGAGCCAGTTTGAGACATTCGACCCCAAGATGGAAATGCCCGAGGGGATCCGGAGTGCAACCGGTGAGATCAAGACATCGCTACCCGGCGTAACATTTGGCAGTTCGTTTCCTAAGCTAGCCTCGTTGGCCGATCAACTGACCTTGGTGCGGTCCTATGTTCCCGGAGATCCGAACCATAATCTCAAGCCGCTTGTTGGTCGCGACACCTTTGAGGCAAACCCAGGGGCGATTGTTTCTCGAGTCGCTGGGCCTAACCATCCTGTCTCGGGGTTGCCGACGAATGTCCTGCTGTTTCCTCCCGCAGTCGATCCGGAAACACAACCGGGAATCTCCACCTTTGGTCGGTTCGATGCGACTGGTCCACTGTCATTAGCGGACGCTCCCTTCATTCCAAACGCTGGGAGTGGCTTGGAATTGCCGGTCCCGATGGAGCGTCTCGACGATCGACGACTGCTGCTTGATCGACTCGGCCGAGCAGCCAAACGCCTTGACCGAACAGGGGAAGATGGGCGTCTCAATCTCCTCCGTGAGCAGGCTTATCGACTGCTCTCTGGGGGGTTGGCCGAAGCGTTCGACCTCAACCATGAGGACCCCCGTGTCGTTGCGCGCTACGACACCGCCCCCTTGGTGCATCCCGACACGATCAGTAAGGAGTGGCGGAATCGAAACAACTACATCGATAACGCAAAAACAGTTGGGAAACTATTACTGTTGGCACGCCGACTCTGCGAACGAGGGGCTCGGTTTGTCACGGTGACGACCAATTTTGTCTGGGATATGCATTCCGACGTCAACAATGCCCCGATGGTCGAAGGGATGGGCTACATGGGTCCCCCGCTCGATCACGCCCTCTCGGCATTTATTGAAGACACAAGGGCGCGCGGCCTCGACAACGAGATCCTCCTCGTTGCCTGTGGAGAGATGGGGCGGACACCTCGGATCAACGCCAAGGGTGGCCGTGACCACTGGGGAGGACTCGGACCACTCTTGCTCTATGGAGCCGGGATGCCGCGCGGAGGAATCATCGGTAAAGCAGCACGCGATGGCTCCACGCCTCAGACTGCACCGATGACGAACCGTCACATCAGTGCAACGTTGCTCCATACGCTCTTCGACGTCGCCGAGCTTCGGCTCCTCCCCGACCTTCCCCGCGAATACGCCCAAGTCATGGCTGAGTGGGATCCGATTCCAGGCACGATTTAGAGTTCGATCGAACCCAGTAACTACCAAGGCAAACTGAGTTCGATCGAGCAAGACAACATCGCACCGGAGTTGATGCGTTCGAGACGGACACAGCGATGGTGCCCGTCTGTAGGATTCTACGGTAATCGGCTTCTTGCATTCCCTACGCGGATCAGAGCTCAATAGGCTCTACACAAGACAAACCTCAACGCGCCAGGTCAGCGTCGAGGTAATAGACGATGATGCCGCGTTCGCTGGGTGCGACGGTAGGATCAACGCGGAAGGTTCCTCCGACGGTTACCAGGCTCGTGCGGAAGTCGATCGCGAGTTCTTCGGGAAGCGTCACCTCAACCATGTCGGCCATCTTCGGCTGACCCCCGAAGCAGCAAGTCCCGTTGTCACGGCAGAGGATGAACTTAGTGATGCCCTCCATTTCCGACGTGGGATACATGTAGCCTTTCATAAAGATCTTTTGTTCATTGAGTGCTTCAGCCGACTCCGGGTAAAGCTCGACCCCCTCGGGTTGAAGATCACGGTAGCTGATCCGCGTATAACCTTCAGGAACTTCGGTCGCATAGTGGATTCCGGCAAAGGAGAGGCCACCAACGAGGCCGAGGATCGATGCGCTCAGTCCCGTGATGGCGATTCCCTTGCCCGCCATCTCGTATCGCTTGATTGAGTCCAACGCTCGGAATCCGATCAGAGCCCCCGAGATCGGAGCAATCAGAAAGAGCCCTATGTTCAGGTCGATGACGGCCGAAGCGGCAATCAGCGAGATGATTCCTAGGACAAGTGTCAAGATTGCCGAGGGGGCTAACTGTTTATACGTGCTCTGAGATTCGGATTCGAACTCTTCAATGATGGATCCACTGGTGTTTGCCATGGTTGATACCTCCGCAAGCCTCACTGAAAACGAACGATGGCAACGATGCCCACCATTCCGTTATACAGTCGCGCTCAGTGATTGGGCGACATCGGTTCGATAGGCCATCCGTGCGGGGAGATAACCGGCGAGTAAGGCCAGTACGATCACACCAGGGATGATCGCCAGCTCTTGGATCGCAAATGAGAAAGCACTGACGGCGATCCCCGTTTTTGCTTCGGTGAGCGGACCGATCAGGCCAACAAGCGAGTGTCCCAAAATCCATCCTGAGACGCCCCCAATCAGTCCGAGGAGGACCGACTCCAAGAGAACGATCGTCAGGATATCACCTCGACGCGCACCGAGAGAGCGCATGATTGCGATCTCACGACGTCGCTCGCTCATCGAGTTGATCAAGCTCACGAGGATCCCAACCGATGCCACGATCACGACCAAAACGGCGAGACTCAGAAGGATCAACTCGATCGGACCGACGATCTCATCAAAGAGTGCTCGGATCTCACGGATTGGAGAGACCGCCTGTGCAATCTGCCCCTCATTAATCTGGTTGGGAAGCATCATTGCTGCCAAAGGTTCGGACGATCGGACCAAGATTGCTGTCACCTCGCGTTGCTCATCCGGCAAACGCTCATGTCCGTGTCCATGTCCATGGTCGTGTCCATGCTCATCTTCGTGAGCCTGACCATCTTCTTCCTCATGGGCATGGTCGTGCTCTTTTTCGCGGGCATGCCCGGCATGGTCAGCGTCGTGGGCATGGCCTTCGTGAGACTCACCGCCACCGTGCAGATGGGTATTATCGCCATCTGCATGTTCGTCGTGATCGTCTAGGGATTGCTCAACGCCGTGGTCATGATCGTGAGCGGCATGATCATGGCCTTCGTGCTCATCCTCGTGAGCATCGTGATCGTGAGCGGCATGATCGTGAGTGTTGGATCCTCCCGACTCTGCTGGCTTGGCGTGCCCTTCAAGCAAATAGAACCCTTCGATGTTGATAAAGAGCGCACGATCGTTAGGGGTTCCGGTAGGCTTCAGCACACCGACGACCTCGAACTCATCGTGTTCGTGTCCTTGCTCATCATCAACAACACCGTGTGTTGGTTGAAATGAATCACCCACACCGAGTCCAGTTGAGGACGAGACGACTGACCCAATAACGGCTTCGAACGGCCGCTCGATTTCGAAGTTTCGTCCGTCAGCGAATTCAACCCCGGCCATGCCTGATGAACCAGAACCGAAACCTTCGAATAACTCGGGAACGGTTCCGACTACACGGTGTCCTTCGTACTGATCCCCGAGACAGTAAGGGATCGCCTCCTCTACATAAGAGGCAAACTCACCTTCTTTGATCTCTTTATAGAAAGTATACGGGATGTTCTCAATCGGGGTACTGAGGTGATAGACCGTGTTTAAGACGAGTTGAAGCTTGCCGCCCTTCGCCCCAATGATCATGTCATAGCCGAGGTTGGCATTCTTCTGGAAGGCCTCGGAAACAACCCCATATACCACCAAGACGGCGACAATCAGCATCACACCAAGTGCCATTGATAACGCGGTGAGGCTTGTCGAGAGTGATCGCTGACGGAGCCCTCGGAGTGCGATCTTCCAGAAGCTCATGCCGAAACTCCCTTCAAGGTGGCGGTCACTCGATTAAACGACTCGATCGATTCAACGCGATCAAACTGTTCAGAAACTTCCGGGGCATGGGTAACAATTAACAACGCAACCCCCTCGTCTTGACATGTGCTCCGAATCAGGTTGATTACTTGCTCTTGATTGATTGGGTCCAGATGTGCGGTCGGTTCGTCGGCGAGTAGCACCTTTGGCTTGGCGAGTAAAGCCCTAGCGATCGCCACTCGTTGCCGTTCACCCGCTGAAAGCGCAGCAGGGCGATGATCAAGGCGATGCCCGAGTCCGACCCGATCGAGGAGTGTTCGGGCACGTGCCTCATCTGGTCGCTTGCCTCCGAAGGTCATCCCGAGAAGAACATTCTCAAGAGCCGTGAAGCCACTGAGGAGGTTCAAGGCTTGATGGATGTAACCGATCGTCTCCGCTCGGAAGCGATCGCGGGCCTCTTCACTGAGCTCAGAGAGGTTCTGGCCTGCAACTTCGATGCGCCCTGAAGTCGGCAACGTGAGGCCAGCCATGATGTGGAGGAGAGTTGTCTTACCGCTTCCGCTCCGACCCAGCAGAGCGACCTGTTCACCCGGGTCGAGTTGCCAATGCTCAATATCGAGCACCGTCAACCGACGACCATCGGGTTCGTCGTAGTATTTCTTGAGTTGAGAGATTGTGATCAGCGTCATGGTACTCAGACTGTACAGGGAAGCTGGAACTCAGTACGCCGCTAGGGTGACCGCTTGGGTCACGGACTTTACGCATGGAAATCCAATAGAGTTCCTTTTGTTCCCCAGAATTAGTTACGTGTTTGTGTCAATTGAGAGATAATACAGTCCAACCATCGACCGTTTGCCGGGGGCGATGGCTTGGTTTGTCGGTTACTAGATTTGCTATTCATCTAAAGAAACTCCAGGCCTGAAGGAGGGAATTCTTGACGCTCCTTGTTGATAATGCTATCTCATTAACATTAAGATGGAAAAGTAACGTCGGGCGATTCAATCCCTAGATGTTTACTTGTCTCTTTTAGGCGAACTTTTCACACGGGAGGTGTTCATGTTCACACTCTTCGCTCATCATGACCTGTTGCAGACTCTCGACTTCCTCGGGCTGAGGCCCGTGAGTGCATTAGATCACGTTGTGGCATTCATAGCCTACAGCTTGCTTTTAGGTGCGGTCATTGGTGCCGGCCTCTCGGCGAGACGTGTGATACAGCAGGCTCGGAGGGTGTCCCGACAGACCGACCCGCGGACCCCCTGATTCAGACGAGCAACCAGGAGACACTCGATTGGGTCACCCATCACCCACCGAATCGTCGGTAGTGTCGAAGCGTCAAGCTCATGCGCAATTGATCTTCTGCCTCGGCTGCTGCTGTGGCCGCACCGACCGCGGGCGTCCAGAGGTACCTGTCGATCGGATCAAGGAGCGGTGGAAGGCCGGTCGCCTGAACCGAATTGTACAACTGACGATCTCTGGCTGCGTCGGGCCGTGCGACGTCGCCAATGTCGCCATGGTGGTGACGCCACGAGGTACGACTTGGCTCGGCGGCCTCGACGGGGATGATCATTATGAAATGTTGGTGCGCTGGGCGGAGGCATGTCAGGACGCGGGGCGAGCCCTGCCTTTACCTGATCTACTCACGGCCCATGAATTCGAGTGGTTTGTGGCCGAGCCCGATCCGGCCATCCTGCCCTCTTGCTCGTCCGCACCACAAGATGAGGTGACCACATGAGCGGTGATTTGTTTAGTACCTCGACCAAGAGAAGGGATCCGGGACACGCAATCGAGATCAAGCGCTGGGCACGGGTGGCCTTCGCTCTGGGTGAGGACGATTTGGTCATGGTGACGGAACTGCGTTGCACTGAACCCGGCTGCCCTCCGTTGGAGACGGTTATCGCGTTGCTAACGGCAGGGGACTCGACACGGCAGCATAAAATCCACAAGCCGATGGCAGATGTCTCGGAGGAGGATGTTCGCGCCTTGGCCTCTCAGGGCCCAGATCCGGGAGCGGATTGCTCATGAAGGTCGCGTATGTCTTTGCTACTTCAGGCCACACCGCCAGCTACAAACTTGGGCAGATGATCCTCCCTCAGCTCGAAGACGATCGCCACGGAGCGGAGGTCGTGGGGATGTTCTTCTTTGACGACAACACTTACCTCCTCCGCACGGGCGATCCGATGGGCGAACGCTTGGCTTCAATCGCCAGTCGCCGTGGCATCCTGCTGATGCTCTGCGATCAATGCGCTCTAGAGCGAGGGCTCGCCGAAGGGGAACCAGGGACTTGCACTCCGTTAGCTACGGTCCCCGGAGTCCGGGTCGGTTGCTTCCCAGAACTCTACGCCGCGCTTGCTGGCAATCCGCCCGACCAAATCATTACCCTCTAACCCACACCTGTGAGGAGACACCTGATGAGCCCGGCGACCGCAAGCGAGACTGAAATCAGAGAAGAGGCGTCGCATGTCCCTGTCACCGTACTCACCGGCTTCCTGGGAGCCGGGAAAACGACGCTTCTCAACCACATCCTCACAGCCCAGCACGGCAAACGAATTGCCGTCATCGAAAACGAGTTCGGTGAGGTCGGAGTCGACAACGAGCTCGTCATCGACGCTGAGGAAGAGATCTTCGAGATGAACAAGGGTGCATCTGTTGCACCGTCCGTGGGGATCTCATCCGAATCCTCGGCAACCTAATGAAGCGTCGCGACCGGTTCGACGCGATCCTGATTGAGACGACCGGTCTAGCTGACCCCGGCCCAGTGGCGCAAACGTTCTTCGTCGACGACGAGATGGAGGGTAAGCTGAAGCTCGACGGGATCGTCACCGTCGTCGACGCCAAGCACGTCTGGCAGCACATCGACGACGCCGACGAGGTCAAGGAGCAGATTGCCTTCGCTGACGTGATCCTCCTAAACAAGGTCGATCTGGTGGCGCCCGAAGAATTGGAGCGGCTGGAGTCGCGCATCAAGTCAATGAATGCCGCCGCAAAGATCCACCGCACCAAGGATTCGATCGTGGAAATGGACCGCATCCTTAACATCGGCGGCTTCAACCTCGAGCGGGCCCTGGAGATCGACCCGAAGTTCATGGAACCGGAGTACCCGTTCGAGTGGAGCGGAGTCTATCACCTCGCTCCCGGCGACTACCGCTGGGTGATGCAGGAGGGCCCCGATCCAGCAATGGCTGCCACGCTCCTGCCGCTTGAGGGAGATGACGAGGCCGCCGTGATGGCCGCCGTGCTCACCTTCTCGGACGAGGAGCGTGAGGTGAAGCCAGGGGCTCCGATCGTCGTGGGGAAGCACCTCCAAAACCTGCTCCTCACGCCTGGCGAAACCCAATTCACACTCCGGATCGAGCAGCCGGGAGACTACATCCTCTTCACCGAGCACCATCCCGACGAGTTCGGAGCCCGACTGGAAGGCCCGGACGGGCCACTCGCCCCCTCGCGCTCTCGCGAATACAAGCCCGACCATGAGCACGACGAGGAGGTCACTTCTGTCGGCATTAGCACCACGGGTGATCTCGACGGTGACAGACTCAATGCCTGGCTCTCGACGCTGCTGCAGACGAAAGGTACCGACATCTTCCGGATGAAGGGGGTGCTAAGCATCAAGGGAGAGCCACGCCGGTTCGTGTTCCAGGGCGTGCACATGCTCTTCGACGGTAAGCCCGACCGACCTTGGGGCAATGAGCCGCGACACAACTCACTGATCTTCATTGGCCGCAACCTTGATCGGGCCGCATTGAACGAGAGCTTCCGCACATGTCTGGCTTAAGACCAAAACCCCGCAAGGCCCGAGCATCGCAGATGTTTTTGGAACCGACATGGGTCGACGAGGGGCTCGGTGAACACGTCATCGCTCTAGAATGGTCGCCGGACGGTGGCACGGTCGCTGCAGCCTCGGTGGTCGGGCCGATCGCGCTCATCGACGGCAGGACCGGCGATCGTCATCACATGCTAACCGGCCATGGCTTCGGCACGACCTCGCTTTCTTGGAGTCCGGATGGTTCGCGGCTCGCTAGTGCCGGTCAAGACGGCAAAGTCCGCCTCTGGGACGCCAAGTCAGGAGAACCCATCGCGGATCTCGACGGGGGGGCAGCCTGGGTCGAACAGGTCGCCTGGTGTCCCACCGAGCCGGTCCTGGCTTCGGCTGCGGGCCGAGCGCTTCGCTTGTGGGACTTCGATGGCAACCTAGTCCGATCCTACCCCGAGCATCCGAGCACAATTTCCGACATTCGCTGGCGGCCCCGATCCCGCCAGCTCGCCTCGGCTGCGTACGGCCAGTTAGCAATTTGGTCGCCGGATCAAGACGAGCCGCTCCAGCGATTCGAATGGAAGGGTTCGATGCTGGCGATCGCCTGGAGTCCGGACGGGCGCTACATCGCAACCGGCAACCAAGACTCGACTGTTCACTTCTGGGAGCTACGTACTGGTGAGGATCTACAGATGTGGGGCTACCCCACCAAGGTCCGTGAACTGGCCTGGGACGGTACGAGTCGTTACCTTGCAACAGGGGGCGGGCCGCTAGCGTGCGTCTGGGATGTCTCAGGCAATGGACCTGCGGGGACAAAGCCTCACCAGCTCGGAATGACCGGCGCCCAAGTCACGACACTCACTTTCCGCCCCCCGTCGGAGCCGCTCCTGGCGGTCGGGTTCGCTGACGGCGCGGTTGGCCTCTGGCGGCTTGGTAAGACGGCCAAACGCATCGACGTCTTCGGACTCGACTCGGGGATCACGCAGCTTGCCTGGGACCCCGGCGGGCAGATACTGGCGATGGCCACTGATGCAGGTGTCGTCGTGGGTATCGCTGAACCATCGCGCTGAGCCTTACTACCCGACACCGCGTTGATGGCAGAAACAAGGTCGGCGATAAGACAATGGGATAGCCGGAAAACGCGTCCACCCGAAGCGGCAATACGGGTTTCTCATCCTACTCTGGATGGCAAAGTACGATATGCGCTTAGGCGACCCACTTTTGGGTTTACGCTTTCCACCTAACTCTCTTCCGCTATTTTTCACCCGTCGTCGAAGAAACCCAGTATTCTGGAGCTTCCTCGGAAGAGTAAACGATTGGCGCACGCAGTGGGAGCCGCCTACCGTCATCAAGCATGCAATTAGGGCATTTACGCGATCTTTCAATTACTCATTAATCAAAAGTTCCGGCCATTCCTGATCTCGCTTCAGGACTTCAATTCCAAATGCTGATTCTGTAACCTATTATTTCTGAGGCAGTTGCGAAAACCTCCTCGCAACATTCTAAGACTAATGATGTTGTGGCTAAGTTAACGGCAACCTAATGAGATACTCCGCTTGACGTTTACTGGCGGATTGTAAGCAACCGAATGCCTACAATTAGTTTGCTACTAGATCGTTGATGGGTTGAAGGCAAGGAAGATTCCGCGTTCTCAACAACCGTGGTGAGGTCACTTCAATGAAACCGGTATTAGTAACGGGAGCCACGGGTTACATCGGCGGTCGGCTTGTCCCAAGGCTGCTGGAACAAGGGTTTCCAGTCCGTTGCCTCACGCGTGATCCCCGGAAGCTGGACAATCGGGCTTGGGTTGATCAAGTTGAGGTCTTCCAAGGAGATGTTCTTGATGCCGGCTCTCTGTCGAGAGCGCTCGAAGGTTGCTCCGTGGCTTACTACTTAGTCCACTCGATGATGGCCGGCGAAAAGATGTTCGTCGAGCGTGACCGAATTGCCGCGCGGAACTTTGCGACCGCAGCGGGTGAGGCTGATATCGAGCGAGTGATTTATCTCGGCGGTCTTGGACGTCGCGCCGACAATCTCTCGGAGCATCTCGCAAGTCGTCAAGAGGTGGGTGACTTACTCCGGGGTGGCCCGGTACCTGTCACTGAACTCCGGGCCGCGATGATCCTTGGTTCTGGGAGTGCTTCATTTGAGATGATGCGCACCCTTGTCCAACGACTCCCGATCATGCTGTGCCCGAAGTGGGTGTTGACTCGGAATCAGCCGATCGCGCTCCGGGATGTCTTGGCCTACTTGATCGGCTGCCTCCGAGAACCGGCGACTGCTGGTGGAATCTTCGACATCGGTGGTCCCGATGTGTTGACGTACAAAGAAATGATGATCCGTTTTGGGAAGATCCTCGGTCGACGGCTTCGGATCGTGGTTGTCCCCGTTCTCACCCCGAGGCTCTCAGCGCACTGGATGAACTTGGTGACGCCGATCCCCCGATCGATCGCCTATCCATTGGTTGAAGGGCTCCGCTCTGAAGTGGTCTGTGAGAATAATCGCATCCAAGAGCTGGTTCCAATCGAGCGAACTTCCTTTGCCAAGGCTATTCAGCTCGCAATGGATAAGGTCCGAGCGAACGATATCTCGACCCGCTGGGCTGACGCCGCATTGCCGAGTCGTGCTGCCTTGCTCCGACGTCCTCGGTTTGATCCCGAATCCTTCCCACTCAGCGACACGAAACGATTTGAAGCCGACGCACCCGCAAGTGCGCTTTTTGCCCAAGTGCAGCGGATCGGTGGCGCTACGGGATATTACTATGGCGATTGGCTCTGGCAGATCCGTGGACTCATGGATCGCTTGGTCGGAGGCGTAGGTCTCCGTCGTGGTCGTCGCGATCCAGTAGAGATCTATATCGGCGACTCGCTCGATTTCTGGCGGGTGGAAGATTTTGTCTACGGACGCCGGCTCCTGCTTCACGCTGAAATGCGTGTTCCCGGCGACGCTTGGCTCGAGTTCCAGGTCGAGCCGCTCGGAGACGACCGCTCGGTCCTCTTCCAAAAAGCGTACTTCAAGCCAATGCCCTTTTGGGGAACACTCTATTGGTACGCGGTGTTACCGACCCATCACTTCGTCTTTAACGGGATGGCTAACGGGATCATCCGCGCAGCCGAAGCCTCGTGCGAACAGGGGGAACCAGAGTGCACTGTTGCTGCAGGAGAGGGTCGGCCACTCAATCCAACATCCGTCAAATCGGGACTGCCGATGCCGATTCCAGCAGATCCGCACAGCGGTCACGATCATTTCTAGACTCCCTCAGGGCGGATGGCGGCTGAGACGCTAGGCTCTTGCTACAATCGTCGCGATTGAACCACCCCTCAAATCCGAGGTAATCTCCACGATGACAGCACCAGTCTCGCGTCGACAGTTCGTTGGAACCATCGCGACCGGCATTGCCGGGGCATCAGTACTCGGCTCAAGTGCAAGTCCGACAATTGCAGCGATCGACCCCATCAAGCGCACTCGTCCGAGTCACTTCAAGCTCAGCATCGCTGCTTATTCATATCGGAAGTATCTTGCCGGCGATTCAAAGTCGATGGAGATGTTCGACTTCGTTGATCTCGCGGCAGACCTCGGCCTCGATGCCGTCGAACCGACCTCATACTACTTCCCCAGCGATGTCGATGCTTCCTATCTGAATCGACTAAAGCGTCATGCATTCCTGCTTGGGCTTGATATCTCGGGAACGGCGATCGGGAACGACTTCTGCCTCCCCGAAGGCTCCGAGCGTGCGACGCAAATTAAGCTCGCAAAAACTTGGATCGAGCGCGCCGCGATTCTAGACGCCCCAGTGATTCGCTTCTTCGCCGGTCGAGTTCCCAACGGAGATACCGAAAAAGCTGCTGTCGCTCGTGCCATCGAAGGGTTTAACGAGGTATTGCCCTTTGCGGAAGAGAAGGGGGTCATTCTGGCACTCGAAAACCATGGCGGTATTACAGCGACGGCCGACCAGATGTTGAAGCTGGTTCAAGGGATTGATCACCCCAACTTTGGGGTCAACCTAGACTCGGGGAACTTCCGGACCGCCGATCCGTATGGTGATCTCGCTCGACTCGCTCCCTATGCCGTCAATGTCCAAATCAAGACTGAAATGACGTTGAACGGTCGGAAGCAAGAAGCTGACCTCGCGAAGCTTGTCCAGATCCTCCGCGACGTCAAATATTCCGGTTACATTGTCTTGGAATACGAAGCCGCCGAAGAACCGTTGAACGCCATCCCTGGCTATGTAGCAAAGCTCCGCGATCTGATCAGCTAGGGTCTGCACAAGATACTGGGTCGGACGACCCGAGCGGGCCGTCCGACCTCGTGCTCCTTTCGAGTTGCTCGTGTTGTGTTCCCGTTGTCCCAAACGAACAACTCACCCAGCGCGTTAGGGTGGGGTGTGCGTCTAGCGATTAACGTGGTCGGTTTAACGGACACCAACAAGTTGCTCCACGAAAAATCCGTAGCCGAAGTTTGGATGTTTCTGATGGGTGATGATCGACCTCCTGATGCGCTCAACCTATTCTTCGACTGCGCGGAGGTTGTTATCGATGACCTCCACAACAGTGTTGCTTTCTTGGGGCGGGACCAGCTTGGCAAGGGTCCCGCATTGAGATGAAGCGGCTTGGACTCGAACTGATTGGAAATCTCTTCCCCATGCAATAGTTTGACGGAAGTCACACCAACGATTGACGCATCTTCATTTCACGATCTATTTTATGTCAAAAGTTTGGATTCGGAACATAAGCGGGCTCGCCTTTCAACATGTCTTGCACGTGCTGCATTCTTCGGATGAGATTCTCCACATAGTTATGTTTGAGCTCGCCCAGCCCGGCATGACTATGCAACGCGGATTGGACCTCGCGGATCGACCTAATTTCTTCATCGAAGAACTCCTCTGACTGGAGTTGATACAGCGCTCTGAAATACCAATCGGTGAGAAACTTCACGTTGGCTTCAGCTCGTGCTGCTTGGAAGTCGCGTTGCTCCTCTCTGTAGAGTTCCTTGATTTCGTCGAGACACTGGCGGCCCAGACCGATGATTGCCTCGTGTCGCCTTGAGGCTCTTCCGTTGCGATCATGGTCGCTAATGATCTTGTTGAGGAGCAGGACAATTGTTGCTAGGACAGTCCTAAGTTCGACGCGCCGGGTGGCCCGACTGTGGAATGGAACGGTCGTCTTCGTATGGTAGGTATGAAGCAGGTAGTCAACCTCTTGAAGATCCCAGTATCGGCGTTTCATGGTGAGGTTCGATTCCTGCTTCCACTGTTTCACACTCCAAATCGTCCCACCGTTCGCGTTTGAGGGATCGGAACGGATACGTGCTTTCGAATTGAGAAATTCCTGGTTCTTCCTTCGGATCATCTCTCCGAGCTTGACGGCCCAATTGTACACTGCTTCTGGAGTCCAGACCCGAGATACAGGACACTTGACAAAGCCGGTCCCTCCACCAGCAACCAGCGCGTTGCCGCAGATCGTTGAGCAATTACGGGAAAGCAAATTGTATGTCTTCTTCTGATCACTGTACTGTCGCCACCAGAGCATCATGGCGATATCGTTCAGGCCGATCAGGACATTGTCGTCGCATGTTGTCGGAATCTCGGCGGTCGCATCGGGAGGCCGAACTCTCGTTTGCAACAGATCGTTGTAGGCAGTGACTCCGGCCTGGTTCTTATATGCCTCGAGTGCACTCAATACCCACTGACTACGCTCCACGCTGCCATTCGAGTTCTTTTGTTTCTCTTGTTCCTCGAGCAGCCCGAGCGTCGGATAGCGCCCCTTCAGAATCGCGAGTCGTTGGCGTTGTTCAGTCGTTAGGGCGTGGGGAGGCCCGATATAGTCGGGAATATGCTCCCGACCTTGAAGGTCTTCTAATTCATTCCGGTTGCGATGATTAGTGTAGATGTTCCGCATCTCGCGGATCGCGCTGTATTGGAACATGTCTCTATTAGACCGAGGAACGTGACCTGCGGACCGGCCCGAAGACTCGGGTCCTCTACCGTAAGACATGATCCCACCGCATACATTACCGCTCTTTCCGGCTCCATCGGGTTGCTCCGGAAACCAGGTCATCGTCGCGAACTGTTGCTTAACGCCTTCATTCGTTGGGCTCTTGTACGAAAGCACGAGGGACGCATGCCCTGCATTGTTGATCTTGCTCGAGAACCCCCCACGATTACCGTGCGAACGCCAGATCAGTATCGTTGCAGCCATCGCCTCATTCCCTCCCACATGTTTTTGGCTCGCGGAGATCGGAGGTGACCGTCTCGCGAAGGACTCTCGAACCGTCTTGCGAAGGAAGCTCGAATCGTGAAGCGTGTCCAAAACGGCAAGATCGGAGCGATCTTGCAGGGGGCTCACTTCGGCTCAGATGGTAATGATCGGAATCGACCAAACACATGACCTATCATTGCGGATCAGGACGCGACCTTCCGTAGAGCCCGGAGATGAGCTGCCAACGAGGCGTCCTGCAGGAGTTACGAGAGCAAACCGGTTGGGTGACTCGGCAATCGTTCGAGCACATCCTTCAAGTAGGCGGAAGGGACCCCACCGATCCGTTTGCAGCTGCACACGAAGCTGTAGAGGATCGCCGCCGTGCGGCCACCGCGATCGCTACCGACGAACATCTAGTTCTTCCGATTATGCGGAGATCCGCATAATCGGAAGAACTGCTCTTTGTGGGGATCGCGAGGCTTGCCTTTCGCTCTGGCCATGGTAGTTGCTCCGGAAGAGTGACTCATCATCCACCGATGCTACCAAGCCCCGCAAGATATCTTTTGCTTGACGGTTACAGGAAATGGGAGATTGGTTCAGTCGGTTTGACGGAGCCGAGTGCGGAGTTCAAGTGGGAAATCCGTGAGGATCGCATCAATCCCGCGTCCGGCCGCGCGTTGCCAGTTTCTCGGCATATTACCACTGACCGTCGGTCCGACAATGATGACTCGCTTTGACGCCTGATGGACTGCGTCGACCTGCTCTTGGGTCGGAAGGTAGCGGACGTAGACCCAGTCCCCGTGTACTGCCTTGAGGGCTTCGTCGAATTCTGCATCGTCATTGGCAACGGCAGCGGTTTGGGCCTGGCTCGAAGCATGATGGATCGCTTGCCGCTCGTTCGGATCCATGATTGTCCGACCAATGAAAAGGAGATGGTCCAAGACGTCGTGCTGCTCTGCGAGGCGGACCACCTCAGGTCCAACGCCGGCGGCTTTGAGATCGACGGCGATCAGGACATCATGCTCACGATACTCAGCCACTAATTCGAGAACAGAATCCACGGTCGGTACTATCTCGCCCGCGAACCTGGGATCGAACCAACTCCCCGCGTCTAATTCTTGAATCTCGTCGAGTCTGAGTTCAGAGAGCTTCCCGGTACCGTTTGTGGTGCGGTCGACTTCAGCGTCATGTATGCAGACCAGTTGGCCGTCCTTGGTTCGTTCCACATCAAACTCGAATCCGAGGCGCAATTCGAGGCAGGCCCGGAAATTCGACAGCGTGTTCTCGGGAGCGTGGCGAATGAGACCTCGATGAGCGACGGTCAACGGAGGAGTAATACCTCCCTCAACGGTCGAGGCCTCGATAAGAACAAACAGTACCATCCACGAAGTTCTGAGAAGCGCGATCATGATCGTTGGCGTCCTCCACACTGGAACTGTTGATGAACGACTACGCGACGTCGGGCAGTCTATGGTCCACTTTGGCGGGCGTCCAGGGCCTGGCCACCAGGATTGCTTACTCGGAGGGCAACCTTGGTGCGAACATCAGGGTGGAGCAAGAATTTGGCGGGGAAGGAAGAGAGCGCTGCACTCGGAATGGGGGGTGCCCTCATCCTTCCTCTTGAGACTCAGTCCGGATCTGGAGGGATGCCGCCAGTTTCGGGGAATGCCTTGGATGGTGAGGCCCGACCGGCTGCCCAGGCCCGCAGGCCAGCGAGTCGACGCTCGCCGATCAGGTAATAGAGATCGTCGAGTGTCGCAAAGTGTGCTTGGTAGAGACGATCGCGGGTGGTCTGCCAGCCTTCTTCTGGATCTAGAAGCCCGAGCTGCGTCATCTCTTCCAAGTAAAGTTCTGCGATCAGTTGGTGTCCGTAGATCGATGGGTGGACATGATCGATCAAAGCGCCGTCGTTGACAATCCCCTGGTCGCTCCTCTCGGTAAAGAACCCGTCGATGTCCACCAATGGAACCGCCATTCGGTCCGCGATCGTCTTAAGTTTGGCCCGCATCGGCTCCAGAATCCGGAGCGGGCAAATGTCCTCTTCTTTGGCACGAATCAGCGCTGCACGTCCCTTCTCCGCGTCGCCGAGCTGGAGGTAATACTGGCCGATCGTGTAGTGAAGGCCAGCGTGCCGATCGTCGATCTGAAGTGCCTCTTCGAGGAGTCGGATTGCTCTGCGAAGGTCGTTGCCCGCCTGTCGACTCGCTTCATCTCGAAGTGCATCGAACCGTCGGCGTTCCTCGACGCCTAGGCCGTTCCGATGCTCAGTCTTGAAGGGTGGAGTCTCTAGATTGGCGACAGGGTTGGCGAGCAGGATCGGCACGTCCGCTTCTCGTGCCATTTTGACCATCCGCTCGACATTGAACGCGAAATGGTCGATGACGGTTGCGGTCCAGCCGAGATCACGGTGGTAGTCCTCGATCCCTCCCCAGGTGTCGAGTCGAGCGTCGGCTTCCATCCCAAGCTGGTCGCGCTCAGCCTCAGAAGTCGACCCTCCGACCGCCGAGACGGTATCCACAATGACACGACAGGTCCGGAGACGGGCGATCGGTGCGAGCGAGCGACGCAAGAAACCAGGAATTCGCTTGATGTGCTGATAGCTCCGGTCCTCGAGGAACTCGTTGTGGCCAGTGTAGAGGATGATCAGGTCGGGCTCGTAATTGTCGAGGATCTCGTCGAGGATCGGCGCCAGGCGATAACTCGCATAAGATACGCCACCACAGTTGACGACTGCCCAAGACCGGTCGGGGGCAGCGGCCTCGAGATTGAGTTCCAACCAGGTTGTGAAGGAGGTCTCCACCTGGAACGGTCGGCCCTGGACAGTTGAACCCCCGAGGCAGAAGATCCGGAACTCGTCGGGCGCCTTCTGCGCACCGAACGACTCAGGTCGGAAGAACTTGTACTGTGCTGCAGGAATCGCGTAGCGAGTCCCCGACTTGTCTAACTTAAAAAGAGGTCGAGTTGCACTAAAACCTACGAATGGATCGACGTCTGTTTCGACTCCTCCGAGGCCGAACACCCAGAGAATGAGTTCACAGAGCAGGAACGGCGAGACTCCGAGCAACACAGCGAGGGCCCGGAACAAGAGACCACGACGGCTCCAGAACGGGTTCCGGACCCGATGCCGTAAGCGATTCAACACTGGTTTTGGTTGGTTAGAGCAGGCGGGAGTGGAAAATTCAAGGAATCTTCATCATCGGTCAACGACACAAATTGTGCAATGACTCCGACGTCTGAATCCTTTACGGTCGTCGACGTCCTCGACCGTTGATCGCAAGATCACACGTTGCCACTTCTTTCACTTGCGGAGCAATTTTAGAACGTTGTGGTCCTTGGCTCCGGTGATTTCGACACCTTGAATCGCTGTGCCCCACTTCACGCAGTCGAGGACAATCTTGTTGGTTGTTGCCCTGGCGAGTTGTGAACAGAGATTTGCCCAGTTGGACCGCCCGAAGCGGATCATCGCACACATGAGCTCTAAATGCTGGCCAACAAACTGGTAATGGTCTGAGAGTTGACGCTGACTCAGTTGAAACAGATGGTCATCAACACGGTAAAGCCGACTTCATGTTGACGGCCCTGGATTTCTCATGGAAAGCATGGAGGCAAGAGAGTATCGTTGGCTCTTGGCAACGTAGGTCAGTTGTTCCTGAAGTCGTTCTCCGTTATAGCACCGTTGATCCATCGACTCCAGCTATCGAGGACTTAAGACAATGACTACTCAAACCGCCCACAAACAACCTGCTGGTCAAGGATTGGAAACTCGCTTGACCACGTATGCGAAGGCAGCGACTGCAGTCGCTGCTACTGCCTCCGCCATTGGGATCGGTACCAATGCCGATGCCGATGTTGTATTCTTCGATCCCGACAGCGTCAGCATCACCGGGCCGGGTCGCCATCAATTGTTTATCGACGTTAATGAAGGTGTCGTAAACACAACCGATTTCGACGGTGCCGATTTTGCCCTCGATCTTCTCTCGTACACAGGTGGATATGGCTTTCGAAGCCAGGGCAGGATAAGGTTGTTCCGACAAGAAGATAATGAGTTCCTTGTCTCTTTCTTTTCAGAGACTGCTTACCGCTTCTATTCCGTAGCCCGACTCGGCAGTGATGTAAGCGTTGGTACACCAAACCAGATGGGGAGTAGTGGGACGTTTTTTGCTTTCACTAATTTTAGCACCAATGATAATCCCGATTCTCCTGTTACAGTTACCAATAATTTAGCCAAATATATCGGAGGATATGGTTTCTCGTATGGAAATTGGTTGGGTCTAGGTACAGGATTCCTTGGTCTCAAGTTCGATGTTGACGGCAATACCCATTTTGGCTGGTTGAACATCACTCTGGGGCCAAGCGCGAACCCAAGAGACCGATTAGTGGTCACTCTGAACAGCTTTGCTTACGAGGACGAGCCCAACACCCCAATCGTCACCACCATTCCTGCGTTGATCCCAGAACCTTCCTCGCTTGCCTTGCTTTCGCTCGGAGCAATTGGATTGGCAGCCTTCCGTCGACTCGGACGCGGTAAAAAGCCCGAGATCGTCACCTACGATTGAGTTGCTCCCACCCACCATGAACAAACAACTCCTCCCAGGCATGCTCTCGTTCTGACAAACGGATCCTACCATTGCGGGCCCTGAAGCGTGACGGCTCACGCCTGGGGGCTCGGCTGATTCCTGGATTGAGACTCTGCGCTTGAGCAGGCACTCCTCATTCGCAAGATCACACGTTGCCACTTCTTTCACTTGCGGAGCAATTTTAGAACGTTG
>CAZEAN010000023.1:53957-58231 GCA_964510225.1 uncultured Isosphaeraceae bacterium
GGCTCGGCTGATTCCTGGATTGAGACTCTGCGCTTGAGCAGGCACTCCTCATTCGTAGGAAATTCAACTGCGTCATTGATGCTTGTGCCTTACCTAGCGCGGTGAGTTTTGACTCTCGGTTTCATTCCTCGATACTCGTCCAAGACCTTCACAAAACCGGTGACGTCTTTCTGTTAGGCGAAGATCTGAAGTGGAACGTGTTGATCTCTGATCAACCATTGGCTTGAACGCCTGGACCGTGTTGCAAAAATGCAACAACATCGGCTCTTAAACCGGCGTGTTCTTGTGTGCGTAGGCCGCCGTCTTTGATAATGATCTCGCTCTCGACTATGAGAAGCATATTTTCGATAAATTTGATCCGATTTGGATCAAAGTTAATCCGATTTGGATCATCGTTCCCAAAGGAGTAGTTTCATGAATTCGCGTACCGTTTCCGTTGCAGCCGCTCTCCTCGTTGTTCTCAGTGCCTCGGCTCAGGCTGACCCGATTACGTCGACCGAAGCTGTAACCAACTGGAGCCGACAGGACAGCCCAATCGTCGATTCTAATACAGACGTTTGGACCGACAATTCGCCGTTCATCGATTACATCTTTAACTCCGGTGGTTCGCTGATCAGCGACTTCACGCAGGACACCGACTTCACCTTCTCGGCGGACATCACCAATCTCGACACAGACAATGACCGCTATGGGATCGTTTTCGGTTGGCAAGACTCTCAGAATCACTACCGCGTTTCGTGGGAGCGTGGTGGGCTCAGCGACAATGGGTTTCGGGGCTTGAACTTCCTACGCGAAGTGAACAACACGGTGACGAACCTCTTCACCACCAACATCAATTGGCAATTGGGCGAGGTCTATGATGTGACGGCCGGTCGATCCGGAAGTAGCATCTTCTTCAACATCGTTCGGGAATCTGACAGCGCCATCATCGCGAGCCAGTCGGTTGTCGACACGACATTTACTACGGGAAATGTGGGCCTCTTTACGCGGAGCCAACGAACCCGATTCGGTGACCTCGATTTCTCTGTGATTCCAGAACCTTCGACACTCACCTTGCTCGGTATCGCTGGGGTTCTTGGCGCTGGTTATCGATTCCGACGACGGTTGTCCCGCTAAGAACTCCGATCACTCTTGAAGATCTTCAACGGCGGCTCCTCCGTCTCGTAAGCAAGCGATCGCAACGCCGAACAGAAGCCGAGGTGATCACAGGACGAAGGAGCCTGAATCGCCTCGGCGCCCGACCAACCTTGGTGTCGGTATCGAGCTGAAAATAGTCTGTACTAGAGGTCAAAGACTATGCTGAAATAGGGATGCCACTTGCCTGTCACACCCTTGGTTGCGGACATCGTCGCTAGCTGACCCGCAATCCATCTATGTAAGGAGGGTGTTGAGTCTACCGAAGATAGCGGAACTTGTTCGTGCCTCACTGGCGGACTCATTCCTCGATCAAGGAAAAGAACAACCTCTTCAGGATCCACAAGTACCCGAATTCCGGGAGTGTGTTGACCTCGTCGACTGGAATGAGGATCATTTGTGTTCAACGTCCCACGATGGAAATCGTCTACTTGGGGCGTCTTGAGGTCATCGTGATCTATCTTTTGAACGATCGACCCTGAACCCGAAGCCGATGCTTTTCCGAACAAGAGGGAGTAAGGCGATGCAAGGTCCTTGCAACGGTAGCCGTCGACGATTTCTACAAACGAGTGCTGCCGCGGGTGCGGCCCTCGCCGCTGCCGACCAGGTGACTGGCGCTCCGCAACAAGGTGCCCCAGAGTCTTCGATTCCTCAGGTGACCCTTGGTGGGACGGGTCAAAAAGTGACCAAGCTCGGCATGGGCTCGAGTTGGTCGATTGATCCTGGCTTTGTGCAAAAAGCACTCGCACTCGGTGTTCGCTACATCGACACCTCCGAATCATACGAGAACCGACGCGCCGAACAAGTGATCGGTCAAGTCCTCGACCGCACCGGTTTCCGGAAAGATGTCTACCTTGTCTCAAAAACGACCCGTTATCGCGGTGTCGCCGATCCGGTCCCGGTCTTCCTCAGCGAGATCGAAGGAAGCCTGGAACGCCTTCAGACCGATTACCTTGACTGTTACTACATCCATGGGATTTCGGGCGATTACTTGAAGATGCTCAAGGACCCAGCCGTCAAGGGGGTTTTCGAGCGCTTGAAGTCGGAAGGAAAGATTAAGTTCGCCGGCTTCTCCTGCCATGATCCTTATCTCCCGGAACTTCTCGAGACTGCTGCTGATGTCGGTTGGATCGATCAGGTGATGATCCAGTACAACTTCCGCTTCACGAACCGTCGACGACGGGGTGGACCAGCACAGGATTCGGATCCGGTAGCCGTCCGAACCTTCCACGATAAGCTACAACGTGCTGTGGACAAGGCATCGGCTGCCAACATCGCGATGGTCGCCATGAAGACCCAAGGTGGCGCTGAAGCAGTCCTTAGCGCTGTCGATAATGAGCAAGAGCTCTTCAAGGCCGACCAGACCCTGAAGCGAATGAAAGAGGAAGGGGTCAAGAAACAGGTCGCTGCGCTCAAAGCTGCCTGGGCAGACGAACGGATGCACGTCGTGGTCTCTGAGATGACCACGACTCGGCAGCTCGCCGAAAACATCGGGGCGAGTAAGGAACCGCTGACCGTCAAAGAAGCTCGGTTGCTCGAAGAGCACCGACAACAGACAGAGAACCTCTTCTGCCACGGCTGCGGTCATCTCTGCGAATCACCCGCCAATGGTGTTCCGGTCGCGAAGGTGATGCGTTATCTCCGCTACTACTCAGCCTACGGAAAGCGTCAAGCTGCTCGGGAACTCTACCAAGCATTGCCGGCTGAAGCACGAAACGTCGCTCGAGCCGACTTGGAAGCGGCTGAGCGAGCCTGTCCTCACGGCCTCCCGGTCGTGAAGTTGATGACGATTGCCGATCGACATCTCTCCTGATTGTCTTCATTGATAGATTTGGATGACGGACCTCGGTCATCGATCTGTACTTGCTCAAGAGATCTTGGTGAGGATCGATGATTGGGGTCGGATCAGTTTCAATTTCCTACCACGAATCTAAGTAATCTGATGGCGACCTCTGAGGCGGTGCCGTTGGTGTTAGGGATCGATCTCGGAGGAACCAAAATCCTCGCGGGAGTTGTTGACCCTGAGCATCAAGTCAGCGGGCGATCGAAAGTAAGCACACCGGCGGCTAGTGGTCCGCAAGCGTTGGCGGAGGCCCTCGAGTACGTCGCGCGGAGCGCTCTACAAAAAGCGGGAGTAGGGTCAGAATCGGTTGTTGGAATCGGGATCGGGTCGCCAGGTCCACTCGATCTGAAGACCGGTGTTATTCGTTCAAGCCCAAACCTGGCGATCCAGGACTTTCCACTCAAGGCCGAACTTGAACGACGCCTTGGTCGGCCGGTCGTTGTCCAAAACGACGTGAGGGCAGGGGGCTACGGGGAGTATAAACTTGGTGCGGGGCGAGGCACTCGCGAGTTCCTCGCCGTTTTTGTCGGAACCGGGATTGGCGGCTGCTTGATCCGTGACGGCCAGATACTCACCGGTGTGACGGGAAATGCCGGTGAAATTGGCCATCTCGTAGTGAAGCCCGGCGGACCGAAGTGCGGCTGCGGACGTCGAGGGTGTCTGGAAGCACTCGGAAGCCGAACCGCAATTACTCGGCGTGTCTGGAAGGCAATCAAGACCGGTTCCAAGACCAGCCTAAGTGAAGTTGTGCGAACCAAACGTTCGCGACTGAAGAGCGGTCAACTTGCTGAAGCGTATCAGCTTCATGACCCCGTAGCACTCTTCGAGGTCGAACGCGCTGCGCATTATCTTGGACTCGCCATTGGGAGCATCATCAATCTGTTAGGTCCGGAACTGATCGTCATCGGGGGTGGAGTTGCCGAAGCTCTCGGCCAGCCCTTTCTACAACTGATCACCGAGACTGCACGGGGACAAGCAATGGCCGATCCCGATCAAGTGGTTCGGATCGAGCTTAGCGAACTCGGCGATGACGCTGGGTTACTCGGGGCGGCATTGATTGCGCAAGAATCCCTTGGGATCACACCGAAGTCCGGGACGAGCAATCTGACGGATCCACACAATTTTCAAATATAAGAACTAATCTATTATTAGAAAATCATCGTTACGGCACTGGTTCAGTGCAAACAACACGGACCTCGACAAGCTGAAGGTCCGCGTTGTTCAATGAGTTCTTACGATATCTGTAATCCTTCAGCCGATTTCAGCGATCGGCCTTGGCAGGGGCGGCAACTTGCCA
>CAZEAN010000024.1:0-57955 GCA_964510225.1 uncultured Isosphaeraceae bacterium
CCCTACTCCGCGAGCAAAGCTTCGTCCGATCATTTGGTCCGCGCTTGGCATCACACCTATGGACTTCCGACTCTGATCACGAATTGCTCGAACAACTACGGGCCGTATCAGTTCCCGGAGAAGTTGATTCCGGTGATGATCCTCAACGCCCTCGCGGGCAAGCCGTTGCCGATCTACGGCAAAGGGGACAACATCCGCGACTGGCTCTTTGTCGACGATCACGCACGGGCACTACGGATTGTCCTGGAACAAGGAAAGCCGGGTGAAACCTATAACGTAGGTGGTCATAACGAAAAGACTAACATCGAGGTTGTTAAGACGATCTGTCGGTTGCTCGACGAGCTTGTGCCGGATGCGTCACACCGGCCTCATGAGCAACTGATCAGTTTCGTGACTGATCGACCTGGACACGACATGCGATACGCCATCGACGCCAGCAAGATTGGTAAGGAATTAGGTTGGAACCCAGCGGAGACCTTTGAGACAGGGCTCCGAAAGACAGTTTCATGGTACTTGGCCAACCGAGCGTGGTGTGACCGAGTCTCCTCGGGGGCCTATCGAGAACGACTCGGCCTCAACCGGGAGCAACAGCCGGCATGACGCTCAGCAACCGTCGTGGGATCATCTTGGCAGGGGGCCTCGGAACGCGGCTCTATCCCTTAACTCGGGTCACGAGCAAACAACTGCTTCCTGTGTACGATAAGCCGATGATTTATTACCCCTTGAGCACTCTGATGCTCGCGGGGATCCGTGAGATTCTCTTGATTTCCACACCGACCGATCTGCCCCGCTATCGTGACCTCCTCGGCGATGGTACTCAGTGGGGCCTCCGGCTTGAGTACGCTGAGCAACCAAAGCCTGAAGGACTCGCCCAGGCGTTTATCATCGGGCGGGCATTTATTGGCGACCGACCTTCGGCATTAGTCCTGGGTGACAATATCTTTTACGGCCATGGGTTCCCTGAACTCTTAAGACGTGCCGATGCGAGAACTGAAGGGGCGACCGTCTTCGGCTATCACGTGCAAGATCCTGAGCGGTACGGCGTGGTTGAATTTGATGGGCAAGGACGTGCCGTCAGTATCGAAGAGAAGCCGAAAGAGCCGAGGTCGAACTACGCGGTAACGGGGCTCTACTTCTACGACAACCAAATCCTCGAAATCGCCGCTTCGCAAAAGCCGTCGCTGCGGGGCGAGTTAGAAATCACCGACTCCAATGTCGCCTACCTCCAACGCGGGCAGCTCCAGGTGGAACTAATGGGCCGTGGGTTTGCCTGGCTCGACACGGGAACGCATGAGTCGCTCGCTCAAGCTTCGGAGTACATCCGGATCATCGAGCAACGCCAAGGACTCAAAATTGCTTGCGTTGAAGAGATTGCGTACCGGATGGGGTTCATTGACGCGGGCCAAGTCCAGCAACTCGCGGCGGAACTCAAGAACGACTACGGTCGCTATTTGTCCGAATTAGTCAGTCGGGAGTCGAGCCTCCGATGAACGTAATCGAGACATCGATCCCCGGGGTCTTGATCTTCGAGCCGAAGGTCTTTGGTGACGCGCGTGGGTTCTTTATGGAGACTTGGAACCAAACACGGTACGCCGAAGCCGGCCTTCCTGAGCGGTTCGTCCAAGACAACCTTTCCTTCTCCACGCAAGGTGTCCTCCGCGGGCTTCATTACCAACACCCGACCGCCCAAGGGAAGCTCGTCACAGTCTTAGAAGGGGAAGTATTCGATGTCGCCGTCGATATCCGCGCTGGCTCACCGACCTTCGGCCAGTGGATCGGCGTCACGCTCTCGGCTGAGAACAAGAAGCAATTCTGGGTTCCTGAAGGATTCGCCCACGGGTTTGCTGTAACGAGTCAGACAGCGCTTTTTAGCTATAAATGTAGCAACTTTTATGCGCCGAATGAGGAAGGGACGATTCTCTGGAATGACCCTGACGTTGGCATCGATTGGAAAGTTCAGTCTCCCACCATTTCCGCCAAAGACGCCGCGGGCGCGTTGCTGAAGGAGATGCCAGCCGATCGGTTGCCCCAGTATCATCGGGGTTAGCGACACTTCCGTTTGCAGAGATCAGTAAGGTGTCGTAGGTACCTCAACATGGAAGTCTTGGTGAGCTTTAGGCGGGTCCGGCCTCCCTGTTGCGCGGGACTCGGGGTCTTGCATCCGGACACAGGGAAGTTTCGGATCGTCTTGGAATTCCCCAAGAAGTCACTTCGCTGTGATGGATTTGGCGGGATGGCCGTTGGTGATAATGCACTCTTTGTAGCGACTGAGCCATTCCGGCATCGTGACGAAGCCGAGCCTTCCCTCCTTTGTTTCCGATCTAAGGACTTAATGCTCGAAGAACGTTATCAGCTTCGGGGAATGGGTTCGATCCGAACGCTCTGGTTTTGGGAGAGCACGCTCTACGTTGCTTCCGGTGCTACCGGCGAGATTCATGCATTTCGGACCGACGGGTCCCAGGTATTGGAGGATCGCTTTGTCATCCGCCACTGGCTCAATACTGAGGGTCAGGCAGAGCTATACCATACGGCGCTTCAGGGGCTCCAGAACGATCTCTATGCAACGGCGATTGATCAACGGACTCAGGACGGCTTGCTCCTCAACGTCACCCGAGATGCTGTCGTTGCTCGAGGGCTCTCCGATCCTCAGTCGTTGGCGCTCGATGGCGATGCACTCGTCTACGCCGACTCAAGCTTCGGTGCGGTCCACCGACTGAATCGCTCCTTCACCCCTTACTGTTCTGCTCCAATCGGTGGCCTTGCCCGAGGGCTTGCAGTGACCGATTCCGGGCTCTTCGCAGGCTCTACGACAGAGGAAGGGTGTACGATTATCCGACTTGAGCCGGGGGATCTCCGGATCACCGATACCTTCCCGACTTCGGTCAGCGGCGCCGAGATCGGCACTCTTCTCCCGATTGAAGGAGCAGGAGCCTGGCCACCCCCGGATCAATCATTTTGGGACGAATCCTATCCAGATTGGCTCTGAACCAGGGAGAATCTCGCTGGCCGGGAAACACTCTCCTTTCTCAGATGATCACCTCACCGGAATGCCATTTTCTCTGCCCATCCTCTGGTAGTGGTGCCTTTAGCCAGTCAGATCATCGACTTCAGTCTGCCGAGAGTACAGATGGCCTCTGGCCGGAACATCGGGCGCGCAACCCTCGACCCAAGACTACGGCCACTGTTTGCGCTGTCTCTGTTTCTGTTGGGTTCGGCGAACCTTGGGGATCCCTGAGTGTCTGGTTGATCATTGGACTGGCTGATTGACTTCCCGCCCCATGAGTTCTCCTCCGATGAGAAGCCTAAATTACAATAAATTATCCTTACTCTTGATAATCGCTTTGTTGCACTTGATATCCCTCGAGCGTTTGATCTGAGGCGGCTTTTGGTAAGCATGATTTCACCGCCCTCGACGACTTAGGAGTACGGTCGCGGGCGTCGAGGTTTCTCATGAGTGAGGCGAACTCAGCGCGGGTCAATCGAGGAGGGGAGCCGGATGATGGTTGGCCAGACCAGTCTGGAACACTGGCGCCCGACCTTCGGGCCGAGGGTTCGATTCCCTCCCCTTCCGCATGGCTGGAATAAGTTGGAGGAGAACCGGCTGGATCAGGAGCCCGTTTCGAATGCGGGTGGTCGGAAGACTTGTGGGTTCGAGTCCCACCTCCTCCGCATCGTTAGGTAGGTACCCGCATTGCGTGGAAGACACAAAAGGGAGGGGATCCGGCTGGATGAGGAGCCCGTCTTGAAAACGGGTGGCCGCAAGGCTTCCGGGTTCGAGTCCCGGCCCCTCCGCTCGTTTCTTGGAGTTAGTCCGCCGAGGTAGACCAACGGCAGAGTCACCGGACTTAAAATCCGGGCAGTGTGGGTTCGAATCCCATCCTCGGCATTAGTAAATGAACCGGCTTCATGAAGCCAAGCGTGCAACTCGGATTAGGGGCTTTAGTGCAGCACGATTCTCGTGTAGGCTCTAGCACTCATCGCGTTGATCTGGCTTCACCACGACCGAGAGATGACGTCAATGTTGGGCCTTTTCCTGCTGCTCTCACTTCAGGCGGAACCGGAAACAGGGATCATCGAGAGCCCGATCGGAAACGGCAAGGCTGGATTTTCCGGCGATGGTGGTCCCGCCGAGTCGGCCCAGCTCAACGGCCCGTTTGATGTCGCCTTTGATCAAGCTGGAAACCTGTACTTCTCCGATACCTTCAATCATCGGATTAGAAGGGTAGACGCCGCGTCGGGAATTATCACGACCGTTGCCGGGAACGGGTCCAAAGGATTCTCTGGTGATGGTGGTCCGGCGACCGAAGCCGCCATGGATGAACCTTATGGATTGGTGATCGATCAAAACGGTAATCTTTACTTCGTCGATCGGCTCAACCGCCGCGTCCGCCGAGTCGATGCGGGAACCGGCGAAATCGCGACAGTCGCGGGAAATGGTCGAGCCGAGTATTCAGGTGATGGTGGTCCCGGGAGCCTTGCGGGATTAGTCGAACCGAACGGGATCGCTTTCGATCGAGACGAAACGACCCTCTTGATCGCTGATGTCGCGGGGCATCGGCTTCGAGCGCTCAACCTCAACGACGAGGTCATCACGACTCTCGCCGGGACTGGCAGACCAGTACATCAAGGGGATAACGGTCCGGCATCCGAAGCGAGTCTTCATGGACCGCGGGCGGTTGATGTCGGCGTCGATGGAACGATTTACGTCCTCGAGCGTAACGGAAATACCCTCCGCACGATTGATCGCGAGGGGATCATCCGGACGATCGCGGGGACTGGGGAACGCGGCTACAGCGGAGACGGTGGTCTTGGGATCAACGCCACTTTTGATGGGCCCAAAGAGCTTCAATTGACCGCGACGGGAGCTTTCATCGTCGACACAGAAAACCAGGTGATCCGGCGGTTTGATCTCGAGACGGGGATCATCACCACGGTGGCCGGTAACGGTAACCGAGGCCCATCGGGTGATGGCGGCCCGGCCCTTCAAGCCGAACTCGATCGACCTCACGGAGTTGCGCTCGGCCCTGATGAAGCCATCTACATCGGCGATACGAACAATCATCGGATCCGACGCGTGATCCGTCCCTGACCATGATTCGGAACCATCCAATAGCCTCCGTTTCCTCTTCGTTTCAGCCCCACGGTACGTTATCATCATCTAAGAGATCACCCAAAGGAACCGTATCACTAAAACTTGTCGGTACGTTTTTTTGTTGAGAGATCCTTGAAAATCAAAAATGATGAGCATTGATCTCGGATCTAACGATTCAAATCCTTCTGCGCAGCAACGACGATTTGATTTTGCCCCATTCGATCCTCATCCCGCGATCCGTGGCGGCCATCTGCAAACTCTGGTCGGCTACTATCTACCAGTCGCCAACCCACTCTTACAATCGCAACGATTCGAAATTGGGCTATCTGATGGTGACCGGCTCCTTGTCTTCGAGAACGCCCCCACCTTGTGCCCTCCCAATCGGCCGGTCGTAATTCTGGTGCACGGTCTCGCCGGCAGTGCGGAGAGCGATTACCAGATCCGATTTACTCATCGGCTCCTGGACCTTGGTATCCGAGTTCTCCGACTCAATCTTCGAAATGCCGGGGAGGGTCTCGGACTTGCCCGAGGGATCTACCACGCTGGTCGTTCTGATGATCTCCGGGCCCTTTGTGAATGGACTGCAGTGCGCTTCCCTGACGCACCGATCGGATTGGTCGGCCTCTCACTCGGTGGCAACATCGTTCTGAAACTCGCGGGTGAGGCTAGCAAGATCCCAGTACCGAATCTCGATTGTGTTCTTGCAGCCAACCCTCCGATCGATCTTGAACATTGCTGTAGTCATATGCAGCGATTTCCTTTTCTCCTGTATGATCGCTTCTTTGTTCGTCAATTAGTCAAACATGTGCAAGAGCTTCACCAGCTTTTCCCAGATCTGGGACCCTTGCAATTGAGTACCGTCCGTTCCCTCTTGGAGTTTGACGAGCGTTACACCGCGCCACGGAGTGGATTTCGAGGCGCGATTGAATACTATCGAAACGCAAGCGCTCGTCGTTGGATTTCCGAGATCCAGATTCCCGGACTTGTAATCCATGCTGAGGATGATCCCTTCATACCGCCTGATCCTTTTGATCCAACCATTTTTCCAGCGAATTTAAGGTTAGAGTTGGTTCCTTCAGGTGGTCACCTAGGCTACCTCAGCCGGAGCCGTCGTGGGCGAGATCGTCGATGGCTTGACGCCACCTTCACGACTTGGCTGGGCAGCCACTGGTCGGACAGAATCGAGTCTCCGAATCCTCCCAGACCCATTCCGAACGTTCGATCGACCCTGGTCTTTACGCCCGATTCGTCCTTACCTCAATGACCCCATGACCAGCAATTCTTACACGATCACCGAGCCTCGAATCGGGTCCCATTAATGATCCTCGCAACCGCTCAAGGTCTCGGCCGCCAGTACACCAGTGATCCCGTCTTTGCCGACCTCGACTTCGAGATCAAGGGGGGAGACCGGATCGGCTTAGTCGGCCCCAATGGCGCGGGGAAGACCAGCCTGATGCGGGTTGTTGCCAAGCTCGACAATCCGGATATGGGAAGGTATCACCTCAAACAGGGGCTCCGCGTCAGTCTCCTCCGCCAGCAGCCCGACTTCGACCCCAGCGCTACGCTCTTCGAAGTTGCAAAGTCGGGACTTGCCTCGCTCCTGGAACTTCAGGAGGAGCTGGAAGAAGCCGCGCAAGAAATGGCCGAGGCCTCCGATGATCGCGAACGGGATCGCGCTTCCCGGCGGTTCGCCGACCTCCAAGAGCGGATCGAACACCAAGATGCATACGCGATCGAGCATCGGATCGAGGAGATCCTGACCGGTCTCAATTTCCGTCGCGATGATTTCGACCGCCCCGCTGGGACGTTCTCTGGAGGACAGCAGTCGAGGTTGATGCTTGCGCGGCTTCTCCTCGAAAGTCCAGATCTCATGCTCCTCGACGAGCCAACAAACCATCTCGACATTGCATCCGTGAGCTGGCTGGAAAACTACCTCTCCAAACAGCCGGTTGCGATGGTCATCGTCAGCCACGATCGCTACTTTCTCGATGCGACCGTCAATTGCATCTGGGAACTCTACCTCGGGAACGTCAGCATCTATCCGGGAAACTACAGCCAATACTGGAAGCTCCGGGAAGAGCGTGCGAAACTCCTTGAGACTCGAGCGAAGAAACAGGCTGCCCAGGCGGCTGATTTGCAAAAGTTCATCGATAAGTTCGGCGTCGGAACGCGAGCCTCACAAGCCAAAGACAAGGCGAAGAAATTGGAAAGGGTGATGGCTGAAGACATCGAATTGATGTCTGACATCCATGGTCCACCGATGGGGTTCGAAATCGTCGAGCGCTCTGGTGACGTCGTAATCGAAGCGAAGAATCTGAGCAAAGGATTTGACAACAAGAGGCTCTTCGAGCGGCTTAACCTGAGCGTTCAGCGCGGTCAGTGTATAGGGATCATGGGACCGAACGGCGCCGGGAAATCCACGTTGGTCAAGACGCTGATCGGTCGGATTAAGGCCGATTCGGGCGAGGTTAAACTGGGCCATAAGGTCACGATTGGCTATTACGATCAGGGTTTGGAATCACTGCCGGCCGAGACCCCGGTCCTCCGCGCAGTCTGGCCTGAAGACGATACCGATTGGTTGGAACAGGATGTCCGCGACCTCCTCGCCAAGTTCGGGCTCCGCGGCGATCTCGCTCTCCAGACGGTCGGTAGGCTCTCGGGAGGTGAAAAAGGTAAGGCCGCACTCGCACGGCTCTCGGCAACAGGGGCGAATCTTCTCGTTATGGACGAGCCGACGAACCACCTTGACATCTGGTCGTGCGATGCCCTCGAACGTTCGATCCGCGAGTTCGAAGGAACAGTCTTAGTGGTCAGTCACGACCGTTACTTCCTAAACCAAGTGACCGACCGATTGATTGTGATCGAGGACGGCACGGCACGGGTTGTCGATGGCGATTACGAAACCTACCGACGCCTCCTTGCCCAGCAACTCGAGGCTAAGAATAGTCGTCAACAAAACAGTCCGCATCAACCCAAAGTCAAATCGAAATCCAACCCAACGAATTCGAACCCTTCGAAGAAGAAGCGAAAATTCCCCTTCAAAAAAGCAGCCGACCTCGAACGGGAGATCGGAGAGACGGAGACAGAAATCGCGGGCCTCGAAGAACTCCTCGGTCAGTCGGAGACATGGAAGGATCCGAACCGTGCTCGGGAAGCGCAAGCACGCTACGACGATCTTGTGGAAGTAGTCAAATCCCTCTATGAGCACTGGGAAGAAGCACTTGAATATAACACATGACACAGTATTTGAACAACTTCGGATCCAAGAAATCGAGCTAGCTGGAAGATTGGAGCTGACATCGATGAAGAGATCGATATCGAGGACCTTGCTTGGACAGTTCTGAGGCGTAAAGGACGAGTTCCTCGACAGGAAGGATTCCCGGTGACCACTCGCGGTACCCCTCTGCGAGCCCTCTCAAATCGAGGCCCGATCGTTTTGAACCAACGCGCCGGTCTCTTGACCGAGCCAGGGTGAGATGCGGATGGAATCTGTTATCGGTAGGCGGTGTACCGTTCAACGTCGCCACTCTGTCGAAAGATGCCTTCAGTTCTTGAAGCGTTTTGAGTGAATCCCCGACGAGTCCAACCCAAAGAACCGTTGCTCGACTGAGGTTGGGGAAAGCTCCGAGTCCTTGGAGCTTGAGAGTAAATCTCCGATGGTTAGCCTCGATCTCTCCGAGCTTCTCAATGAGGGGTTGTACCGCTATTTCGGGGATCTCGCCCAGGAAGCTAAGGGTGAGATGATACTGATCGGGCCGAGTCCATCGAAGTTGCGGGTACTCACACTCATGAGTTTTTTGAAGAGTCGCGACCCGCAACTGTGCTTGCTCGGGAAGTCCGATCCCTCCGAATACTCGGATCGTCTTCGGAGGAGTCATTTCAACAACTCAAGGTGATGTCAATTAGAACCGGAGCATCGATCGGTACTCATCGAGACGCTGATCGACGTGGGCACGTTCTGTCTGTTGGAAACGTCGGAGGCTGAAATCTTGGACGTTTATGCTTGCAATAACGGTGCCATAGGCCATTGCGGTCTTGAGCCCTTCGGAGTCGGTCCGGCCTGTCGATGCGAGGTAGCCCATGAATCCACCCGCAAAGCTGTCCCCCGCACCGGTTGGATCGACGACGTCCCCGAGCGGGAAGGCGGGCATCACGAATCGATCCTTGTCACTGAGGAACATGGCGCCGTGCTCCCCTTTCTTGATGATGACGAACCTTGGACCGCGATCGAGGACCCATTCGCCCGCTTGGACGAGGTTTACCTTCTCGGTCAGCATCCGGGCTTCACCATCGTTGAGGACCAACCCGTCGATATGCTTAAGCAGTTCGAGGAGACTGTCGCGTTGGGTTTCAATCCAGAGGTTCATGGTGTCTGCGACAACCAGTTTACGGTTGGTGGACTGATCAAGGACCTTCTTCTGCATCGCCGGACTTCCATTGGCGAGGAAAATGAAGGGGGATTCGTTAAAGCCGTCCGGAAGATCAGGATCGAAAGTACCGAGGACGTTGAGGTGGACCTCCATGGTCTCCGCTTCGTTCATGTCGCCTTCGTACTTGCCGCGCCAACGGAACGTCTGCCCGCCGGGTTCGACAATTAGTCCACGCGTGTCGATTCCTCGGTTGTCGAGCAAGGTCCGATGCTTTTCCGGAAAGTCTTCGCCAACGACACCGACAAGCTTCACCGGTGTAAAGAAGCTGGCCGCATAGGAAAAGTAGGTAGCCGAGCCCCCCAACGCATTGTCCACGACGCCGTGAGGTGTCTCGACTGAATCCAAGGCCACCGATCCTACAACCAGCAAGGGCATCTGCGATCTCCATCAGGCATTGCGCGGACAAGAAAAATTGAGTACGTTCGCGGGGAACTTACTCAGAACGGGAAGAGAACAGGATCAGTCGTCCAACGCCCGATCAATCGGGTGAGTTGAGCATTAAACCGATCGTCATCTTCACTGTAACGTGTAAGGTTCTCTGGTTCGATCTCGATGACATAGCATTGACCGTTGGCCCGGATCGCGCGGCCGTCGAAGCTGCTGACATTCCAGGAATCCGATTTCTGACCTTCCTTCTGAAACTGCAAGACTAAGGGGTCAGATCCAAAGGCTGTCACGCTGATCGTCTTCGAGGTGTTGGCTCCGAGTCGACTGAGTTTCGACGGGCGACTATCGACCTGAAGTGCTAGATCTCGGATTTCGGTCCCGGTCCGATTGATCAAGGTAACGTTGACTGTAGGACCTCGGAGCGTTCGGTAGCCCAACTCAAACGCGAACGCGGAGCAGATGATCCCGATGAGGGCAATGAACCAGACGGATCGCATCGCACAGCCTCTCCGGAGTTTGCCAACGAGTGGGTTGGAGGCGATCAGCCCGAGTCCCTTTCCAGCATGATGAGCGTTTTGTCGACCCGATCGATACAAGCCTCACGACCGAGAATCACAAGACAATCGTAAAGTCCAGGCCCGACCCCTTGGCCGGTCGTCGCCACGCGGATCGCGTTAACAACCTTTCCAAGAGGAACATCGTTTGATTCCACATACTGTTTGATTGCTGGTTCGAGCGTGGCTTCATCGAACGTTTCCACCTCGCTTAGGAGAGTCTTCAAATCCTTGAGGATTTCAGGGACTCCCTCTTTCTTAAGGCGCTTCTTGACTGCTGCGGGATCGTAACTGATTTCCGCTTCGAAGAAGTAACGACCGAGCTTGATGATATCAGAAGCGATCTTCAGTCGATCACCTAAGGCCGTGATTACCGCTTCCAAGCGGGACCGTAACGTCTGATCGAATTCTGCTTGCTCTTCGAGGAATGGCAGAACAGAAGGCTCCACGGCGGATTCAGGATCCTGGTTGTGTCGATCCCATTCCAACCATTCGTCGGCGTTCTGGATGTAAGGGGCGGTGAGCATTACCTTTCGGTCCAGGGGCGCGGCCTTCATCCACTCTCCTTGGACCCAAAAGAGTTTATCACGGTCGTGACTTGCCGGTGAGCTGTTCACACGATCGAGTGTGAATTTTTCGATTAACTCTGCCCGCGAGAAGATCTCCGAAGTCTCGTCAAAGCTCCAGCCGAGACGAGCGAGGTAGTTGAGCATCCCTTCAGGCAAGTAGCCGAGATTGATGTACTCATGAAGACCAACGGCACCATCTCGTTTCGAGAGTTTCTTCTTCGAGCCAGGCGCAGCGACAAAAGGAACGTGTGCGAACGTCGGGGTTGGATATCCGAGTGCTTGAAAGAGGAGAATCTGTGAGAACGTGTTCGAGAGATGCTCTTCTGCACGAATCACATGACTAATCTTCATCTCGGCATCGTCGACGACACTCGCGAAATTATAGAGCGGCGCGCCGCTTGGCCGAACGATCACGAAGTCGCCAATGTCTGCGCCTGCGGTCTCGACCCGTCCCTTGATTTCATCTTCAACTACGACCGTCTCCTCGATCGGAACTTCAAACCGGAGTGCGTACGGTCGACCTTCTGCTTCGAATTCAGCTAATTGAGCCTCTGTAACTGGCTTCCTCCGAAATCGATACGCCTGTTTTGCCGCGTCGGCAGCCGCTTTGTCAGCAGCTCGTTCTGCTTCGGTCGAATAGTCGCGGTAGACGTGCCCAGAGTCGATCAGCCGTTGAACCGCAGCCTGGTAGATCTCGCCGCGTTGGGATTGATAGTACGGGCCATACGGGCCACCGATCGCTGGACCCTCATCCCAATCCATCCCCATCCATCGGAAACCATCGAGTATCAACTCCACCGCACGTTCGACATGCCGTTCCTGGTCGGTGTCGTCGATCCGGAGGATAAACTCTCCGCTGTGGTGTCGAGCAAAGAGCCAGTTGAAGAGAGCCGTCCGAACGCCACCGATATGGAGGAAGCCGGTTGGGCTTGGAGCGAACCTAGTCCTAACGCTCATGGCCGATTAAGTCTGTTGAATGCCAGTCGATCGATGTAGCTTAACGATGTTGCATCAACACCTTAGCGCTGTTCTCTGCGAGTTGTCAACTCAAGGCCGGTAGGACCAACTCCAGCAGGGAGATTGGTTAAGTTATTTTGGTCAAAAGTTGATCGTACGGCAGGCAAACCCAGTTGGCAACGGTACAGTTGAGATAGCAGAAGGGCTGTTGGTTATCAGATCAAATTGATGGAAAGTTGTTCAAAAGTGGGTCGCATAGCACAAACTATCGCCTCATTCGACAAAGTATCCGGGGCGAACAACTCAACCCCGAATACTTGGGACCAAGCGTACACGAATGGTCAGTTTAGCGGGAGGATCGAGGGAAATCAGGCGACAGCGTTGATCCGACGGCGACGCGTGTAAACACCACCAGCAACGATCGCTACAAGACCAGACCCGGCGAGTGCTACCGAGCTGGGCTCAGGGACGACGAGAAAGGTGATCTCACCCGAGAGTACGGCAGAGAAGTCCGTTCCCGCTGGTACGACGCTCGAGGAGAACGTCATCGCGACCGGATCCACTACGTTGAAGATGTTGGTGTTGAAGACGGTAGCTAGCCCGTCGATACCAGAGAGCGACAGTGCGTCGTGGAAGAGGGCGATCCCGAAGGTATTGGATTGGATAAAAGCGCCTAGACCGTTGATGAAGACATCAAAAAAGCCGACGGCGACAGAGCCGCTACCGGCTGGCAAGGGTCCCGGTGCCACCAAGATTGTGTCGATCGTATCAGTCAGAGCACTGGCGTAGACGAGGACGTTGTCTACGCGGAGCGAGAGGGTATCGAGCAGATCTTCGCCACCCGAGTCGACGATGGTATTGGTACCATCGAAAGAGACATCGACGTCGAGGCCGGTGAAGGCGATCGTCACAATTGTGTTGGCGCTGGCCTGGCTGGCAATGCCCAGACCGATGAGTGCTACAAGGGTAAGGATGGTTCTGCGCACGGAATTGAACTCCTTTAGTTTCGGACGTCCTAGGATGGAGTTTGGAAAGAAATGACCACAGACCCTTTCGGCCGAAGCTAACGTCGCAGAGGACGAGTCTTGCAGAAAAGGTGGTCAAGACGATTCTTCGGAGAGGCTTAACCAGAGACAGTGAGTCTATCGGAGCCCTCGCTCGATAACAAGGAGGGCTGTCTTTTTGTGTTGCAAGAAATCAACATTGGTAAGAGGCCGAGAATCAACGCGTAAGAGGGTAATCCCTAAGCATCAATTTCCGCTAGGTTTATATCTTTTCGATTTCGATAGAGAGCGACACTCATAGCCTCGTCGTTGAGAAGAATGATTAATTACCTGACGACTGAGATTACGGAGACTGAAACTAGTCGTCGAGTGCCTGAGTTGAAAGCTCTCAAGCTGATCAGAAACCCTCTTTAGCCATGGAAACGGACCTCTCGCATGACGATCGACAACGCAACACTCTATCCGTGCTGAGGCTCTATTAGGATCATGGCGAATGACAAAAGCTGGCTCTGAAATCTGAAATACGCGGTCGGTTGGTTGATGGTGCAGCTCGGTCGTTAACTAGATCCTTGTCTAGCTTTCTCATCTTGTAAACTCTGAACGGTAGAGCGAAGGATCCTCCGACACAGAGTTACTTTTTCGACCAGCCTCTCACTCACCCGCGTTTCGAAAACAAAGAGGCACGTCGCAGTGAATGGCATTGATTCGGGAGTGTTGGCGAGCGGAATCAACTAGAAATAGCAAGATAGAACAGGTAGTGGCTCTTCAGTCTTCAACGACTTTCCGATACCCGAGACTCTGGAGGACTTCCAAGACCTCGCTCCAGGTCGGAAACATACGCCCGTTCCGGTCTTTATATTCGTTCATCGCTTTCATAAACTCAGATTCGCATAAGCTATTATCGATATTTTCTGCAGATTGATCCTCCATCGAAATCCGATTCTGAAACTTCTGAGAACGGGCTTCAGATTTGGACGAACCAAACTGATTGTCAACGCGGAACCCTTCTTGACTCTCCCAGAGCATCTTGATTCACTCCTCTTCTCGTCCAACTGTTTGGGGTATCTGCGAGCGATTCCATGGTATCATTCAAACAATCTTGCGATGCCGCGGTGTTGGCATGAGAATGAAGGAGGTGAGTCTGAGGACGACCTCCGGGGCCAACGTGAACGCGGCTGTGCAAGACTGTTGGGAGAACCATCAGAGACCATAAGCCATCAAATCCGTACGGAGAACGGCTTGACCTGATTGTCGTCGGTCCGGCCCTCAGGTATCGCGGGTGGTTGACTCTGGCCAACGTTTTTGGGGTGATGGGTGACCAATGAACGCTGTCGAAACTAAATCGATCAAATCCTACCCATTAAGTGATCCCTTGATCATGGCTTTCTTGACGGGCCCTGTTCGAGGATTTCTCTGTGGGCTCGATGACCGTGGCCAGGTCCTCACGACGACCTGGCGATTGAGACGGAATCCCACGAGTGACTCCGAAGGGGAACTCTGGATCGAAGACGTCCTGGTTCCGAGTTCGCTCAAGCGATGGCGATCCGCACGCGATCAAATACAGCGCGGGGTCCGCGCCTATCGCGTCACCTTGAAATTCCGGGGCATCGGCAAGGGGATTTCTTACCGCTGCCTGCTCCACCGTGATTCGGACCAGAGACTCTGGCTTCTCGGAGTTCCTCGGGTCAGTCCGAAGCTCTTTTCAAAAGAGAGCGATCGAGCTTCGGCTGAATCGGCCCGACGTATTAACGAGCTATCAGAGCAGGCACGACGTGCCTCGAAGGAAGCTCGGACCGACCCCTTAACCAATCTTCCAAACCGCCGGCAGGGTCAATACTGGCTCCGGAAGGCCTCCGCTGCGTCGTTACCGTTTAGTTGCCTCTTTGTTGATCTTGATCAATTCAAGTCAATCAATGACCGCTTCGGGCATTCGGTCGGAGACCGGACCCTTCGTGAGGTCGCAGCTCACTTCTTGAATTATCTCCGTCCCGGCGATCGGATCTTCCGTTATGGGGGAGATGAATTTGTCATCCTCTTGCCAAGAACCGATCTCGATGCCGCTGCGGAGTTCGCGACTCGCCTCCGCAATCTCCTAAATGAACAGACTTTCCCGATTATTGATTGTCGACTCACGGCATGTTTTGGAATCGCAGGCCACCAGCCTGGCGAAACGACCTCCGAGTTACTCGCACGAGCCGACCGCGCCTTGCTCCATGCCAAGGAGAGTGGTCCTGGACGGATCGCGATCGCGAGTTGACCCCAGTTACTCCAGCGGTCCCAGAATCAACTGGTGGTTGAGTTGAACCCGTCCCAAGACTCCTACCAAGAAGGATCTAAGGCGAACCCGGTTCGTTGTCACTCTGGATCGCGACGAGTTTCCATCGTATCGTCGAGGAACAAGCCGCTAGGAAAACCTCGGGTCTCGATGGGAGCTCTTCGATGAAAATCGTGATCCTTACGAATGAATATCCACCGCATGTTTACGGCGGTGCCGGGGTCCATGTAGAGTATTTGACAAAAGCTCTCTTAGATGTTGAAGCGGGCCACCACTCGATTCAAGTTCTCTGCTTCGGTGACCAAGAATCGGACGTCGATGGGATCAAGGTCCGTGGGATCGACCCCGAAGACCATCTTTCGTTTCAGGACCCAAAGCATAAAAAGTTCCTGAACACCATGCTCCGAAATTTGGAGATGGCCGGGTCCTTGAACGATGTCGACGTTGTTCACTGTCATACGTGGTACAGCCACTTCGCAGGGTGCCTCGTGAAGCAGCTTGCTGGCGCGAAGCTAGTGCTCACCACGCACTCACTCGAGCCCCATCGGCCCTGGAAGCGTGAGCAGTTGGGGAGCGCGTACGACGGCAGTACCTGGATTGAGAAGACGGCGTACCAATCGGCCGATGGGGTCGTCGCTGTCTCGGAATCGATGAGGACTGACGTCCACGAACTCTACGACGTCCCTCTGGAGAAGATCCGCGTCATCCACAACGGAATCGACCTGGATCAATACAAGCCAACATTCAATCCCGAGATTCTCCGACACTATGAAATCGATCTGGAACGTCCGTTCGTCCTCTTCGTTGGTCGGATCACCCGGCAAAAAGGGATCATTCACTTAGTTGATGCGATCAAGCACATCGAGAGTGACGTTCAAGTGGTGCTCTGTGCTGGAGCACCGGATACTGAGGAAATCGGTCGCGAGATGACCGAACACGTCGAACGAGCACGTCGAGAGGCCCGGAATCCAATCCTCTGGATCCCCAAAGTTCTCTCGAAACAAGAGATCATTACGCTTTACTCCCACGCAGACTTATTTGTCTGCCCATCCGTTTACGAGCCGTTTGGGATCATCAATCTTGAGGCGATGGCGTGTGGGACGCCCGTTGTTGCGTCGGCGGTCGGCGGGATTAAAGAAGTGGTCCTTCACGATCGGACAGGTCTGCTTGTTCCCTTCGAGCCGATTGGTCCGAGCGAGCATGAGCCGCGCGAGCCCTCGGTCTTTACGAGGGCGTTGGCGACCGCTATCGATCGACTGATGTCGGATCCAGGGCTCCGTGAGGAAATGGCCCAGCGGAGTCGCGAGCGAGTCGAGCACTACTTCAGCTGGAAGTCGATCGCGCGATGGACCCTGGACTTCTACTGGGATCTCGTCCAAGGTCGGCCAACTCTCCCCTAGTCAGCCCCCGTGCCTTCCTCGGGGAGTGATACTTGCGAGGGTGACTGAAGGTAGCGGATCAAGGCCGCTCGATCCTCCTGGCTGAGGTCGTCCAGGAGTCCCTCGGGCATCAAGGACGCCTCAAGCTTGCGGGCAGCTTCGATGTCTTCCTCTGGCACCCGGAATCGTTCCGTTGGCGTCTGGATCGTCACGGTCTGACCTTCCTGATCGGTGACGATTCCGTTGATGACCCGACCGTCAGCTAAGGCGATCAGTGACATCCGGTAGTCTTCGGCGACGATGGCGTTGGGGGCTACAATATTCTCAAGAAGGTAGCCAAGATCGGTCCGTTGCGCCCCTGTAAGTTCAGGTGCGACCGCGCCGCCGTTGCCGAAGAGTTTGTGACAGGACGAACACTTCTGATCAAACAGGAGTCGACCCCGTTTGAGATCGGCCCGGGCGATCTGGGATGCCCCCAATTGCTTCCTCAGAGCCTCGATCTGTTTCGATGCTTCAACCGTGAGTGGTCGATATTCAGGCCAGATCTTGGCCAATCGCGCCCTCAGTTGATCATCAACAGAACTCCTCATTTGCCGGACCAAGAAGGCTGAGACGTCGGTGCGTTCGACGATCCCCGCTTCCACGCCATCGAGTAGACTCGGGACGAATGAAGGGCGACTCGCGAGTGCTTCGACAGCGTCGCCCTTTACTTTTCCGGGTAACGAGCGGTAGCGATCCAGGATCAGTGCTGGGGCGTCTTCGAGGTCCGATCGAGCGAGCCCTCGGATTGACTCCGAGGCCAAGTCACGCTCCTTCATCAGGTCAGTGAGGAGGTGATTGAGACCCTCGGCTCGACGAGTGATCAGTCCTCGGACGGCCTCGCGGCGTGCCCTGAGGTTCGCATTCGGGTCTCGAGCAATTTGAAAGAGTTCGTTTATGGCCCGACCGTCACCAAAGAGAACCGCGAGTGATCGCGAAAGCTCTTGAACCTCAACCTCGGGATCGACCACGAGACGATCTTGGACAGCTCTCCACCCCGGCGGTTCGTCAGCACGCGAGAGCCCTTGGAGCGCGGCTACCATCCCGCGCAAGAGTTCTCGGCGGGTTTCAGAATCGGTGGTCGAGAGTTCAGCGACAATCAACCCAGTCAATTCCGGACGTTCTTGGAGTTCGTACGTTAACCTCCGAGCGATGAACTCAGGTAACGGCCCAAACGATTGAGTGGAGGCAAATCGAGCAGCGCGAGTGGGTGAAGACATGACCGACGGTTCAATCGCATACCAGAGCATCAAGGGTAAGACTAGGTCATCGTTGAATTCTGGATGACTGGCAATCGATTCCGCGAGGTCCCAGCGGCGTTCAAGCGGAAAGCGTTGCAAGATCGAGGCCAGTGTGGTCAGAACGAGACCGGAAGACTCAGACTCCCCGAGAGTTTCGAGGGCTCTGATCGTCCCTTCGGAAGGACTACCCGCATCGACGAGCAAACGGATCGACCAAGTCCGGATGTGTTCATTGGAATCTTCGAGCAACCCGATCAGATCAGCTTGAGAAACTCCTCCGATGCAGTAGAGCGACCAAAGGGCTCGGAGTCGGATCGAAACTTCCTTCTGATGGTTTAGTAGCGCCCAGAGTTTTTCCTGAGCGAGGTTGAGTTCGGCCCCGTTTGCGGCTCGTTCTTGGAGGAGTCGTCGGGAGATCCGTGCGTACCAGACATTCGGATGAGTCTGCCACGCAACCAGTTGGGCATCGCTCGGTTCTGGTTGGCTCCTCGGGTAGTTCGAGGGTCGACCAAGTCCGTAGTCAATTCGAATGATCCGTCCCGAAGACCGGTGAACGCCGTCATTTTCGTGGCATTCGCCAAGGTCGGACCAATCGGCGACGTAGACTTCCCCCGCTGGTCCTTGGAGGAGTTCAATCCCTCGGAACCAAGGGTCGTTCCATCGTATCAGATCAGGTTGATGGATCCCTCGATAGGATCCACCGCTGCGCTGGAGCGACTCTCGGTTGATCCGACGACCGTGGAAATTCAAGGTAAAGAGGTCGTTCCGATACTTCGATGGCCAGTTCTCAGCTTGGTAAATCATTAATCCCGAGTGTGCAAGTCCGCCGCCGGCTTCATCGGTGCCGTCGCTGACCTCTCCCTTGCTAGCGGCGGTCCATGATTCAGACGAATCCCAATGGACATGGTCCGCGGTCTGATCAATCAACTGATACAGATGAGGGTTGAAGTCCTCGCCATACATTCGTTTGAAATGAGCCCCGGGAAGTGCATGCCAGAGGTGACCAATCACGGTATTGATAAAGAAGAGTTCTCCGTGTTTATCCCAATCCATTCCAAACGGGTTGGTGGTGCCTCGACAAACAACCTCGAAAGTTCGATCGGTAGGATGAAACCGCCAGATTCCGCAGTTAATCGAGATCCGTTCTGATTCTGGCGTGCCCGGGGGACCAACATCGGAGGTTGCCATGATCCCATGACGACCGTAGAGCCACCCGTCAGGTCCCCATCGGAGGCCGTTTGCGAAGTTGTGTCGGACCGGACCGCTATCCCAACCGTCGAGAATGACCTCGGGAGGCCCGTCGGGGCGGGCATCACCATCGGCATCCGGAATAAAGAGCAGGTAGGGAGGTGCAAGTGCCCAGACTCCCCCAAAGCCGATTTCAACCGAGGTCAGTCGGACCGCCTTGTCCCAGAAGATGATCCGATCATCTGCGCGACCATCACCGTCCTGGTCTTCAAGCACGATGATCCGATCCCGGAGAGAGACGTCGTAGTTCTTCTGACGATCGGCGTAGGTGTAATTCTCGGCGACCCAGAGCCGGCGTCGTTCGTCGATTGCCATGGCAATGGGTTGTCGGACGTCGGGCTCCGCGGCAAAGAGCGTTGCCCGGAAGCCATCAGGAAGCTCGATTCCTGCGATCGAGCGCTCTGCAGGAGTCAGACCTTTGCCAGGATCTTGTGAGTCGTAAGGCTCCGGAAAGTCATCCGAACCAGGAGCGTGGTGTATGAACGAAGACGTCAATAGCACACCGATCAGGATTGCTCTTATGTACATCGCCGACCCCGGTAACGAAAAAATTCTTCGGTGCGCAGAATATGTCGAAATGACCATGCAGATTGTGTCCAAGGAATTTGAAGTGATCTCTGGAGCGGATGTTCTGTTTGGGACCACTCGATCCATCTAGAGCGATCACCCCACTTCAAGACTCCCCCAGCATTCTCATTGACGTCAAGCTTCGCCTCAAGAGTCGGATCGACGTCTCAATTCATAGAGTAGGATTCCGGAGGCGACAGCGAGATTGAGGGACTCGGCCCCGGGTCGCATCGGGATCGTCACGAGCTGATCGCAACGTTCTAGGTACTCGGCTCCGAGACCGTGTGCTTCCGATCCGAGGAGGACACAGAAACGGTCGGCTGGCTGGAACTTGTCAATGGGGACTGCATCAGTGGCGGTGACAGTACCGATCAATTGGACTCTCTCTCGTTGTTGTAGTCGCTCCAGAACGGGAATCAGGTCCGGGAAGACGATCACCGGTTGATCCAATGCGGTCCCCATCGAGACTCGGAGAACGCGTCTTGAGAGTGGGTCGGGTGGATCGGGACCGAGTAACAGAGCATCGATTCCGAAGACATCGGAGGTCCTAATCAACGTTCCGAGGTTTTCAGGATTCTGCAATCCCGGCGACGCAACGAGTTGGACTCGATCGACGTTCCCCTTGAAAAACTGATCCAGGTCGGGCGGGGGCAGCCGTTGTCCTGCAGCAAGACCTCCTTGATGGAAATTGAAGCCGATGACGTTGCTGATTTCGTGATGTGGTAGTACAAAGACGGTTGCTGACTTGGGGAGGCATGGTGCCAGCCCTTCAATATACCGGTCGGAAATGAGTGCAGAGACAAATGGAAAACGACTTGAAGCGAGTCGGTGGATCAGCTTGACACCTTCCACCACGAATTGATCGAGGTTCCTCGTCGTGTTCGTCGCTTTGAGATGCCGGTAGACGTCGATCCGAGGATCGTCGGCTGTGGAGAGCCTGATGATCGGCATCTCGACCTTCGTTTGAGTTTTGAGTCTGCTCGTCTGAGTCAATCGGTCAATTGGCTTCGATCAATCGTTGAGTTTCAAGACCTCAACGTAATAGGCACCTCGGGAGGATCCATTCTCGGAATCGAACCAAGTTTGCAACCGAGTTGGTCCGGCTTCTAGTTCGACCTTAAAGGCGACGGCAACCGCCTCTTCTTCCACTGGCTTAGTCGCTTCAACGCCCGCGATTGCGATCCGTGCCTTCTGGGCGAGGGGTCCAGGACCACTGTTTATGGGTTGAGGAGCTTCCGGAGGCCAACGTCGGAGCTAGATCTCGAAGCGGCCAGGCTCTGCGACCTCAACAGCCCAGAAGCCATTCGCGATTCTCCCATTCTTGATCATCCCCTGGTGCCAAGGAGGTGCTGATTCGTGCCAATCATGACAGGTGAGGCGAACTGGATTCTCGGCAGGAGACCCGAAAGCTATCCGGGCGTATTGATCGTGTGTTCTCGAGAGATCATTCCACCAGGTCTCGTATGCCTGGAGTAGCTCCGCGACGACTTCCGGATGGGAGGAGGCAACATCAGTTTCTTGACCGGGGTCAGCTTCGATGTCGAAGAGTTCGCGACGGTTGACCAATCTCCAGCGATCCGTCATGACAGCACACTGTCGTCCCTTCTCTGGAAACTCGATGCGCTGAGATTCAACGATCAGGGTTCGATTCTCTCGAATGTCTTGTAGTGTTCCGTTGAGTAATCCCGCGAGGCTCGTCCCATCAAACGCAAGACCTTCAGGTGCTCCGAGTCCGCAGAGATCAATTAAGGTTGGCAGCAAGTCGAGGTGGGCGGCAAGCTGATCGACGTCCCGGCCGCCATCGATCCCGCCGGCCGGCCAGCGGACGAAACAAGGAACGCGATGACCGCCGTCGTAAGGGCTTCCTTTGAGACCTCTCATCCCGGCGTTGAAGCCAATCTCCCCTTTCAAGGCTGCTGATGAACCATTGTCGGTCATAAAAATCACTAACGTATTGGCAGTCAGTTCTTGATTATCAAGAAACTTCATCAGCGCGCCGACATTCTCATCGATGTTAGTGATCATCCCATAGAATGCGGCATTAGGAACGTTGGGATCATCTTTATAGAGCGCCTCGAAATTCTCTGGAACCAGATAAGGCCCATGTGGAGCGTTGGTCGGAATGTAGCAAAAAAACGGTCGACCTGCGTTGTTCTGTTCTTTAATGAAGTCGGTGGCGGCATCGAACCAGACATCAGTGCAGTAACCATTTTTTGGTTCGGGTTTCCCATTCCGGAAGTAGGTGTCATCAAAGTAGTCGTTTCCCCAATAGTCAGGAGTCTGTCCGACACCTCCACCCCCGTGAACGAAGACGTCGGTGAATCCCTGATCTTGGGGCCGGCAGGGTGCGTTATCGCCAAGATGCCACTTGCCGAAAATCCCCGTCGCGTATCCCGAACCTTGGAAGACTTCGGCCATGGTTGTTTCAGAGGAGGCCAAGAGGGACCGACCCATAATCGTGTGCCAGACCCCAACCCGTCCGGAGTAGCGTCCAGTCATTAAAGCCGACCTCGTAGGTGAACAAGTCGGATCGACATGAAAATCAGTTAATCGTACACTTTCTGAATAAAGCTTATCGAGGTTTGGGGTTTTGATCATCGGATTGCCATGGCAGCCAAGATCGCCGTAACCCTGGTCATCAGTCATGATCAAGAGTACGTTCGGCCTCGTTGGAGCAGCCGGCTCACCTGTCACTGCCTCGGTCGCTCGGCTCATACCTGTTGTCGTCAGCCAAGTAGCGAGCAAGACGATCGTAACGAGAGTCCATCTGTTCCAGCGATCCCGTTCAACGCTCCGTTCCATAATGCTCCTCCGAGAGTCCAGTACCTCATCGAGATCCGAATTGGTTTGAAGTATAGTGGGCTCAGATCGAACTCGTCCACCGTCGGTAGGGACGTTGTTAAGGGGTCCTTCGATCACGAGCCCGTCCAGAGTTAACGGACTGATCGGCCGCCACCTACCATTGTGTCGCTTCATCGAGGCATGAACTATGAACCGCAGAACCGCCGCTATCATCTCGGCGATTGCCCTCTTGAGTTGCTCCGCAGGGACAATCCAGACGCACGCTGAAGCCCCAAAGCAGTTGATGCTCACCAAAGGGGATCGGGTGATTCTGATCGGCAATACTCTTGCCGAGCGGATGCAGTTTTTCGGCCACTGGGAAACCCTCTTACAGAGTCGATTCCCCGAGCTTGAACTCGTCGTTCGGAACCTCGGCTGGTCGGCCGACGAGCTTACTTTGCGCCCGCGATCCCGAGATTTTCAGGATCATGGCTACACCCTCGAGGACCAAGATCCTGACGTGGTGATCGCCCTCTTTGGATTCAACGAATCATTCGAGGGTCCAGCAGGCATCAATCGTTTCAAGAGCGATTTAGCCAATTTCATCCAAGAAACAACTTCAACCGCTTATAACGGTGAAGCGCCTCCGACGTTGGTCCTCGTTTCACCGATCGCGTTCGAAGACATCGGCTCTCGGACGATTCCCGACGGCTCAAGCGCCAACGTTAATCTTGAGCTTTACACGAACGCAATGGCCGAAGTTGCCCGCTCCAATGATGTCCAATTTGTGGATCTCTTCCATCCTAGCTCGGAGGCCTTCGAATCGGACGACGAAAACTGGACGTTCAACGGCGTTCACTTAACAGATGACGGTTACCGAAAACTTGCGCCCCTTTTCGACGAGGGACTCTTCGGTCCGCGCCCTGCTACCGTCGAGGCCGACCTTGACGCACTTCTTGCAGCAGTCAAAGAAAAGAATAAACAACTCTATTATGATTATCGAGCCGTCAATGGTTTTTATATTTATGGTGGTCGAAAGAATCCCTTTGGCGTCGTGAACTTCCCTAACGAGTTTACCAAGCTCCGGAAGATGATTGAGCGTCGCGATGCACGGATCTGGGCGCTCGCTGCAGGGCAGGAGGTCCCTGAGACGATCGATGATAGTGGAACAGGCGAGTTCGTCGACATCACCAGTAATGTCCGGGGTCAGGTCAAGATCACCTCGCCTGAAGACACCTTGAAGAGTTTTACTCTTCCTGATGGGTATGAGATCAACCTCTTTGCATCCGAGATTGATTTTCCCGAGCTTCAGAACCCCTGCCAATTCACTTTCGACTCCAAGGGGAGGATCTGGGTAACTACGATGGAATCGTATCCGATGTACCTGCCCGGTACACCGGTCGATGATAAGATCCTGATCTTGGAAGATACCGATGGTGATGGCCGCGCAGATAAGTCTACCACCTTTATCGACGGCTTACATATTCCGACGGGTGTCGAGTTGGGTGATGGTGGAGCATATATCGCCCAACAGCCCAATCTTGCCTTCGCTAAGGATCTTGATGGGGATGATGTTGCGGACGAGATCACGTATCGGCTCCACGGCTTTGATTCCGCCGACTCGCACCACTCGCTGAGCGCCTTCACGTGGGGACCAGGCGGTGCGCTCTACTTTCAGGAAGGTACGTTCCACCACACCCAAGTCGAAACGCCTTACGGTCCGGAGCGAGTCAAAAATGCGGGGATCTTCCGTTACGAGCCGTTGACCGAGAAACTTGACATTTTTGTCTCTTACTCGTTCGCGAATCCCTGGGGGCATACCTTCGATCGTTGGGGACAGAACTTCGTCGCCGATGCCTCCGGTGGCGCCAACTATTTTGGGACGGCCTTCTCGGGTGATCTGGACTACCCCCGGAAGCACCCTGGATTGCGGCAGTTCTTCAAGAAGGAATGGCGCCCTACTTCTGGTTGCGAGTTTGTCGCAAGCCGAAACTTCCCTGAAGAGACTCAAGGGGATTATCTCCTCAATAATGTGATCGGTTTTCAAGGTGTCCTCCGCTATCGAGTCCGCGAGGAAGGTTCTGGCTTCGCGGCCGATCCGGTCGAGCCGTTGCTTCGCTCCAGCGACTCCAACTTCCGACCCGTCGATCTTGAATTCGGCCCCGATGGGGCTCTCTACCTGGTTGATTGGTTCAACCCGTTGATCGGCCACATGCAGCACTCAATCCGCGACCCGAATCGGGATGTTAACCACGGGCGGATCTGGCGGATCCATTACACTGGGAAGCCGTTGGTAGAGCCCCCGACGATCGCAGAGGCCTCGATCCCTGAGTTGCTCGACTTACTGAAGGTCTACGAAGATCGGACTCGGTATCGGGCCCGCCGCGAGCTTCGTGATCGTGGCTTCGAAGAGGTGATGGCCGCCCTCGATACTTGGATCGGCGATCTCGATCGGGAGGAGCCGGAATACTGGCATCACATGCTGGAAGCGCTCTGGATCCGACAACACTTCGATTCTTACGATGCTGAACTTCTGGAGGGGTTACTGACCTCCCCCGAGCCGAGGGCCCGCGCGGCGGCGACTCGAGTCCTCTGCTACTGGAGGAACAAAGTGGATGATCCGATCACTCTCCTCCAAGCTCGGGTTAACGATGAGCATCCTCGGGTCCGGCTTGAAGCTATCCGTGCTTTGAGCTTCTTTGAAGGAGACGACGCACTACGGGCCCAAGAAGTGGCTCTTGAGTCGCTCCTCTATGAACAGGATTACTACCTTGAGTATACGCTCAACGAGACGAACGCCACCTTGAGCGGACGAATCGAGAGCGCATTGAACCAAGAGTGACGTCCTTGAGTTTAGTGATCGATCGACTCATGATTGTCTAGGCCATGAGTCGGTCGATTCTTTATATTAAACGAGTCGGTTGAGTTGCAATCCCGCCCAGTACCGCCCACCCGATTGAATGCTCACCGCAAACCTGCCAATCCGTCAGATCAGTCGAGAGATACTGATGAATATCCGATATTTCCACGGCTTGAGGCCGCTCGTTAACCGCCAGACTCTGGTTGGTCTCCTTGGCGCCCTCTCTCTGCTCGTCCTTACGATCGGCCATGCCGAGGCCCAAGAAAGCGCAATGGTCCGACTCTTAAAGAGCGGACGGATCCCGGAAGAACGCCAGGGTACCTTGATCGGATTGATCGGCAAGCAGGGGAACCCTGAAGATTTAGCCTTCCTTTTTGATCAAGCAATTTCACCTGACGTATTTTCCCCAGCAAATCGCGTCTTAGCTCTCGAAGCACTTGTTCAAGCAGCGTCGACCCGGAATATCCAGCCGGAGGGAGCACTTGATCGACTCACGGAACTCATCGATGCCTCGGAGTCACCAGACGACGCTGTGCTGCTCCGGAGTGCACTCTCCTTGGTTGGGCTCTGGAACGTGGAGCAAGCAGCGAGTTCACTCGAAGAGCTCGTTAAGGACGAAGACCGCCCGATCGAGATCCGAAAAGAAGCGCTGAACGCAATCGCCTCGCTCGGAGGGGAGTCGGCCCTGGAGTCGATCCAGGAACTCCTCAATGTGGATCAACCCACTGAGATCCGGATCCTCGCCGCTGCCGCGTTGACTAAACTTGATCTCCGCGCCGGGGCGAAACAGGCAATTGGTGTTCTTGCCGAGGTTGATGATGTTCGGGAAGTAGCACCGCTGATCGACGCCTTCTTGGGTCGTGAAGAGGGTCCATCTGCCTTAGCTGCCATAATCAATGAACAGTCGCTGGAAACCGATGCAGCCAAGCTCGGACTCCGTTATATGTATTCTGTCGGACGAACCGACGCCGACCTTGTTGCCGCGCTCAGCAAAGCAGCGGGCATTAACGCCGAACCGGAACCGCTGACGGACGCCGAGATCATGGAAATGATCGACGAGGTCCGAGCCTCGGGTGACCCGGCGCAGGGTGAAGTCATCTTTCGTCGTGCGGACTTAAACTGCTTCAAGTGCCACGCCTTGGCCAAAGCTGGGGGTAACGTCGGGCCTGATCTGAGCGCGATCGGGGGTAGCTCTCCACCCGATTATCTGATCCGGTCGATCCTCTATCCTGCCGAATCGGTCAAGGAAGAGTACCAGATGAAGACAGTCCTGACTTTCGACGGTCTCGTCGTTCAAGGGATCATCGCTGAAGAGAATGACGATCGGATCGTCCTCCGACAGGCAGATGGCCCGGATCGAGTCATCCCGATCGAAGATATTGATGCTGAGAAGACCGGAGGCTCCTTGATGCCGGCTGGCTTAACGACGTTCATGACCCGATCCGAGTTTGTGGACCTGATCGCTTTCTTGAGCGAACTCGGCAAGCCGGGTCCTTACGCAATCCGACCGGTACCGACAATCCAGCGTTACCGCTTTCTAAGTCTAGAACCCGTCGAAGGAACCGAAGGGATGGATCCCAACGACGCTTCGGGGGTCCATCTCCCAGCAACGATCGCCGCAGCGCGTTCGGTAGCCTGGCAACCGATCTACGCGAAAGTTGGTGGTTCGTTACCGCTGAACGAAGTTGTGGACCAAGCCAATTCAACTCAGTTTGCGCTCCGCGGAGAGGTCAACGTGACGGAGGCAGGATCGATCCAATTTAGTCTCGATTCGCTGGAAGGAATCCGAACCTGGCTTGATGGTCGGTTAGTTGACCTCACTGAGAAAAGCTTCGAAGCTGAACTCGATACCGGAGTCCACCAACTCATCCTCCAAGTTGATACGACTGACCGAACCCTTGATAGTCTCGCTGTCACAGTCACGAGACCTGTTGGTTCCACGGCTCAGTTTACGGTAGTCGGCGGGCCCTGAAACTGGTCTTTAGCGCATTTGATCTGATGAAAGCGAAGGGTACGCTCTCAGAGGGTTCCCTTCGTTGATGGAATCCCCGTCATCCTCGGGTCTCTTTCAACCGCATCCCGAAATGCACGGGCGACACCTTTGAAGACTGCCTCGGCAAGATGATGTGTATTGATTCCTGAAATCTGTTTGATATGAAGATTAAAACGACCGGTTGTTGCGACGGCACGCCAGAATTCAGGGACGAGTTCGGTATCAAACGTCCCTACTTTGGAATGCGGAAACTGGAGATTCCAATCAAAGAAGGGTCGGCCGCCTAAGTCGATTGCGGCAAGAACGAGCGCTTCGTCCATCGGCAAGATGGAATGGCCATAACGACGGATCCCCGCTCGGTCCGACAACGCACGATCAATCGCAATTCCGAGACAGATGCCGATATCCTCGGTTGAGTGGTGATCATCGATCTGAAGGTCACCCACACAACGAACGTTCAGATCTGTCGAACTATGACGGGCAAATGCTTCGAGCATATGATCAAGGAAGCCAACCCCGCTCGCGATCTGAGTGATTCCGCTTCCATCGAGTTTGATTTCGAGCGCAATTTCAGTTTCTTTCGTCTTCCGCTCTACAGCACTCTCTCGCGCGCTCATTGCTCTAACCTCTCTTTCAGGTTCGAGACCAACGAGCCGAGAACCTGTTGTTGCTGTCCTTGTTGTTGGCGAAGTGCGTCGGGAGTCTCGGGGTGATGGGCGATTTCGAGGGCGTTGGCTGATGGAGATTCGGCGGGCGCTGTTGTGCCAGGAGCTACCCCACTCATCGGTGCCACCCATTCTTGCCAGTGGTGCGGTACACGGTCGATCGGCTCGACTTGGACACTTACAGCGATTGTTTCCGCCGCTTGGCCTCGATAGAGTCCTCGATTCGGGGGCACATCGGCATAGTCGCACCCGACCGCCGTAACGATATGGTCATCCTCTGGGTAGACACCATGGGTTGGGTCGACATCAACCCAACCATAGAGTGGCCCCGACCAGACCTGGCACCAAGCGTGGGTTGCAAGCTCACCTGGTTGATGAATGTAGCCACTCACGTAACGGGCCGGGAGACCAAGAAGTCTACAGGTTCCGATGAAGAGATGGGCAAAATCTTGGCAGACGCCTTGCTTTAACTCCAACGCCTCTTCAACCTTCGTCTCGGCGCGGGTTACTTTCTTTTCATACGTGATTGTCGACGAAACCGAGTCCATAATCATCCGTGTGACATCAGCAAGAGTCCCTGATGGTTTCGGCAACGACCCAACGAAATCACGGAGTGCCTCCGTATGCCCAATCAATCGACTCGGCGTGAGGAATTCGAGGGCTTCGATCATGAGGTCACCAGCGCCCGGCCACCGGACTCCTGCAAGAGCCGCGGCCCCAAGTCTCCGATGAGTCCGAACAAAACCCCGTGACTGAATAATCAGCTCGCGATAGGGACCTCGGAGGTTAAATAAATCAACGCGGTTATCAAATCCATCTTGATAAGAAGTTAAGGGGCCTCTTGGACTCGTCCGGAGCCGATAGCCGAGAACTGTCTGATCTTCGTCAGACTGAGGGTTCATCCGCACTTCGAAGACGGTTTCGAAGACGGGTTCCGAATAGTTGAAGCGGGTTTCATGGCTAAAACGGAGGAGCATTGATGTCGTTGACTCAACTTTAAGGTGCCTAGATCAGGTCTTGAAAAACGCTTGATACAATTCGAAGGCGACCGTTTGGCCAACCTGTTCGACTTCTCCGACAAAAGTGTCGAGACCCTGCCTTACGAGTTCATCGATATCGACGAACCGGAGATCGCTGCCGAGACGCCCGAGAAGCCGTTCAGCTTGTGAATTCCAGCCGTCTGATTCTCCGACGGAAATCCAGGCCAAGGAGTCGCAACAGCGATCGACACCAAAACGCATCGACCTCGGAAAGTCGGGGTCGAGTAGGAGAAAGCCGACGACTCGTCGAGGCTCAATTTGTTCATGGGATTGCCTGATATACGCATCGTAGGCTGAGCATGCTTGCAAGAGACTCGTGCAAGAGACGATCCGGATCGGGCCGCCGGCCATGGAGTCGGTCTTCGAAAATGTATCAATCATCACTCGCAAGACACAGCTCATCAGAATCACGCGCTCAAGGTAACGTCCGAGACGCAAGAAATGATAGACTTCCGTTCTCGGCAATGTTGCATCAACTAGTCCATTGAAAAGAATGCAAGCACGTTTAATGCCTTCAAAGAACCGAGAAGGACTCGACCGGAATCGTCGATGAGCAGTTTTGCTTCCTAGGTAGAGATAAAGGCGGTTGATTTGTCCCCAGGTTTCGGCACTCAGGGTTTCCTGTGTTCCTCGGGCGTTCTCGCGGGCGCGGTCAAGCATTACGGCGATCGAGTCGGGGTGATCGCGATCAAAGGCCAAGAATCGGAGAATTCGCTGACGGTCCGCAACGGAGTAGCGATCCCGAAAACTCGAGGTGCATTTGAAGACTTCGAGAATCCGGAGTAAGGGGCCGCCCGCTTGGTCGGAATTAGCAATCCCTGTGGTGCCGAGCTCCGACTGGAGCCCTTCGTCGAGAAGACGGGCGACCGTCTCGATCCGCTCCACATAGCGGCTAATCCAATAGAGATTTTCGGCGACCCGGCTGAGCATTAGATCAAACTCCGGACTCCAGTCCCAACTTCTCCCGGCTGGTTCAGGACCCAAGTATCTTTCGTTCCGCCTCCCTGCGAGCTGTTCACCACAAGGCTTCCCTTAGGTAATGCAACACGGGTCAGTCCCCCGGGATGGACATGAACAGAGTCGCCGAAGAGGACGAAAGGACGGAGATCGATGTGACGACCTTGGAGTCTTCCGTCAACCAGGGTTGGATGTTGGCTAAGCTGAATGGTCGGCTGGGCAATGAATCGCCTCGGATCATGCTCGATTTTGCGTCGGAACTCATCGCGTTGGGCTGCCGTCGACGCGGGGCCGACCAACATTCCGTAACCCCCTGATCCGTCGACCGCCTTGACGACGAGTTTTTCCAGGTTCTCAAGCACATGCTGTCGTTGGGCCCGGTCAGTCAGCCGATAGGTCTCGACGTTCTCAAGGATCGCAGACTCGCCGAGATAATACTTGATCATTGAGGGAACGTACGAATAAACAGCCTTGTCATCACAGACTCCGGTCCCCATTGCGTTCGCAAGTCCGAGATTGCCCGCGCGGAGGGCTCCAACGAGGCCTGGTACACCAAGAAGACTACCACTCCGGAACGCTAATGGATCAAGATATTCATCGTCGACACGCCGGTAAAGGACGTCAACGCGCTGTGGGCCTCGAGTCGTTCTCATGAAGAGTTGGCCACCGTCAAAAAAAAGATCCCGACCTTCCACCAACTCGACTCCCATCTGGCGTGCGAGAAAGCTGTGTTCAAAGTAGGCCGAGTTGTAGACGCCTGGAGTAAGAACGGCGACTGTGGGATCGCCACGGCCGGTGGGATCGATAGCTCGGAGCGTCTCTAAGAGTTGAGTCGGGTAGTCATCAATCGGAACGATATCATACTGTTGGAACAAGAATGGAAAGACTTGTTTCATTACTTGTCGATTGATCAAGACATAACTGATCCCGGAGGGAGTTCGGGCATTGTCTTCTAAGACTAAGTAGCGGCCATCATGGCCACGGATCAAGTCGATTCCAGCAACGTGGATATATCGATCGCGAAAGACCCGGAGTCCTCGACATTCACGTCGATAGCCTGCCGCTCCGACAATAAGTTCGGGGGGGACGACACGATCCCGGAAGATCAGACGGTCGTGATAGACGTCGTGAACGAAGGCATTCAGCGCGCGAACACGTTGTTCCAACCCTCGTTCGAGGACCGACCATTCATCAGGTGCGATCAATCGAGGAATAGGGTCGAACGGGATGATCTTCTCAAGCCCTTCGTCGCGTCCATAGACAGTAAACGTAATCCCTCGACGCTTCATCAACATGTCGCTGACTTTGTGGCGCCGTTCGAGATCGTCGGCCGTCATCTCCTTGAGTTTGCCGTGCATCATCCGATAGTGATCACGGGGCAACTCAAGACGGTCAAACATCTCATCAAAGCTGGCTAGCTCATAGTGACGAAAGAGGCTGGCTGTCGGCTCTCGACGCATTCAGGGGATCCTCAAGGTCGGAGCAGTCTTTAGATCTGTATTCGAAAATCGATGCTCAGTCGGAAAATCGAGAGGTGTATTGAACCTATCAGCCAGGGCTTCCCTGGTCAATTTCAAGACCTCGTTGAAAGGCCGAGATACAAAGTTAAAGTGCAATCATATCAATTTAGCAAATAAAGTTGATGTGAGAATGTGCCGTGTTTGCTAGCAGATAACCTCTTTGGCTAAATCGGTCTTGGTCATTTTGGCACAACCAAGGGCTCTGTGATGATCGTCTGATCCAACCATCCGGCAAGTTATCGACTCTCGACGATGGTCTAAAAACGTGCTATCAACGGAGAGAGATCATGCTGTCAGAATCGTTTAAGCCGTTGGGGGCTTGCGTTGTCATGCCGAAAGCTGAACAGATCCTCTCACTTGTCCGTCGCGCAGCGATGTACTGTCGGGCGACGCCGGGCCGGGTTGGTGGGGTTGTCAACCTATCGACTGATCTGGTGGAAGACTTACTGGTCGTCGGTGACTTACATGGCAACATCCCGGCCTTTGGACAGGTGCTGCAGGCGGCTCGGCTTCGAGATCATCCGAAGCGACACCTTGTGATTCAGGAACTCGTCCACGGGAACTTTGAGTATCCCCACGAAGGTGGTGATAAATCACACCAACTGGTGGACTTGGTTGCCGCACTTAAGTGTGAGTTTCCCGATCGTGTGCATTGGATCTTGGGAAACCATGAGCTCTCTGAGATCACGGGCCGCGTGATTGCAAAGCATGGTCATGAGCTGAATCGTCAATTTCAAATCGGAATCGAGACAGCTTATGGCGACTTAGCAGAAACGATTGCTGACGCCTACCGAGAGCTGTTTTGCTCACTTCCGATTGCGTTGCGGACACCCAACCGAGTCTGGCTCAGTCATACGATCCCCGAGGGGCGGACTCTTGATGAACTTGATCTCTCAATCATCCAGCGAACGGGGCCTTGGCCAAGTGATGCGATGAAACGAGGCGGCGTGCTCTACGAGCTGACTTGGGGACGTGACTGCTCTGCAGAGACGACTGATCGATTCGCGGCCTTGGTCGACGTCGATCTCTTCGTTACCGGTCATCAAGCGTGCGAGGAAGGCTTTCGAGTCGCCAATCCACGGCTCTTAATCATCGATGGATCGGGGCAGTGCCCGGCCTACTGCTGTTTACCAGCGAATGAGCCCCTCACGATCGATTCGATCGCCGCGACAGTTCAGTTGATCGGAGCCACCTAATAGTCTTATCGTCAGCGCAAAAAACTAAGCCGGCCGGGATCCAAGGTGACTACCTCTCCCTTAGTCACCTCTTATTCCCGGACCGGCCCAGGCTCGGAGTCACATTCGTCTTGAATCAGAGCATTTGCTACCTTGAAGGACGAACGGACACTATAAGACAGGGCGAGCGGGGGGGTCGTGCGAGGCAACCCGCTCGCCCTCTGGTGGTTAACTGGCTGAATCCAGTTGTCACCAGGGGGGGTGGGAAAAAATCCCGCTGGTAGCTTGTAAAGAGTCTCAAGGCTGTTTCTTGAGCACAACCTTTAGTCGATAAAACATTGTGCAACCTTAGTGCCAAAAGCCTGGTAAAGCGGCTATGAGAACCCAGAAAAATCGACAAAATGCGGAAAGATTTGTCGCAACACGGATTACGTATCGTAGAATCTGCACGCTGGAACGCAACAAAGTGAACAACTTCATCAAAAATTAAACTAGCCACGTTTCGTGAGCATAGTTGTTGAGCAGTTGAGCACGTTCTGTAAGCAGGCATCGGGACAAACCCTCATCAGGTGCATTCGCGTGCTGCTAGGCGGCACCGGAGCTTCTGAGCGGTGTCTGTTGTCAAGGCAACACTGATCGCTACACTGGCACTATGGAATCAGCGATTGAATCAAGAATTAGGGACAACCTCGATCGGATCAAGGAAAAGATCCTGGATGCAACGATAAGGGCGGGTCGATCCCCCGCTTCCGTCAGATTAGTGGCGGTGACGAAGAAGAATCCGGCAACCTATCTTGAGCCACTAATTAGGGCTGGTCAGCTAGATCTTGGGGAAAACTACCCTCAAGAACTCTGGGAGAAGGCCGAGGCCGTTTCAGGACATTCAGTCCGCTGGCATCTCATCGGACATCTCCAATCGAACAAGGCGCGGCGCACAGTCCCGTTGCTTTGGATGATTCATAGTGTGGATTCACTCAAGCTCTTACAACGACTCAACTCGGTTGCCGAGGGCATGGAGAGCCCCCCCAGGGTCTGTCTCCAAGCCAACTGCTCCCGCGAAGTTTCAAAACATGGCTGGGAGCCTCAGACCCTCCTGAATAATGCTGAAGAGATTGCCAATTGCCGATCCATCCCGATCGTTGGATTGATGACGATGGCGGGGTACGGAACATCGAATGACGAGGCCCGCCCAACCTTTGTCCGACTTCGTCAGCTCGCCGAGGAACTCCGAGCACGGAGTGGCCTCGCGCTACCGGAACTCTCGATGGGGATGTCTGGTGATTTTGAGGCCGCGATCGAGGAGGGGGCGACTCTTGTCCGTGTTGGTTCCGCTCTCTTCGAGGGCTTGGAGCGCTCATGATCGATCTTCAGGAACACTCGGAGGGGACGACAATTCCCGTGCTTGCCCAGCCAGGGTCGAAGCGGACCGCGGTCCTCGGTGAACGAAATGGCCACCTCCGTCTTGCCGTGGCAGCTCCTCCAGACAAGGGAAGGGCCAACGTCGCTCTAACTCAACTGCTCGCTGAGACGCTTGGCCTTCGATCCTCCTCAATCGCGTTACTTACGGGATCAACACATCGACAGAAGCGGTTCCTGGTTCGGGGACTCAACCTCTCTGAGGTGAGGCAACGACTCCAATCACTTTGCTTGCTCGATCAAGGATAATTAACTCTCAATTCAAAATGATAGCAATTACCGATTTGTTTTTCATCGAAGTAATCATTTATTAGCTTTAGATTTTGTCGAAGAGGCTGGATGTAAAGCAACAATCCGCTCAACGTTCCGAATTGCGAACGATGGCCTCCGTCATCCGGTTCCCAGGATCGTTGGTGTAGGTCGTGGTCCTTTCGGCGTTGGTTTCGGCAGTGACTCGACTGGCCGTGTGGAAGCCTGATCAACCGGCACGCTTTCAGCTATTCAAACAGGCTCAACCTAATCCCAGACCAATCGCGCAGCGGATCGCTCCCATAGAGGGAGATCACCCAGCGGTTGCGCAAGTCACCACGGATTGAATTCCTGAAGGAACGAAAAGAACTCTACCTGCTGTCTTTCCAGCTTAACTCCTAAGATTAAGCAAAGTACGTTAGATCTATTGACGTATTCTTGATATGAATCGCTGCATGAGCCCTCGATTCTCTGCCGAATCAAGGGCGATTGGTATACAGATTAGCACCAATACTGCGGGTTGTGAAACGCGCTGAGAACTACTCCTCAGCAATCTCTTCAGATTGGACGACGAGGGTGATTTGCGGCGTTGAGTAGTTGATCCCAGCTGCTTCGACCCGAGCGACGCCAAAGAAGGGCCGTTCCGTGGGCTTGACCCAAGGCTCGGCGTAGAGAGTAATGGTTCGATCGGTCCGATCTTCAGTAATAAGGACGCCGTTGAGTCCGATGTCGAGCACGCGGACACCGTGTGGAAGGTTGCGGACGTCGATCGGTACCCGACCATTGAAGGCCTCGGAGCGTTCTACCTGAAATGCCATCCGAGCAATCCCACCGGGCCGAACTACCACCCGATTCTGGTCTGTTGATACTTTGAGATCCCCGGAGGGAGTGACGGTGATCCAACCGGCCCTGGATCCTCCAGGATCGAGTTCGTGCCTCAGTGTTTGTCCGGAGTCTGGGTCGCTCGACTGAGCTACGAGACGCCAGGTGGGTGCCGAAAAGGTCGGCGCCTCGTCTGAGGCGGTTAGAAGGAGGTCGGCAGAATGGTGGCCTCGCTCTACCATAGCGCTGGTGGCGGTAATCCCCGGTGGCAGATCTTCGACGTCGATGGCGATCGGACCTTCAAATCCATCGAGCCGGCTAACATTGACCGTCAGAACTGTGGAGCCACCCCGGGGAATGTTGGGGTTTTCCGTGCTTAAGCTGACAGTGAAGTCAGGGTGAGGGTGTCGGACCACCAGGTGGTAGACATTTTGCGGGTCTCCGAGCCCTCGGGCGTCTCTGATTCGGACATGGTAGTTTCCGTCGCCAGGGGGGGTGAAGCTGAGTGAGGCGTCTTGACCGATGCCAGGCGCGTCATCGTTCAAACTGTAGACCGTAATCGGTTTGGCACCACCCGGAGGGAACGAGGTCCCCGGTGGATAAAGCGCAACTTTCTGGATCGTCTGGGCTTTCGGGTGCTGTTCGGGCGTGGTCCCAAAATACGCTAGTCGACGTCCTGACATACTCCAAAACAGTGCGTCGTCATCAGGGTTCCGCGGGAGACGGAAGATCCGTGTCAGTTCTCGACCGATCAGTACGTAGTCATCCTGCTGGAGTTGGTCCCATTTCGTCAGCCTAATGTTTCTCTGTGTAGCGTTGTGGTCACGGAATGCGACCGCAAGCGCCGTGACGGGTCTCAAGACCACGAGAGGGACGGGTTCGCCGTTGGCGTCCAAGATTTCGAGTGCGGGGTCGATTTCCGATCCGATTCGTTCCCCAAAAACTTCGAGAACCAATGGCTGACCACTTTTGGCCTCGAACCGAAAGAGATCTGAGTCTCCGGGCTGTTCAATGATTCCCGAGGCTCCGCCGGGGACACTTAGGACGACTGCATCTCCGAGCGAGTCATTGGGTTCGATCTCAACCGTTTGTGGACCCTCTGCGACGACGGATCGAAGTGGGCTGGGTTTCAGTCGATCGCCCGCTCCCCAAACACTGGAAGGGATCGGCAAGAGTGTCCCACTGGTCATCTCTTCCGTTGCCTCAACGACTGCCGTCGAGGACTTCAGATTCACGCCTTCGAGATTGACTTCAGTGTTGCTTCCGCGAGAGACACCACGCGGAAAAGCATGAGCAAGTTTCGGGATATTGCCGATTTCAAGTTGGTAGAAATGACCGCCCGAGCCTCCGAGCTGTCGGTCGGAAACGACCAAGGTGAGGACCTCATCTAATTCCGACTCAAAGGTGAGTTCCGAGCGACCACGGGCGACGGTTTTTCCTGAGGCGTTCCGGAGTTCCAAGATCGGGTCCAGAGACGAGCCTAGGTCCTTACCCCAATCGTCAACGACGAAAACATCACCTGTTTGGGCAGAAATCTGGAACTGATCGCGATCCCCCGGCCTCTCGATCGTCCCGGAGAGGATCCGCGGCGTTTCGATGACGCTCGCTTCGTTCGCCTGGTTGTTCGACTCAGATTCATTCACGGTTTCCATCGAGAACACCGCAAAGGGACGTGAGGCGGGAACGCCAAGAGGTGTCTGGACGTGGAGCTGGTGGATTCCTCGAGGAACATCAGGGCCGATCGAAACTTCGATCGTCAAGGCATTGGGCTTTGGGTCATCGGATGGCAAGATCCGTGCGATCATCTCGTGATGATCAAAGACGACCGTATTTGCTTGGCCGACGCCGTTCCCTGAAAGCTGAACCGTAACAGTTTGCCCCGCTAGGGCTCCCCGTGGACTAGGGGGATCGAGAGTCGGCTGCTTCACGAGTACGGGCTTCTCCTGAGATTCAGGAGTAGCAACTGGAGTTTCGTCCGAGTTTGTCCCCGTGCTGAGTAGTAGCCTCGGTTCTCCTGGTTCCGTCCCAAGATCTTGAATGACTAAGGATCCGTCGTAGCGGCCGATTGCCAATTGGTTGTCAACTGGATCCAAGACTACGGCAATAGGCCAATCTGGCTGTTGAGGAAAAGCGGTGAGTGGCGTTAGTTCAGGCAACGACCAACGCTTCAGTGTGAGATCTTCGCTAGAGGAGATGACTGCGTTTCCATCACGGCTCGCTAGCAATTGCAGGATTGGACCATCGTGTGCAATTGCGGAGTTGGTCAGCACTGCCGAGCTACCGTCAAGCCTCCAGCGACGGATCGTCTGGTCAACCCCACCAGCGAGAATCGCTGAGCCTTCGGGTTCGAAGGCGATCGCATAAAGCTCCGCGGTCGAATCCCCGATCGATATCAACCGGCGCCCCGACTCGGGATCCCAGATTTTGACCGTTCGATCTCCGGAAACGGAAGCTAGTCGATCCCCGTCATCATTGAACGTGACACCATAAACGGCGTCTGTGTGTTCCTTCAGCGTTCGGAGCAGCGTCCCTGACTCCAGGTCCCAGAGAAGAATTAATTGGTCATAACTCGACGTTGCCAATGTCTTGTCATCGGGGTGAAGTGAAGCACTGAGGATGGCATCGGTGTGCCCCTTGATCCGCTGGGTGACCTTCCCTGTTGCTAACTCCCAGACGAGGATCTCTCCAAAGATTCCAGCACGTCCACCGGCCGCAACGACCGATTTTCCGTCGGACGTGAAGATCAATGAGTTGATCGGTCCGCCTTGGTCGTCAAGTGTCTTGCTTATTTGTTCGCTGGATCGGTCGATCAGGTGAAGGCTGCTACCTCGAGCGACTGCAATCCATTGACCATCGGTTGAAAATGCCAACGCACTCACAGGGTCGACGACTGATGCAACGACTTCGACTTCAGGAAGATTGGCCATGGGATCGACGAGAGAGGCCAAGCGCGTTTCGGAGGGCGAGGCTCCATCAAACTCTGCACCCTCGCGAACCCAACGCTCAAGAAGGGAGATCTCTCGATCCGAGAGCGGTTCCTGTTTGTAGGGCATCCGAATCACAGCATCGGGTCGGACTACCTGGATCAAATGGCTTTCGTTGGGTTCGCCAGGAAGGAGAATCAAATCACCTTCGATATCACCTCCCTGTTGGAGAAGCTCGAAGGTCTCCATATTGAGCCCGCCTTGATCATCTTCGTTGTTGTGACATCCTAGGCAACGGCCGACAAGAATCGGAGCGATATCCTCCTGGAAGCTCAGCGATTCGTGGCCTCGCACGCTGGGAATGAAGAAGCCAGCGACACTGAAGACCCCCGCTAATACCACGAGAGTCACTAGTCTTTGGTCTCGGATCATGATCTACGTACCTGGTTGGAAGGTCTGGGCCGATCCTGTACTCGTGGGGCATTTTACTGTTGCGTACGAGCACGGTCACTTAATCCTATTATGACGTTCTGAGACCTTCCGAGGAATGTAAGGTCGGTCGGAGTTTCCGTTACGCTCAATCAAAGTCGCACAATTGAATCCATTACAACTCGTTTGGATTGAATCAACAAAACCAAATTAAGAGAGGCAGGCTCTTGTTTTATATAGATATAAAATGCATATGTTGTATAGAAAGACCAGCTCTAGTTTAATTAGTGTGAAGTAGAGGTGGGGTCCGTTTGGAGCTTGAGTAACCTTCCAACATGCGTCCTAGAACGACGGCTGCACCATGGCAGATTCCGTCAGTTTCAACGTCTGGATTTTGGCAAGGGAGTGGGGAGGATCTCCACGCCAATTTCAGTTGTGATCGCGTTGCACCGTCCGCCCGACTAATTTGCCGTGTTGGCCAGTCCGACAGATCCTGTGTAGAAACCCATGACTTAAGGAGTTATTCGATGAACAGTGGATTCTGAGCCAGATTACCAAGTACTGTGACGCGTTGGTGATTTGTCTCTCTAGGAGTGCCTCTGCCTAGCAGTACTGATCCATACCGGTGGAACGGGTCGCTTACTACTGGAGTGAGCTTTTCGGAACCCCAGTACCAGGCGTTACAACCTTCATCGGCAACATCATCAGAGGGCGTCAGGGCATCTTATCGAGTTCTGGTGGCACTTTTTGACTACCAATCCTGCCATTGCGAACAAACAGCTTCTCGACTGGTGGTGTGCCACTCGGTCTGCCTCTCTTTGCGTTTTAAGTCGGTGGCGGCAACGCGCACGGTCCCTTCTGCTCCGGGGCTGCCCTCATTAGTGAACCCCAAGTAGGCTTCACACTGACGGATTCGGTTGCCGGTGGTGGGAGCGCCTCTTTAGTGGTATGGACCTCCCGCCCTTGTTTTTGGCAAACGCGAGAGTTGTGCCCGCAACTTATTCATCGGTGACGTCTGGTGGTTCGAGAGCGCCAGTCCTTGTTGATAACGCCGCATCCGGACGGTCCGTGGTCTAACAATCAACAGTCCTTAACGCCAACATCTCCGTAGACGATAACTTCACTGCGGTTTCAACACCCACGATTGACGCGGATTCAAGCTCGTTATTGTCCAATACTGATCCTGGCGCTGATTCAATTGACGCAACCGGATCTAGCATCCCAGGAGTGACATTGGTCACGCCAACAGTGAGGGTAGCCACGGAACCGACAACTGTTGCTATGACGGGAGTCAGTATCATTGTCTTTGCCCGTGACGTCCGATTCTGGCGACTCCAGAGAATTAGGGACTGAGCAGCTTGTCGACTTTCGGTGGCACACTGAGATTTGCCAGATCCTAGTCAAATCCCGATCGTTCCTCGAGATTCTTGAGGTGAACGTCCTAATGAGTCGGCGGGGGGCCGTGCCGCGTGAGTTCTCCGGTCGGGTAATCCTCGTGATGGAACTCGACCGACTGCCGTTGCAGGTGCCCCGCTTCGGGAAAAGTGGGGCATTGGGAACATCGGAGATAACGAACCTACGGCACCGACCCCCATTGTCGGCACTCGATCGTTTTTCGATCGAGTCGCCAAGCCTTGTTATCGAGACAAATCGGTCACTCCCTCTTCAGACTCCAACTTTTCCGGTCGGGGTCTGTTTAGTCCTCACTCGTCTCGGTACCGCCGGCGTTTAACTTGCTAAATAGTCGGCCATAGGGGGCAAACGCCTGCGCCGATTCAGCTCGATGATACCCTTGCTCGGATGCAAGCCGAGTCGAACCTGAGGGTGGCTTCACGCGCTCCGGCCTTTCCTCATCCTGATTCGGAAGGTTGATTTCCTGGTGTCCCGGGTCAAGTTCGGACTGTACCGGCCACTCGGCGAGGGCCTGGATGGTTGCGTACCGATCCTTGATCCCGACCAGTTGATTCACTTCACGTGTTTGCTGAGGACTGTGGCTGCCGACCTGAGGCGATTTCACTGAATTGACTGAATCGGGAATCCGTTCATGACGCTCGGATCCCGCGTCGAGGGTTGTTTTGTCGGAGTGCGATCCATTCGATTCGGTTCGATGCTCTCCACGAGTGAGTGATTCTTCATCCAGGTTACTCTGAATCGGTTCTAAGCCAGCTTCCGGTTCCGCATTCCAGCCAACTTCGATTAACCCGCGCTCGAATCGGAGAGGAGGTCGAGACTCTCCGAGCCTCGGGCCGATTGATTGCAAAACATGCTCGTTTACTTCAGGTCGATCGCCAACGATTTCATCTGGCGACTCGATCGGGTCGGAATCCTCCTGATCCCGATCGATCGTCTCTGAAGGGACAGGTGGGGCAACCGTGTTCCTCAGGTTCGTCACTCCCGTCGTTTTCTTCGGAGTCGAGAACGTGCTCCAGGCCATTCGGAGTAATCGCGCGGGATTACCGGACGAAGCAGCATGAAGTTGTTCGATCGCCTCGTTATCAAGCTCCCGGTCGTTCAGCTTCGACTGGATTAATTGGACCGCTTCTTCAGCGTTGATGGGACCTAGTTGGAATGCACCAGCGATCCGAGACTCCAGTGCGTTCCTTCGACGGGCATGGAGTCGCCGTGCCAGTTCAGTCCGACCAGCAAGGACAATCCCCTTAAATCCATAGGGAGATCCGAGCCGATTGGAGAGCAGCCGAACTTCTTCTAAGACGTCATCGGACGCGTTCTGAGCCTCATCGATGACCAGAACCCAGCGTCTTAATTCACGATGATCATCGGCGAGAATGTTCGCGAGCTGTTCTCGCGGATCGACTCGAGAGTTCGGAATCGAGTCATCGGGATCCGCGCCGAGAGTCCGGATTATTCGTCGGATCAAATCAAGCGGATGGGCGGTCGTGGTGATTTCGATGGTTGCCCATTGAAGCGAACGCGGCAAGCTTGTCTGGAGTCTTTGACAGATCCAGGTCTTCCCCGATCCAGCTTCCCCTGTCAGGAGGAGGGGACCTTGGCCTTGCTCGAGCACTGAGTGACATGCGGCCAGTAGGGCACCCCGGCTTGCCGGGATCGGATCGTCCCGGAACGAGCCGTTCAGGACGGATCCGTTGTCGGGCGTTCGATCGTACTGGTCCAAAGAGTTCATGCTCGCCTCAGTATCACGCGATATCCGCGTTTCATGAAAGAACCGATCTGCCGAAATCAAGTTGCTCTTGGGTATCGGTGTTAACGCCCGATCGCTTCAGTCCGATCGAACGATTCAAGCCCAATCGGGGTTCACGAACTCAGGAGATCAGGTTAAGAGAACCCAGTTTCTCGGTTCCAGACGTCGCGACCTTCACTCGATCTTCGAGATCGACCGAGGCTCACTCGACTCTGCCTCGAGCGTTGTCGAAGCATAGTTCTTAGGACGTTGGGTCCGCGTCCATCGCGGAGCACGTGGATTGAAGACAAGGGAACAGAGACCGGATTCTCTCCGGAAGGCAAGGAGCTGTTGATGCGTCCGACTCAGAACCAACTTGGGTCTTTCGCCCTAGGATGGACAATCTTCGCGGTCGCGCTTATTGGATCGGCCGATGCCCGACAAAATGAGGACGCGACTGCTCGGATCCGCGAAATCCTTAAAACTCGACCCGGGCAAGTCGGAGTTGATATCGATACCCCGACCGACCCTAAGGCAATCGCCGCCTGCACCCGGGAGTATCTCCCGCCAAGTCAGTCGGGAAACAAAGGGGGAGCCGTCTTGATCCGTGACGGTCGAGGTAGGATGCTCCGACGCTTCGTCGACTCCAGTGGCAATAAAAGCGTCAACGAATGGTGCTACTATCGAGACGGCTTTGAAGTCTATCGAGACATTGACGATAACGACGACATGATCGTCGACCGGACACTCTGGATGAATTCAGCAGGAAGTCGGGCAGCTCGGGTTCGAGGGAACCGGGTCCTCTCTTGGATCCGCCTCTCGCCCCACGAAGCAACCCTTGAATTCACTAGTGCACTTGTGAACCAAGATTTAGAACGAATCCGGAGTGTCCTGGTAACTCCGGAAGAACTCGCTGAGCTTGGACTTCCCGAATCATTAGTCTCGCAAATTCGTGCCGAGCGCGAATCGCTCACGAAGCAAGTTCAAGGACTCATTGAGACGATCAAGAAACCCGAGTACGGCTGGACGACTTCAACATCTTGGCTTCGATTCGATGCCGATATGCCGCATTCAATCTCCCAAGATGTTTCGGGATCACTTAAGGAGGACATCCAGCTCTTCGAAAATGCAACAATCTTCGCCGCGAATCCAGGCGACGATCCTGGTCAGATCAGTCGAGCTGCCTATCTGATTGTTCCCGAATTGATTAAGGTTGGTGATGTCTGGAAGTTGGTCACACTTCCCGTTGCGACAAATCCTGATCCCAGCCGCGTCGAGTCCATAAGTCCGTATGATGGCGTCCGGGCTTGGCTCTATCGAGCGAGTGCTGAAACCAACCTCGCCTCTCGAGTAAGCCCTGAACTTGAAGAAGCTCTCCGAGAACTTGCGGAATTCGATCGGGAGGCCGCCAAAGTCTTCGAGCGCGATGACATGGAGGGTTTAGCCAAGTATCACTTTGAACGCGTTCAGAAACTCTCGAAGGTTGTTCAGGTCGCCGGTCCCGCCGAGCGTGACGAGTTTAGCCGAGACATCATTAACAGCCTTGCCGCGGCTTATTCGACTGGAAAGTACAACCCGGCAAAAACAACCCTCCAGGATATCATCGATGAGAAGGGGCCCTTGGCTTCTTATGCGGCGTTCAGTCTGATTATGGCAGAGTACAGTCTTGGTTCGAGGAATCCTGAGGGTGCTGCGGAAGCGCAACGAGCCTGGCTCCAGAAACTCGAAGCCTTTATTAAGGAGAATCCCAGCGCCCCCGAACTTCCGGAAGCGATGCTTCAACTTGCAAGCACTTACGAGTTCTCTGGTGATGAGGAGAAGGCACTAACGCTCTTCAGACGACTTGCGACGGAGCATTCCGGAACGACGATTGGACAGAGCGGAGCCGGGGCTGCGCGACGATTGAGTCTTACCGGGAAGCGGATTGAACTATCAGGTCCCGATCTAAACGGCAACTTAATCGACGTCGGTTCTTATCAAGGGAAGTACCTCTTAGTGATTTTTGGGAATCTTGATGCCACTCGCGAGATGCCCGATCTCGCTGCGCTCGCCAACAACCGGAAGGCAGACCTTGCCGTCATTGGAGTGAGTCTTGACCCCAATCGAACCATCGCTACGACCCATGCGGAGGAGGTTAGTTGGCCCTTGATTTTCGAACCGGAGGAGACTGTGGTTCGGCTCGCCGAATCGTACGGGATCGTCTCGATGCCAACGATCTTCCTGGTGAATCCCCGAGGGATCGTTGTTGAACGCGACGTCCGGTCTGTCTCAACCGTCCAAGACTATCTCGATGGCGAAGCGACACAACGCTGATCGATTTGTTTAATTCCGTGGTCTGACAAACGGTTATATTCTGAAAGTCAGAGATTCCGGACTGGCGAGTTTGATCCTGGTCCGGGATCCTCCGATGAGTTGCAGTAGTCTTTGTTCTCTCGTTATCGTAGTGGTTTACGGCTAACGATGCTGACCCGACCTTGAAAGCCTCATCATGAATCTCGAGCCAATCGCCTGCCTGAACGGCGAATGGATGCCTCTGAGTGAAGCGAAGGTACCCGTAACCGACCGCGGATTCCTCTTCGGTGATGGAGTCTATGAGGTCTATCGCCTTTATGGTGGCCGCCTTTGGCTCGAGAAATCCCATACCGATAGGCTCCGTCGGAGTCTCCGCGAGTTAGAGATTCACAACGTCGATCTTGACCAAGTAAGCGACCAGATCAAGGAGACGGTGTCACGATCGGGAATCGTTGAAGGGACGGTCTACATTCAGATCACTCGAGGTGCGGCGCCGAGGCGACATCGGTTTCCTGAATCAGATACCCCGCCCACGAAATTGATCATCGTTTCACCTTATGACGATGAGGTCACCGCGAACCGACGACAGACCGGAGTTCCACTGATTACTCAGCCTGACATCCGTTGGGGGCGCTGTGACATCAAATCGGTCAATTTGCTCGGAAATGTGCTGGCTTGTGAATATGCTCACAGAAGCGGTTGTTTGGAAGCGGTCTTAATTGATCGGGACGGATTTGTCACCGAGGCGACCCATTCCTCGTTGCTCTGGATCCGGGATGGGATTCTCGCTGGTTCCCCCGAAGGATCCGAGATTCTTCCGGGAACCAGTCGAGGCGTAGTCGTTGCGCTGGCCGAGCAACTGAAGATTACGTTCCGCGAGGAACGGATTCAGCTCAATACACTGCTTGGAGCCGATGAAGTCCTATTGACCGGGACCACTCTCGAAATCATGCCCGTCATCCGAATCGAGGACCGAGTGATCGGAGATGGGAGTCCGGGCCCAATCACTCTAAGACTCCAAGGCGGATTTGGAGAGGCAGTTCGACAGTTCCGCGACGGCGCGGCCAACCCTTTTGAAGCACTTACCGTGACCGCATAAGGAGCGTGACGCCTTGCAGGCCGTTTCGGATTCCGAACAGAACAGTGGGCTTGTGCCAGATCAAGTCGACCAGCCTCTCCATCCGATTGACGCTCACCTGAAACGGGATTCTATTCCTAAGAGCGCTGGGATCCACGTTGTGGTGCTCACGGAGTCTGAAGCCGTTGCGGAGCAGGTTGGGATATCTCTCCAGCAACTAATCCGTGAAGCGGGGAGAGAAGTCGAGGTCGTGATTGAACCCCACCAACTTGAATCGAGAGCGGAACGACTTCTCCGAGCGCTTAAAGGTGCGACGGCTCCACTCGTTTTAGTCACAACGGCTTGTGAAGTCTGGACCAAGGAGCATCTGGAATCACTCCTGCAAGCGATCGACCGCGTCGACCTCGCGATCGGAAGGAGACCGGAATCACTTCCGGTCCGGGTTTTCCGATGGCTCTTGAATCGACCATGGGCTCTTCTCTTTGCGGTCCCTGCACGCGATCCTGACTCACCTTGCTGGCTCTTCCGACGCGAAGCGATCGAGATTATCCCGGCCCAATCGGCTTCCCGTTTCCTGAACATAGAGATCCTCGCAAAGCTCTCTTATTTTGCATTGTTGATCGATGAGGTCGATGTTCCCGGGATCTCTGGAGCAAGTGGTCCACCAGGGTTCCTCGACGACTTTTTTGAAGTGCTGAAGAATCCAGTGATCCGAAAGGAGCCGAGCGAGAAGGGCAACTCGGCCGGCGTCGCCGCCTCGCTCTCAGAATTAGCTCCATCGGAAGATCCGGAGCGCGAGGAAGAAGGTAACGATGCCCCAGACAGACAGAATCGCCAACTTGGGGAGAACCTCAACCAAGCCGGCACCCTCGAGAATGATGAGCCGGAGCGCATCGGCTAATTGCGTAAGAGGTAGTAGTTGAATAAAGGGATGAATGATCTCAGGGAAGTTTTCATAAGAAAAGAGGACTCCCGAGAAAAGCCACATTGGAATCATCACGAGATTCATGAGACCACTGACAGTCTCAGTAGACTCCGCACGGCTGGCCACCAAGAGCCCGATTCCAGCGAACGCCATGGCACCAATCACATCTGTGAGGATCACTAAAGGGAGGCTCCCTCGGATCGGCATTTCGAAGATGAATACCCCGAGACCAAGGAGAAGCGTGATATCAGGAATCAGGAAGGTCAGACGCGCACCGATCACGGCCAAGAGGAAATCGCGACGCGGCATTGGAGTGGCTTGGAATCGTTTGAGGAGTTTTTTGAGTCGGTAGTTGACAAGGAGAAATCCAACGCCCCAAAGTCCACCGCCCATAGCATTCATGGCAACTAAGCCAGGGACCAAGAAGTCGATGTACCGAGACCCGGGCTCCGTAATCAGCTCCTCACGGGTCGCCACAATATCATCGCGACCGAGAGCGCGCTGGTAGGTGTTATTGAAGGCGTCACGTGCCGCGATCGCCTCGGGTCGGGTGGGATCAAATCGGTAAAGTAGTTGACCATTCTCCTCTGGAACGACCACCAGAGGGACTCTTCCCCGGAGGAGGTCAAGGTCTGCTTCGGAAGGCGTTTTCTTTTCGATCTTGATCAGAGGTCGTCTTGGCGTCGCATTTTCTGAATCTGCCGACCCCATTTCGGACTCAAGGGTTGCAAGAACTTCATCCGCACCTTCAGTTTCAATGAGATCAACAACGATTGGTTGTAATTCTCGTGAATTAAAGGCGAGCCCGAGGACCAGTGCGAGGGTGATCGGGAATCCGTAGACCCAGAAGATTCTCGCCGGTTGCCGGTAGAACTCGCGGAGTCGTGCCAAATAAAGATGCCAGAGTGACGAGGTCGATACCATCGTTTGCCTAACTCAGGGTTTCTTGAATTCAGGATCATCGAATTGATAGATCGATCGCTTAAACGAAGTAGCGCGAGATTACCAATTGCTGGTTACGAGACACTTGGACTGGTGGAGCGTCGACGACTCCGCCTCCCTGATCGCGTTCCAGCGTAATCTTGGTTGTCTGGTTGATCATCATCCCGAAGATGTCGGCCGGTGAGTGCAACAAAGACATCCTCAAGACTCACCCGGCGTGTCGTGAGTCGAAGCAAGGGGAGTTGCTCAGCATCAAGTCGATTCAGTAGCGAGGGAATTGCTTGATGAGGCTCGGAAGCGACTAAGACGAACCCATCACCTTCAAGTTTGACCTCATGAACGCTAGGAAGATCGCGAAACATCCCAGTGTCGGACAGCTTGGAATCGCCGCCGAGACTGAATTCAATGAGATGCTCGGCCCCAATCCGTTGAACGAGTTCTTGCGGCGTTCCGAGTGCAATTACCTTACCATGATCGATAATCGCGATCCGATCACAGAGTCGCTCAGCTTCATCCATGTAGTGTGTCGTAAGGACAGTTGTCCGGCCTTGACGTTGGAGGTTTCGGATCACCTCCCAGAGCTGTCGTCGAGCTTGCGGATCGAGTCCAGTCGTTGGTTCATCGAGAAAGAGAAGTTCCGGTTCCCCAACGAGTGCCAAGGCTACTGCGAGCCGGCGTTGCTGTCCTCCAGAGAGAGTTTCAACGTAGACGTTTGCCTTCGATTCCAGCGCGACTGATTCTAACGCTCCATCGATTTCGGAGCCTGATCGGTAGAAGCTCCGAAACATTTGGAGTAGCTCGACAACGGTCATCTTATCGGGAAAGCGAGTTTCTTGGAGAGTCACGCCGATCCGTTCGCGGATCTCCGTTTCGTCCTCATTCCAACGCCTTCCAAGAACCTCAACATCACCCTCAGTTGGTTTGTTGAGGCCCTCAAGGATTTCAATTGTCGTGGTCTTCCCGGCGCCATTGGGCCCGAGCAAACCGAAGCATTCGCCGACGAAGACTTCGAGATCAAGCCCGTCGACCGCGATCACTGGCCCTGTACGTCCCTGATAAACTTTTCGGAGTTGGTGAACCCTAATTGCACGATCTAAGCTCGAATCCGTGGACATCGGTGGGCTCACACGCGGCGAAAACTGGAAGGTCTTGAAACTAGACGCCAGATCATTCTAATCGCGGAGAGAGTGTACGCCCACCCGAGCCCTTCAAGTGCCTTCGAATGATGATTCATAACGTTTGATAAAAAATAATATATGTAAATTATGTGATTATTTCTGATACAACGACCACGCTCTTTCTCAGTCGAGGAGCAAACTTCGAGATTCATCGGACGTGGTTAGGCAGGATAGAGAGTCAACAAGCTCTTCGATGTAGCGGGCATGATCCGACAGGTCTTCGTGCGACCCTCTGGAAAATCGATGAAGTGAATCTCGTGCCATTTCTGATTGAACCAAATCAAGCACTTCGGAGTAGATGCCGGAAGTCTGATCCATTAGCGGTTATCATGCCAATTGAGGGAAAGATTCTTGAATTCTTGATCGTTCCGAGCAATTGTAAACCTTCCACCGGTAATCAAAGGAGCGGATCGATGTTTCAAAGCAAGTCGCGACGAGGTGAACTAGCTGGCGCATTTCTCCTTGGAATCATCCTTGGAGTCGGTCTCCTTTTCATCGGGCTCGAATTCGGGAGAAAGACATCACCCCAAGTACCAAACGATCAGCTCCTGGAGATCTAGGGCAGCCAAGAGGAGATCGATTCCGCTTCTCCTGAGCAGCTTGTTCAGGAGCAACTTAAGGATGGGGAGCGTGCCCTTGAGATTATCGACGAGGCAGCAGCACGGGGCCAACGTGGCTATGCAAATGCGAATTTAACTTACTTCTATTCTCGACAGATCCTTGGGGCTAAACTCTTCCTTGTGGTCCCAGAGGGAAAAGGACGGACGACCGATCCTGAGGTCTACCTGACGAACGACCACTCAGCTACGTCTGAAACTTTGGAAGCGTTTCAGACTCACCTGACCCGGATGAAGAGTTGGGAAGCCCGACTCGTTCGATTAGTGGCGTCCCGGCAGATTCCCGAGCTGGAATACTTAAGGTCGCGCCTTCTCCGGTTGGAAGCCGAGAACTGGCTCGCCCGAGAAAAAAACCGCGAGATTTCTGACGCCATTGAAGACCCGGATGACGCTGGCTTGACGATTCATTGATCCGGAGCGATGACGGATTGAAGGCCCCGAATCCAGACGCTGCTCACCTTTGTCAATCATCATAGCAACAGCAAATGAGCCTCCGAGACAAGAAACTAGGCCCTTGGAGGCGCTCATCGTTCGGGTGCCAGGCTCATCCGCTTCAAGAGATTGACTTCTTATAATGATTTAACAGCGGCATCATATTGGAACTTTGAGAGCAACGCGCTCAATTGCGATCGGGTTCGGTCTAGCACTGTGGTTTGAATTTCATGCTCCTCCGTGAGCTTTTCGAATTCATCCTCCTGGACCACAAGGGACTTAACGTAGCGCTCGCGGAGGTTCTTTTCAGAGGCTCGGTCCGTGAGTGCTTGAAGGTTCTCCCGGATTCGTTCTTGATTCGTTTTGATCTGCTTTAGTTGAACTTGGATTCTATCAATGGAGCGGAGCGTTTCCTCCACTTCATCATTGACTTTGATCAACTGTCGCAACGACTGCACTGCGATCTCACTGAAATATCCCTTCTCGATGTAACCGAAGATTTCTTCACTTCCCACAGTCTTCAGTTGCACTTCGCGCTTCAATTCTTTTCGAAGCCGAATACTAAAGACTTGCGTTTCATTCGGACCTAGATTGAAGCGGAACCTCCGGTAATTAGGGGTGATTTCTACAGGTTCTTGAGTCTCAATGAGCTTACCGTCGTCAGACGACCGAGGATGATCAAAGTAAACCTTGTACGTCGTAGCGCCCTTATTCTTGAAGACGTAAGACTCATCGACATGTCGCGCCGAAATTAAAGTCATGACACCATCTCTGACAATGACTTGACTTACGGGTTCTTGTTTGTTGTTGAGTTTATCGAGAACGGAGACGCCAAGCTCGACAGCAAAGGGAACCAAACGGTGTTCGTCGGGTTTGAGAGTTTCCAACATCGCCTCACCGACATAATCACCCGACTCGAAAACGGTTACCGGGCCACCTTCGAGCGTTAGTCCGGTGGTGTTCTCAAACTCAACGCAGCGCATTGGGTTTGATTTCCGGGTATCCGGGTTGTAGAGCAGGGCGGTGCCTCCTTTGAACTCGCGAAAGAGAATCGGCACCAAGGCCGACTGGTTGCGCTGAATTGTCACGGGGTGTTCGATTTCGTAAGCAAAGAAATCTCCGAGCTTGCGGTCGAGCACCTTCGCTGGGGCGGATGCTGCGGTTTCTGGGCTCGCAGCACGATAGCGTCTAGACTCCCGCCTGGAAACGATCCCACCTTTCTCCATATTGGCATAAGATTTTGTGAATGCGCTGGAACAGGCATCATCATCGCCATAACTTCCGGATGACTCGCCGAATGCCAAACCAACAGGCTCAGCGACGAAGTCCGAGTCTCCGTATGTACTTGGAGGAGGAGCCATATCAAGCGTCATCCCTTCCTCAACTTGGGGGGGCACAACGCCCGTGGTCTCGTTGACCGTTACCTCAGGTCGATAGATCGCCCTCGGGGTGTAAAGGTCGTGAGTGAATGAAACAGGGAGACCGGCGATTAAGGTAAGCTCAACTTCGTTCCAGTCCTCATCCTGCGTGTTATCGACCACGGCCCAACCTTGGATCGACGGAGGCGGCTCGTTCTCGGGATGAATTAACATCCGGTACGTCGCCTTCCAGACCGGCGCAGCGATGTTGTAGCCCACCAAGAGCTCACGGTTTCCTTCACCCTTGGCGAACATCGTGAAGCCACGGGCGTCTTGCTTCATCGCCGAGAGCTGAGATCGAAGGACGTAATCCAAGTCGCGACGGACAGCCTCGTCGAGTATCCGCAACGAATTAAGTTCGTTTAAGTGGAATGACTGGATGTGACCGTCGTCAGTGAGGATCGAGAGAATTGGTTCATTCACTACGGTTTCAGAAACGAGCCGACGAACGCGATCGACACCGAGGAGCATTCCAACGACCGATGCTCCACCCGGAGGCTTCACCTCGACTGCCCCTCCTTTGAGCTGTGGGAGAAGGCCGAGTAGGCTTTCCTCGTCCGGAATCGAAATCGCGACTTCCGAAAGCAGTTGATTCAGCGGTTTCGTCGAGTCGTAGGACACAGACGCGATATGGCCGCCGCCCCGATCCAGTACGACCAACGACTTGAGGACGTCGCTGACTTCAGACTGCTTAAATGTCAATGAGAGTGCCGTGTCACCATCGACCGACCCCCGTCGCTCGAAATAGCCAACACCGTGTTTGTACAATACGACACGCGCAATCGGCAGCTTTGACATGGGAGATGGTCCTCGAATATTACCTTGAGGTTAGCCATTCAGAAGCTCGAACTCGATCGATCGGTCCCAATCAAGACAAGCACGCAGCTCATAAGTTAAGCTTGTTTTCTTTTGAGTAATTGCGAAAAAGCAGTTGATTTACGTGGTTAAACCAGATTGTTCCTCCGGTGCCAGTCAAATGATCGAACGACACTCGGAGGCAACAATGCAAGATTGGGTAATGATTCAGAATTGGATTATTCAGAGAGCGGGAGTGCGTCGAAGACCTTGTCGTAAGCCATTACCTCTTCGACCGTCACTGTGCCGACTTTAACGATGAGTCGGTAGCGGACCTCAAGTGGCTGGTCTTCAGTGATGTTGTACTCGAAGTAGGAACCAAACCGTCCGTAGTCACGTTCGCTGTGGCGGGCGGGCTTAGGATTCGATGGGTGGTCTAGGAGAATCGCGGTGTAACGGGTTCCATCAAGAACGAAGCTCATCGCATTCCAAGGAAGGTCAATGGGCCCTTTGCCGGTCTTCGGTTCCCAGTTTCGAGTTGCACCGGGCTTCCCTGGTCCATCTGGACGGATGTAGATCGTCTGGGACGCGGTTGTGTCCGCGACTTGATTATCGGCGCGGAATTGGACTCCGGCATGCTGTGGATCGCCGTCCAACATTACTGGGCCCCCGGTCGTTTTGACGATCGCATGGAAGTCATAGATCTGAGATTCGGGGGTCACCGTTGCCGTCAGTTTGCGGGTTTCCTCGGCAAAGACTTCGCCTTCCTCACCATGCCAGTCAATTCGGACTGTGTGATGTCCGAGGTCCGGACCTCCTTCTTGTGAGATCGTCCCCTCGTGCGATTGGAAGGCGTTCCCCCGACAATGCCAGACGTCTGCTTTCTTGCCGTCGCCGTAGGTGATCCGATTGAACCCGAAGAAGAAGCCGCGGTGATGAGTAAACCGTCCGCCCGGACCCTTGGTGACTTGCCGACCGTCAGGTGCATACAGATGGTGGAAGGGTTTATACGTTTGTTCGCGGGCTTCTGGCGACGAGTTGTCGAGCGTCGGACGGATATAACGCAAAACTGGACGAGTGCCGAAGTTCAGTACGTCGGCCCCCTCTTCCTCAACCCAGTTGAACGTTTGGAGATCAGAGGTGCTCGACTCCGATCCAACTGCCTCCTCGGTTGATTCAATGACAACGTCCCGTTCTTCCTTCGCGTGAGCCTGCCCAAAACCGGAGATATCGTTGCATATGACTGGAATAACTAAAGTAATTGCTGATAGTACAATTGATTGCCAAACCCATTGATTTCGATGCATTCGACGTACTCCTGTCTGTTCTCACGGTTGAGAATAACTTGGTTGTTAAAAAACGAAGATCGGTCAACGAAGGATTGACTGATTGGGAGTTGATCATCCTTTGGTGAGGACAGTTTTAGAGTTCACGGTGGCGGTCGCGGGTCTGGATCTCCTCAAGTTCTTGGGTCAGGCGCTCAACGACCGCAGTTTCCTTCAAGTAGAGATTGGTTGTTTCTCCACGATCAGATTCGAGGTTGTAGAGTTGACCCGAGGGATCAGCTGGACCGGGATTCACCTGTCTGGGCTTAGAGAAGCCTCCAGAACCGAGCCCGGTAATGAGTTTCCAAGGTCCTGATCTGATCGTCATCGAGGAGGCACTCCCGGCACGCATCACGAATTGAGTCCGGACAGACGTCAGAGCCGGTGGTCCACCTGTCAAGGCAGGGAGGAAGCTGAAACTATCCGGGCCCGCCTCGCTCGGGAGTGGGATTTCCAGGAGTTCCGCGAAGGTCGCCAGGAGGTCGGTGAAGCAGAGAAGCTGGTCACTTGTCGCTCCTGGCTCCACCTGATTGGGCCATCGGACGATGAAGGGCATTCGGTGACCGGCTTCCCATGCGTCTGCCTTCATCCCTCGGAGCCCTCCTGCGGAATCGTGACCGAAGCGCTCGACATCGGTGTCGTACCAAACCGGTCCGTTATCGGAAGTAAATAAAAGGAGCGTGTTTTCCTCCATCCCATTTGCTTTAAGTGCCCGCAGGACGCGGCCGACCTCATGATCAACCATCCCCAGAAAGTCACCGTACAACCCAGCTCCACTGGTCCCTCGAAACGAGTCTGAAGGAAGCCAAGGGGTATGCGGCGCCGGGTATGCTAAGTAGAGCATGAGTGGTCGATCGGTGTCAGTACCGTGTGCGTCGATGAGTTGGATTGCCTCGTCGGTGAAGCAGGGGAGGACACCATCGAGCTTCAAGCTGGGCGCGATGCCTCCAGCTCGCCAAAAGGCACCTTGGATCGGTGACCAATCCTCACTTCGATTCGCTTCAATCGTTGCCGAGGGTGGCTCGACTGCTCGATCGCCTCGGATATAGAAGTAGGGTGGAATGTCAGTGGATGCCCGGATTCCGAAATAGCTCTCGAAGCCTCGGTCGATCGGCCCTCCCGGGAGCGGTTGATCGTAACCCTCTTCGAGAAAGCCAAGGTGCCATTTGCCGACCATCGCAGTTTGGTAGCCAGCGGATTTCGCGAGCGAGGCGATTGTCAACTGCCCTGGTTCGATTAGCGGCTTCCTGGGCCAAACACTGACGTCAGTTCGGAAGGGATAGCGTCCCGTCAATAAACCGTAGCGCGACATGTGGCACAACGGACCCGATGCGTGTGCGTCTGTAAACCGGATTCCATCACGGGCGAGTGAGTCGATCTCCGGTGTCGGGATCTTCGATTCCTGGTTGAAACAACCGGGATCGCCGTAGCCCATATCGTCGACCAGGATGATCACGATATTCGGCCTCGAGGAACCTTCGACGGCAGACCCGAGTGAAACAATGGCAACGAAAGCGAGGGTTGTTCGTATGGATGATCTCATCACGAGGTGCTTTGCCGGGAAGTGGACCGGAGGGTAGATTTCGGACTCTCGTTGTCTGATGATAACGCTCCCCCCGATTGTGAGCGAGGAGACGGAATTTGATCTCAGACCCATATCAATGCGGAGTCCGACCTCATGGATCGAGTTCTTGTTGGTTCGCTCATTCTCCTCGGAATGGCAAGCACCCTCAATGCGACCGACACAAGACCGAATTTCGTCTTCATCATGGCGGATGACTGTACCTTTCGCGACATCGGTTGCTACGGCGGAGAGGCAGAGACGCCGAACATCGACGCCCTCGCAACCGAGGGAATGAGGTTCGCCAACTGCTTCCAAGCCGCTCCGATGTGCTCGCCGACACGGCACAACATTTACACGGGTCTCTATCCAGTCAGGTCAGGCGCGTATCCGAATCACACCTTTGCCAACGATGGGGTTAAGAGTGTTGTTCAATTCCTTCGACCACTTGGTTATCGAGTGGCCCTTTCTGGAAAGCGGCATATCGGACCGAGGTCAGTCTTTCCTTTCGAGTACTCGGATGATGAAAACAATCCAGATCTGGAAGAGATCGATGCTTTGATCCGTGAATCGACCGAGTCGGATACCCCATTCTGTCTGTTTGCCTGTTCGAACGAGCCGCACCGCCCTTGGGACAAGGGCGATGCTTCGCGCTATCCTCCAGGTGAAGTGAGGCTTCCCCCCTACATCATCGACACGCCCCAGGTCCGCGACGCTTGGTCTCGATATCTCGCAGAGATCACCTATTACGATGATCAAGTCGGTCAGATTCTCAGGTTGCTGGAAAAGTACGACCTCAAGAAGGAGACGATGGTGATGGTCGTCTCCGAACAAGGGAACAGCTTTCCGTTCGCAAAATGGACCTGCTACGACAACGGCTTGCAATCGGCTATGGTCGTCCGCTGGCCTGGAGAGATTGAACCCGGTGTTACGATTGAAGCTATGGTCGAATATGTCGATATTTTGCCAACGTTTGTCGAAGCTGCAGGCGGAATCGCTGACCCTCGCTGGGATGGTTCGAGCTTTCTACCGGTTCTCCGCGGCCAAGCGGACCAGCACAAAGAATTTGCCTACAGCCTGATGACTACTCGGGGAATCAATCACGGAAGCGACGCATATCCAATTCGATCGATTCGCTCCGACCGCTATCGATTTATTTTGAACCTCAACCCTGACGTAGAGTTTACAAACGCTCTCACCCACAGCGCACTTTATGCGTCCATGATTGAAAGAGCGCGTTCGGATCCAGAAGCTGCAATTTTAATCGAGCGCTACGCCAGACGACCCGCCCTCGAGCTATTTGACGTCGATGCCGATCCTTACAACATGAAGAATATTGCTGACGACCCTGAACTTAAATCGATAGTCAACGAGCTCGAAGGGCGACTCTTAGCTTGGATGAAAGACCAGGGTGACGAAGGGATGGCAACCGAACTCAGAGCGGAGTCTCGACAAAGCCGGAATCGAAAGAAAACGGCCAAAGAGTAGAGCCGCTGATGAACTACACCGGGAACGCGGGAGCGCTAGAAAGGCTGTCGGCCTCGGATCGCATCAACGAGCATTTCTTTATTCGAGAATTCCAAGGATCCCCCCGACGCAAGGCCCCGAGCGAGTCGAGTGACCGATCGCTTGATTGGAGCCAAACGTTCCGCAACAAGGTGTGCAGTCGCGTCACCTTCAAGAGTCGGGTTGGTAGCAAGGATGACTTCAGTAACCTCGGAGGAGGCCACCCGGGCTTCGAGTGCCTCCAGAGTCAGTTGATCTTCGAGGATTCCTTGAAGTGGTGCGAGACGACCGAGGAGTACATGATAGACACCTCGGTAGGACGCCGCCTGCTCGATCATCATGAGATCACGTGACTGTTCTACGACACAGATAATTGACCGATCACGGCCAGGATCGAGACAGATCGGACACCGTGACTGCCCGACGTCAGTCAAATGAAAGCATACTTCACAGTGCTTGATTAATTCCTTAGCAGCACGAATTGCATCGGAGAGTTCGAGCGCCTCTTCCGGAGGCGATCGAAGTAAATGGTGGGCAAGTCGATCGGCACTTTTGGGACCGATCCCCGGTAACTGGCCGAGTGCACGGACCAGACGTTCTACAGGCGATTCGACACGGGGACTCTTCGCCTCCGTGCTCCGCTGGTCGCTCAACGGACTGGTACGTCCGTACCCGGACCATCTGTTGATGGCACTCCGCCGGGAAACATCCCCGAGAGGCCACCAAAAGCGGCGGGGAGATTGCCGGTAACCGCCTTTGCCGCTTCCTCACGCGCCTTGGACAGCGCCTGGTTGACGGCAGCGACTGTGAGATCTTCAAGAAGTTCGAGATCGTTGCGGTCGACTAAGTTCGGATCGAACCGGACACTGATCAGTTCGAGTCTTCCGTTGACGACCGACTTGACCGCACCGCCACCGGCAACCCCTTCGGTCTGGACTTCGCCGAGACGTTCAGCGGCTTGCTCCATCTGTTCCTTGATCTTGCCCGCATTTTTCATCAAGTCGGCGAGATTTCCCAGATTACCGAACACGATTGACCTCTGATGGTTGGATTAGACTTGTTGATGTCCAGCAGCAGTTTCGCCGATCAGGATCGAGCTGGTCCTCAGAAATTGACCGACCACTCTAAGAGCAGCTTACTCTTTTCCAAGTTGATCGGACTTGGATTCTTCCCCGAGCTCGGGTTCTACGTGTCTGAGTTGAGCGTCGAATCGTTCAATAATCGCTTTTGCGAGGGGTTCTTTTGTAACTTGATCGTTGAGGAGGTTTTGCCGAGGCGGGTTGGTTCGTGGCTGTTCGTTTACGATCTCCCGGTCAAAAATGAGTTTAATCGAATGACCCATAAGGTCTGCAAGCGACGCTTCGATCCGAGCCCGATTCTGTGGCTGTTCACAGGTATTCGCAATAAATGTATAGGAGGATGGAACATGGATGACAATAACACCTGGCTCCGGAACTTCAGTCGGCTCTAATTTTGAGAGTGTGACGGGGATCTTGAACGCAGCGGCCCCTTTATTGAGTTCGCGCCAAGCTTTCTTCACTTTGAGGAGTGGATCCTGATCGGCTTCGTTCGGGATGGAGGCAACAGCGGGGCTTCCATTCGGCTCCACCACAGGGCCGTTCTCGATCCGTTCCAGTCTCCTTCTCGGTAGCGGCTCTCGATCTGGTTCCTTATGCGGTTGCAACCGCGGCTGGGATTCAGCGTCCTTTTTTTTTTGAGGCAACGATGCTGCTGCGTCACGATGCTTGTTGGCGGAAGCCGGTTGAGCTTCCATCTTGCTGAGCTGTTGGATGAGAGCGCCCAAGTCGCTCATCGATTCCAGGAGAGCGACCCGGCAGAACCCGACTTCGATCAGAATCCGAGGCATTGAGTTCCCTCGGAGTCGGCCTCGGGTCTGATCGAGTATTTGTTGTGCTGCGAGGAGGGCCTCGATCGACCACTTCTCAGCGAGCCCGTCAATGCGTTCCAGCTGTCCCCCGAGAGCAGAGAGCATCGGTGCGTTCGCGGAGGTCGCTCGGACCATGACATCGCGGAGGAACCCGATTACCGAATTCAAGAGATCGTTTGGTTGAGCCCCGGAGGCGATCGCCTGATCAAGGATCGAGAGGGTTTTTCCCAAGTCTCGATTCGCCATTGCATCCATCAGGTCTAAGACGCGATCATCGGGGGCGATT
>CAZEAN010000025.1:0-57612 GCA_964510225.1 uncultured Isosphaeraceae bacterium
CGAGTCAGGGATCACTAGTGAGCCTTGGTACTATCGCTTCAATGATACCTATGGTCATCTGTACTTGTGGGGCGGTGTCCTGATTGGTCTCCTGATCGCAGAATCGGGGCTGATTGTCGGTTTCTTTGTTGAGGGGGGGGTGCTCGGAGCGATTGGAGGCGCGATTGGAGGGATCGTCGCAGGCACAATTGTCGCTCTTGGAGGGATGTTCCTTGCAGCGCCGATCTTTCTACTCGTCGATATCGCCCGGAATATTCGATCGATCCGGTATCGCGAATGAGTCCCTCAGCCTGAATGATCCGCAACTTCGATTGTAAGGGACAGAACATCTCGAATAGCGAGTTTCATCACGTGCAACCGACTTCGATCCGACCGGGAGCGCTTCCCGACCCCGCTACGACGCCAACTCCGGTTCATCGACTTACCGCCTATTTTCGGAATGCCGCTCAAGGCAACCTCGCGATCCAACTCCTCGTGAGTCTTGGTGTCCCAGCGAATCAGCTCGGAGTAACTCCCCCCGAGCAGATTCAAGGAGGGCAGGGGCTGTTACTCTCGATCCCCTGCGATCGTGTTGAGCATTTCAAGACGATTGAAGACCTCTGCCGTGAGCTCGGTGCTGAAATCCATCGTCATCGCCCTTAAAGAGGATCCCAGGGATGCTTACCAGTTGTTCCGTGTTCTGCGTTGCGGGATTGTGGGGACTCTTCGGACTTATCCCCGGTCCAAGTCCTTCGGTTGATGGTCCCCCCGATTTCGCCAAAAAAATTCCAGAAGTAACGACCGGAGATCCACTCTTTGAGTTTAATGGCCAAAACCTCGATGGTTTTTACACTTATTTGCGTGAACACAAGTATGACGACCCAGAGAGTGTCTTCCGGGTTGAGAACAGGATGATCCGAATATCGGGCGCAGAATTTGGTGGCTTGATCACGAACGAATCGTTCGAAAACTACCTCCTCACTGTGGAATGGAAGTGGGGGGACGAGACCTTCAGTCCCCGTAAAGCAAGGACGAGGGATTCGGGGATTCTCCTTCACGGCGTGGGTCCGGATGGTGCCGCGAATGGCGCATGGCTCCAGTCACAGGAATGCCAACTCATTGAAGGTGGGTCAGGAGATTTCATCATCGTCCGCGGCGAAGGAATGCCTCAGTTAACGGCGCAAGTAACTAAGAAATCGGATGGTCAATACTACTTCGACCCGATTGATGGGATCCCGGTGACGCGTACCCAGGGCCGCTTCAATTGGTGGGGGCGTGATCCAGGTTGGCGTGACGAACTCGGGTTCCGAGGGCCAAACGATGTAGAGAAGCCGGTGGGCGAGTGGAATCGGATGGAAGTCCTTTGCCAGGGAGACCGGATCACCAACATCCTAAATGGGTTGCTGGTCAATGCCGGAACCGATTCAAGCCTGACCCGGGGGAAGATCTTGCTGCAATCTGAAGGCGCTGAACTCTTTGTCCGTCGCTTTGAGGTGAGACCAATCATCGATCCCCAATAAACTCTCCGAGGTCGATCGACAGAGCGAATCGCACTGTCCCTGAGAACTCCGAGGTTTCAGGAGAGGATCTTCCCGACCTTCAAGTCAGCCTTTAAGATGTCCGAAGAAGCGGCGGAACCTCAAGCTGAAGGCGATCATTGTGATCAAGTCACGACCTCTTAATTTGCGGAACTGGTCGATCGTTCCCCTCGCCACAACCCTTCTCCTCACTCTCCTTGCAGCGGAGGGAAATGGTCAAGGATTTGGGGGAAGCATCCAACGGGGTGTTGACTTTCTCAAATCGAGTGGTCCGGGGACACGGCCCGGCGGGGCGGCACTGGCTGGCCTCGCACTTTTAAAGGCAGGCCTCGGTGCGAATGATCCCGGGGTTGCCGCGATCACCCAGAATGTCTTAGGTCAAGTGGGTGATGGAACCGGATATATCCCAGAACGAAATCGTGGAGGGCGGATTTATGAGGCTGGTGTTACCATCATGTTCCTCGCGACCCTCGATCCCGAGCGGTTTAAGCCTCAGATCCAAGGAGTTGCGAGCTACTTGATCGCTGAGCAGAAATCAAACGGGGCCTGGGATTATCCTGATCGCTCCGGTGACACTGGCGATTGTTCGATCTCTCAGTATGCGTTACTCGGACTCTGGGAGGCGGCAAATGCTGAGATTAAGATACCGCCTCCGGTCTGGGAGCGTGCCGCACAGTGGTTCTTACGGGTTCAACGAGGTGGTGGTTGGAATTACCATCCGGACAAATCGACTGAGAACACCGTTTCGATGACGGCGGCGGGTGTGGGAAGCTTGCTGATCTGCCAGCGACAACTCGCACCCTACCGGAGATCCGTGGAGAAGAAAAAAGAACTCAGCCCACTCTTAACCCCACTCGTCGCGGTCCAAGAGGAAGAGGAGTATCGGGTCCGGATACCCGACGGTCGGATCCAGAGTGCAATCGACCGCGGACTCGGTTGGCTCGGGAGTAACTACCGACCGGCTAACAATGCAGCCTTTGGACCATCGACCTATTATGGTCTCTATGGTTGTGAACGTGTTGGAGCCCTCGCCGATACGGAAACGTTTGGTGGAATCAATTGGTTCTCCACCGGAGCCCAATACATCACCACGACGCAGCAGTCGCGCGGTCAGTGGCGTGACGATTATGAAGCGATCCCGAATACTTCGTGGGCGATTCTCTTCCTGACCCGAGCGACGAAGAAAACTCTCGAGCGTGTGGAGGTTGATCGGCTTGGGGCTGGGACCTTGCTGGGAGGCCGAGGTCTCCCAGAAAACCTGAACAATCTGACCGTCGCACAAGGCCGGGTGGTGGTCCGCCCCATGAATGGCGCCATTGAAGAGATGCTCGCCTCCATCGAAGACCCTCGCGCGGCCGATCCTGAAGCCGCACTCGCTGGTCTCATTGAGCAATATCAAAAAGATGGGGCCGAGGTCTTCCAACCCTACATTGAACGGTTTCAGATCTTGCTTGAGAGTGGGACTCCGGCGCAGCGACAGACTGCCGCGTGGGCACTCGCTCGTGCGGGTGATCTCTCAGTGGCACCCGATCTAATCAATGCACTCGAGGACCGAAGCGACGATGTCGTGGGTGTCGCCCGATACGGACTCCGACTCCTAAGCCGAAAGATTGAAGGCTTTGGGCCACCCCGCGGCGCCTCTCGGGAGGAGAAACGAGACGCAGCACGACAATGGCGTGATTGGTACGAGTCGGTCCGACCGCCGGAACTCGCCGATCAGATCTCTAACCGATCAACTCGGGGTCGGTAACCCGACCGGCTGTTTGCTCTCCGCAACGGCTTTGGATCGACTGACTGGCATCGAATCAATCGAGGTCTTGAAGCAGAACGATGACCATCAGCACACCACCTTCCGCCTTCGGATCCCTGTCGGAATCGGAACTAAGTACCGAGTCTTCGGTCCTTCAGACGTCGGCGCTTGAAGCGGCGATTCGGGATGAATCGAATTACGACCGCGTTACTTCGGGACTGATGGCTGCGATCATCGGCACCGCAGCGATCGTGACCCTCCTTGGTTTGGTCTACTTGGTGAACATCGCCGAGGCGGAACCCGAGGAAGCACCAATCCGGATCATTGAAGTTGGGACAGGGGGAGGACGTCCCGAAGGAGAACGGGACTCTAGCGAAAAGATCGATATTCCAGACGCCGCCGCAGATGTCCTGGCTTCCAATAACATTCTTGATGCCTCTGACTTCGAGGAACCGTCATTACAGATGAATCCATCTGCGATGTTAGAGGCGATTACGGAAGTCGAATTCGCGGACCTCGCGGAGGAGATGCTTGACGGGGAGACAATCGCCACAGGGATCCGCTCCAGCAAGCTTGGGACCGGTGCGGTTGCCTATGGGTTCGGTGGGGGTGACGGGTCGATACCACGGGAAGAACGCTGGAGTATTCTCTACGCGCAAGGGCAGACACTCGATGAGTATGCCCGCCAGCTCGACTTTTTTGGGGTCGAGATGGGGACGGTCCGTGATGGTACCTTGTATTACGTCGCTAACTTCTCACAGGCCCGACCAACTGTCCGTTCGACAGGACAAGGAAATGATGACCGTCTTTACTTCCTCTGGCAGGGAGGAGGTAGGCAGGCTGAAGATATCCAACTCCTCAGAAAAGGTGGAGTTGAAGTCGGAGCACGGGGTGCGATTTTTCAATTCTATCCCCGGCCGATTGAGCAAGAGTTGCTCCAACTCGAACAAGCCCATGCGGGTCTCCAACCTTCAGAGATCCGTTACACTCGATTTCAGGTCATTCCCCAAGGTGGGAATCGCTACACTTTTCAGGTAATCGACCAGCAGCCGCTCAATTGACCTAAGTCTCGCTCCCCTGTTGCGTCTCGGCTCGGCACCAATTCCATCCTCGATAAAGACAGCTTCGTATGGCAACTCTCGAAATCCATGACAGTGAAGGGCACGTCGAGTACCGCACCATTCAACAAGATCGACAGACCTTGATCGGCTCCGATCCTGGTTGCGACATCGTCTTGTTGAATGACCCCTCCATCATGCCGATTCACGGCCGGATCCGCTGGCGGAACGGACGCTATAAGGTCGAGGCAACACCTGAGGGACGCTCGATCGAAGTCGACGGTAAGAAGGTCCTCTCATCGAGCTTTCGACAAGGCGCCGAGCTTCGACTCGGAAGTTACCGGATCTTCTTCGTTACGCCTGATGATGGTCCCGCCAACTTTGAGAAAACGAAGGTGCAAGGCCGGCCGGAAACCGGGAAACCAGCAGGACTCGCAGGTGCATTCGGAGGTGAGGTCGCGCCGCCCTCGGTTGAGACTCCGTTTGACGAACTTGAACAAGCCCTCTCTTTCGGTGGTCTCGTCCAAGAATCGACAAGTTCCAGCGATCCGGATCAGGAATCACCGTCCCGTAGTGGTTCTCCGAGCGGTCAAGGTCGAACAAGCCGCGATCGATCAGCAAATGCCCCCAAGTTCTCTTTCGGTGCGATCCCGGGGATGATCGGTCGTGGAATCACTTCCGTGATCGTCGGTCGAGACCAAGCGCCTGGCGAAGAGCGTGTAGTTTCCTCGCCTGTTGTCATTGGGCTTGTCCTTGCGATCGTTTTACTCGTCGGAGCGGGGTTCGCGCTCTTTGGTATTATCAGTCAGATCGCCGCAGGGCGGTCCTTCGCGAACGCGGAGCAAGCATTTCGAGAGGGAAACTATCAGGACGCAATCGATCAGTTCGATGCTTACTTGGAATCGTATCCTGCCCATCTTTCAGTCAATGATGCCCGGGTGATGAGTGGCTTAGCAGGAATCCGGCGGTTCACGACCGGAAATTCCGCTTATGCAAACGCCTTAGAAGAGGCGGCTGCCATGTCCTCGACCTTCGCAAGCAACCCAAGCTTTGAAAAGTATCGGGATGAACTTGCGGATACCGTTCTCGAAATCGCGGAAGGCTTGACCGCTGATGCCCTCAGAACTGCCGAAGCGGAACCACTCTCGTTGGCTCAACGCGCCGTCAATCTTCACGACGAGATCGCTGGTGATAATGCGGAAGCAATCCGAACCAATGCCCGATTCCCGTTGCGTCTCGAAGCCGCTCGGGCCGCTGTGGTGAAGGCTCAGATTAGATCGGATGCACTCAGCGATATGGATCGTGCGCTCAGTGCGGGTGACCCCGAGACGACGTACGATGCCCGCGACCTTCTGGTCCTTCGCTATGCGGACCTCGCCACCGATGCCGAGGTCCTCGATCGCATCGATCAAGCGAATGAATTAATTAGATCGAAAGTCAGCGTCGATCTGACTTCCCGTGAGGCTTCGGCCACGCCAGTTGCTGACCGTCTCGGACCCCCGACGTCGCTGGTCCTTCGATCGCAAGACGATCCACCCGATCCCAACAGCCCGGTGGTCTTCGCACTTGCTGATGGGCATGCTTATGCACTCGATGGCACTAATGGAGCGCCTCTTTGGCACGTTCCAGTGGGGCTCGACTCCCCGTTTTCACCCATCGCGATTCCTGGAGCGCAGGGAGATGTTTTAGTCGTTGACGCGATCCACGATGACTTGATCCGTCTCGAAGGCCGGACCGGTCGACTTCTTTGGCGTCAAGGGCTCGGCGAGCCCGTCCGCGACCGCCCCCTGATCCTCGGCAATCAGATCGCTCAACCAACTCCTGGAGGTCGATTATTACTGATCGATCTCATACGGGGCCGCCTTCAAGCCGCGGTCGATTTCGGACAACCGATTGCACAAGCCCCAATTACGGATCCTCTCGGTGAACGATTCTATACCACTGGTTTCAAAGATGTTGTTTTTATCGTGACCCGTGATCCATTGGAGTGTGTTTCGGTACAGTACACAGGACACCCTGCTGGCTCAATCCTTTGCCCGCCGGCGCGACTCGACCGCTACTTTGTCTTACCAGAGAACCATCTTCCCGAAGCTGGCCAGTGGTCGATATTTGTGATCGATGAAGAGGGCTTAAAGCTCACCCTCAGACAGCGGGTCCCGATCCAAGGTTGGACCTGGGATACGCCGGAAGCCTCCGGGCAGATCGCTTGGTCTGTTGCTGATCGAGGCGCAATTGTGGCGTACTCGGTCGGGCCGTATGACGTCGCCGAGCCCTTCAAACAACTCGCCGAAGTAAAGGCCGAGGGAGATCGGCTCGGACCTTCTTTCGGACAAGCGCGGACCGACCGAGAACTCTGGGTGAATTCGGGACGATCGGCACGATACGAACTCAATGCGGAAGCGGGGACTCTTTCACAACGTTGGACTCTTGCCCAGGCAGGTCCCGCGATTGCTCCACCCCAAGTTCTTGGTCCTCCCCAGATGAGCCAGCCCTTGCTTGTCTTGACTCAGGCACCCGAGACCGGTTCAGGGGCGTCGCTCTGGGGGATCGAACCCAGAGGGGGACGCGTCCTCTGGAGGACCGTGCTAGGCGCAGCCTGGCCTGACGAACCACTCCCGGGTTCAGATGGAGAGAGTCTGGAATCACTGACCGAAATGGGTGATCGTCTGATCCTCCCTACCGATCAGTTGGCTGAAGGCGGCTTTGTCACGCAATCGCTACCGAAACCCGGCGAGCGACGGCTCCCAATTGGTCGACTGAACCGATTCGAGATACCTGGGGCAACGGTCATCGTCCCCTCACGCAATGCTGACCACCTCTTTGTCCGCCCAAGCGATTCTACGAGTTTCACTCAAGTTGACCTCCCGGCGCCGCTTGCCGCCAGCCCCTTGATCTGGAACGACGCGATGCTTGTACCGGCAGTGGACGGCCGTGCTTACTTGATCGATCCGATCACGGGGGCTCCTGCAGCCGATCCACTTCTTTCGAGCTTCGATCGAGACGACCCGATCCTCTGGCTTGATCCGGTCCTGATGGACGAAAATGCGGTGGCGCTTGCTGAGCGGGACGGCACGATTCGCCGACTGATCCTCGATACCACCGATCGCCCTCGGCTGGTCGTCTCCGCCGAAGTCAAGCTCAACAGTCCGCCCGTTTCGCCCCCGGCATCGACCGGTGACACCTTGATCGTCGCGACGGCAGACCTTCGACTCCGGATTCTCGCCGCTCGAGATCTTAGTGCTGCGGGTGCAGCTCAGCTTGATGCGCCGGTCACCCAGGGACCGGCCGGTGATCTTGAGACGGGGATTGTCCTCGTCCTTGATGCCGCCGGGACAATTATTGCTTATGGCCCCGGTGGCCAGCGACTTTGGACGGTTCCTCTCGACGATGCTCCCGCCGCCGGAAGACCGAAAATTACAGGCAACGATCTCTGGCTCCTGACCATCGACGGCACCCTCCACCATCGATCACTTTCCGATGGCACGATCATCCAACGTATCGAGACCGCCACCATCCCTGCCGGCGGTCCGACATTGCTCGGTGATTCCCTTGCAATCCCGGTCTCTCCCGGAACGATCCGCCTCCTTGACGTTGAGACCGCTGCCAATGCTGCTGCCGAGTGATCCTCGCGATTGAATAGCATTCTTAACAGAGTGCTCTATTGCTGATCGACTTGGATCAGGACTGCTTTGTTTTCTGGTTGCCTAGCTCAAGAGGATCAACATCGGAGCGCAAGAGTAAACGCTTTCCCCGCCGAGCAAGGGGTTGCCATTACACGAGTGCTCAACGTCCCTGCTCAGCCCAGTTGAGCATCAACTGAATATTGGCTTCGACTTCGGCGACCCGACCGGGATCGCGACGTCGGATCCTGTTGAGATAAGCTTCCATCTCATCGAGATAGACTTTTGGTGGTTCCGGTGTTTGACCGCGGTCACTACTTGAGGTTACCCATCGGTCGAGGGTGTTCCGGAGTCCGAACATCTCCCCGATCGAGTCAGGCTCGCGCGCGATGTTGTTCAGTTCGAAAGGATCGACCAGGAGATTGTAGAGTTCTTCGCGTGGTCGTTGTTGGGCAAACTGGAGACTCTGTGCTTCGTTCAAGCTTCCGGCCGCATGCAGTTCACGAAGGCGGATCAAGATTTCTTTGTGATCCTTATAGTTATTAGGTTGGAGGTAAGGGCGCTGAGGATAACCATTCCGGATGTATTTGAAGTCGGCTGTACGGACGGCTCTGATGCGATCCACGGTTTCGTCACAACGGTCACGGGCTGCGATGATAAACTCACGAGGTCGATGGTTATCAGCAAAAAGATCTCGCGCCTCCATCCACTCGGGGATCGGGATTCCGGCCCACCCCAGTGAGGTTGCTGCCATGTCGATATGCAGAATTAACTCATTCGTGACGCTCCGAGTTTCCAACCCAGGACCTCGAACGATGAACGGAATCTTGATGCCTTCCTCGTAAAGGAACTGCTTTCCACGAGCGTGGCTAATTCCGTGATCGGTCATAAAAATAACATAAGTAGAATCGAAGAGCTTTTCATCACGGAGTCGATCGATGATTTGACCGACTTGAAGGTCGGTGTAGCGGACGGCGTCCAAGTATCGGGCCCAATCCTCCAGTATGACTGGGTCGCGAGGGTAATAAGGCGGTAGGGTAACGACCGACGGGTCGGTGAGAGATCCTAGTGCCGCCTTGGCCTGTTCGGGCCAGATTTCTCGGTGTCGGAGCTTCCCTCCTTGGAGCTGGATCTGTGCAAAGAAGGGTTGTCCGGCTGCACGCCCCGACCAGTCGGCGCCGTCATAAAGATCGTGACTCACCTCGAAGTTGTAATCTGTCTTCCCGGGGCGGCCTTGCAGGGTCCCGTTAGAGACATAGTAGCCCGCCTTGCGAAAGAGCTCCGGGACGAATGAAACGCCATCGGGGAGTCCGAGCGTTTTTGTCCCTCGTCCACTCCGGTGATTCTGGGCACCGATCGAGGTCTGGTACATCCCCGTCACCATCGCTGAACGGCTCGGAGAGCAGACGGGACAGGTCACAAACGCATTTTCGAAGCGAACCCCCTCGGCTGCCAGTTGATCAACGTGAGGTGTCTTGATCGTTGTCTCACCATAAACCCCGAAGTGGGGCGACATATCTTCCACCACGATCCAGACAATGTTCGGTCGATCGACCGCTCTGACTTGGTTGCTTCCGAGCAACACGAGGACGCAACCGAGAAGGATCGTGAATCGCATGGTGAAGTACCTGGAAAGACGCCATTCGATCTGACTTAAATCAGCGCCAGGCTAATCGGTTCATCGCTCGCCATCAACGATCGAGCCTCAAAGAATCACAGAATTGAGAGCGTGAGAACAGGAGCGACTTCTAAACAACTCGATCCCAGCATCACCTATCCATGGTCGGAGGATAGATTCAGTCAGGAAATTGTCTATCCGCTATTTTTTACTGAACACACGTTGACTGAATGGCCGATCCTTGAAATACTCTTTAACGACCATACTAGTGTTCTTGTGAATACTAGCATGGTAAAAATATCACAACCATCCCCCAAGAGGTTGGAATCCTATGTCGGCGGAACTTAAACCGGTCCCAAATAACAAGCAGACCATCACTCCCTACTTGACGGTGAAGGCCCCCGACTCCGCGATCGCTTTTTATCGATCAGCCCTTGGTGCCGTCGAAGTCTTCCGGATGGAAGCACCAGGCACGGGGGAATTGATGCACGCAGAACTGAAGATCGGAGACGCGACCATTTACCTATCGGGCGAATGGCCAGACTTTGGGATCCTCGGACCTCTCGGTATTGGCGGCACCCCGGTGACGATCCACTTGAACGTTGGAGATGTGGACGCAGTTCACGACCAAGCAGTTGCCGCAGGTGCGACGAGTTTGATGGCACCAAGCAACCAGTTTTGGGGTGATCGTTTTGCGAAGTTTCAGGATCCGGAAGGGCACCGTTGGTCGATCGCTACTCAGATCGAACAATTGACTCCGGAGCAGATGCAGGAGCGGATGCTCGAGTCGTTCGCGGAACCAGCGACCGATAAGTGAGAGCTATCGTACGCAGATCAGGGGATATCAATGAGATCACCGATCGTGCAGAACGCCGGGTTATCCCCTGGTTCTACCTCACCTAGGACCAACCCTCTCAGATAATCACCTACGATTGGACCATGCTTAAAGCCGTGGCCTGAGCCCCCTCCGACGAGCCAGAGATTCTCCGCTTCGGGGTGGCGGTCGCCGAGAAATCTGCCGTCAGGGGTACCTGTGTACTGACAGACCTTCCCCTCGATTAACGGCGCACCGGTAAGACTTGGGAACCGATCATTTAGGAAGTCGCGAGCTAGACTGATTCCCCCCGATGAAGGCAGGCGGTTTCCCGTTGTGGGCTCAAAGCTTGGTCCCCGTGTGTCATCTGCTAACTTAAAGCCACCAACCGACCCATTTCCGGGGATCCCATACCAGAACCGCTCACCGCGATAGGCCCAGACTGGCATCTTCGTGGGATAGAACTGAGATTCGGACGACCCGATCCCAAAGGTGAAGGTCTCTTGTCGACTGACGTGCAGCCTTGTTCCCAGTAATTCAGGAAAGAGTTGGGGCAACCAGGGACCGGCTGCGATCACAAAAGCATCCGCTTCAAGCTTACCGCCGTCTCCCAACTCCAAACCCTTGAGCTTTCCTTGATCAATCGGACCCAATCTCGCCCGAGCTTCCTGTACTGTACCACCTTCAATCTCTACTTGGGCGGCGACAAGCCGGGTCGCTTCGAGTGCATGAAGAAAGCCGGCACCTGGCTCGAAGAAAGCCCCCTCTAAATCGTCGGTCCGAATCTCTGGGTATTCGGTCCGGAGGTCGTGGGAATCAAGACGGCGGTAAGGGACTCCCGCTTCGTCATAGTTTGCCAAAATTGTTGTCTCAAGCGCACCGAATTGGCTCGTCAACCAAAGCAGGCCTGTTTCTTCGAATAAATGTCGACCCGTTTCTTGTTCGAATTCGAGCCAATGCTGCTTGGCCTTGCGAGCGATCTCCAGGAACTCTTTCCTTGGATAGGCAAGCCGGAGGACTCGTGTAGAACCGCTGGAGCTGGATCTAACGTTTCCTGCTCCCCATAGATCCACTAACGTCACCGCTGCCCCACCACGGAGGAGTCTTAGTGCAGTCCAACCGCCAAAGGCCCCTCCTCCTACCACCACCACATGATACTGACGATTCATCGAAGTCTCTTGTCAGGGAAGTATGGCGATGATCCGAGTCGGTCCACCAGTTCCGCCCCCGATTTTCATCGGCAAGGCAATTAGCGTAGCACCACCCTCGGGGAGCTTCTCAAGCTGGGCAACATTTTCGAGACCGTAGAGACCCGCACCACAGAGAATCCGGTGTGTTTCGAAGTCGACTGACTGGCCGTGATCGAGGCTCGCTGTATCGAGGCCAACGCCCTGGATCGACCGATTCTCGACCAGCCAAGTTGCTGCACTTGGACCAATGCCAGGAAAGTGAAGGTTCTCCACGTCACCAGGCACATCGGAACCAAGGTAATTCTTTTTATCGGGCCAATACCGCCCCCAGCCAGTCCGGAAGAGAACGATCGCGCCCTCCGGAATCGGACCATGTGTGGCTTCCCAGTTCTGAAGATCAACCACCTGAACTTGGTAGTCTGGATTTTCTTGGCATGATTCCGTGACGTCGACCACCACTGCGGGACCAATGAAACGATCAACCGGGATCTGGTCCGCGGTCAATTGCCCTTCAGCGAAGTGGATCGGACTGTCGAGGTGGGTTCCTCCATGTTCACTTCCTCCATAGGTCGCTGAGGCATACCACTTGCCGTCGTTCCTGCCCCAGCGCACTTGATCCCAATGAAAATGCTCATCCAAGGGCCAGTAAATAGTCGTTTCATCAAACGCATACGTGAGGTCAATGACCTTATTTCGCAACTCGGATACTAACTTAATTGATCGCTCCAGGTCCGTTTCCTGAGAACGCGGCTGGGCTCCTAATAGAATTCCAGTGGAGACCATCAATCCAGCCGTGACTAGAACGCCAAAGCGTCGCCGCATCGTCATGCTCCGATCATCGAAGAAGGGTTGTAGTGTAGTCTGAGTCCTGGATCAGAAGGCAGTTCCGAATTGGCGATCTCCGGCATCTCCGAGACCCGGCGTGATGAAGCCGATTTCGGTGAGGCCGCGATCGATCGCTCCGAGATGAATGGGAATAGTTGGGAAGGCGTCGGTCAGTCGTTTGATACCCTCCGGCGCACCGATCAAGGAGACTACTTTAATGATTGAGACTCCAATCTCGGTGAGTATCTCACAAGTCCGAATCGCCGAGCCTCCCGTCGCGAGCATTGGATCAACAACAATGGCAACCTTGGCTTCACAACGTTCGCTGAGCTTATTGTAATACTCGGTTGGCTTCAGTGTCGTTTCGTCTCGAAAGAGACCGATATGCCAAACTTGCGCTTCCGGGATCAGGTCCATGAAGCCTTCGGCCATCCCGAGACCAGCGCGAAGAATCGGTACAATTGCCACCGTGCCGTCAAGCTCGTAACCGTCAGCCTGAGCCATTGGTGTTTGAACCGTGATCGGTCGCGTCGGGAGATCAGTCGTCGCCTCCGCACCTAACAGAACGGAAAGATTGCGGACCAAAATCCGGAACTCTGGCGGCGTTGTCTGAACCGATCTGAGCTTAGCGATTTGTTGCCTGACCAGTGGGTGTTTGGATTCGGAGACGAGTGACATCAGAGCGATCTCCTGAGCGCAGTAAACGACTCAGCTTACAGAGGCCTGGGTGGACAGGTGATCTACTCGTATTACAATACAAGGCGTCATCTGGCAACGATCGGCCTCCTTCCAAGGTCGTTGGTCGCCATCAAACGATCAGGATTAAGGGCAGGTATCGGGTTCATGGCCTTCGACTACACAGTCCTGGGGAGTGGGTCGAAGGGGAATGCCTCAATGATTACGATCGGAGGCGCTGGGGTATTGATCGATCCTGGTTTCGGTCCAAGGAATCTCCGCGACCGGCTCGCACAGGTCGGTGCCTCTTGGGAGATGGTCCGCGGTGCCGTCCTCACCCACACCCACTCTGACCATGTTGCTGATGCCACTCTACGTTGGATGGCTCGGACTCGGATCATACTCTATTGTCATGAAGGGCATCTCCCTCAACTGGAGCGTCGGTCTGGTTTCCAAGCTTTGACCCAAGCACGATTAGTCCGGACTTTCGACGATCGTCCGTTCCTCCCGGCGCCTGGGCTCTGGGCCGAGGCGTTCTCATTGAAACATAGTGGTCCCACGTTTGGCTTTCGATTCGATGGCCGGACGAGACGTCGAGGGAGGTCCGCTGCCCTTGGCTACTTGACGGACACAGGCTCATGGAGCGAGCAAGTCGCTGATGCTCTGACCGACGTTGACCTCCTTGGCATCGAGTTTAACCACGACGTTGAACTCGAGCGAAATTCGGGCAGGGCACCTGCCTTGATCGCACGAAACCTCGGCCCGTTTGGCCATCTCTCGAACGATCAAGGTGCGGATCTTCTCGATTCCGTCGTGAAGCGATCGGGATCCGGGGCAGTCCGTCAGGTAGTCTTACTCCACCTGAGCGAGCAGTGCAACCGCCCGGATCTTGCCCTATCGGCAGCTAAGGCTCAACTTCAAGACATTGATCATCGTGCAACCGTTTATGCTGCGCGACAAGGCGTACCCCTTCCGACGATTGGAGTGAGACCGGGTCGACGTTCCCGTGCAATCAGCATCGGCGGTTTCCCTTGGGAATCGTAATTAACACCAGTCATTGACCTCATTGTTCTTACATAACGTGGCTTACTATTATCTTAGCGATGTACACTTAAGGCTCGATCGACCTGACCGAGGCGAGCGCCTTGCACGACTCGTTGATCGATTGACACCCCACGACCGCCTGACGATCGCCGGTGATCTCTGCGACTTCTGGTTCGCCAGTCGGCAACGTGGAGACGATCCGATGTCTTGCGCTGGGCTCCGTGCACTTGCTCGGTTTCGTGAACGCGGTGGCGACCTCACAATCCTCCCTGGAAATCATGACACTTGGCTCGGACCATTCTATGAACAGTCCCTTGGAGCACGATTCGTCCAAGAGCCGATCGATGAGGTCACTGAGGGGGTCCGAGTCCATCTCGTCCATGGTCATTTGCTCGGTGCGCGGTCATCTTGGAAAGCGGTCCTCGAGAGCAGAACTTTCTTGCAAGCGTTCGGAACGCTCCCTAGACCGATCGCGCGACGGCTAGCCAGCCGACTTGATGCGTCGAATGAGGTCCGAATTGCAGAAACGCACCGACGCCATCTTATTGTCTATCGAGAGTATGCCCGTGAACTCGCGGACGCTGGTCGTGCCGATCTGATCTTGTTCGGACATGTCCACGAGATCTTCGACGAACCGGCTGGTAACGCCCGGCTCATCGTCATCGGCCACTGGACTGAAGGCGGCGCCAGCTTTGTCCGGATCGACGACGGTGTGATTACTTTCGAACGGGAGGGACAATGACGGTTAGAGTGTTTCGTCCAAGCAATCGTCACGGAATCTCAAGGGACGAGATCAATCCCGAGCTTGGTTTCAACCGCCTCGTGCATTTGGCGGTCAATTGTCTCGGCGAGTTCAGGCGTCAGAACGGAACCGTGATCGGCCCCTGGAACGATCACCACGGGAGCGTCTGAACCAAGCTCCGCCAGCGTCTTCTTCAGTTGCTTTGTTGCCGCATCAAGATAAAACGTGTCAATGTCGCCCATCCAAATGTGGATCTTTCCTTCGAGTAATGGACCAAGGCGGTCCCACTCGTCATCAAGAATCTCGCGGATGTCATAGTTTCGCCAGGCGTTCGCGATCTTGGGATCGATTGCACCCGTCCGGCGGTCCCAGAGTTTGGCAGCACGACTGCTTTTATCGAGGGGACTAAAGACAGCCTCGAAGGAACGGAGCTGCCCTCCTTCTCCAATCACCTCTTCTAGTTTGGAGAAATCGTCGGTGAAAAGTACTGGGACGGTTCCTCTCCGAGCGATCGGTAGACGATTACCAAGACGATCAACGAACATGTTCGGATCATCCGCATAGATGTTGGCAGTCTGAAAGTGGTGAAAATCAACTGGGTCTGGACTCGTTGACCAGGTCCCTCCGAAGTATTCGGGGTAGTTGATCTGGAGCCAGAGCGAACTCCAACCGCCTGACGAATGGCCATTCAGTAATCGGGCCGCGGGTTCGGCGATCGCAGGATAGTGCGCTTCGATGTAGGGAATTAACTCCTCGATCAATGCCTTACCTCGGGGGCCATTCGTCGCGGAATCGGCGAAGACGTGGTGGCCGTGGTAACAATCAGGATCGAGGACGACGCGGTTGAAGTCGTTTCCGTAGCCGAAGGATGGGACGCGACTGAGCACGAGGGCGTTGAAGTGGTTCCCACCAAAGCCAGGGATGATGTAAATCGTCGGACGCCTCTCCGTCGGCTCGAGTTCACCTTCAGGAAGGACGATCGCCGCACGATGGCGGATCTCGCGATGGTAGAAGTCCGAGAGTAAGTCGCTCCGGAATTCGATCAGTTTAATCCGATCTGATTCAGGAAAGGGTCTCGGTGCGATCACTTCATCGGCGATCAGACGAATCAGCCCATCGGTCGCTGGATTAATCTCACGTTGGATCACCGAGCTTCTGGCGTTCCCCGGCGCCCCGATCGCGTGACTATCTTGATTCAGTCGGACGACCGCTTGGATGGCGTAGCGGCCAGGTTCAATCGTTTCCAACGTGCCGGGAAATCCCGTCGCTTGATCATCAATGATGATCGGTGTTCCCGGCACCCAATCCTCGGCATCAATAGCAAACATCGGTTGCGGATTGAACCAGTTCGGTCCTCGAGAGGGAGGAGAACCTGTATCAGGCAGTCCAAACATGACGTAGACCCGCGCCGTGACAGGTTCCTCAGCGACCGATTCGTCGAGAATGACCTCGAAACGGAGCGAATCATCTTGCGAGGCAATCGCCCTCCCCTTTCCGAACCCATCGAAACTTGGTACCAAGGCAATACAGAGCAGAAGTGCCAACCGGAACGATTTGCTTAAAATGCGCATTGATTGATCTTTCTGAACCTTAGTCACTGTTCAATTGCCGCCGAGTCGCTGTTCGAGGGAACCACTCGACTGAGTCGGGGTAGTAGAGCCTTGAGGTGATCGCGCGCGTCGGAGTGCCTCGGAATAAGCGTTGTAGGCTTCGTCGCCCAGGTAGCGTTCAATCAACGCCTGAGTTTCACGGAGTTCGGCTTGAGCTGTGGGCGTTAGCACCGGTACCCGTTGCTCTCGTTGAGTTTGGCTCGCTTGCTGTCTCCAACTTTCGAGTTGATCCACAAAGGAGTCCTTCGAAGGAAGTTCGCGGTACTGTTCTAACAACTCCTCGACGTCATCCCAGTTTCCCCCTGCCGAGCGAGCGTCTAAAGCCGCCTCCAATCGACCCCTCCGTGCCACGAGATCAACGAGCTGATCTTGCATCGCCAAGAGCCGGAACTCAAGTGCGACTGCTTCGGGCTTCGTGACGACCGGAATCCGTCTGACCTCGGCGGTTTCGCCTGGTAAGACAGGGACCTCGCGGAGTGGTTCGATCCCAGCGGCTAAGAGTCGGAGGATGACGAGTTCGTCGGAGAACATCGGCGGAAGCGTGATCATGCCGTCCCGATTCGTAGTCCCGATTTCTCGGGGAGCACGTTCGTCAAGTTCTCGGGCTGTGACGACGTAACCGGCGACAGGCTCTGCTTCCTCGCCAAGACCTGCGACGAATTGAAAACTCGTGGTTAAGTTAGCCGGTGAGACCCCGAGGGCGACTTGTCGATAACGCCCGGCAATTCGTCTCGGGAGGGGCGACCGGAGTCCACTGACAATCTCGGCCTGAGCCTCGGAACCATTGAGCCGAGCTACCTTCAGGTAGGTAAAAGGAACAGAGGCGATCTGTTCGATTTCTCCTTCCGACGTTAGGAAGATCCGGAATGGCCGGAAGACCGAACCCTGCTCCACGATCCGACCGGTTGGTGAAGATGCAGGGAGGGCAGCTCCTTGGATCGTGATCGTGGCAGTTTTCCCTTCGGAACCTTCAATTTCAGCGACGGGTGCGAAGAGTCGTTGACTGAGTTCAAAGAGTGATCGCGCAGCGTCACTCGGATAGGGTGCATCTTGTCGGTAGAGCGGGCCGAGTTCGCCAGTGAGCACATCATATTCACGGCCTTCAATGGCAAATCCGGCGTTCAATTCTGCCGGTTCTATTCGTAGAAACCAACCTTTATCAGCTCCCGCGACTGAAGCAGCGATCAACTCAGGTTGAATCTGGTTCAGATCGAGCCCCTTGGTCGGTCCAGGATCTCTGATTAATTCGATCTCCCAGGGGAGCCCCACGAATCGATCGACGAGAACGAGCCAACCATCAACGAGGTCTTTAGCTTGTCGAGGTCCGACCCTCGAAGCGGGATCGACTGTTAACCAAGTCCGGATTTGGTACGGACGCTCTGCCGCTGAAGTCTCCGGCTCACTTTGGTCCGACTGCCGGCCGATCGCCGCGGTGACGAAGATGGTGTGGGCAAGTCCGACGAATGCGACGAACATTAATCGGACGTAAGGCACCGGGAACCTACCAACCAAGACTAACGACTCTCCGGCGCGGACCAGGGTTCGATCGTCCACGATTCAATTCCTTCGTAGAGTGAATTCGATTGGGCACCGATCCCGCTCAACCGGTCGTTCCACGCGTAATATGTTTCAAGTTGCCAGAGGGGAATAATCGGCAACTCATCCCGGCATTCGCGGTCTATCTGGACCAAAAGTGACCGTGCTGTAGGCAGATCTTGGATTTGTTCAAGTCTCAGGAGTAATTGTAAGATTCGAGTACTTGCCAAGGCTCCGAGTGCGTCCGTTCCTTCTGGAGCGGGATAACCCGGGCAGAGTGTCGGGCCGATCTGCATTAAAGGATTGTCGATCTGACCAGTCCGATAGGCAAGATCGAAGCGACGGCCATCGCCGAGTTCAGTTTCGAGATCTGAAAGTGGACGCTCAACGGCCTCGATGACAAAGCCGACTTCTTCGAACGCCTTGGCGAGCTTCGGCGCGACCAGTCGCGCGACTGGCGTCGCGGGATATTCAAAGGTTAGCGCAATCCGCTCGATATTCATCTCTGTGATCGCCGCCCGAACACGAGCCTTAGCGAGCCCCAGATCAGCAACTAACGGTTCCACATCGGGGGCATCGGCGAAGCTTCCAGTCGGCACCGGCCCGTCAATGAGACCGTTCGATCCTTCGATCGGCCCCCGGAGGATCGTCTCTCTGAGGAGCAACTCACGATCAATCGCGAATGATAACGCCCGCTGTACGGAACGATTCCTCAACACAGGATTCCGACCGTCAAGTGCAATCCAGTGAAGTTGTGGTTGTTCATAACGTCCGACATTGAGTCCTGACTCTTCGGTAAGTTCGGGGACCATCGAAGGTGGGATCTCTTCAATCAAGACGAGATCACGGCGTCGGAGCATCGCCAGTGAACTTTCGAAGGTCGGCAGACGTTGCTCGCGGATCCGTGCGACATTTAAGTCTTCCGAGTCCTCTCCGGAAACCTGGGCACGATCGTACTGGGCGACGGTTTCAGTCAGCTCGGTTAATTCGAACGATCCCGATCCGAGCGCTTTGGGTCCGTTGGGGGACCAGACGAGACCATCGCCACTCGAGTGAGCTGGGCCAACAGGCAAAACCAACCAGGTTTCAGGATTAATCGGTGCTCGATTCAAGTAGACCTCGACTTCGAGGTCGCCGACGGTAGTAATTCGATCAAGCAAGTTTGCCCAGCGTGCATCGAAGCCCGGAGAACTCGGCAAGGCACGATCGGAGAGAGCTCGAGCGACGTCAGCTGCGCCAACCGTTCGAGACTCGTCATTCCAAAGGACGCCGGGATTCAGTTGAAGGAGGAGTCGCCGGCCGATATCGGTGATCTCGAGTTTTGCTGTGAGTTGTCCATCCCGCTCCCCCGTGACCGCTTCTTGCGAGGTATCGCGGAGGATCGGATGGTAGAGCAGTTGGATCACTCGGTCGTCGGCGGAACACTCGACATAAGGTCCTGGACGCCGGGGAACGTCGAGGACAGCCACATCAAGGACAGGGCTTTCCTTAAAAGTAGTCTGGTAGCGTTCCACGAGGCTTGAGTCCCGGGGCCAGATCCGGACGGCCTCGCCCAACTGGACTACGCGATCTGCCCCAACGGCCGATTCCGCCCGTTCGCTCATTCGATTCGCCTCTGCCTCGAATCGAGCGCTAAGTCGTCTGACCTCTGTGCTCTCGGGCGCCAATTCTTCTAAATCGGCCAAACGACGACGCCCGACTGCGAAAGAACCTGCTTGAATCGCCGACTCAATCCGACCGGTAAAGGTCTTGACTAGGAGGTCACGAAGACCCGGTTCGTCGGGTGATCGCTCTCGGAGCTGACCGAGGATCCGGAGACCACCGTCGACGTCGCCTCGAGCGATCGCTTGTTGCCCCTCTTGAAGGAGGACTCGATTAATAGTCGCTGGGAGGCCGCGCCAATCAGGTTCACGAGTCTCAACGGCAAAGATCCGTTCAAATGCTTGATCGAATTGGCCGAGGCGCGCATGCTCTAGCGCATCTGCCAGTAGGATATCTTCAAAATAGTCGACTCGTTCAATATCAACATATCGGACCGAATAGTCGGCAGGCTCCTCGTCGTCATGGACTCGGATGACCAGCGTAAGCTCTTTGGGATCTTCCTTCACTTCGGGCCCTTTTCGGACGAAGATCCCACCGCCGACTTGCTCTGTCTTGGCCTCCGTAACCCTTGCTTCCTCTAGCTCTTCGATCGTGGGGAGTGGCCGAGGGCTCACGGGGTCGACCTCAATGACAGTCCCGTCGATCAAAGTCATCCGATCGAATGGAGGTTCACTTAGCAAGTTTCGATCATCCGGGACTTGTACGTTCGTCGGCAACTGGTTGGGGTTTCGCTCGTCCTGAGCATTTGAGTTCCCACGGTTCTGGGTGGTAGGCGCGCTCGTCGCAGAAATCGCCAGGATAAGGGCAACAACCCCAACCGTACTTAGTTGCGTTAAAAGTCGGATGTATGGCATGGAATCCGATCGATCTGAAAAAAGCTGTCGAACCAAGCCAGCGCCGGAGCACGTACTCCCAACATCCTAGCATCGCGGAAGGCGACAGGAAACGTCTTGCATGCAGCGGTTCCTTGAGGGGCTTAATTTCAACGCCTTAGAATGGGAATCGTCGAGGTTCAACGGTTTCTCGGACCTCAGAGTTGGAACAGATCAACGAAAGAGAAAGCAAATCTCATGATACGCATCGGTGCTCTTGCCACTCTCTTGTTGGGAACTCTCGTGGCCCAACCCTCCACCGCCAACGGAGAGACGAAACTGCTGAGGTTTCCAGATCTCCACGGTGAAACCGTCGTTTTTTGCTATGCCGGTGATCTTTGGACGGCTTCGATCGAAGGAGGTCTTGCACGTCGGTTAACCACTCATCCTGGCCTCGAACTGTTTCCGAAATTCTCCCCCGACGGCTCGATGATTGCGTTCACCGGCCAGTATGACGGCGATGAGCAAGTCTATGTGATTCCGTCGACCGGTGGCGTTCCAGGGCGTCTTACACATTATCCAGCCAACGGTCCACTCCCGCCACGTTGGGGATATGACAATCAAGTATATGGCTGGACACCAGATAGTAAGTCGGTTTTGTTCCGTTCGATGCGTGATGGCTGGGGCTTAACTGACACCCAGCTTTTTACGGTCTCGCTCAATGGGGGACTCCCCGAAGCATTACCGATGCCAATCTCGGGTGGTGGTGATCTCTCTCCCGAGGGAGACCAGGCGGTCTATTCTCCGCTCACCCGCGACTTTCGGACTTGGAAGCGCTACGAGGGCGGCTGGGCTCAAGACCTTTATATCATTGATCTCGACTCTCTGGCACTGACGCCGGTTGCGCACTCCACCCGAACAGAGCGCGATCCGATGTGGATCGGAGATCGCATCTACTTTGCTTCCGACCGTAGTGGCACACTCAATCTCTATGCCTATGAAATTAGCTCGGGCGAAGTTAGTGCGGTAACGAATGAAGAAACGTGGGACGTCCGATGGCCCAGCAAAGCTGAAGATTCTCGGATTATCTTCGAACTTGCGGGCGAACTCCGGGTGGTCGATCTCGCGACATCGGAGACCAGCGCTCTGTCTATCGAGGTTCCCGATGACGCCCTCCCACGACGGGACGAACGAATTGACGTATCCAGCGACGTGGAGAACTTTGGGCTGAGTCCGAAGGGGAACCGTGCGTTGTTTGTGGCGCGGGGGGACATTTTTTCGGTCCCGGCTGAAAATGGTCCAACACGAAATCTCACGAAGACTCCCGGTGCTCACGAGCGAGCTGCGGCTTGGTCTCCCAATGGAAAACACATTGCATTCATTTCCGACAAGACCGGTGAAGAGCAAGTTTATATTGTTGCCCAAGACGGACGAGAGGAGCCGGTCCAGCTCACTGAAGAACACAAAGTTCGCCTGGATGGACTCTCCTGGTCGCCAGACTCTGAGCGGATTGCCTACTACGATAAGGATGGAAAGATTTATGTGGTTGAAGTCGAGTCCAAAGAGGTCGTAGAGGTCGCAGACGAAGCTGATGGTCAAGCAACTGACTTTACATGGTCTCCCGATGGCCATTGGCTAGCATTCAGCTTGAGTGATCCTAATGAATTTCGGTCAATCTATCTCTGGGGGCTGGAGGACGGCCAAAACCATCGTGTCACTGACGAACTCTTCAACGAATACGAACCAGTATGGGATCCCAAAGGTGAGTTTCTTTACTACCTGAGTGACCGCGATTACGCGCCACTCATTGCCCACCGCGAGTGGAATTACGCAAGTAACCGCGAAGTTGGTGTCTTTGCCTTGGCACTCCGAAAGGGCCTCCCGAGTCCATTCCCGCCACAAATTGACGAAGTCGTAATCGAAGCAGAGGACGAACCCGCCGAAGATGAAGCTGAGGAGGACGGAGAGGGAACTGAGGAGGACAGCGACGACGAAAGTGGTGATTCTGAAGAGAAGGATGAAGGGATAGAAATTGACTTTGAGGGCCTTGCAGAGCGATCCCTCCGAGTGCCAGTACCTGCCGACAACTACAACAACCTCCAAGCGGTCGAAGGCCACCTTGTGATGGTGAAGTCATCAGCCTTCTACTACGGTCGAGGGCCCGAAAGCCCACCGAGTGTTCTGCTCTTTGCGATAGAAGATCGTAAGGTGACCAACCTCGCGCCTGGTACCGGAAGCTATAGCCTTTCCGCCGATGGCAAGAAGATGTTGGTTGCCAGTGGGGGAGGTTATGAAATTCTCGACGTTTCTCCGAGTGGTGCAGGTTCCGGAAAATCCGTTTCTACGGCTGGATTGATGCTCAATCGCGTTGCCGATGAAGAGTGGGCCGCGATCTTCGACGAAGTCTGGCGACGCTATCGTGATTACTTCTATGTTGAAAATATGCATGGCTACGACTGGGAGGAACTTCGGGAACAGTACCGTCCATTACTACAACATGTCGGACATCGATCCGACCTGAACTACGTCATCGGTGAGATGATCGCCGAACTCAATGTCGGTCATGCTTACATCGCGGGTGGCGATTATGAAGTCCCTGAGCGTCCTTCGGTTGGACTCTTGGGCTGCCGATTCGAACTCGACGAGGATGCAGGACGCTACAAGATCAGTCAGATCTTCAAGGGTCAGAACGAGGAATCGAACTATCGATCACCACTAACTGAAGTTGGGGTCGACATCTCCGTTGGTGATTACATCTTCTCAATCGATGGGGAAGAGCTCACCGCGGAACGCAACCCTTTTGAACTCCTCCGCTACAAGGCGAGTCTGCCGATCGTTCTCGAAGTGAGTAACGAACCAACCGCCGAAGACGCAAGACTCGTCACCGTGACGCCAATTGCAAGTGAGGATGACCTCCTGTATCTCGACTGGATTACCGAAAACCGAGTTCGGGTTGCCGAGGCGACAAGTGGCCGGGTCGGTTATGTGCATATCCCGAACATGGGTGCCGAGGGTCTCCGCGAGTTCATCAAGTACTTCTACCCGCAAATCCGGAAGGAAGGACTTGTGGTTGACGTACGGAATAACGGTGGTGGCAACGTCTCACAAATGCTGATCCAACGACTGAACCGTGAACTCCTCGGGACCCGATTTAGTAGGACCAGCGATCGCCCAGGGACATACCCGAACACAGTCTTCCATGGGCAGTTGGTTTGTCTAATCGACGCCAACAGTGCGTCGGATGGTGATATCTTCCCCGCACGCTTCAAGAAAGCAGGGCTAGGCCCCTTGATCGGCAAGCGAACTTGGGGTGGTGTGGTCGGCATCACGAGTCATGGGCCGTTGCTCGACGGTGGAACGGTCTTTGTCCCTGAGTTCGGGACAAATGACACCGATGGCTCTTGGATCATCGAAGGGTATGGTGTTGATCCCGATATCGAAGTCGACAACGATCCGGCCGCAGTCATCGACGGGCGTGATCCACAACTCGAGCGCGGCATTGCCGAGGTCTTGAAGGCAATGGAGAACGATCCGAAGACCCTCCCCAAGCGACCTGCTGACCCTGTCAAAACAGACTGAGGCTACACAAGCGATCGGCAGGCTCGATGTCTGGTGTTGAGATTTGACTCTCCCGGCACAGCGCGGGATCGCTCCGTTAGCCGGGAGGGCAGATCTTACTCGTACCAAAGTCTATGAAAGGAAGAAAGCGATGGTCTGCGTCGCCGTCACTTATCTCGTCAAAGAGGGAACGCTGGAACAAGCCATTAGTTTGCTCCGGGAACTTGCAGAGGCATCGCGTAACGAACCCGGTTGTCAGCTTTACCTGGTCCATCAGTCGACCGATAACCCGCGGCAGCTCTTCCTCTACGAGCAGTACGACGACCAGGCCGCACTCGATGCCCACCGGAGCACCCCGCACTTCGAACGGCTTGGATCCAACGGTGTTTTTCCACTACTAGAGAGTCGATCTCCGGTGATCTACTCGCTACTGTTTTGAGATTGGGATTTCATTCATCATCAATGCGTTCGGGTTAAATCCCGAAGAGGAGTGATCCACGATGACCGATCGATTGAAGGCGTTACTAGGATCGGTCGGGCCGGGTCTGATTATTGCCTCTGTCTGTCTCGGGCCCGGAAGTGTGACGACGGCTTCGGTCATCGGTGCGACTTATGGTTACACCTTGATTTGGGTCGTGGTGTTATCATCAATCGGGATGATGACTTACACCGTGATGTCAGCACGATTTGGCGCCTCCCATGATGAGTCGTTTCTTCAAGCGATCACGTCACGGTACGGACGTTGGTTTGCGATCCTGATCGGTTTGGCCGCGTTCCTCATGTCGGCTAGCTTCCAGTTCGGGAACAATCTCGGCGTAACGACCGCCACGGCAACCATAACGGGCGGCTGGGCTTCGGGTCGGCTCTCGGAACTGGTCGGCCTGCCAGTCGCGGAAGAGTCGATCTGGCCGATCTTCTTCACCGGGACTGCGATCCTCTTGGTTCTGTTTGCCAAAAATTTGTATCAGGTCATTGAACGTCTGATGATCGTTCTCGTCCTGATCATGATCGGTGCGTTCTTGGCCAACCTCTTTACGGCCAAACCGGATTTCAGCGCTGCGGTTCAGGGACTTCTCCCATCGATTCCCGAAGGTTCCGATGTTGTCACTCGGATGGCGGCCATGGTTGGTACCACCTTTGTGCTCCACGCTTGTCTTTATCAATCGTATTTAGTTCAATCAAAAGGATGGAAGAAGGAACAGATCGGCAAAAGTGTCAGAGATTCAATTGTCGGAATTGCGATGCTTGCGACGATCAGTATTCTAATCATGCTGACCTCGGCAGCAGCCTTGAAACCCGGGGGGGTAGAAATCAAGAACGCCTCAGAGATGGCGACTCAGTTGAAAAGCCTCTTCGGCCCTGCCGCCGAAGCGATTTTTTGCCTTGGATTCTGGGCAGCAGCATTCTCCTCGATTCCAGTGAACGCGATCGTCGGTGGTGGCCTCCTTGCTGATAGCCTCGGGCTCGGACACCGAATGAGCCAGACTTGGCCGCGCGTCTTCTCGGTTGCGATAATGGTCGTGGGGATGCTCGTGGCGATGCTTCCCCAGCAGAATCAGGCAAATTCGTTGGTCATTGCACAGGCTGCCACGATGCTCGCGGTCCCCGCGATCGCCATCGGACTCTTTCTGACGTTGAACGATTCCCGAGTGATGGGCAATCAACGGAATCCGCTAGGCCTTAATCTCTTTGCCGGGTTCGGGCTCCTACTCGTCTTAGTGATGTCGGTAGCGACCTACGGGAAACTCATTGACGCCATCAACAGAGTCCGAAGTCAAAGTGCATCCGTTCCCATCGAACGCCCCGAATCAGAGGAACTTGAAGAGGCAAGGCGGCAAGCAATCGCCAGAAACGAATCGGCCTAGACGTTTAGTGCCAGTCTTGGCATGCTTACGCGCTGGACTACATTTGAGATAGCGGCAACCTGTTGCCGTTTTGCCCCGCTTGCCTTCGAACGGATTCGAATGAGCGAAACGGATCCCTCTTCAGTGAATCGATGTGGGATCCCGACTCATTTCAGGGGTAATGACTATGACTCGGTTTCAGATCCGGTCCATCACAATCATCGTCAGCTTACTGGTGGTTATTTGCGGAACCGGCTGCCAGTCGACCAATCGAGGAGGTTGGTTCCGTGGACCCCGGACCACTTCCACCCAGCAACTCAATGAGTTTTACGAAGATGAACTGGGTGGTAACGAACCTGGAGAAATTGGACTGAACGGCTCCACTCGCGAGTTTTTTCAGAACAACCGACTGCCCGGAGGCCTAAGCGCCGAGGCACGATCCATTGAACGCGGTTCGTTCAACGTCCACTAATATCGCAGAGACATGTTTTTGTGATTGAGAAATTGGTCTCATTATTCAACAAGAGTGAGAGCCGTCTTCCCTGGAATCTCTGGCTTGGGGACCGTGGTGAGCGTGCAGCATCACGGTTCCTCCGTCGACAAGGACTCCGAGTCCTTTGCCGCAGCTATAAGACTTCGAGAGGGGAAATCGACTTGATCGCCCGGGACGGTAACACTCTCGTGTTCATCGAGGTCAAAACAAGAACCCAGGGCGAGCCCGCAGAGGCGGTTACTCCTGAAAAGCAAGTACGGATAGTCGCGACTTCGAAACACTTCCTCAAGCGGTATGATCTACTCAACGAGCCGATCTCTTGTCGATACGACATCGTTGCAGTGGTCTGGCCTGAGGGTAGAGGCAAACCAACGATCGCACACCACCGTCATGCTTTTGATGACAATACACGACATCAATTGATTTAAAATAGCGAGTCGTGTACGACCTCGTACAGATACCGGATAAGAATAATGATAGTGCATATAGAAAAAAAGAGTCAAGTTGCTTTTCCGAAACTGACCGAAAGTGAAATCGAGACTCTCGCCGCGATTGCGACGCTCTGCAGCTTCAAGGACGGCGAGACACTCTTCCAAGCGGGTGAGCGGGGTTTTCCCTTTTTCGTAATTGAGTCAGGTGAAGTTCGGATCGTTGACGAATCTAGAAAAGAACCATTCGAGATCGCAGTTCATGGGCGTGCGGAATTTACCGGCGATGTCTCAGTGCTAACAGATCGTCCTGCCGTCGTTTCGGCCTATGCGAAAGGGAACTGCCAAGTTTATAGCGTCCCGGCAACCGAGGTCCGTTCCGTAATCCATGAGATCCCCGACCTCAGCGATAAGCTCTTGGAAGCGTTCCAAGTCCGTCGTGATCTTCTGGTAGAGTCGGGATTTGTGGGAGTCCGCGTGATTGGTTCGGTCGGATGCCCAGAACTCAACGACATTCAAGAGTTTTTCGATAAGAATAAGGTGCCTCACACTTGGATTGATCTGGATTCGAGCGAAGGCTTAGATGCGATCACCGCATTGGGATTAGAGCCGAAAGAGGCGCCAGTCCTGACATCCAGTGGCGGTACGATCGCAACCAAACCATCGGTAAGTGAGATCGCCAAGTGTTTGGGTCTCAAACGTCCGATCAAGACCGAACCCTTCGACTTGATCATTGTCGGAGCCGGGCCGGCTGGTTTGGCCGCGGCGGTTTATGGAGCCTCGGAAGGGTTAGACACCCTACTGGTCGATCGGTTTGGGCCAGGAGGACAGGCTGGAACTAGCTCTCGGATCGAGAATTATATGGGTTTCCCGGCAGGACTCAGTGGTTCGGAATTAGCAAATCGAGCTTATCTCCAAGCGCTCAAGTTTGGGGCCGAGTTTGTTGCTCCCGTCGAAGTCCAGTCGATGGAATCCGAGGATGACCATCACCTCCTTCTCCTTGACGACAGCCAGACAATCCGAGGTCGGACGATTCTGATCGCCACGGGTGCATCGTACCGTCGGTTACCCATCAAGGGGCTTGAGCGTTGGGAAGGTGCGGGGGTCTATTACTCGTGTACTGCTGTCCATGCGAGATCGTGCCGGCAGAGCCAGACCGCCGTCATTGGTGGCGGTAACTCTGCTGGACAAGCGGCAATGTTCCTCGCGGAGCGGACCGAGGCTGTTTACCTTCTCTTGCGGGGTAGCGACCTCCGGAAGCAGATGTCTGACTACCTTGCACGGCGAATCGAGCGCCATGACCGGATTACGGTAATTTACCAGACCGAGGCCGAAGCACTCGAAGGGGAGAGACGACTGACTCGGTTGGTGATCCGGAACAATCAAACCGACGCACAACAGACCCTTGACTGCTCTGCCCTCTTCGTCTTCGTCGGTGCCGAGCCACGGACGTCTTGGCTGCCGGATTCGGTCGCGGTCGATTCAAAAGGTTTCTTACTCACCGGTGCAGATGTCGCTCGATCAGGGAAGTGGCCGCTTACGAATCGGGAACCTTGTTTGGTCGAAACCACACTCCCAGGGGTCTTTGCCGCGGGTGATGTGCGGTCAGGGACAACGAAACGCGTGGCGTTCGCAGTCGGTGATGGCGCCTTAGCGGTAACGTGTGCCCATCGAGTTCTCTCCGGTCTCTAGAGTGCCATCCTTGATGCTAAAGCTTGTCCAGTTGCGGTACTCGCTTGAGCGATCACCTCTGGAGTCCCTTGCGCGACGACCCTTCCTCCGTCAGCTCCAGCACCTGGACCTAGGTCGATCATCCAATCTGCAAAAAGCATCACTTCCGGATGGTGAGTGACAATGATCAGTGAGTGACCCAAGTCAGCGAGTGTGGAAAGAGTTTCCAGAAATTTCATGATATCCTGAGTGTGTAGTCCTGTGGTCGGCTCATCGAAGAGGAAGAGAGTTCTTCGAGTAGTGCTCCGTACAGTCGCCGATGCTGAAGAGGGGAGGTAGCCCGCCAATTTGAGACGTTGCGCTTCACCTCCGGATAGCGTCGAGACTGGTTGACCAAGCCTGAGGTAGTCGAGTCCGACATCGATGAGTGGTCGGAGCTTCATTTGTACTTTGGGACGATTCTTAAAGAATCCAAACGCCTCTCGAGCAGTGAGGTCTAAGACTTCCGCAATGTTCTTGCCACGATAAGTGACCTCGAGCGTGTCTTTCCGAAATCGATTACCGCTGCACTCAGGACACCGCACAACCACATCGGACAAGAACTGCATATCAATCACTCGGTGTCCACTTCCTTCACAGGATTCGCAGCGTCCGCCTGGGACATTGAAGCTAAATCGACCCGGGCCATAATTCCGAGACTTTGCCTCGTGTGTTTCCGCAAAGGCCCGCCGGATCTCATCGAACACTTTCAAGTATGTTGCTGGATTCGACCGTGATGATCGACCGATCGGTGTTGTATCAATCAAGACAACAGCGTCGATGAACTCAGCACCAGAAAGAGCTTGGAAGGATCCTCGAGGTCCGTCGTCTTGGTTGAGTTGAGCTAAGAGTCCGGGGTAAAGAGTCTCTCGAACAAGTGTGCTCTTTCCGGAACCACTGACGCCAGTGATGCAACAGATCAGGCCAAGTGGGAGTTCGACATCAATGTTCTTGAGGTTATGAGCAGACGCACCCTTCAACACAAGTTTCGCCTCACTCGGTACACGCCGCGTCATTTGTTGTGCAGTCGAGTACCGTCGATGGGAGAGACTTTGACCTGTTGGAGAAGCCTCGACCACGATGATCCCCTCTGGAGGGCCCTGATACAAGAGCTTGCCTCCTTCAGCACCAGCGCCCGGACCGATTTCTAGGATCTGATCACACGAGGAAGTAATTGTCTCATGGTGCTCGACAACGACGACTGTGTTGCCTTTACTCCGGAGTTCTCGGAGTGCTTCGAGAAGCCGGCCGAGGTCTTGTGGATGCAGTCCCGTCGAAGGCTCGTCGAACACATAGAGTGTTTCGACAAGTCCAGATCCAAGAGCACGGGTTAACGCGACTCGCCGCGACTCACCTTGGGAGAGGGTCTGTATCGTACGATTGAGTTGAAGGTAGGAAAGTCCGATTCGATCGAGGTAGCGTAAACGCGTGAGGACTGGCTCGATCGATCGACGGGCCAGTGCCGCGTTTGTTTTGTCCGTTCGCGCGGCAATCTGGCTCAGAGTGGAGAGTGAATCACTGATGGTCTGCTCCCGGATTGCACCGATATTGTAGCCCTCGATCTCGACGGCAAGTGCCTCTGCGCGGAGCCGAGTTCCATTACAGGAAGAGCAAGGTTGCTCACTTCGCCATTTCGAGAGAAACGCCTCGGTCTCGGGCTTCGTTGCTTGTCGTTCGAGTCGCTCGAAGAATGGTCCGATACCCAAGAATCGATCAGGAGGTGAACCATCCTGGATCAATGCGCGTTGCTCGGCCGTCAATTCATGGAACGGTCTATCGATAGGTATTTTTAGCCGGTTCGCTGTGCGGAGAAGGGCAGTGAGGAGGCTTCGATGCTTGGAGTCGTTCCAAGGAGCGATTGCCCCCTCGGCGAGCGACTTCGAATGATCCGGTACAATTCGATCCATGCTGAGCGCGACGGTGGTCCCTGTCCCTTCACACTTCGGGCAGGCACCAGCCGGGCTCTGAGGTCGGAAGAGCCTGGGTTCAGGAGGATGATACTCGATGCCACAATCTAGACAGGACCAATCTCGGGCAAAGAGATGTTCTCTTGCCTCAGTGATCAGCTTGAGGCGACCAAAGCCTCGGCTGAATCCGAGTTCGATCGAGTCGTTCCGTCTCGCGCTCTCCTCGCTCCCACGAACCAAGCGGTCTACAATCACGTCAATCGTGGTGGAGCGATCGGTGGTTACCTTAGGAGTGGGAATCGAACCATCGTCGATCGTGGAGAGTTCACCGCCAACTCGAACTCTCAGAAATCCGTCTTCTCGAAGCGCACGAGCCAACGACTCACGATCGGTTTCGGGGAGGATCTCGACGGGGAAGGCTATTTGGTAACGACTGCGATGTGGTAGTTCCTGGATTCGTGCAACGACTTGGTCGAGGTCAGCAGGTTTTACTTCGCGACCGCACGACTGACAGACGACCGTACCTAACCGAGCAAAGAGGATGGCAAGGTAGTCATCGATCTCGGTCACCGAACCTACAGTACTTCGGCCACTCCACCTTCGTTGATGCTGGCTGACCGCGATTGCAGGTGGGAGACCCTCAATAAGTTCAGCCTCAGGCGGATCAAGCGTGCTCAGGAACTGTCGTGCGTGAGGTGAAAACGTCTCGACATAACGCCGCTGTCCTTCAGCGTACAACGTGTCGAAGGCTAACGAACTTTTCCCTGAACCTGAAAGCCCGGTAACGGCAATGAGTTGATTGCGGGGAAGATCGAGGTCGATCCCTTGCAAATTATGGGTCCGAACACCTCGGAGCCGAATCTGCTCCGAGGCTCGGTGGACTGGAGAGTCTGAGCCCGAGGTCTCGGTCCCGATTGCCATCCGAAGCGCCGATCTGGTGGACCTCTCGTCCGATTGGTCTAGTAACCGAGCCGTTAGGTTAGAAAGCTGCGAGCACGCCAGGGTTCATTCGAAGCAGAGAAAGATCAAGGGTTGCCGAACCCTGGAAGACCACCAGGTTGAAACCCTCCCGGATTAAACCCTGGAGTCGGGTTCGGGCTGATCGGCTCAGACTCGGGATCCTTGATGAAGTTGGAGCGATCCACAATGACCTCGCGGAAGTCATCTCCCGTGACGACGTAGTACCAGGTTCCGAACGCTTCCTGGAGTTCGGCTGCCTTTTCCCGGCCTTCTTCAATCTGACGCTGGCGATCACGAGCCTTCCGAGCAGTTTCTTCAGCCGCCTTGGCCTCAGCCTCTAAGCGAACGGGATCGTCCTTAGCACGGGCGAAAAGATCATCGGGCAGGGCATTGGGGTCGGTTTCTTCCTCCTCTTCAGCAGGAATTAACGAAGGGTCAAATGAGACTGAGACAAGGAGGTAGCGGCCCTCGATCTGATTCGACTCACCATCTTCGCTCGTCTCTTCAGTTGAAGAATCCTCTTCCTCACTTGCCGAAGGGTCTTGCTCTTCACCTTCTCCGGCTGAGACCGCCTTACCCGTAGCTAGAAAAAGCTCGCCAAAGCGGAGGTCGTAACGGATTCCGGAATCGGTATCGAGAATGACCCCGCCTTCGTTTGACAAAAGCCCCTCGTCGCCGTTTGGCATGTTGACAGGATAGAATCCCCGACGCAGCATCGATTTGAAGGAGTCTTCATCCGATTCCGGAAGAGGGCGGACACCGATGATCCGGAGATTATCGACAGCGCTGATTACTCCACTTACCTTGGAGTCATCGACTTCTTCATCTGGGAGAAGATCGTTCAACGACCAACTAGGGGAGGCCATTGACTCGTCAGCCGGTGGAGCTTCCTTTTCGAGGAAGAGCGGGTCTGCAGGAGAAAGCACAACCTTCCCCGTCCTCCGGAAGAGGTCGGGATCGACCCTTCGCGTCTCGAATTCGAGTTTGGTGACTTCCGCACTCGTGATGTCCAAGAGATCGGTATCGATCCAGTCGGCGAACTCGGTCGAGAGGTCGTCGAGTTCGATCTGTGCCGAGTAAACTCGATTCTGTTCCGGGAGTCGAACGAATCGGAGATTTTCTTGTGCGTCGTCGACGTCGCCTAAGATGAATTCTGCGATCGGATCACCATCCGGGATCTCGAAGAGTTTCACCCGAGTCCCACGCCCCTTGAAGGTCGTCTTCGGATCGCCCAACGGATCAACGACGCCCAACTCTTCGTGGTCTTGGGCATAATCAGAACGGATTGCGTCACGTTTCATCCTTGCGACTTGCGCCCCGAGCCGAGCAAGTTTCTCAGCGGCATCGGCGGGATAGTTGTGGTGAGAGGGAATAATCCACTCGCCATCCTTTAGTTCCACCTTGAATGGCTGATATTGAAACGTCTCCTCATCGAACCCAACGACTTCGAGTGCCTTGATCGTCAGAGGTTCTTCTTCCAGCTTCTCCTGGAGTTCCGGAAAGAACGCGGTCCCGAGTTCCTTGAACTCAGCGTCGCGGCCTTGCCATTCGGGGAGCCAGGATGCCAGCGCAGCCGCACCGAGGAGAATAACGGCAACTCCGGCGAAGCTTAAGGTCTTGGCAGTTTCATTCATGTTGATCAACTCAACCGTATCAGTAAGCGCTGTTGGTGATAAACAACTTGGATCAAATCGGAGATCAAGGGAGGATCGGTCAGACCCTGCACCATCAGGCGAGACGTCCTGGACTGGCTCCGCGGTTTTCACGACCGGAACGAACTGCGAAGACTGCGATACCTAGCATTAGTGCCGGAAGGGGCGGAACAATCGCTGCAATTAGCTTCACGTCACGCCGTCGTGCATCGCTTTCTTGCTCTTTCACAGCGTAGCTGTTCGCGATCCTCCGCTCCTTCTTCGCCTCGATTTCTTGAGTCATCCCGTCGAGCTTGAGTTGTTCACGCTGTCGGGTCTGTTCGACCATCAAGGCCTTGGTTCGAGAATCGATCGTATCGTTGGACTGAATTTGTTGAACCGCCGAGTCCAACGCAGCCTGAGCCGTCTCGAGTTCTTCCGTAGCCTCATCCTCCGCCTCTTGTTCTTCCTTGAGGCGTTCCGCGTCGTATTGTTGCTCGAACGATTCGAGGTAGGTCAAGGTTCGGTGACGTCGACGCTGCTTCCGAAGTTGGATGAATGAGTCATCCCCCACGAGCTCATCGACGCAGTTGAGCAGGAATGTCACATTGTCGAATTCGAACTCGTCAGATCCCGCTTCCCGGAGTTGGACGAGGCCGTCAGAAATGAAGTCGAGGTCCATGATAACAATCGCATGAATCGGACGATCAGCTGGTTCGGAAGAATCAGACTCCTGTTCAGTTCCCTCTTCTGACGACCTGTCTTGGTCCTCTTCCGATTCTCCAGGACCGCCGATTCGCGCCGCCATCGTGTACGAGTCATCAGATCGGAATGGTCGTGCCCGTTCGGGATTGATCTGTGGCCCGAAGAGCATGTTCGACGAGATCATTTCGTTGAAAAACTTGATCCCACCGAGATCGTCAGTCCGGAGCAAGGGCGTAAACACAGGCCCACCTCCAGTTCTCGGCTTCAGATGTCCGGCGAGAAGGAGAATCGCTTCCTGGAGACCGCTGGTGATTGGATCGTCGGGGTTGAACGCCCGAGGATTATTGCTTGTCGGCCGGATGAAGACATATTCGCGGGGCAGATCCCTCAGCCGCTTGTGCGGATTAAACGTGTTCCAAACGACTTCGGTCTCAGGCCAATCAATTCCGAGGAGATCAAGCAAAGGCTGGTTGTCGGCTTTCTGCTCTGGAGGCTGACCCCCGCCGAACATTCCGCCTGGTGCTTGTTTCTGCATTGTCGGAGCAAGGGATAGTGAACGGTCAAACGCAGGCATGGCGTCCATGAAGAGGAGAGCAGGCCCCCCCGATTCAATGTAAGAGATCAGGTTGTTCATCTGAGGCTGCGTGAGACTCGATGGCTGTGGAACGAGAAGGGCATCAAGATCACTTGGTATCGGAGTGTCTGGCGAAGTAGTCGCGACTTCGTATTGCTTCCGTAATTCAGTGACGATCTGCCAGTCAGGGCTCTGGCTCATCCGTTGGAAGTCGAAGCCTGCGACCATATTCGCATCAGTGTCCAGAACCCCGATCTTCTTCCGGGTAGCACCTGCGACTGTCCGAATCGACCTGGTCAGCTCATATTCAACCGGCAGACCTCGATCGAAGAAGGGGATGACGACTTGTTCAGGACCACTCGTAAACGCGATCCCGAGAATAATCTCATCGACTCCCTGTCGCGCAGCCTCGGAAGTAAAAACTTGTCGCGGAACGATCCCGTAAATCTCCTCGGCTCTCCGTGCCTCTTCGCTAAATCGAGGGGTATCGACCACGTTGACACGGAGCTTTCCACCGATGAGTCCATCATAAGACTGTAAGAGTGCGAGGAGGTTTTCCTTCGTTTCCACGTATTCCCGGGGAACTTCGGGACTCAGAAACGCTTCGACCAGGACCGTCCGATCACTGGAAATGGACCCGAGTAACTCACGGGATTCTCGAGAAAGCGTGTTGAGACGTTCTGCACTGAGATCGGGCCGCCAACTGGCGCGAGCGACCAATACTTGGAGACTAAGAACGGCAACGATCACAGCAACGAATCGAACCAGAGTGTGTCCCCAGAGGCTTCCGCTACGTTCGCCGCCGGCCCAGTGTCGGCGACTAACAAGCGCTACATTGGCGTAGAGCATCGCAGCTGTGAGGCCGAGAAAGTAGAGGATTCCCGAAATCGAGAGGACACCACGTCCGAAGTCCCGAAATTGGCCAGGGATCGAAATGCTCTCAAGAAAGCTTCCCGACTGTGTAGCGAAACCGGAACCAATCACTGAGGCAAAGACAGGGACGGCACAAAACAACGATCCGAGGATAAACGCCACCGTGATATTTGCCGAGAGGAGCGAGGCGACCATTCCCAGAGCAAGCAATGCCGCACCCATCAGCTCGTAACCGATGAACGTCGCAACAAGGATCCCTAGGTCAGGCGATCCGAGCCAGAAGAGAACTCCAGTCAAACCGATTGCAAGAAACCCGACCGCTGCCGTGTAAACACCAAGAGCAGCAAGGTATTTACCAAGCACGACTTCAAGATCACGAGCGGGGAGCGTAAGGAGGAGTTCTTCGGTTCCTTGACGTCGTTCTTCAGCCCAAACGCTCATTGTGATCGCGGGGATGAAGAGCAGCAGCAAAAAGGGCATCATCTCATTGAGCTGCCCGAGGTTCGCCAAGTTCTTGGCGAAGAATTCATCAAACCAGAACGCGGATACGGAACTGGCGACGATGAAGAGGACGATGAAAACATACCCTGCCACGTTCGTAAACGATCGGCTCAAGTCACGGCTGCAAACGGCCGCAACAATGTGCGGCCGTAGGATCGCTCTGCCTTTTGAAACCGACTCATTGCGTGGCGACGGCGATTGGGAGGTCTCTTTCTCGATCGTGGTCACCGCAAGAATCCCCGGTTGTCAATGGTTCGTGGTGAATGAAGAGAGCATCTCGATGAGTCGATCCCGCCGCTCTTGCTGTAATCAATGAACCACGATCGATCCACAACTTAAGCATCGTCGGCTAGGTCGAATACAGTAACTTTTTTAGACGCCTGAGGTCGCGGGTTGCTCGGTCAATTCGTGGAACTTTTCTTCCAGCGAAGTCGTCCCCGCGCCCATTTCGGCAGGTGTGCCGTCAAAGACGATCCGTCCCTCATGGATAAACAAGACTCGGTCGGCAACCGGATCAACCTCTTGAAGAATGTGGGTTGAGACCACGACGGTCTTCGATTGCCCAAGATCGCGGATTAGCTGCCTGACCCCTCGGATCTGGTTCGGATCAAGTCCTGAGGTGGGCTCGTCCATGATGAGGACGTCAGGATCATGGAGGAGGGCCTGGGCCATCGAGACTCGTTGACGATAACCTTTCGAGAGCTTACCGGTGATCTTGTATGCGACGCTTGAGAGTGAGCAGAGTTCGACCACCGCCTCAATCCGATCGGCGAGGTAGCCGCTCGACAGTCCTCGGGCTTTCCCAAAGAACTCCAAGTGGCCCAACGGGGTCATATCGAGATAGAGCGGACCGTTCTCAGGAAGATAGCCGAGACGTTCGGCCGCATTGATCCGATCAGACTGAACGTCGATCCCAGCGATCCGTGCATAACCACGGGTCGGTGCGATGAATCCGGTCAAGAGCCGCATCGTTGTTGTCTTCCCGGCACCGTTTGGGCCAAGGAACGCAACAACCTGACCTTGAGGAACCTCGAAGGTGACGTCACTGACCGCCACGAATGAACCGAATTGTTTGGTGAGGCCATTTGCCTCGATCATCACCGAAGACGTACTCATGATACTGAACGCCGTCCGTAACCCAATCAGTCGTTGATTGATCCCGCGTAATCGATCGGAGGAAGCTGAGTGCTTCCATTGTCGACATCTTAAAAACTACGTTCGGGACTCGCAACCGCCTGACTGACTTTGATTCTCCAAAGGCTGCCGAAAGCTTTACGGAGTAAGACCACAAACGGTTCTCCGCTAGATGCGCCAGGACTGCACTCGATTTGATCAGGAAGTTGTAACGTCACGATTCGACGTGAGACTGCCAATTATCCCTTGAATATCATCAACTCCAGCCTCTCTAAGTCGAAGAGGCAATTCATTGACGATTCGTCCAGCGAGACTGGGGTCTGCGAAGGTTCCGGTTCCAACTTGGATCGCTGAAGCGCCGGCGACCAAAAATTCCATCACATCATCAGTCGATTGGATCCCGCCGACTCCGATGATCGGTAGCTCCGGGAGAGCGCGATGGACTTGCCAGACCATCCGGAGTGCGATCGGCTTAATTGCGGGTCCACTCAACCCTCCGAGATCATTCGCGAGCATTGGCTTTCGTCGCCTCCAGTCGACGACTAATCCGAGGAGGGTGTTAATCAAACTCACAGCATCAGCACCTGACTCGAACGCAGCGCGTGCAATACTCACAATATCAGTCACATTCGGCGTCAGCTTCGCAATCAGAGGAATTGAAGTGGCGGATCGGCAGGCGGTTACGACTTCGCTGACCTTGATGGGATCAACGCCAAGATCAAGTCCGTGCGACACATTAGGACAAGAGAGATTCAGTTCGATCCCCGTAATCCCAGGCTCGCCATCAAGGCGTTGAGTCATTTCCGCAAACTGTTCGACTGACTCGCCGGCGATGTTGGCGAAAAGGGCCGTCCCGACTGTCCGGAGGTAAGGGAGGTGGTGGTCGCAAAAGTGTTCGATACCGTCGTTGTCGAGCCCGATTGCGTTCAGGAGCCCCGCTGCCGTCTCAACTGTCCGCGGAGTCCGATTGCCAGCCCTTGGTTTCGAAGTCACTGTTTTGGGAATAACGCCACCGAGTTGTTCGAGCCGGACAAAAGCAGCCATTTCCCGGACATATCCAAATGTACCTGATGCAACTAGAATGGGGTTCATCAGGTTTAAGCGCCCGAGTTTGACCGACGTCGAGACCACAACTTGACTCCCTCTCTCACAGGACGGCTTCCATCAGGTGTTCTTGGATCTCGCTTTGATCTTTATGAATTAGGATCATCTGATCGTAGCGCCTAAAAGTACTTAGCTCCGGGATTGTGTGTCAACGAAACTACCTGGTTCGACAGACTCTTATCCAGAGAAGTCGAATCCAGCGCCTCCGAGTGCCACGAGGCGTCTCCGCAGAACTGCGGCTTGACGTACAGCTTACCCCTGCAGAGCGATATTCCGTTCCTCGGATTGTTCCGGCGCTCAGCGCTGACCTCCACGGACCCCGTCTTGACGGGTTTCGCCTTCTCTATCGGAATGGTGTTAAACGAAACGTGGGTGGGAGGAAAACGCTCTTGAGAAGGACCACTGATGCCGACTTTAGACGAATCCTGGAATAGTCTAGTTGCGACGATCGGCATATCCTAATGGCAATTGATCTGGTGGGCAGGTGATAATGTCATCTCGATCGGGGCCGACGTCCTCAAGAAACGTAATTTGGGCAAACGCGTTCTCGGCGATGTGCATCGGCCACGTCGGTCCCTGCTCGCGCAGCTTGAGCATTTCATCGACGTACTCATCTTCATGACAAACAGTGGCTTTGGGGTTGTCGGTGATCCATTGAGGCATCAAAAAGTAGGAGTGGAGCCAACGTTCGGGGAGGTTCGCCACCATCGTAACAATGTTGCCCACGGGTTCGAGCCAGTTGATTCGCACCATCTGATGACCGAGGGCGGTCATGTGGACCTGACGATTCGTCACCCAGCGGCCAGCCACTAAACCGCTGTGGATCCGATAGTGAATCAGTTCCGGATTCTTGAAATAGATTTCGTACTGCCAGTCATTCTCATAGGTGTAAATAATATGCTTCCCAATTACGATACTGAGGTCTTGGTTTGGGAACGACACAGTTGCGTCTCCTCGTCAGTAGTGTGCAATTCGTGGGCCGTGGTTAGGTCGTGGTACGCTCATTCTGACTCAGATCTTAACCGACGACACCTGCAGCATCCACGAGCCATCAACCTCGCTTAGGACTCGTCATCCGATCGACTTCGCAGTTAAACAACCAGCCATGTAAGCCTATTCCTGGTATAGATTGATTCTGCGGCGGCCCTCACTTATCGGCCGCCGCTCTTATGGCAATGAAGTAGGTCTTCGAGAAGACAATCTTTCCCAATACCAAGGTATTCGCCACAGCCTCCGAGGTAATTCAACGCCGACTACCACCGTTCTAAGTGCCCGGACCAGTTGGTCCTGGCGTTCCTGGTGCGGCAGGAACCCCGATGCCCCCGAACGTGGCTGTGACGGTTCTTACCCGGTTGTACGCGTCCATAACCGTCATGGGCAAAAGCCCATTTGAACGAGCGATCTCAGCGCGAAAGACGTTGAGGTTGGTTGCCGCGCTTTGACCGATTGTCAGGATTGTCTCACCAGGCTGGAGACCAGCCAGAGCGGCAGGACTTCCAGGAATGACCCGAGTGATTCGCAATCCGACCCGCGAGGGCGACGGAACGATGATCCTGGGGTAGACTGGTACCGTCATCGTTGGAGGTCCGACGTTTACTTGTACTGGGACCACATGCACACCCAAGACATATGGTCGTGGTTGCGGCCACGGTGGGATTGGACCGCCGTTCCAGGGTGGTGGTAAGTAGACGAGCCGGTTCTCAAGAAGTCCAGTCCGGATGTTTCTAAAGGTGACGACGGTCTGTGAATGGTGTTGTTCTAGCTGCAGTGCATTACGCAACGGCATATTGTCGAGACGGACAATGACATCACCCGCCTCAAGTAGAATCTGGGGTTGATTCAGCGGCGATCCGTAATCAGGATGCGTCACCAGTCTGGCGGTCACGTAGTAGCCATATGGCTCAATCGAGAAGTTTGCTCTGAGCCTTGGAGAATAGTAGGTTCCCGGCCACGGGATTGGCGCGGCGGACGGTTGCGGAAGAGCTCTAGGTTGTTGTGAACTTCTATCCTCGGGTTCTTGCCCGAATGCAATCGGCACTAGCACGAAGATGGTAAAGACGGCCAATACAGCTCTGCTGGTGGAATGACCTATTGTTCTATTGAGTTGTTCTAGGATTCTCATCGCTGCACCTCCTGATTGCTGTTGGACCTGTGCCCAATGATCAGGCCGTCGGATTCTGCGTCGAATAAACCTAAGCTGCTTCTTCGAGGTAGAACGATCAGATCGGCGAGCAATTGGGTCTATTGTGTTTCATTATCGATCTAAACTTTCTTTTCCACGACACCTACCTTATCCCCAGAATTACTTTGAGTAAATTTTCGCCGATCCATTTATAACACAATATAAAACCTAGCTGAAATCCAGAACGATCAATTATATTATCTACCAGGATCTGTTTGATCGAACAGACTTACTCAGAATGGCTCTTATTTGTCGCCACCAAATTATTATACGAATCGGACAACCCTTATGCTAGATCGCGTAGTGGGTGATTAGTGGTGGGCGTAACTGCTAGGTGCACCGTCGCTCGAGGTGGTGCGTCAATCGAAGCATCCGTCAGATTCCTTTTCTGCCACGCTCTTCGTCCGAAGAGACTGTTCACTATTTGCAGTCTACCGATTTTCAATTACCGACACGTCGGTGGTTTAATGTTGTTGTGTAACTAACCAACTAGTGTAGTTGTAAGCCATTAAGAGGCTTGAAGTTACAGATAATTTGTCTCCGAGACATCCATTTTTCAACTCTTAGACCAGTCTGGACCTGTGAATTGTAGATAGCTTAAAAGTTCATGATAGGGACATCGCTGAGACTCGATTTATGCTGTCGATTCCTCGCATGGCCTTACGGATTAGTCTCCCAAAGTCGTATCCACCCTGGAACGGCGTTCGGTAGAAAGCTTTATCAAACTGAAGAACCACGACGGAGCCATGTTTCATGAAAAAGTTGAGGCGAGTACAGAATGCTTTTTGGGGCCTGGTCGTCGTCGGTCTAATGAACCAAATCGGGGGAGTATCCGCCCAGGAGCCAACTCGGGACGACATCCTCCGAGGTCAGCTAAGCCCGCCGCGGACTTGTTATGACGTGATCGAGTACAGGCTCGATGTTCGAATTGACCCCAATGACCGATCGGTTAGTGGATCTAATCTAATCGTCTTTGAGGTGGTTCATGAAACGGACCTCCTCCAGGTCGATCTCTTCGCCAACATGCAGATCAATCGGATTCTGCTCGACGGTGAAATCGAATTAAATCAAATCGAGCGCGAGGAAAACTCCTTTTTCATCAAGCTCCCCAAGACTCTGGAACAATCGTCCCAGCACGAACTCGACATACAATACGCCGGAAAACCCCAAGTAGCTGCCCGGCCACCTTGGGACGGCGGGTTTACTTGGGCACGTGACAATCGGGGAAATCCATGGATCGCAGTTACGTCACAGGGGACAGGCTCAAGCCTCTGGTGGCCTCAGAAGGATCATCCATCCGACGAGCCGGAACGAATGACCCTCGCTGTTACAGTACCCCCCGGTCTTGAGAATGTCTCGAACGGTCGTTTGATCGAAAAGGTTCGACTCGATGACGAGTGGACAACCTTTGTTTGGGAGATCTCCTATCCAATCAACAACTACTGCGTCACGATCAATGTGGGGAAGTTTGCGTACTTCAGCGACGTTTATGAGAGTTTCGATGGGGAACTCCTGACGCTCGACTACTATGTTCTCCCGGAGAATCTCGAAACGGCTAAAGCTCATTTTGAGCAGACCAAGACAATGCTGAGCGTTTTCGAGAAGTACTTCGGTAAATATCCGTTTTATCGGGATGGCTTTAAGCTGATCGAGAGTCCGCATCTTGGGATGGAGCACCAGTCAGCAATCGCCTACGGCAACGGTTACCAAGGCGGTTACCTGGGGCGTTCCGCTTCCGAAGTAGGCCGCAAGTTTGACTTCATCATCATCCACGAAGCCGCTCACGAGTGGTGGGGAAATAGCCTAACGATGTCAGACAATGCGGATCTCTGGATCCATGAGAGTTTTGCAGCCTACGCCGAAGCACTCTATGTCGAAGACGTTTATGGTCGTGAAGAATCGCTCGAATACATCAATGCAAAGAAACGTAGCGTTCGAAATGTGGCGCCGATTATCGGACCCTACGATCTGAATCAAAGCGGTCATCCTGACATGTACGATAAAGGTCAACTCGTGCTAAATACGCTCCGGAGTGTCTTGGATGACGACGACCTCTGGTTTTCGATCTTACTCGGACTCCAACGTAGCTACCGATATCAGAACATCAACGCAGATATTGTCTTTGACTATATCAATCGGTCGACAGGACAGAACTTAAACTACTTCTTCGATCAGTATTTTCGAAGTGCTAAGCTACCCGTTCTCGAACTCCGTTTCGAGCCCACAAATGACACTTTCGCCGTTCAGTATCGTTGGCGAGCCGATGTTGAGGACTTCCGGATGCCGATTCAGGTGACGACCGCACCTGATACGTTCGAAACCATCCGACCGAGCCCGGATTGGCAGACGATCCGCTTTGAGTCGACTGACATAGACGAGTTCGAGGTGGCGACCGATCTCTTCTACATTGAGGTGGAACGGACCGAGTTTCCCTGAAACTCGAATTGAGCGTGAAGTCTTGGTGGTCGATTCGATTGCACGCGATCCGACTCCAGATCGCGTGCAACCAAGCCGAAAGCGACTTCACTTCCCGGTCATCTTCTCGCGGATCCCTTCGAAGGGAACGCTTTCGAGATACGAGGTGATGTACCATTCACCCTTTGTCTTACGGAGAGTCGTCATGGTGTTAACGACGATCTCCTCCGCTTCGGGGAGTGTGATGGTCGCAGGCCAATCCACGGTGACGACGTCAGGAGTGAGAACGCGGTAGGAGCGGGGGACAACCTGAAGCTCAATCTTGACGCCTTCGCGTCGCCCTGCGAAATGCTCCAAGAGCGTTTCTTTAATAGTCTTTCGTCCTTTGACCAAGGTTCCGTCGGCGAAGAAGCAGTCGAGATAAAAGGGATCACAGCAAGAAAGAAACTTATCCGCATCCTTTTCTATAAGTGCCAAGAGGGCTGTATCGAGTCGTCCTTTAATTGCTTCGACGTCCTCCGGTGCCGGTTTCATGTCTTGAGCGGGGTGAAACAATGGGCTCAGAACAAGAGCGATTGTCGTGGTCTGCAACAGCATCGGTGGGGCGCTCCGTTGAATCGTACGAGAAGAGGTTAGTATGTCGATCTTAGGCGAACGTATCTTGCGACGCGACCACTCTACCAAGTTCTTTACGACCAGGTAACGTCGATGTTACAGAGCGCGGCCAATCTGTCGAACAGCCTGTCGGAGACGATGTTCATTCTCAATCAAGGCGAGTCGGAGATGACCTTCGCCCGCGTCACCGAACCCGATACCAGGACTGACCGCGACATTTGCTTCTTCGATCAGTTTCATGGCGAATTGGATCGAGTCTTGTTGTGTCTGGTAGGGTTCTGGGATTTTGGCCCAGACAAACATTCCTGCTTTGGGGATCGGGACGTCCCAACCGAGTCGTCGGAGGCCTTGGACCAGCACATCCCGACGCTTCTGATACTCGGCGACTTGTCCTTGTCGTCCCTCTTCGCCATGTCGAAGTGCGACGATCGCCGCGATCTGAACGGCTTGGAATAATCCGTAGTCGTAGTAGCCCTTGATTGCCTTGAGTGCTCCGATCATGGTCCGATTGCCAGCGGCAAAACCGACCCGCCAGCCGGCCATGTTGTATCCCTTCGACATCGTCGTAAATTCGCAGCCAACTCCTAGGGCACCTTGCGCACTGAGGAAGCTCGGCGGTTCGTACCCTTCGAAGCCGACATCGCCGTACGCAAAGTCATGGATCACGGCAAACTGGAAGCGGCGGGCCAGTACAACGACCTCGTCGAAGAAGGCGGGCTCCACCACAGTTGCTGTTGGATTGTGAGGGAAGTTGAGTATCAAAACTTTGGGTCGTGGATAGAAGTGACGGCACATCCCGTCCACACTCTTGAGAAAGCCCTCAGGGTCGTTGACATCGAGTGCAATGACATTAGCGTTCGCCAGCGCAACCGCATGGGCATGGATCGGGAAGGTTGGTGCAGGTGCCAATGCGGTGTCGCCTGGACCCAAGAGGGCGAGACAAATGTGACTAAATCCTTCCTTCGATCCAATGGTGGTGACTACTTCAGCATCAGGGTCGAGCGTGACCTGAAACCGTTCCTCGTACCGCTTCGCGACTTCGCGACGGAGGTTATAGAGCCCTTGGGCCACGCTGTACCGATGATTTCTGGTGTCTCGGGCAGCTTCACAGAGCTTCTCAATGACCCGAGATTCAGGAGGGTCGGTCGGATTTCCCATCCCAAGATCGATGACATCGTCACCCGCTCTTCTCTTTGAGTCTTTAAGTGCATTGATTCGACCAAAGAGATAAGGGGGTAAGTTCTTAACGCGAGCCGAGACCTCGATCGGCATCGCTTTAGCCACACTCGGATTCTCCTGACCGAGCGAGTCTGGTGTATCGTTTTCCATCAAATACTCCCCGATCGAAGAACAAAGCCAAGTGGAAGTCAACCCAGTGCCTACTTAGTAATCGTAAAGCATGTAGACCAACTTTTTCCCGATCTCATCAACGGGTGATTCAGAATTCGAGAGCACTACGACACCGATTCGAGCATCTAAGACAAACCCAAGATAACAACTGGAGCCTTCAGTCGTCCCCTCAGCATGGATGATGTCGAGGGCGTTTTCCGAATCGATCAACCAACCGAGTCCCGATGAAGTAAACGGCGAATTCGTTGGCCGCTGTTTCTGGCGACTGAGCGCCATCGCAGCAGGAAGGGCCCCTTCATCGAGTACCCACTGCGCCTGGATGTAAGCCAGTAGATCCTCGGCGTTCGAAAGCAAGGAGCCGGGACCGATCATCACCGGATCATCCCTGAGATCAATCGGCTTCCCTTCCAAATGAGGTTGTGCGAGCCGTGATGCAGTGGTTTCGGTAAGTTCCAATCTGGTCGCAGTAAGACCAATCGGCTCAGTTATGATTGATTCAATTAGTTTGTCAAACTTGAGAGCAGTTTCGATTTTAATAATGTGCGTGAGGACAGCATATCCAAAATCTGAGTAGTTGTATTGAGTACCCGGTTCTACTTCGATTTCGTTCTCTTGAAGAGCCTCATACAGTAACTCAATCCGATAATTAGCGTATGGATTCTTCTGACCAACATCTTCGAGATTGGACGGCCGGAGTGGTAGAGCCGAGGTGTGCGACGCAAGATGTTCGAGTGTGATGTCCTGACCCTTGAATCGAGGGGTGACCAACGACTCGGAAAGATACTTATCGATGGGGTCATCAAGTCCCAGTTCACCATCATTAACCAGTCGCGCTAATATTGTACCGATGAATGTTTTTTCGATGGGACCGACCTCAAAAACCGTCTGTGCTCCCGGTGCTGCAGGCAGATCCGAAGCCAACGAGCCATAGCCATAAACGGCACTCTCGCCGTTCTTGAGAATCCCAACCACCAAGCCTATGTTCTTGGGCGACTCAAGATAGGTTGCAGCGAGTGGATCGATCATTACCTTCGCCGTACTGACATCGATTGGCTCTTTCGAGAGTTGAGGAGTGATCGTGCCCTGAGACAGGATCATAAGAGAATTCAGATCGACTGCCGTGTTGAGGAAGAGACCAACCGCCCCTCCGAAGAGAAAGCCAAGGAGACCGCCTAGTGCGACGCCTCCGAGGAACAGAAAGCCTCGACGAGCCGGACGCAATTCGATCGTTCGCTCATTCATCAGGGTGTCCTGCCTCGAGATCCGACGTTGTCGAGCAATGCGGGCGGTTGACTTGCTTGAGATTGGGCAATCAAGTTGAACTGGTGCGAGCAAGAGTCACTGGCCAATCCACGATTGATTCCCAATATTGATTGTTCGCTCTATTTCAACTTCCTTCCCCCTTGAATTCAAATCAAGGACGATTTCGGAGCGAGCCATCGTTACCGTCGTTCCGCTTCATCGGAAGTTGAAGGACGGACGGGGACCATTATTTAGGCGGCCTCCTCGGATGGTTCACCTCCCTCGAGTTCCTCGTCTTCTTTCAGTAATTCCCATTCTTCTAATGAGTATAAAACTTCACGGGCTGCCCCCGATTTGTATTCGCCCACAATCCCGTCTTCGGCCATGAAGTCGATGAGACGTGCAGCACGGCCATAACCGATCCCGAGTGCCCGTTGCAGGAGGGAACAGCTCCCGCGTTGCTCTCGGATGATGACCTCGATTGCCGACTCATAGAGTTCATCTCGTTCCTTCAAGGCTTGTGCCCGATCTTTCCCATCGAGCTTACCGCCGACTCGAAGTTGCATGAGCTCTTTACTAAATTCGACCGGATATTGTGCAAGATAGTTACACAATCGTTCCAGCTCGGTGTCAGACACATAGGTTCCTTGGGCGCGAACAAGATGGGAAGTCCCCGGGATCAAGAACAGCATGTCGCCATTCCCGAGGAGCTTATCGGCCCCCATTTCATCGAGAACGACCCGACTGTCACCACGGCTCGAAACTTGGAAGGCAATCCGCGCCGGTAGATTTCCTTTGATCAATCCCGTGATGACGTCGACGGTGGGCTTTTGAGTTGCGACGATCAGATGCATCCCAACAGCCCGCGCCTTCTGTGCGAGTCGAACGATGTGAGACTCAACTTCCTTGGCCGCTGTCATCATCATATCGCTCATTTCGTCAACAACGATGACGATATGAGGCATGAAGGTCGGAATCCGCTTTTGTTCTTCTTCGTCTTCTGGCTGAAGTCGTGAAAAGATCTCCTCAGCGCCCAGTGCGTTATAGGAGTGGAGGCTTCGGACACCGGCTCGGGCAAGATAGGTATAACGCTCGTCCATCTTCTCACAAGCCCAGGCGAGTAGGGCCTCAGCTTTCTTCATATCAGTAACAACTGGATGCATTAGGTGGGGAACTTGCTTGTACTGGGAGAGTTCGACCATCTTGGGGTCGACCAGGATTAGCTTGCATTCGTCGGGGCGTCGAGTCATCAGAATCGAACCAATCATCGCATTCAGACAGACTGATTTACCTGTACCGGTACGTCCTGCAATCAGAAGGTGGGGCATCGCAGCGAGGTCGAATGCGAGTGGGTTCCCTTTTACATCCTTGCCCAAAAACAAGGGGATGTGGGCGCGCTTGAGCCCTTCGGCTTCGTTGACCCCTTCGATGATTTCGCGGAGCCGGACCATCGACCGGAGTTCGTTCGGCACCTCGATTCCGACAGTTGTCTTTCCAGGGATTGGGGCAACGATTCGGACACTGGGAACCGCGAGTGCGATTGCAAGGTCGTTAGCTAACCCAACGATCTTGGAAACGCGAAGCCCCGCTTCGAGTTCGATCTCGAACTGAGTAATCACAGGCCCGGTATCAATTTGAACAACCCGAACTTGGCACCCATGTTCGAGGAGTGTTTTCTCGAGCATCATTGCCCGATTTTGTATTGAAGCTTGGTGCTCGTGGACAGGTGTTGCGGAGGGTGGTTCTAGGAGTTCAATTGGTGGCGGTTCGTAGTCCATCGACGGTGCTGGGGGAGCGTGGGGGGCCCGAGGCGCCGTCTCGTTTGTCTTTGGGCTCAGGTTTTGGGGGCTCGGCTCATCATCGGGTCCCGCAATAGCAGGAGCGGGCCGTCGAGTCGGCTCAGTTGATCCGGGAACCGGCGACTCCGCTGAACTCGGGAGCGCGTGGGAGCGAGGGATCGCTGGGAGTGTTGGCGACTCCGCTCGATCCACAGTGATCATCGGGCTCTGGAGTGAGCCCTCTCGGTACCTCCGGAGCGAGATGGAAGGGAGAATGAGGTCGCTACAAAGGACAAGACCCACAATCCCGGTTGATCCAAGGACTAGCGACATCCCAATGAGGCCGAGATGGAGTTGGAGAATGGCCGTGACCCCGGCACCGAGGTAGCCACCCGAACCTACCAGAGGAGGGACGCCGAAGTCCGGCTTCAAGACCTGCACGACCGAGGCAACCGTCACCAACAGAAGGATCCCACCGCCGAGTCGAATCCAAGGGTCACGGACTCCCTTCTGGAGGAGAACTCGCAAGGTCAGCACAAACCAACCCAATAAGAGAAACCAAACGGCTGTGCCAAAGAGCGTATGGCCGAGCGTGGCAATTCGGGCTCCAACCGGCCCACATGGATTCTGGAGTTGATCATCTGTGTTGGCCGGCCAGACGTGTTGCGTAGGATGATCGCTTGGATCGTACCCAGCGACGCTTAGCAAGAGAAAGAGCCCAGTCACTAGTAGGATGAGGCCTCGCGCATTCCTAAACAAAAATGAGCGATCAAACATCGATTCCCCCGGCCGATCGATCGGTCAAACGCAACGCCCCAACCGGATCGTTCAAGTGGTTGAACCGACTTGGGAAGCGTCATCGAACGCTGATCAATCATCGGCTTGTGGAATCTAGTGCCTTGCATCGAGAACGGGTAGATCACCGACGGGCTTGCTTAACCTTCCGGCTGGGTAAGATCGATCGTCTCGGAACCACCACCAGGGATCGGTGCCGCGTCATCATCGCGCGTCTGAACCTCCCCGGAGAGATCAAGGAAGATCTTGTCTTGAATGATCTCCTCGATGACAATCTCCATTTTGTCATGAGTCCGCATGTCGACTAGCTCACGGGCTCCTTGGTTGAGCGCAATAAGACGCTTCTGGATTAAAGTCGAGAGCTTGAATCGCCCTCCGACTCGGTTGACGATCTCTTCTTCTTTAAGCTCTTCATGCATCAGGATCGCTCCTTCCCTCGGCAACCGAGATTGACCAACAGCGATGTTAACTCAGCAACGGCGCGATCGAACTCTCGGTTGATAATCATGTGAGTGTAGAGATAACTTTGTTCAAGTTCGCGGTGAGCGTTTGCCAGCCTCCGACGAATCGTCGCATCGTCCTCGGTCCCTCGAGCGCGTAGTCTCGCTTCGAGGGTCTCCAGATCAGCTGTCTTGATGAAGACGGTCGTGGCCTCTGGCATCCTCTCGAGGACTTGAATTGCCCCCTGTACGTCGATCTCCAAGACAATGCATTTACCGTTGTTGATCGCATTGTGTACGTCAAGTGCCGGGGTCCCGTAGTAGTTATCATGAACTAACGCCCACTCAAGAAAGGCGTTTTGATCACGGAGTTCTTCAAATTTTGACTTGGTGATAAACCAATAATCTTTCCCATCGATCTCGCCAGGACGTTGTGGTCGACTCGTCGCGGAGATTGAGAGTTGCGCGTCGATATCGTCACGTTGCAGAACAGCCTTCAGGATCGAGCTTTTCCCTGACCCCGAAGGGCCCGAGACCACGAACAGACGTCCTTCGGGCTTCGATTGATCTTGATTCATCAGCCAGGATATCGAGTTGATTTAACGATTAAGCAGTTGAAGAAGCGAGCCAACAATAAGGACTCCGCAGATTATCATTCGATGTTTTGGATCATCTCTCGGATTTTCTCAAGACGACTCTTGATTTCCACGACGATTTTTGAAACGGTCATATCGGACGCCTTGGATCCAATTGTATTCACTTCTCTACCAATTTCCTGCACAATAAACTCCAGTTTTCGACCCGGTGTTTTCTCTTCGTGCAAAACTGTGCGGAACTGTCCAAGATGAGCTTGGAGTCGTGTAAGCTCCTCATGGATATCTGAACGATCTGCAAAGATTGCAACCTCTCGCGCGAGATGATCGGGCTCGACGAGTGATCCTTGTTCTCCGAGTAGGATCTGAATCCGGTCCAAGAGTCGGTCACGATACGAGTGGACTACCTCTGGAATTCGTTCAGTAATGATTAATAGGTCGCGTTCTATTTCCTGGATCAGCGTGCGGAGATCTTCTCCCATCGCTCGACCCTCGACAGCCCGACGTTCTTGGAGTTGGCCCAATGCTTCTTCAACAAGGGCTTTGAGTGCGGGCCAATCCTCTTCGGAGCTTGAATCGTCGGATCGGGTTGATTCGACCACTCCGGGTAGCTGGAGGAGTCCCGGCAAGATTGAGGTCAATTCGACCGTTTCAGTAGTGTCAGAAACAAGGACTTCTTTAACTTGTCGAAGGTAGCCTTGGAGGGCATCTTGATTCAGTTGATAGTTGCCGACCTGTCGGATCCGATCGACCTTGAGACTAAACTGAATTGTCCCCCGATTCAGGTGGTCACGGATCAAACGTTCGATCGACGGTTCGAGTCTACTGTGAGACTCCGGAACCCGGGTCGAGAGCTTCAGGTGACGCCCATTTAAGCTCTTAATCTCGACACGAATTGTCCGGTTTTCGTCTTCACGGCGCGACTCGCCGAAGCCTGTCATACTGAGGAGCACTGGAGTCGACCCTCGCGAGCGTCACCGGTAAAGATCTCAGGTAGATTAATGATCGTTTGTTAAGCTAGCCTTCAGAATCAGCGGGTGGATCAACTGTCGAAGTCGTTTCCGGAACGAAATCAGGAGTGCCTGTACTACTGCTCGGAGACCGATCGGACGGTAGGACATCTGATCCGGGAATACTCTGCTCGGCACGGGTTTGTTGGACATTAGTCTTGATGACCAACCCCATGTTGAGTGCGATCCAAACGGTCGCAGTAACGATCGTGACTCGGGTGAAGACGTCGCCTGCTCGGGTTCCGAATGCGCTTGAACCGCCCGCCGCACCAAATGCTCCAGCAAGCCCACCGCCACGTCCGCGTTGGATCAGGATCAGGCAGATCAGGAAGATGGAACAGAGTATGATCAAACCGTAAACGAGTCCGGGCCAGAGCCACCAGCCGAGAACGGTACAGATCACCAACGCAGCAACACTGCTGCCGACGTAAGGCCAAATCTCTTCCACGATTGTAGTTCCTTGAATGGCGGTCTGACTGAACCCTTGAGCCTTTAGTCAGTAGAGATCGGTCAGTCTGGATCGATCAGTCTGGGTCGATAGAGGACGGTTGCTCAGGATCCCAAGACTCAGGAGCGACCCGCCAATGATCTCCCGTGTTCGATGATGCTGAGGAAATCGGGAGCTTTCAGGCTTGCTCCGCCAACGAGAGCGCCGTCGATATCTGGTTGAGCGAGTAATTGGTCCGCGTTGCTGGGCTTGACACTCCCTCCATATTGGATTGTTACTCGGTTGGCAATCGCTTCGGAAGCACGGTTGGCAAGCCAACCTCGGATAAACCGATGAACGTCCTGCGCCTGTTCGGGAGTAGCTGTAAGCCCAGTGCCGATCGCCCAAACTGGCTCATACGCCAAAACAATGCTGGCGATCACCTCCCCATCGATTCCGTCAAGCGATCCCAGAAGCTGGCTGGTGACAATCTCTTCGGTCTGGTTCGCCTCTCGCTCTTCTTTGGTCTCACCGATGCAAAGAATCGGGATCAGCCCAACGCTCAACGCACTATGGAGCTTCTTGCAAATGAGTTCGTTGGTCTCACCCATCCCATGACGTCGTTCACTGTGGCCAAGAATGACATGAGTGCAGCCGGAGTCAATGAGCATCGTACCGGAGAGTTCTCCAGTATAGGCCCCAGAAGCTTCAAAATGGAGATTTTGCCCTCCGAGTCCAACGGGAGAATTCTCAATCTCTTTGTCGATTCGTGAGAGGAAGACAGAAGGAGGACAAATGGCGACCCGGACGGAATGATCTTGTCCGACACCCGCTTTGACGGCTTCGGCGAGGGCAACAGCCTCAGCCTCGGTCCCAGGATTCATCTTCCAATTCCCAGCAATGAAGAGCGGTCGCGCGAGCATCAGACTGTTACCCCTTCGGAGGAGTCAATGGTGCGGCCCATCAATTCGGCAAGTCGTCGGAGCTCATCCATGAGGCCGGCAAACTGGTCCGGGAGCAGTGCTTGCGGGCCGTCGCTCAGGGCAAGTTCGGGTTTCGTGTGGATCTCAACGTGGACCCCATCAGCACCAGCGGCGACCGCTGCGCGTGCCATCGCCGGGATGAGGTCAGGGCGACCGGTGGCATGACTTGGATCGGCGATGATCGGCAAGTGGCTCTGGGTCTTCACATTCGGAATACTCGAAAGATCCATCATGTTACGGGTCGAGTCTTCGAAGCTCCGGACACCGCGTTCACAGAGAATCACCTGCGGATTCCCTTGAGCGAGAATATACTCGGCCGACATCAGTAAGTCTTTGACGGTTGCACTCATGCCACGCTTGAGCATCACTGGTTTTGAGACGCGACCTACCTCCTTGAGAAGGTCGAAGTTTTGCATGTTCCGAGCGCCAATTTGGAGCATGTCGGCATATTCGGCGACTAATTCTATCTGTCGGGGATCCATCACCTCGGTGATTGTGGGCATACCGAATCGTTCACTGGCAGCCTGGAGGATTTTCAGGCCCCCAAGCCCCATCCCCTGGAAGCTGTAGGGACTCGTTCTCGGCTTGAAAGCCCCACCACGGAGGATGTTGGCCCCGACCGCTTTGGCCGACCCGGCGATCTCGAAGAAGATCTCTTCTCCTTCGATCGCACAAGGTCCTGCGATGATTCCAAGGTAGCCGCCACCGACCCGGACCCCTTTGGTCTCGACGGTGGAAGGATCATTCTTGAATTCTAAACTCGCTAGCTTGAAAGGTTTTAAGACCGGGATTACTTGCTCAACACCATCGATCGCTTGTAGTGGTGTCGCAGCGAGTTTCTGCTCGTCACCGATCACCCCAATGATTGTCCTTGAAATTCCTTGGCTTATGTGGGGCGTGAAGCCAAGTTCTTCGATCCGCTCCCGGACATGATCGATCTGCGCCGGGGTAGGGTCAGGCTTCAGCACGATAATCATCGGTCACGGTTCTCTCAGCATGTACATAAGACTCAAGGAGTTCGATTGAATCGGTGATCCTATCGAATCAGGGGACGTTACGGAAGGTCAATCCAGTTGAACAAGCCATCTTGGTCGTAACCCCTGGCTCAAGATTTTGATGTCCCTATCTTGCCCCGCTGGAACAACAATCTGTGTTGGTTCGAATCGACCTAAGTTTCGAGATCGAGGATTCAATCATCGTCCACTACCGACCTCTCCGATCGACTTGGGAGGTCGATGCAAAACGAAACCACAAGTGTCCTTTGGGGTTCAATTCATGGAATCGTCTGAAATCGAACCCAAACCCTCGCCCTTCCAGATCCAATCGGTCAACTCGCAACGATCACATGCTCGATCGCAACCATCCTTCCTCCGGAGTTTAATAATGCGACAAATTCAGTTGTTGGCGTTCCTTGGCCTTCTCCCAGTGACTCTTGGGCTCTCCCTCCCGAGTACGTCGATGGCCAAACCAACCGGGGATGAGTCTACCCGCCTTCCTGAGAGGGTGACCTTCACCAAGGATGTCGCTGAAATCATCTTCAACAACTGCACTGAATGTCACCGCCCTGGGGAGGCAGCTCCTTTCACGTTGATGAACTATGAAGAAGTCAAAAAACGGGCCCCCATGATCCAATCGGTCGTGGATGATCGGTTTATGCCCCCGTGGCATCCAGATCCAACGTTTGTTCCGCTGGCCGATGCTCGGGTCCTCAGCGATAAACAAATTGGGACCATCGGCAAGTGGATCGACCAGGGTATGATCGAAGGTGATCCGTCAGAACTCCCAGAGATGCCTGAGTTTGTCGAGGGCTGGCGACTCGGTGAACCGGACCTGATTCTCACCATGCCTGAAGCATTCGAAGTTGCAGCCGATGGCCCCGACATCTTCCGCAACTTTGTGCTCCCGATCGACTTTCCAGAAGAGAAGTGGGTGAAAGCTGTCGAGATTCGGCCTTCCGCCCGCAGCGTTGTCCACCATTCCCTCTTCTTCCTTGGTGATAGTGAAGCGGTCCGCAAGCTTGACGCTCAAGATAAAAAACCAGGGTTCCGAGGGATGCGGTTCCCAATCCTTGGGAGTCTCGGTGGTTGGGCAGTTGGGGCTCTCCCACAACTCCTTCCTGGTGATCTTGCATCAGCACTTCCAGCACATACTGACCTCGTTTTGCAGACGCACTTTCACCCGTCTGGGAAGGTAGAGTATGAACAGACGACCGTCGGGATTTACTTCGCGGATGGACCTCCTTCCCGACGGCTCCGGGCGCTCCAAGTCCCCCCTGCATTCGGACGATTTCACATCGGTCGGATCAAAGCAGGCGACTCTCATCATGTCGTCGAAAATACACAGTCAATCCGACAAGATGTGGATGTCATTGGAGTCGGAGGTCACGCACACTACATCTGTACTGAGATGACATCAATCGCGACGTTGCCGGATGGCTCCACGATCAACCTCTTTCGAATCCCACGCTGGGATTTCAACTGGCAAGGGAGCTACTACTTCGACGAACCTGTACGCCTTCCTGCGGGTACTCAAGTTACATCGACTTTAGTATATGACAATTCCGAAGCGAACCCCTATAACCCAACGATCCCTCCGGTCGATGTAGGCTTTGGGAATCAGTCAACCGACGAAATGGGAACGATCACCCTGCGCTACATTGCCGTGAACGAGAGCGATCGTGCAGCAACACGAGGTCTCTCCGCCTTGTCCGATCTCCGCAATCGAGGCGGCTTGCTTGGCGGGCGTCGTGGTCGCGACAACAAGGACAAGCCCCGCAATCCAATGGTTGACCGTATTCTGGACAACGTACTTGCGGGAGATCAGAATGACGACGGAAAGCTAACGCGTGACGAAACAACCGGGCAGATTGCAAGCTCCTTCGATCTCATTGACACGGACGAGGACGGGGTTTTAAGCCGAGACGAACTCGAAACTGCGATCAGTCAGTTCCTGAGCAATCGGGACCGCCGCGACCGTGATTGATTGTCCACTCCTGGAGGGTTCCCCTGTGAGAGTCCTCCAGGAAGTTCGATCAGACTTAGTACGCACGAGGATTCCGAACCGTGAACACGTCTCCTAAAGCATCGACGAAGTGGCTGATCTGGCTCTGCACGATCACCATGGTAGTTTTTCTTTACGGTCAGAATACCAATTTTGGATACGCACAAGACAACAACTCTCGGGCTTCGAACATTGCCAGAATCGTCGCAAGGACGATGCGTTCTGACTCAAATCGGAATGGAACCATTGAGCGTCGTGAGGCGTCCGGTGGTATTGCGGAAAACTTCGATCAACTCGATTCCAACAACAGTGGTGTACTGGAACGTACCGAGATTGTCGCGATGGCACGGTTTGTCGTTGCACGATCGAATGACAGTAACGAAGTCCTGACGCCGGATTCGTTTGCATGGTCCGGTCCTATCGGCCCTAAGTTGACAGACGTTGACGGTAAGCCCCAACGGCCGCTCGACCCCGGTCCAGACAAGGCGACCGTTCTGATTTTCACAACACACGACTGCCCAATTGCCAACAATTACGCGCCATTACTCAACGACTTGGTACAGAAGCACGAGGCTGATCCTATTCGGTTCTACCTCGTTCATGTCGATCCCGAGATCCCTGTCGAAACCGTAGAGCAACATCGGAAGGATTACAACTACCGCCTTCCCATCCTGGTCGACCGAGATCATCTCCTTGTTGGGAGGACAGGGGTCAGCCATACTCCGGAGGCAGTTGTAATACTCCGAGATGGATCGATGGCTTATCGAGGTCGGATTGACGATCTCTACTTCAAGCTAGGCCGAAAACGTTCGGTAGTAACGACTAGCGAGCTTGTGGATGCCATCGATGCTGTTCTCGGAGATCGGAGGGTTGACGTCCCTCGGACTGTCGCTGTCGGATGCAACATTCCAATCCGATAAGAAGGTGGTTCTAACGAACCCGTCACTTGATTACGCTGGAAACAGTCGACTTCCCTCACTTGGACGATCCCTCACCCCTCGAGTCAACAACACCATGTGGGTTCCTAAGATCCAACGCGATCGAGATCGTGGGGTCGATTCACCGATCCCGACTCAGGCTGTTTCCAACGAAGAGTTCATCCCGAGACCACAAAGCGCACTCCAGAAACAGTGGGAAGCGATGATCGGCACGCTTGCGGAAGAGCGTGCCCAGAAACTGGGGATGGACCGTCGCGCATTCCTCCGGACGGGGATGGGCCTCGCAACCGCATTCCTGGCCTCCAACAAAGTCTTCGGGAACTACTGGGACGTCGACGAGATCGAGACCCTTGAAGAGGCAGCAATCGAGGAAAAGTTCCCTAAGGGTGAGTACTTCATCTTCGACGTTCAGACTCACTTCACAAATGGCTTCCCACTGGGGTTTCGTAATAGCCAGTTCGTCCGCGATATGGGCTTCGATCTAGATGACAATCCCGATTCCTACAGCTTCCCGAATTACGTAAAAGAGATCTTCTTCGACAGTGAAACGACGATGGCCGTCATTTCCGGTGTCCCAGGCAAGGAGATTGATAAGGACCAAGCAGGGAACATCCTCGAAGGTCGTGACCGCCGTGGTGGGGTGTTGCCGAGTTGGTTGATGTCTGGGCGTAAGAAAGAACTCAACGAACTCGCTGGCTCCACTCGAGTGTTGTGCCAAGGAAACTGCGCACCGAACCACTACTGGAACCGGCGTGCAAATGAACCAGACTGGAACGCACTCTGGGAACAGGTCGAACGCGAAGTCAAACTATACGGAATCGATAGCTGGAAGTGGTACTGCCATACTGACCCAGGACGCTCGGGAAATGGTTTCCGACTTGATGACGTCCGGCTGGCGTATCCGTTTTACGAGAAGACCAAAGAACTGGGTCTCAAGATCATCAGCATCCACAAGGGGTACGCGGCACAGTCTCGGCGATTAGGCCACTTTGCACATCCGGGTGATGTTGAAAACGCAGCACTTGATCATCCCGACTTAACCTTCATCGTCTACCACTCGGCGATCAAGCACGGTCCCGGGGAACCGGCATTCGATACTCCGGCCAACTTCAACCCGGAAACAGGTGATCTCGCTTGGCACGCTGACCTCATGAAGATCAAGGAACGCAACCCGGAAATGAGCAACGTGTACTGTGAGATCGGTTCCGCTTTCGGTACAACAGCGATTGCTCACCCTGTTGTCTGCCAGCATTTAATTGGTCGCAACGTGAAATACTACGGATCGGATCACGTCCTCTGGGGAACCGACTGCCTCTGGTGGGGGTCGCCACAGTGGGTAATCGATGCGTTTAAACGATTCCAGATTACGGACGAACTTTGTGAGAAATTCGGCTACACAAAGCTTACCAAGGAAGACAAAGCAAAGATCTTTGGACTCAATGGTGCTCAAGTGTACGGACTTGATCCCAATGCACAACACAAGGCCATACCTACTGATGTACTCGCTAAGTTCAAGGCTGCCTACCTGAATGAAGGAGGCTCACGGGATAATGCGGCCTACGGATGGGTTCGTGCCGAGGCCTGACTTACCCACCCAAGAAGCTTCCATGCAAATTCTCGACAGGAGACCTGGGGATGTCGAAACGAGTGGTAATCAGAATTGTACTGCTTTCGATGACACTCCCCTCTTTTCTTGGCTTGACCGTAGCGCGAGAGCGAGAGCCTGAAAGGGCTCTTCCCGAAGAACTCGATCCCACCAATTGGGGGACGAATCATGTGGAAGAACTGGTCCCTGAGTATATTACGGGGGACCAATGTCTCTTTTGTCACCGGAACCCCATTGGACAAACCTGGCCCAGTAATCCACATCAACTGACAATTAGACCTGTTGACGTTGAACCTGAGGCATTGGAGCCACTTCAGGCAGACGCATTTTCTGCACCCATGGCTAATGAGGTGGAGTACCTTCTCGGGGGATCCCGTATGCAGCGATTCCTTCGACGCGGTAC
>CAZEAN010000026.1:0-57174 GCA_964510225.1 uncultured Isosphaeraceae bacterium
CTTCTGGCGGTACATCTTTTTGGTTGTCCCAGCAACTTCCGCTCGCGTCTTCGTTCCGAACGTACCTTGACGGGCACGAGCCTGATACATCACAACCGCATCATGCAAAAGCTGTTTATTGATTTTCGGAGCAATCAGATCCGAGTCGAGATCGTATTTCCCGATCTCAGCACCCTCGGCATTGCTGAGAGTTAGAACCAGGGTCGCCTGCGTTCGCTGATCTTCGTCGAAGGTGTCAAGGGGAACTTCGAAGAGACCAGGGCGTGGCTGAACTTGCCCATCTTCAAAGAGTTCGGGCACCATTCGGCCGATCGGTCGCGCGACCTCTCGCTGGGATGCGGTTAGGTTCTCTTCTTGAACGAAGGCAAGGACTTGCCAGGGGCGACTCTTCAAGTTGCCAATGACGACCGCGTCATTATCGGGATCGACCGCTTCCATCGAGAGGGGAATCGGTGCGATCCGGGAATCGGGAGCTTCGACAAGGACGAGGGGATCACCATCAATTGGCTTTGTTTCTTCATATTCTGCTAAGTATTCAAATGATTCGATTTTGCGGATCCCAGCGCCAAACTGCTCTAACTCAACATCGATGTGGTAACCTGCACCATCATCGCTCTCGCTCTCGTCAGGGAGCTTCGGCAATCGGAGGAGGCTCCGACCATTCTCGTCGTTACCAACGATGGCGAGGTCTGAAGGATTGCTCGGTCTAGCTGGGTCATCTTCAGCTAGATCAGCTTCAGCTGGATCCCCCTCGGCTTCAAGAGTCTCCTGAGCTTGATCTTGCTCGGGGCCTTCCTCTGAGCTGACAGCTTCTTCATCCCCTTCGCTGTTGACCGCGAGTTCCTGGGTTTCCTCAATAGCAGGATCAGGTGGAGGCTCTGGGATCCATCCCAACCAACCGAGCGTCCAATTGGTCACGGAGAAAACAATGAATGTGAGTGCGATAAAGAGAATAAGTCGCTTGGGATCTTGATTCGGCGCCGGTGCAGTACTCATTGCGAGAAGAGCCTCAGGTCATTGGCAGGCGTCGGGGGGAAGGTCGACAAGCAGCAATACAGCGACGACGAGGCCGGGAAGTCGTCCCAGCAGCAAATTGAGTGTAGGCCCAACTCAGCGACCATTGCGGAGTCGCTCACCAAGAAAGGCATCAAGCTCATCAATCTCTTCGATCTTCTCGATCGTACTCTCAAAGTCGTACTTAACACGTCGGTAGAAGAGTCGGACTGGGCCTGATTCATGGGAAGCAGAGGTCTTCAGCTCCGGCGAGACCAGCTCGACCGTTGCCCCAGGATCATCCTCAACCAACGAACCCAAGGTGGTTTCGTTGGTCTGCTTTTCGAGGGTCGCTGCGGGTTCTTCAGGGTCCCCATCAGTCCGAACCGGGCCACCGTCATCGAGGATCAGATAGCAAGCCCGGTTATCGCCGTCACGAGGTTGTCCTACTGAACCAACGTTGATCATCACCTTGCCATCACCGAGAGTATACTCGTAATCGATGTCATCAGGTGGGAAGAATTGATGTCCCTCGGTGAAAACTCCAGGGACATGGGTGTGACCTTGGAAACAGTACTGTTCAGTAAGCTGAAAGAGCCGCTCCATCTTGCGATGATTGAAAATGTCTTCGGGGAAGACATATTCGCTGAGCGGGTTTCGGGGCGATCCGTGAACGAAGAGGAATGGGCCGCACTTGTAGCTCCTCGGAAGCATCGAGAGAAAGTCCCAGCGTGCTTCCCGCTGGGACGAGGTTCCTGATCGTTCGAGTTGCTGCCGAGTCCAGAAGATTGCCTTCTCAGCACCAGTGTTGAAGCCACTTGGGTCATAGAGTGCTCCATCGTCATGGTTGCCGAGGAGCGTGATCTGGCAGTTCGACTTTACCAAGTCGACACATTCGCCAGGATTCGGGCCATAGCCGACAATGTCACCGAGGCAAAAAATCTCGTCAACATTTTGCGAATCAATATCTTCAAGAACCGCCTCTAGTGCTTCGAGGTTCCCGTGGATGTCACTAATGATCGCCCGACGCACGGGGGTAGCCTCCGAGACAAATCGGAATGAGAAGAGAAAGGATTCTGATCACACAGCGTGAACAAACCCACTCCGATTGTGTTTTGAAATTATTAAGCTATCGTAGGTCCACCACTGGGAAAGGGTCAAGGGCAACACGTTGATCCCCATTCCTGAACGCTTAGACCTCCTACAGATAACGTACCACGCCATCAGGTTTGGATCTCTTGGTTAGGGAGTTGAGCGCGGCCTGTTGATGATTCGAAACAGGGAAACTCTGCTAAGTCATTCGAACTCGCGGAGTGAATCTTGAATCTCTTGTTTTGCAATGATGCTGGTTGTTTGAGAGGAGTTGAATCATCAATCTTCTCGCGTTGGACACTTCGACAACGGTAGCGATCGTCGGATTGACGTGTTCTGATCGGAGGTCAGCGGTCAGGATCACCGATCCCGGACCTCGGCACGGTCGGCTTTTGGTCCCAGTCATCAAAGGGCTCTTGACCGAGATCGGCCTAACAGGAAGAGCAATCGACTGTGTAGCGGTCGGCATCGGCCCTGGCTCGTTCACGGGGCTCCGGATCGGTGTTACGGCCGCAAAGACAATCGCGATCCTCAACGACTGCCCGCTAGTCCCGGTCTCGAGTCTTGAGTTGGTCGCGGAATCTGCGCCCGATGCATTACTTCGGATGAGTGCCGGACTCGATGCCCATCGGGGCGAACTCTTCACCGCCGATTTCGATCGTGACCAGCCCGGCGGACTGATTCAACGGGTTTCTCCCGACAGGATTGAGCCGGTTCCAGATTGGATTGCGCGCCAAGCATCTGACACGACCTTAATCTGCACGATCGCTCCGAAGCTGATCGCCGGAGATCCTGACCTTCAGCCTCGGCTCCTTGAGGCGACCCGGACCGAACCCGAAGGCCATGCTCTCCTCCGGCTTGCCCAACGTGCCTTTGATCGTGGTGATCGGGCCGATCCTTGGTTTCTTGAGCCGACTTACCTCCGTCGGAGTGCCGCTGAGGAAAAAAAGGCGGCTCAGCAGCGCCCCGGCTAGGCTTGACTGATCCGAACTCAGATCTCTTGGTACACTGCCAGCGCTGCGTCTCCGAGCGATTGCCTCCCATCGAGTTGGACCATGACCACCGCGGATCAATCAAGAACCAAGTCGACATATTCACTGCAATGGAATCGATATCGGATCATTCGGACCGAGGAAGATCGGGTCACATTTCGGAATCGGACCGGCTTGGATGAAGGATCGCTTCAAGGAAAGAGAGTGCTCGATGCCGGCTGTGGGATGGGGCGTTATCTGAAGGTTGCTGCCGAACTCGGTGCCAAGGTGGTTGGAATTGACCTCAGCGAATCGGTCCAGGCGGCAAAGGAGTTGGCGACCGGCCCGAACGTCCGAGGGTTCGCCCGCGCCGACCTCCTTCAGCTCCCGTTCCGGGAATCGAGCTTTGATCATATTTACTCCATCGGTGTGATCGACCACACACCGGACCCGAAGCGGGTCTTCCTGGAACTCGCCAAACTACTAAAGCCAGGGGGCCGGATCGTGATCTGGGTCTATCAGCGCGAACGTCCGATCCTGGAAGCGGTCATCAATGTCCATCGAGCGGTCTCAACTCGACTACCGCTCAAGTTCATCGAAGCCCTCAGCAAGTTGACCGCACCGATCGGCGGCTTGAAGCGTCGGTTGATGGCGAGCAAGAACCGCTTCGTCTCTCGATTTGGTGTGGTGCTCAATCTATTGACGATCGGAGTTTCGATGCATCCCGACCCCGAGGTCCGAGTCTGCGACACTATTGATTGGTATGCCCCTAAGTACATGTCAAGACACACCATCGATGAAGTCAACGCATGGTTTCACGAGGCAGGATTAGTCGATCTCGTCGACCTCTCGAAGGATCAGGTCTTTTACCACGAGGGTCAAGGAAACGGAATTAACGTCGCCGGTCGTCGGCCATCGAATTAAGCGATCATCGACAAACTAAATCCTTATGTAACGTCAAATCTCATCACTTTAGCTTTCTCCATCATCGGTGGTGTTAGGTTCGATATCCGTTGGCTGAAGCTCTTCAGTTGGTGGAGCACCAGAGCAACCCCCGCTCGAACTGAACCCCTCCTAAGATTTGCTCCCGATGATCGTTGTCACCAACGGAGGCGGGACCGTTAACTCCTGTCGGTTCTGTCGACCAACTCCCGTTCATTCCGAACCGACATTCAATATGGTGGCCCGTAAGCGAACAGGCCACGAACGACGGAGGGTTTGATGATGCCGATTGGAATCAGTATTGCCACAGTGTTGGTCATGATCGTGACAAGCGACGTCCCGACTCCGGGATTCCAGGAAACCCCTAACGACGATCAAGAGCCAGCGCGGTCGTCGCAGAAGAAGGTCGGAAGTGTTGAGGGTCGCCTTTTCTTCGGGACGGAACCGGCCTCAGGCCGAGTGGTCGCCCTTCAGGGGCCAGACACTCAACCCGATGAACAGGACGGCGAGCCGATTCTCGTCGCCCGAGAAACCACGACCGACCAACGCGGTCGCTTTACCTCCAACGGCGTCTGGCTCACCGATTCCGTGGCATCGGATTATATTCAATTATTAAAGAGCTGATCGAAGGTAATTACCTCTTGTGTTTGAAGAAAAGAGTGTCCCGGTCAAATCTGATGTCCTTCATCATCATCGTGTTCACACCGACCAGATGGTGTTGTTTTTTTCCTGAGTTGTTATCCTGATCGTTGAAGTACGGATTGATTTAAGAATTGAAGTGATCGCTGATCTGAGGTTGCAACTCGATGTCAAGCGCGGTGGAAGCTGGTGAGGCAGCGAAGCCAACGGCTCCGACCTGGGCCAACAAGCTCGTGGAGTTGGGCAAGCAGCGGGTGGTGGTGCTGACGGGACTGATCACCACGATTATTGGGTTTTGGACCACACTGGCGCTGTTGCCGGAGAAAGTCGGCACCTTTGCCCCTTGGATTCAGGAGCCCTGGCAGCTAATTCTCTTGGGTGTTTTACTGCCTTTGGCGATTATCGGCCTCGTGTATGTGCTTCCAGCATGGTTACAACGGCGTCGAGATCAACGACTCAAAGAGTGGGCACTGCGCGGGTCGGCTGAGCCCGGTTACTTTCGGCTCTCGCCGTACTTGGACTCCGAGAAGGATCGTCGCCGCTATCAAAGAGCCGACAAGAATCATGAGGAAGTCTTGGATTGGCTTCAGACAGTTGAGGAGCCGATCGTCTATCTCACGGGGCGATCAGGCTCGGGAAAGTCGTCCCTACTTAATGCTCATGTGCTGCCTAAACTCCGTGAAGGGACTCTTAAGGTTCGCACCGTGACGGTTCGGAGTTTTCGGAATCCCATGGAAGCCCTCGGGACGACGCTTCGGTCACCAGGGGTGATTTGGAAGCAACCGCCGAACACGCTGCCGGAGGACTTGACTGAACTGATGGGCCGCGTGAGCGAGAGACTAAGTAATCAGGGCGAGCGGCTCCTCATTGTGTTCGATCAGTTTGAGGAGTTCTTGATCCTCCTCAACCGGCACCCGGAGCAGCAATCTGCGTTGTTGGAGTGGCTTCAAGCCTTGCAACAGAAGCCGATTGATCGGACTCGGGTCCTTCTGACCTTGCGCTCTGACTACCTCGATGACCTGGCGCGGCTGGACCTACCTCGGCTTCACGACGGAGTCAACTGGAAGCAGGTCGGTTCCTTCCCCGAGTGGGCCGCACGTGACTTCATTAATCGTTCAGGACTCAACCTCGGACCAGAATTAGTCGCTGCGGTGGTCCGACACGCTTCGGAACTCGATGAGACGCGGGGCAAAGTACGACCGATTGTGCTTAACATGCTCGGCCGGGCACTTGAAGCCAAGGCGGGGCATGCTGATGTCGTCCTGAGTCCGCGCGAAGCCCAACGGTTGCTCCTTAATCATGTCCGTGATGGGCTCAACGATCCCCTTGCCCGTGACCGTGCGCCTCAATTGTTGGAGAACATGATTACTGCCGAGGGGACCAAGGAACCAAAATCGGTCGGTGAGCTGGCGGGGCAGACCACACTCGATCCAGCTCTCATCGACGGCTGCCTGAAACGGCTCGAACTGCTGGGGTTCGTCCGTGAAATCGAGCATCAGACGGAAGCAGCAACTCCGATTTGGGAGGTCGCCCATGATTTTGTGGCCCGGCTCCTCAGCCTCGTCCTTCCTGGCTGGCAACCGTCATTCTGGCGGCGGCTCCGGCCCTGGCTTGGTCCCCTCTTGATGGTCCTGGGCATCTTGGCTGTCTTTGGCATCGTTGAAGCCCAACGCGCTGAGGAATCGGCTCAGAGACGTCGATTCGATCAACTGTATCGCTGGGTAGGTGAGCACAACGGGGATCTCGACCCCGTTGGTGATGGTACGGCCTTGGTGCGTTTTTCTTCCGCCGAGGATTTCTTAAGCGCGTGGTCAGACATTTACACTATTGATGCAAGCATGATTACCGGTTTGGACCTCTCTTACAACTTCCTTTCGAGTGTTCCTGATTCGTTGGGTGATCTGAGTCAGTTGAGGTCTTTGGACCTCAGTTACAACTCCCTTTCGAGTGTTCCTGATTCGTTGGGTGATCTGAGTGAGTTGACGACTTTGAACCTCGATGCCAACCCTCAATTGGTCGACCCGCCACCGGAGGTCGTGAGCCAAGGCACCCAGGTCATCCTGGAATATCTGCGCAACAAACGGAAAGCCCGAGAGGATGCCAAGGACAATTTGATTGAATGAAACGAAACCCAGGCCCATCCGACAGACTGAAGTTGCGTGGACGGGATCCCTCAACGCTTTACATTGCGGTGGGCGTCAGTCTCTCTTGGATGGAAACAGTGTACAATCGGCTGCGGCCTTGCTACCAAGCCAGATGTCCACTGAGTTGATTCTTGGGTGGGCGGCCGGTTGTTTCAATGACGGTCTCTTGTCCTCATCTCCAGGGAAGCTCTTCCGATGATCCCACTTGTTTCTGGCCTCCTTGTTCTTGTTCCGTTCACCAACCTGGGAGAAACCACTCAGGAGGCTGCCCTCGCGACCGTTGACCGAGCCGAGTTGCTGGCCGAATTGGCGTCTGCACCGCTCGATAACGAGGAGCGTGTCACGAAGTTAATCGAGCTGTACAAGCAAGCCGGCGCGACCGATGACGACATCCAACTCCAAAACGTCCCAGCCGGTCGTCCCGAAGATCCCGTCCTCCAGAATGTGATCGTCACCAAGCCCGGCGAGAGTGATCGAACAATTGTGGTCGGTGGGCACCTGGACAAGGCACCGGTCGGTGCGGGTGTCATCGACGACTGGTCTGGCACCTGTATGGCCTCCAACCTATATCAAGCCCTCCGTGAGGTCCCCACACGCCACACCTTTGTCTTCATGGGATTTGCCTATGAGGAGGAGGGTTTGGTTGGTTCCCGACTCTATGTCCGAGGACTTGGTGAAGAAGGCCAAGCCGCCGTCGCTGCGATGGTGAATCTCGAATGCCTCGGACCCGCCGGACCGTTGATCTGGACTAACGGCTCGACTGATGAACTGGAGGCGATCGCCCATCGTGTTGCCGATGAAGCCGGCCTCCCTCTCGAAGATCATGTATTGCGCGGTGTCGGTGCTGACTCCGTCCCCTTCGATCGTGCCGGGATCCCCAACATCACCTTCGATGGCCTCCCCCGCGAGAAGTTTGGCCTGATCCACTCCGACCAAGACGTTTTCGAGAACGTCGACCAAGATGTTTACGTCAACACCTACGAACTCGTCTTGCAGTACCTCTTAGAACTGGACGACGTCTTGAGCCGCGACGAGGAAAACCCGGTGCAGTCAGACCGAGATTGATTGCTGGATCGAGCAAAACGCTCTCAATCCACCTCAATCCGCTTAATTGCCCTCGGAGATATTGAGCCGTCGGCCGTGGCGTGCGAGGTCTTCGATGGCTTTTCCTTCAAGGTGGTAGAGGTCGCGGAACCGATCGAGGAAGGATCGGGGACGCTCCACCAAGCAGAAGGATGGGCGGGTGGGATTCCGCCAGGTTAAGACCACGCTCCAGAAGACCCGTTTGCCCATCCCAGGGACAGATCGGCCATAAGGGGCGAAGCTAAAGAAGCGGGAGAAAAACGCGGGGCGATGCGGCGTGAGGCGGGTCCGGAGTCGGTCGATCTCGTCGTAGGTTCCTTTCACTGACTGTTGCGCCGCAGATTGGAGCACAAAAGTCCGGGACTGGGGGCTGATCACCAGCTTTCTAATCCGACGCCGTTTTTGGACTGCATCCGTGATCAGGAATCCCAAGAGAGTCAGGAAAAGGACCACCATTGTCGAGCCGATGATGATCCGTGTCTGATCGATCGGTTGATCAATGATGATCCGTCGGAGTCTTGAGGCCAGGCCATGACCCTCAGGCCGCGCAAGCCAGAGCAAGGCGGCCGAGGCTCCCACAATCGCTGGAATCCCGAACGCTAGACAAAACAAACGTCGGACCGAGTCCGCAGCAAGCCGTTGATCAGCGCGGTCTGCATAGATGAAGGATCGAGACCGACCAACCTGGGATTCTCGAAAATCAGCAGGTCGGAGTCTTGGTTCAGGTCTGGTTCGTTGCTTCCGATTTCTTTTCTTGGAGCCGTTGCTTGATTGTTCAAGGTATGCTTCAAGAGCGTCGGCGAGTTCATCCATCGACTCGTAGCGTCGGGTCACCGACTTTGCCATCGCCTTCAGGCAGATCGCCTCAAGGACGGGATCGAGATCCTCCGCGAGTTCTGAGGGTGGCGTCGGTTCTTCGTTTTGAATCCGGACCAGGACGCTTGCTACGTTTCCCCGATGCGGTCGGATTCCGGTGATCATCTCATAAAAGACAACGCCGAGAGCGTAAATGTCGGTCGCCTGGGTGACGAGTTCCGTCTCGGCCTCGATCTGCTCGGGGGCCATGTAGTACGGCGTCCCGATCATTGCACCTGGTCGGGTGATGACTGAATCGCCCTGGGAGTCAACTCTCGCCAAGCCAAAATCCATCACAACTGGCCCGATTCCGGGGCTCATCATGATGTTCGCCGGTTTAAGGTCGCGATGGATTACCCCAGCCTCGTGGGCACTCTGAATCGCTCTCGCGAGGATCAAGACCGACCGCGCCGCCTCCCAAGGATCGAGCGGACCGTGCTCTAATCGGCTCGACAACGGGACCCCTTTGATCAAGGGCATCGTGAAGTAATGGATGCCGTCGGCGATTCCGCAGTCAAGAACGGGACAGAGGTTTCTGTGGTTGAACCCAGCGGCAATCCTCGCCTCGCGGACAAACCGCTTGAGATTCTCTTTCTGCGCAACCACCTCCGGATGCGGGATCTTGATGGCGACCGACCGATCAAGTATCTGATCCGTCGCTCGGAAGACGACACCCATGCCGCCACGTCCGAGCTTCTCTTCAATCAGATAGCGACCCGCGAATAGTGTCCCCGACGGCAGGTCAAATGATCCCGAGTAAGGAACGGTCTGCGAGAGTCGCTCGTTGATGAGATCAGGATGCTGATTCGGATCAAGAGCCACTGTCGAGATCCCAGAACCGCCTGAGCTATTACTTTCATCATGAATTAAGGCCGCACGACAGCGCTGACAGTAAACTATGTCATCGGGATTCTTTAGCTCAATCTGGTAGCGCGATTGACATTCAGGTTTCGAACAGATCATCGGACGTAGCATTTGGGGCACACCTCAGGATCCACCACTTTCGACGAGGTCGAGATTGCAACTAGGCGAGCTACGCTCGTCCAATTAAAGAACATTATTCTTATCATAAGATGAACGGGTTAACCGAGAAATCGTTTCCTGCTGAATCTGGATCATTGGGTCATTTTCGCATCGGCCTTCATCGAGCGAGGTGACCTCGGCTTGATCTGGTCGTGTTTACTCTCGTAGACTTCGAAGCGATCTCGGCGGAGTCGATTCAATATCATTGCGACCCTGGTCGGAGGAGCCTTGAGGATGTCCGGATCGCCGATTCAGGAGAGCCGAGCCAATCCACTCCGGGAACAATTGCCGGGAGGCTCACCTCCGGAACCATGCGCTGTGGTCCTCTTTGGAGCGACCGGCGACCTAACCCATCGGAAGCTTGTCCCTGCCCTCTACGCTCTGGCACTCCGCGGCGAACTTCCGAGCGATTATGCCGTGGTCGGTTTTGGCCGTCGGCCTTGGAGCGACGACCAGTATCGGGAGAGCCTCCGCGAGACACTCGCAAAGAGAAATGACGGGGATGATTTTGAAGCCTCCTGGAGCCGGTTTGCTCCTCAGATCGCGTTCGTCGAAGGGAATCTTGACGATCCGGCCTCGTACGATCGACTCCGGTCGCGGCTCGAAGAGATCGACCGTGAACACGGGACCCAAGGTAACCGGCTTTATTACCTCGCGGTCGGCCCCGAATTCTTCGAGACCATCGTCGCTGAACTCGGCCGTGCGGGTTTGATTTACCCGGCCCATCGTCGCCAAGGTCCTTGGAGTCGAGTCGTCGTCGAAAAGCCATTTGGTCACGATCTTAAGACGGCCCAGAAGCTTAACGTCGCCCTCTCCGAGGTTCTCGACGAACGTCAGATCTATCGGATCGACCACTACCTCGGCAAAGAGACCGTTCAGAATATTCTTGCGTTGCGATTTGGCAACGCGATTTTCGAGCCGATTTGGAACAGTCGATTCATTGCTTCGGTCCAGATCACAGTTGCAGAGCTTGAGGGGATGGCGGGGAATCGAGGCGCATTTTATGACGGCGCCGGTGCGATCCGGGACATGGTCCAAAACCACATGATGCAGCTTCTTTGCCTGGTAGCAATGGAGCCTCCCGTCGACCTCTCTGCCGACGCGGTCCGGACCGAAAAGGTGAAAATTCTCAAAGCGCTGCCCCGGTGGTCGCCTGACGAGGTCGATCGAGAAGTGATCCGAGCCCAGTATGTCGCCGGCTCGCATCTCGGCGCGGATGTTCCCGGATTCCTCGAAGAAAAAGGGGTTGCTCCCGATTCTCGGACTGATACGTATGTTGCGATGCGGGTCACCTTGAACAATTGGCGCTGGGGGGGCGTTCCTTTCTTTCTCCGGACCGGGAAACGACTCCCGAAGCGGAGCACAGAGATTGCCGTCCAGTTCCGGAACCCGCCGACTTCCCTCTTTGACGCCGATACCGAAGGTGGCTCGGAAGCGAACCAACTGATCCTCCACATCCAGCCGAAGGAAGGAACGAGTCTCGCGTTCCGGTCCAAAATCCCTGGCTCGAGACGCCGACTCCGCCCCGTCCAGATGGATTTTCGGTATGGGACCGCCTTTGCCCAGCCAGTTCCCGAAGCGTATCAGCGGCTCTTGTTGGATGTCATCCTTGGGGACCCCACGCTCTTCACGAGGACTGACGAGGTCGAGAGCGCCTGGCAGTTTATAACACCGATCTTGGATGCCTGGAACCGCCCCGAAGCTCCGGCACCGCTTCGCTATGAGGCCGGGACCTGGGGACCTGCCGAAGCCGATCGGATCACCGAACGCGACGGTGCGCGATGGCGACGGCTCTAACCAAGACGTAGGAGCTGCCCTCCAATGACGGCTGCATCAGATGATTTCCTGGAAGGACGCGGAATCCCGGTTCCGCTTACCGACGTCGAAACCGCTCTGGAAAAGCTCTGGGGACCTGCTGCTGAGAAAGCCGGCGGGCCAGAGTTAGATCATCCGTCGGTGACTCGGATCGCCCTCGCGAACATTGTACTGGTCGATCTCGGTCCGATCACGACCCGACTCGATGCGACCATCGAAGCGATTGCAGCCCATTATCCCTCACGGATCTTGGTTCTCCGCATTGCAAAACGTCGTGATCGCCGGGTTCAGGCTCATGTCGCGGCGCAATGCCACCTACCGACGCCCGGTCGCCCTCAAGTCTGCTCTGAACAGATCATTCTCCACGCGGCAGCCGATGCGCTCGACATGCTTCCAGGTGCAGTCCGATCGTTGCTGGCAGCGGATCTGAAGACAGTCCTCTGGTGGTCGGACGATCTCGGGAATGCGCCCGAGTTGCTCGGGCAACTTGCAGAGGGTGTGGATCGGATCATCCTCGATCGTCCTGATCCGTGCGACGATCCCGCCGCCTTGATTGAGGCGATCGACCTCGATGGGTTCCCGATCAGCCACGATATTGCCTGGTTTGGACTTACGCCCTGGCGGAGTCTAATCGCCCGACTCTTCGATCCCCCAGCCATCGGTTCGTTCACGGCAATCGATCGGATAACGATTACTGCTGATGCTGAATCTGCAGCCCAACCTCCGCGAGCGGCGATCTGGCTGTCGGCCTGGTTCGCGGGGCAGCTTGGATGGACTCCCGATCAACTGAATTCAGGGCCTGGGTTCATTGATGCGCAGTTTAACGGACCTCAGGGGCCGATCCAGGTTCGATTGGAATCGAACGAGGCGAAGGTTGGACCGTTCGCCCGGATCAAGAGCCTCTCAATCGGTTTCCGAACGGACTCAGCAGGGAGCATGACGCGATCGGTCCTCCTGCAACGCTCTGGCGAGCAACACTGTGAAGTCCATGTCGGAAATGACGAGGCCCACTCTCTGCCCCGACTTGTCCTTGCTCCAGAGTATGATGCTGCCAGTCGACTCGCCGCCGCACTCGATACGGATCGACATGACCGCCCCTACATCCGTGCCGTCCCGATCGCCCGTTGGCTCCTCCGATTGAGCTAGCTCTTACGGGAATCACGGCAAGAGCGACTGGCATGAACTGCTTCAATGTGTTGTCGGTTGAGCAATAATCGATGCTCAGAAAGAGCCCCTGTATGAGCCGCAGAAAGCCACCAAAGCGGTCCCGGAGAAGGCCTCTGGTGCCACCCTCGACGCAGCAACCATCGCCCGCTCTTTCCAGTTCGAGTCCGCCGAAGCACCAAGAGGAGGTGTCGGCCCGGGTGGCCCTGAAGGTCGGGGGGAGCCCGATTGAGGTTGAGTTCTCTGTACCCACCGCTTCGGTGCATCCTGAGGATGTGTTACCTGCCTTTCGAGCGGTCACCAATGCCATCGTGGCGGAGTCAGAACGCAAGGTCGAGGAGGAGGGGCGCTCTATCTCGTGTCGCAAGGGCTGCGGCGCTTGCTGTCGCCAGCTCGTACCGATCACCGAGGTCGAGGCGAGGGCCATCAGCGATCTGGTCAATCGTCTCCCTGAGCCCAGGAAGACGATTGTGCAACAACGGTTCGAAGAGGCCCGAGAACGGTTAAAGAAAGCCGGGTTGTTGGAACTGCTACTGCACCCCGAACTTACCACGGTCGAGCAACGCCGCGCTCTCGGGCTCGACTATTTTCGACTGGGCATAGCCTGCCCGTTCCTTGAGGAGGAATCCTGCTCGATCCATCCTGAACGCCCCCTGGCTTGCCGGGAATACCTGGTGACCTCACCCGTTGCACACTGCGAAGACCCGTCGGCAGATCGGATTCAACGGGTTGAGCTTCCTGTCGCTCTCTCCGACCACGTGAGCCAGATTGGAGCTGGCCCCAAGGGACCGACCTCAACGTGGGTCGCCCTGGTGGTCGCTCGAGAATGGGCTGGAACGCTTCCAGAACCTGCCCCCCCGCGCCCTGGGCCGGAATGGGTCCAGGACCTCTTCCGATCTCTGGCATCAGGTGGTTCCAATATCCCCTCCTGCCCTCCTCCCGCTCGTCCAGATGAAACCGAAAGCTGTTAACTTCGGGTTTCAGCGAGCAGCCTCCTCTTCGAGAGCCTGATATTGATCTTCTATGTGGTTGTGTGTGACGTTTATGGCGAGCTTCGCTTGCAGTCAGCTAGTCTCCAAAAGTATCGCAGGCATTCCCTAACCCCGACCAACCTCTCCGAATGGGTTTCGAAAGCCACCAGACCTGCATCGATGACAAGGACGCGCGTCAAAGGTCCGTCGGTGGAACGAACTGGCGGAGGACGTCGGAGAAGCCGTCGACGAGCGTGAATGGCTCGGGGATCATCTCTTGATCAATCGCATTGAAGGCGATTGCCATCGCTTCCTGACCGAGATTTGCTCGGATGATGGCAATAGGGACGACCCGGCTCCGTCGATGCTCTGGGAAGGCTTGTTGGAGCTTGGCTTCATCCTCGGGGGTGATCGGCTCTGGCGTCAAGACAACGGTCGTTAAAGTAATCGCAAAGCCAGGACCACCTCGAGGCCAGGGTGGAAAGCGGCTGTGAACCGCGCGGGCGGTCCGGTTCAGCAGTTCGCGGTATCCAGCCAACGTAAAAGTGATATCAAGCGGGTTACGGACAACCGCGACGACACTTAAAGCACGACCAAGCACGGGGAACCAGTGGAGCCGGATCGGTCGACGATCGTAGCGGAGGACATCAAGAATGGGATCTCGAAACGACTCTCCTTCATCCGGAGTTGCACCAATCGGTTCCAGGAGTGTGCCGATTCGATCAAGAAACTCAGGCTCGATCATCGATCCGAACGTTTTCCTCTCAATTATGGGCTGAAGGTCGGCCCCCTCTGGCTTGAGTGGGTCCGGAGGTCGTAGGATATCCGGCCGACACTCCTTCGACTACGTCATCGTGCTCAACATCAACAAAGATCGGTACGATTAATGCCCGTACCGATGATATCCAAGGAGATGATTCGATGAGTCTTCGGATGACATTCCTACGCAGAACACTCGTAATGCTTGGAGTTTTGGGCGTCAGTGGCAACGTCCAGGGCGCCGATCTCGCGAAGGTCACCATTCAAGCCAATGGCAATCGCTTCGAAAACTCCCCGATCGTCGCGAAGTTGGCGACCAACGAATTTGCGGACGGATCGTACCAACTGATCAGTGACGACGCCGGGAAGGCGGCGATCGAAGCCCAGATCTACAGTGACGCAGGGGCATCTTACCTGGCGTTGATCATCGACGAGCTTGAGGCAGGTGCGTCCCAGTCGTATCGGCTTGTTTCGGCAGAGGAAACGCAAGGGGACGGTATCCAGATCAAACCGAACGGTTCGGATGTCTTGATTCTCCGCGATGGCGAGATGGTCGGAGTCTACCGGTCGGGTGATGGACCGAAGCCTTATCTGCACCCGTTGGTGGGGCCGACGGGTCTCCCGATCACACGAGCGTATCCGATGGAAGAGATCGAAGGTGAAGACCGCGATCACCCTCATCAACGCTCGTTTTGGTTCACGCATGGCGATGTGAATGGTGTTGATTTCTGGGCGTCCGACCCCTTAAACAGGCCACGGCCCAACTTCGGGATCATTAAGGAAGCATCGCGACCGACCTTGGTGAGCGGTCCGGTTACGGGCCTCTTTCGGACCACAAACCTCTGGACAGAGTCCTCCGGGGATAATCTCTGCGAAGACGAACGCCTCTGGCAGACATTCGATCTCGATGGTGACCGCACCCTGATCGATGTTGAGGTCATTCTCAAAGCGACGAACGGTCCAGTGACCTTCGGCGACACCAAGGAAGGAAGCTTTGGACTCCGGCTTGCCTCGTCGATGAACGTGAAGCGCAAAACTGGGGGCAAAATCACCAACGCCGAAGGGATCCATGACTATGAAGCTTGGGGGAAGGCTTCCGCCTGGGTTGACTACGTGGGACCTGTGGATTCGGAGATGGTTGGCGTTGCGATTATGAACCACCCCGAGAGCTTCCGCTATCCGACCACCTGGCATGTCCGCGACTATGGACTCTTTGCGGCGAACCCATTCGGCTACAGCGACTTTAAGTACGCTGAATCAGGTGCTTACACCATCGAGGCCGGTGAATCCATCAAGCTTCGTTACCGTGTAGTCCTCCACCGAGGCAACACCGAGGAAGCCAAGATCGCCGAAGCTTTCGAAAACTACAGCAATCCGCCCACGATTAAGGTGGTACCCGTCAGCGAGTAAGGCCGTACTACTTTTAAGCCCGACTTGCAGTCGCCTGGGTCAGATTTGTGGCTCAGGTGACTCCGGGTCGCTTGCTTTTAGTCATACCAGTCACCGTAGACAAGAGACTCGACCTTCCCATGTTGCATGAAGACGTCGCGTCTCTTGTAATTGTTAGCCCATGGTCCTTCCTCGCTGTACATCCAGACGACAACACCATCACCCCACCCTGGGTATTCATATTTATCGAGAGGTGGACCTAACAGCGTCATCACCTCAGCGGCGATTGTCCCCTCCTGGATCTGGAAGTAGCGTTCCTCGGAATACTCCTTGGAATAGACCGTGCTCAGGAAGAACATCGCACGGACAACCTGGTATATGAGGTAGCAGGGCGGCATCCCCAAGGCGATTAATGCAACCAAGACCATCAGTTTCTTGACGGATAGTTGTATCCTTGGAGATTTCATCGTTCGTGGCTCGGTAACAGTATTGGGTGCCACCCAAGTTCGCTTCGTCATCAGCAAGCAAAACACGCTACAGAACAGTCCTCGGTTTGGTCCAGATCCGATCGGGCAACACTACACTGTCGAGTTGCTGATCGTGGGGCTCGGCAGGGATCTGGGGGACCCATTGCGGCCTCATCGCCAAGGCCCATCGAGGGACTTCTGGACGAAGTTGAGGAAGGAGTCGGTCATAGTAACCCCCTCCACGTCCGAGCCGGTTCCCTTGGTCATCAAATGCTAGTCCAGGGACAATAGCGCGGTCGATTGCCTGGGGATCCAGTTCCGGGAGTGATGCTGAGGGTTCGGGGATCTTAAAGGTCCCTGGAACAAGGTCCTGGTCTAGATCCTGAACAAGGTGGAGCCGGAGGACGTTGGCTTTACGATCAACCCTCGGACAAACAACTGTTATACCACGTTCGAGAAGGCAGCCGACGAGTTCTCGGGTGGGTAATTCACCCGGCAATGCACCAATGTAGACCAGAACGATCTCTGCAGAATTCACCGACAAGACACTTCGACATCGATCCAAAACCGCAACAGTTTCGGTCTGTCTTGTTTGAGGATCAAGTGACCTGAGTCGACCGAGGATTTCACGGCGCAACACCTTCTTGGCTGCTCGAAGTGCGTTACATTCCTCCATCGATCGAACTCAGCAAGAGGGAAGGAACCTCCACCGCAATGCCGTCCGAGACGCTTTTGAGAACCCGCAGTTCAGGTGGGAGCCTCAGGCTCACTGGCGAGGCCGAGGAGCCGTATTGGCCCCCTACGGGTATGATCGTAGGTTCGCCAAAAGTGCCGCCTCTCGCGAACATGGCAGAGGCATTTAGTGTGCCCTACATAGAACTGTATCAGCGAGCCTGAAGGCTTTCAAGTCGACACGAGGCCGCCTTTGCACGCGACCAAATCGAGCGTCTGAGAAGTTGGTCAACGACCTTGTGCGGAAGGTGTCTGGTGACCACGGAGACGTTGTAGTTGATCCCGAATCCGGGCTGCTTCTTCGTAATCTTCGCGAGCGACTGCGTGATCAAGCTGTTCTTCTAAACGTTCAAGCGGATCCAGTTTACGTTCCTGTTCAACCTCTTTGCGCCACTGTCGAAGAAGTGAAATCTCTTGACACTGGTTGGCCTGATCCTCTTGTTCGTAATCTTCAAAAAATTTCTTAATCAGGCGAATCCCTTCATCGATGTGATGAAGCGCTTCTCGGTGCTCGCTCCGATCAATCGCTTGGTGTGCCAAGGCCCGGGCTCGCATCATCGTGACATAAGGCCGATACTGATCAAACGCCAGTTGATCGCGGGTTTCTTGAGCGTGCGTGCGGACAAACTGAAAGAGTCGGAGATTTCGATCCGTGTCACGGGCAACGAGATCATAGCGACCTAAATGAAACAAAGCGACATAGCGATGATAGTATTGGATCCCTTCTCGCATTAGATGAGCACAGGCTTCTTGCTGAAGTTCATACGATTGTCCTTGAAGTCGAGCTGATTCTGCCTCCGCTTCATAATGATCCAAATACGAAGTTGTATCGAAGGGTTGAAGACCGTCAGGTCTCCCTTCAAGCTCCATCTGGAGTAGGCCGAGATCGAGGCGCTGTTGCAGTTTTTCTTTGCCATCTTCCCCCGTTATGATCCGAACCTGGAGGTCATCTGGATCATGTTCCCAACCATTAAGGATCGAGCCGATATCGAGGCTCACGGGGTTCTCCTTCTTCATCTTGAACAAAATAGATTGGCTGCTGAGAACAACAACTTGAAGAAAAATTACACTCATTAGTGTACGCGGATTGAGCCGTCACGGCGACCATTTCCAACAAACGCCATGCAACCCTCGAGATCGGCAGCGAGGAATGCATGGCGTTTGTTGGAAATCAGGATCTCAGGCGTCGTTTTCAAAGCTCGCTGATGTTTCAGGGCCAGATCCGTTGACCATCGCATCGCTCTTCAAGAGTCCTCGAACTCAAAGCTCGTTTCCATCATGGATCATCGGTTCAAGCTCTTTGGTGTTGCGTTCAACCGCGAGGACGATGGTTCGTTCTTCGATTCCGTCAGGGCTGGAGGAGACCGCAGGGATGATCTGTCGGTTGTCAGGCAATTGGAATCGGACACTGAACGAACCGTCGGGGCGGATTTTCACCGGTTCCCCTTGCATTGTGACCTTCGCATTGGGTTCAGTCGTTCCAAAGACGACCAATTCCGCGTCGATTTCGAAATGGAAGCCACGACTTCCCGTGCCGGGGTGGAGTGCACCCGTCCCCAGGCTTGTGAGATTCAGCGGATTCATCGGTCGACGCAACTGTTGCTCAAAAACCTCTTGGAGGTCTGTGGAGACCGCACCACCGTTGAGGGACTGGCTGTAGATCCGCTGGTAACGCTCATCGACGCTTGCCCAATGCTCATCGAGTGCGTCGGCACAACCGGCTCGAGGTGTTGTCACGACATTCGATCGTGCGAGGACGAAGAACTTGTTCTGTCGTGATAAGTAACCGATGTCGATGCGATAAGATCGTGGAGGATCATTAACATCGATATACCAATTGTTGACCCCGCCGTGGATAGAAATGTCGCGGACTACTCGTTCGGCGTTGGCGGTCGTGTCTTCGCTTGTGACGTCCATCACCCGGAGGATCGGCCGAGCCGTATGCCAGTCTTGACCCATCGCCGCTTGGGCACGCCCCAGAGTCGCTCGACTGAGCTCCCAATATGTGTGCAGCCAGAAGGGGTCACGGACCGAAACGATGATCCGATCCTTCGCACAACCGTGATTCAGCCGGGTTGAGCCCTCTGACTCTTCGGCAAGAGCAGAAGAACTTGCTGCTGGAGTCTTAGCAGCAACTTTACGCTTCCGACGATCGACGGTCCCTTTTGATGGAGCCGGCTTCGTAAGCCCAGGCGATTTAGGCGAGGGTGCCTTGGCGATCGTCTTCGTCTTGGTCTTCGAAGCGGTTGTGCTTGACTTTGTGGTGGCACTCGCCGCGCGTCGCTTGGATGCGGACGACACCTTGACCATGGAAGCAAGCACCTGCACCAACTGATCTTTTCTCATCGCATGCCAACCGGTGATACCCCGGTCACGTGCCATCCGAACGAGATCTTTCTTGGTGCAGTCCTTGAGTGTCTCGAGGGTCATTCTCTGGCCACTCCGTCCCGGGCCGCAATCTGGCGGCGATCAACGCGACCCGATGGGTCTACTCGGGCATCCTCCTTGAGTAGGCCGATCCTGGAGTAATCCTTGCCTCCCGGACTGCGAATGTCGGGGTTTATCACGGGTTGCTTCGAAGCTTGGTCGACCCAAATCCACCAACATCGTGAACAAAATCAGTAGTGATCAGATACCTCGATGATCCGACAACTGATTTCGACACGTCTCGAACCAAGCAAGGAGGCATAACGCATCAATGCCCTGCATCGAATGCGGATTTCTCCGTTGCGATGGTACTACGTTGGGAAGACGTGCGTGCATGTAAGCCATTCCCTGTAGGAGCGTTAAGCAATGATGTGATAACCGACCCACTGGCTATACCACGATTTCGCATCAGTTGTCAACGAGAAGCACAAAACAGAGCACAGCGAAAGTGCTCTCAACTCGCCTGATTGAGCCAATCGTCTTGAGGAACTCGATTACAATTTCGACGATGGATCATTCGTCTCCAGCGTACTCTGTGAAAAAAATCTCAAAGTCGCTTTCGGGGAGTTGACATCGGCGTCCTGGGTCGATTAATTAATTTGTATTCGGTTGCGAAAAATGACTCAGGTAAGCTTGTCTGCAACACCAACCTCGGGTCAACTTTCCTTTCGGATAAGTATCCAATCGACTTCGAAAGATCATCATCTCATTGGTCATCGGTTCTGCAAGCTATTCTTAGGCTGGATCTGCTGGAGTTTTCCGTTTGCCTGAACCAAATCCTGGATCACCCTTATCGACCGGGATTCAATGGGCGTATCGGATTTCAGCGATCGGGCTTGAGTTCTCTGCCCCCGCACTTCTCGGTGCCCTAATCGATCGTCGATGGGATTTGAGCCCAGTGGCCACCCTGATTGGAGCCACCATTGGGTTTGCCGTGGGCCTTACCCACTTGATCCAAATCAGCACACGAATAGGCGATACAACTCGATCACCTGAGAAGCCGAAATAGGCTACATCACGAAATCACCTTGATTGGCCCCAAATCAGTGGTCAAGCGTGGTGGGAAAGTTCATCGTGGTAAGCGGATTATCACCGGACAGACAGTTTCTCCCAGGCACCTAAAAGTTGAATCATGGCTGAAGCATCCCACGAACATAGTCCGCTCGACCATGTGGTTGACCACTCAAATTTAGAGTTGCCGTTCTTGGGCGAGCTTGAATTGCCAACCTTGTTCGGGATTCAAGTCACACGTTTCATGGTGATGGAAGGAGTTGCGGCGATCTTGATGATTGCCATCTTCGTACCGCTCTCACGACATGCGGCCGCTTCGTTGGTTACCAAGGGGAAGTTCCTTAACATCTTCGAATCGATGCTCTTGTTCGTCCGAGACCAGATCGCGAAACCAGCGATTGGTCATGATGCGTATAAGTTTCTTCCCTATCTGTGGACGGTCTTCTTCTTCGTCCTGTTCTGCAACTTACTGGGGATGATCCCTGGTGGGGCTTCAGCGACCGGAAACATCAACGTCACTGTGGTGCTCGCACTCATGACGTTGGGTACTGTTGTCTTCGCTGGGATCCGTGAGATGGGGCCGTTGGGCTTCTTCACCAATCTTGTCCCCGCGATGGATGTACCGATCTTGCTGAAGCCGATCCTCTGGCCACTCTTGTTTGTGATCGAATTGGCCGGACTATTAATCAAGCATGTGGTGCTTTCAGTCCGGCTCTTCGCGAATATGATGGCAGGACACATTGTGCTCGCCGTGATCCTGAACTTTGCGATTCAGGCTGCGACTGCGGAAATCTACATCCAAGCTCCAGTGATCGCCGCGAGCGTTGGTGGTGTCGTACTGTTGAGCTTCCTCGAAATCTTCGTGGCATTCCTGCAAGCTTACATCTTCACCTTTTTGACTGGACTCTTTATCGGCTCCGCTGTCCACACACACTAATCGATTCGAGAGACCAGCTCATCTTCGGCCAGTCGACACGTTACTACTCTATCGACCAATTGATTGACCCGTTTCCCACGCCGAGTGCCTACCGCACTACCGCGTGCACCCCTCCTGAGGAGTCTCGCTTCCCATGAAGTCCGCCACGATCGTTGCCCTGACCTTCTTTGCGTTACTGTTCGCAACGACCACAACCACCTTCGCCCAGGAATTCGTTGCGGAAACCGTGAATGACGCAGCGCGAATTGCGGCGGCAGAAGCTGAAAAATCGGCCTCCGACATGCGCGCGATCGGTGTCGGACTGGTGATCATTGGTGCCGGTGCTGGTATCGGCTGGCTCACTCGGTCGGCTGTCGAAAGCATGGCTCGGCAACCTGAAATCGCTGGTAACATTCAGACCGCGATGATTATCTCGGCCGCGCTGATTGAAGGGGTTGCCTTCTTCGCGTTGATTATCATCGGATTCATTCTCAGAATGTACTAAGGATGTCGTGCGAGCGATCTTCCACAGAAAAATGGGGATGGTTCCTAAGCGAGATGAAGCCAAGACTCCGCGCTGTTCGGGACCATCTTCTCATGTTTCTTGATGTCGACCGAGATGACATTACTGACTGCATTACTGCACGAGATCTCCATTCGATTTCGACTCTGATCTGCCAGACAGTTCTCCACCGGGAGCCTCGATGGACACGCCATCCGTTACAACAGAATCGCGGCTAACTCTCGCCACGATGTTGGTCCTCTTGTTTGCGTTCTTCAGCCTGGTCGTGAATCCGTCGGCAGTTCTCGCCCAAGAGAGCGAGGTGGAATCGGGTGGAGAAGCAGGTGAGTCAGAAGCTGAGGAACATAGCGAGACTGAGGGTGAACCAAACATTCTCGAAGCACAACCGACTCTTGCTGTCTACACGCTAATTGTATTCCTCATTGTTTTGGGTGTGCTTCGTTACTACGCTTGGGGTCCACTCTCCAAGGCACTTGCTGAGCGAGAAGCACGACTCGAAGAGAACTTCCAGAAGGCAGAAGAGGCACGGGCAGCCGCCGCTGCACTCCTCGAAAAACATCAACGCCAGATGGAAGAGGCTCAGGATCAAGTCCGCCAGATTATGGAGGATGCTCGCATCAAAGCACAGGCGGCTTATGATCAGCGGCTCGAACAAGCACGGACTGATGCCGAGCAGACCGCTACCCGAGCCCGCAGCGAAATAAGCCTCGCTAAGGAACAAGCGATCACCGAACTCTACACTAAGTCGGCTGAGGCAGCTGTCCAAGTGGCCGGGCAAGTCCTCCGAAAAGAAATCAGCGAGGATGAGCATCGTCGGCTGATTTTGATGGCGTCTGAGGAGCTTCAAGCCGTTGGGACCACCAATGGGCAGGGAGGCAAACTCGGATGACCGCCACCACATCCTCTGCTTCTACTACTCCCGATGTGTCGGGAACTGTCTTTGAGGAAGGTGCAGCTGAACTGGCGCGGATTTATGCAGTCGCCCTCCTCGATGCGGCCGAATCAACGACGGAATTGGACGCCATCGTCAATGATCTCGAGGAGTTGGTTCAGGATCTCTGGAACTCGGAAACTGGCTTCGGTGAGTTGATGAGTTCCGTGATGACAGACGCTTCGAAACGGGATGATCTGTTGGTCCGTATCTTTGAAGGACGTGCCCATCCGACTCTTCTCCGCTTCCTCCGGATCCTGAATCAGCGTGATCGCCTGGTTTTGACTCCCTTGGTTGCTCAAGTAGCCCGGGTCATCCTAGACCGTCGGAACAACCGAGTTCCCGTCACTATCCGATCGGCTGTTCCGCTCAACGCGGAACTCCTCGCGGAAATTGAGCCGAAGCTCAAGACTTTAGTCGATGGTGGTACGCCTGTTGTGACCTCCGAGGTCGATCCTGAGCTGATCGGTGGCCTCGTTGTACAGGTTGGCGATCAGGTTTACGATGCCTCTGTCCGCCATCACCTCAACCAGATCAGAGAGAACCTGTCGAGTCGTCTCGGTACCGAAGTTCGTCGTAAGACAGCCGAACTGATCATTGGGTAAGCCCAGCCCCTGGATTCCAGCGACCCGACATCATTCAGACCGACACAGATAGATTCGATCTCTTGAGATTGAGACACTTTGTGATCGATCTCCAGCCTGAGGAATGCCCCCATGAAATTCCGGTCCGACGAGATCACCTCACTCATCTCGGATGAGATCCGACAGTTCCAGGCCGCCGTCGATCGCGTCGAGGTTGGTCGAGTGATGGAGGTCGGCGACGGGATCGCCCGCGTCCACGGCCTCTCGGGCATCATGTCCGGTGAGGTTGTCGAGTTCGAAGGTGGAATTCGCGGGGTGACGCTAAACCTCGAAGAATCGTCGGTCGGTATCATCATTCTGGGTGACTACCGGAAGATCCAAGAAGGTCAGACCGCCAAGGCGACCGGCGCCCTGCTTGAAGTCCCTGTCGGTCCGGCGATGGTCGGTCGGGTCGTTAATGCCCTCGGCGAGCCAATCGATGAACAAGGGCCGATCAATACTCAGTTAACACGTCCGGTACTCTCGATCGCACCGGGGATCGCGGCCCGACAGCCGGTCGATGAACCACTCCAGACCGGGATCAAGGCGATCGACTCCATGATCCCGATTGGTCGAGGTCAGCGCGAGCTGATCATCGGTGACCGAAAGACTGGAAAGTCGGCGATCGCACTGGATACGATCCTGAACCAGAAGGGTCAGGGCGTGACTTGCGTTTACGTTGCTGTCGCACAGAAAGAATCGACAACCGCTCAGATCGTCGAGATCCTCCGCGAGCGGGGCGCGATGGACTACACAATCGTTGTTGCTGCTGGTGCCAGTGACCCGGCTCCGATGGCTTACATCGCCCCGTACGCTGGTTGTGCGATGGCCGAATACTTTATGCACGAAGGTCAGGCGACTCTCTGCGTTTATGACGACCTCTCGAAGCAGGCCGTTGCTTACCGTGAGCTTTCACTCTTGCTCCGACGACCGCCAGGTCGTGAAGCCTACCCGGGTGATGTCTTCTACATTCACTCCAGCCTTCTGGAACGGTCCGCGAAACTTGCGAATAAGTATGTCATCGTTCCCGAAGCTGCACCAACCGACGATCCCAACGATCCCGTCGGTGAACATTGGGGTGTGAATCAAAAGGTCTACCTCGGTGTCCCTGGTGAAGAAGAAGCCAAGCAAGACCTCGAAACGAACTACCCCAATGGCCACAAGGTCGTGAAGATTGCCAAGTCAGGTGGCTCCTTGACCGCACTCCCGATCATCGAGACGCTTGAAGGCGAAGTCTCTGCCTACATTCCGACCAACGTGATCTCGATCACCGATGGCCAGATTTACCTCCAGCCCGACCTCTTCTTTGCTGGGGTCAGACCGGCGGTTGACGTCGGGATCTCGGTTTCTCGGGTGGGTGGGAAGGCCCAGATCAAGGCGATGCGGAAGGTTGCCGGAAGCCTCCGACTTGACCTCGCTGCGTTCCGGGAACTCGAAGCCTTCGCCCAAATCGGTACCGAACTCGATAAAGCGACTCAGCAGCAGCTCGATCGTGGCTATCGGATGGTTGAACTTCTGAAGCAGCCACAGTTCCAGCCGATGGATGTGATCGATCAGGTCATCAGTATTTTCGCCGGTGCCGAAGGGTTCCTCGACGACCTCCCGATCAACCAGGTCAACACGTTCGAGAAAGAACTCCACGAGTTTATGGCAACCGAAAAACGTGAGGTCCGTGATCTGTTGGCTACTCAGAAGCAGTTGAGCGACGAGGTCCGTGCAGGCTTGAAGGCGAGCTTCCAGGAGTTCAAGACCCGGTTCAAGATTGCTCACCCCGACGCCAAGGCTGCCGAACCCGTTGCCGCGTCTGCATCGGCCTAGGTTTGTGCTGCTATTGCTGCGTTGACCTGGACAACTTCGTCACCTTCATGAGACGCCCCCGACTATGGCTAAGGCTCGCGCGATCATTAAACGCCGCAAGGCGGTCCAGAATATCAAGAAGATCACTCGGACGATGGAGTTGATCGCCACAGCTCGCTTCCGGAAAGCGCTGGACCGAGCGACTCAAGCCGAATCGTATACCAAGAAGATCGCTGAGATCGTCGCTGATTTGCGCGGGTCGTCCACTGGTGCTGAAGTCGTCCACCCGCTTCTCGAAGATCGGGACCCCGTTAAGAAGACACTTGTCCTCGCCTTGACCAGCAACCGAGGACTGGCGGGAAGCTACAACGGTAATGTCCTCCGACTCGCCACTCGGACCGTTGAGGATCTGGAACTTGAGGGGATCGAGAAAATCCTTGAGGTTTCCGGTAAGCGTGGTGTTGCGTTCCTCCGGTTCCGGAAGATCGCGATCGACAAAATCTATACCGGGTTCGAAGATCAGCCCCAATTCGCCGAAGTCGAAGCATTGGCGAATCGCTACATTAGTCTCTTCCTCAATCGAGAAATCGACAACCTCGTGGTAATCTACACCAGGTTCGTCTCAGCCTCTCGACAGATCGCGACTATTGACCAGCTTCTACCGATGACTGTTGCGTCAGTCGGTGGCTCGGAATCAGAGTCTGGGACTCCGAAGACAGGCGTAGCAGGAGCGAATGGTGGACCGACAAGTTCGATCTCGTACGAGTTCTTGCCGGACGCCAAGAGCATTCTTGAAGAAATTGTCCCCGCCTCCTTCAAGGTCCGACTCTTCAAATGCTTCCTCGACGCCGCCGTCAGCGAGCAGATCATGCGGATGATCGCGATGCGAGGTGCGACCGAAAACGCTGACGATATGGTCAAGTCATTGACCCGGCAGTACAACCGAGCCCGACAGTCGCAGATCACTCGGGAACTCTCCGAGATCATCGGCGGTGCTGCAGCACTTGAGTGATCCCTCGGACTCAAACCAACCGCACAACAACGGACCGAACTGATTCCAACGCTCCCGAGAACTGATTCATGGCTACAGCAACCGCCACCGGTAAGATTACTCAGGTCATTGGCTCCACCTTCGATGCTGAGTTCGAAGAAGGACGACTTCCTGAGATCTACAACGCCCTCCGTGTTGAAGGGGAGAGCAAAGGGGTAAAGCTCGACCTGACCGGTGAGGTCCAGCAACATCTCGGTGGAAATCGGGTCCGTTGTGTTGCCCTCGGGAGTACCGATGGCTTGGTCCGTGGGATGGAGGTGATGGACACTGGTGCACCGGTCTCCGTCCCCGTCGGTAAAGAAACCCTCGGTCGTGTCTTCAATCTTCTCGGAAATCCAATCGATGAGCGCGGGCCGGTTCCTGCCCTGGAACGTTGGCCGATCCACCGCCCTGCCCCCGAGTTCGACACACTTTCTCCGAAGACTGAGATCTTCGAGACCGGAATCAAAGTCGTCGACCTCCTGACCCCGTTCGTTCGGGGTGGCAAGATCGGCCTCTTTGGTGGAGCTGGCCTGGGCAAGACAGTGATTTTGACCGAGTTGATCTCCCGGATCGCGAAGGTCCACAGCGGTTATGCTGTCTTCGCGGGTGTTGGTGAACGGACTCGCGAAGGGAACGATCTCTGGCTCGAAATGCAAGAGACCAAGGTCGGTGCCGGTGAAGACGCGAAGTCAGTCATCGATAGTACGGTGATGTTCTTCGGCCAGATGAACGAACCCCCGGGTGCTCGACTCCGGGTCGGTCTCTCTGCTTTGACCAACGCCGAGTGGTTCCGTGATACTACTGGTGCCGAAACCCTGCTCTTTATCGACAATATCTTCCGGTTCAGCCAAGCTGGTTCTGAAGTCTCCGCTTTGCTCGGTCGGATGCCGTCGAACGTGGGTTATCAGCCGACCTTGGCGACCGAGATGGGTGCCTTGCAGGAGCGGATTACCTCCACGAAGAAAGGGGCGATCACCTCGGTACAGGCGGTCTACGTACCGGCGGACGACTTGACCGACCCTGCCCCGGCGACTACCTTCGGGTTCCTGGATGCCTTCATCGTCTTGCAGCGCTCGATTGCGGAGAAGGGTATCTACCCAGCGATCGACCCACTCGGCTCCACAAGCCGGATCCTCGACCCACAGTATGTTGGCGAGGAACATTACTCCGTCGCTCGGAAGGTGCAGTCGATCTTGCAACGGTACCGTGAACTTCGCGACATCATCGCGATTCTGGGGATCGATGAGCTCTCTGAAGAGGACAAGTTGATCGTCCACCGCGCCCGGCGGATCGAGCGTTTTCTCTCGCAACCGTTCTTCGTCGCAGAAGTTTTTACAGGTAAGGCGGGCAAGTACACCACCTTGGGCGACACAATCCGGAGTTTCGCCGAACTCTGCGACGGTAAGTGGGACCACCTCCCCGAAAATGCCTTCCTCTACGTCGGGGCGATCGAAGAAGCCGAGGAACAAGCCAAGAAGATGGAACAATAATGAAGTAACTCTTGCTTCATTTGCTTCATCGTTCCGTTGTTCGTGATCCATCGCTGCATCAGCATAAACCCATCAAACTGAGTTGAGCCGACCATGACCAGCGCAACGGCTTCCCCTGACCGCGAATTCAGCTCCGATGTTGCCGAGTCCGGAAAGGGCAAAGGCAAACTCGGTGCTTCGGGGCTCCGTTGTGTGGTCGTTACCCCCGAAGCCACCATTCTCGACGAATCTGCTGACTTCATTGCGTTACCACTCTATGACGGCGAGCTTGGGATCCGAAGTGGTCGGGCCGCGATGATTGGCCGTCTTGGCTTTGGTGAACTCCGGATCCGCCGGGGTGATTCGACTTACTCCTACTTCGTCGATGGTGGCTTTGCTCAAGTTCGCGAGAACCTCGTCACGATCCTAACCGCCCGAGCGGAACTCGCCGCTCAGCTCAATGCGACACAAGCCGAGTCCGAGCTCGCCAGCGCGCGCCAACTCCCATCGACCACCGAAATCCAATGGTCTGAAAAAGACCGAGCCGTCTCTCGGGCCCGAGCCAAGGTCCGGGTCGCCAAGAAAGCAAGCACGACATCTGTATGATCGGACAGAAGTGCAGTCGAGCGCGACTCTGATGAAGTCGTCTCTCAATCTCCCTAATCGTTTGATATCGACGATTCTGACAAAAAAGAGTTAAGAGATAAGAATAAAAAGACTCGTGACTGATAGCGAGTTGATGTTTCTTATACTTCCAAGATCCTTCCTACCGGGAATCGGTATCTTGAGAGGGCCGGTCCAACGTCTCGATTGTTGGCATGACAGCGCGGAGCCTTCTGTTGGTCTCCAAGCAGCCGGTGCTGTACCCTCGTCGTTCCGCGGCGGACTTTTAGCGGCATGGAACGTATCAGAGAGGTGCCTTCAACGAGAGGGGCTGCACGAGATCGGCGTCTACACCAACATGATCCGTTTCGTGATCTGTGGTTTCGACAAGGCTGCTGGCGTTCTTGTCCCCAGTTCTCAAGAAAGAGTTCCTCCAACAGTTAAGTTTGCTACTCAGAAAGGAATCAAGAATGTACAGTATCGCGCTGGTGTTGATCCTGACTGGATTTACAACCGAATCCTCAGTGCAGGACCTCGAAACCGATCAGGACATTTCCTTCGTCGAATACAACGATCTCTCTTATCTTCCTGAGCAAGATCAGGACAACAGCTTCCAGCGGTTGAATCTTGTGGTGCCGAAGGATGAGTCGGGTGTCCCGTTGCTCATTTGGGTTGGCGGCGGGGCTTGGGCGTATGTTGACCGTCATCGCGAGATGGATCTCGCGCGTCAGTTTGCTGCACGAGGGATTGCAGTCGCCTCAGTGGGACACCGTCTTAGTCCTGCAGTTTGGCGTGATCCCGCACTCAAGACCGGAGTCCAGCACCCAGCCCACATCGAAGATCTTGCGGCAGCGTTTCGATGGCTGTACGACCAGGCGGAGGAGTACGGTTACGATCGTTCAAAGATCTTTGTGGGAGGCTTCTCTTCCGGGGCTCATCTGGCTGCTCTCTTGAGTATGGACAAACGACGGCTTGCCGAAGTCGGTTTATCGAAAGATCAGATTCGTGGCGTGATCCCGATTGCGGGAACATTCGACATTCCCGATTATCATCGCTACTTCCTGGAGGAGAGCGAGGTCCCTCACCTTGCCGAACAGCACGTTGAGGCTGTCTTCGGCGCAACGGATGAAGCCTTCTTGGATGCGTCTCCCACGACCTATCTTGACTCCATGACCGTCCCGATGCTTCTCATCTCCGATTCAGACTTGTATCGTTATACTGAATTCTTTGAGAAGCGGATCCGATCGAGCGTGTTCGATGACGTGATCGTCGTTCACTTCCACCAGTTAGGACACGGTCCGCTCTGGCGGAATCTCTCTCAGTCGGATCAAAGTGAGTGTCGTGACTTGATGATATCGTTCATCGAGTCAACGTCTGCTGACAACGACGCCTAGTCGGCAGCGCATTTTCCTGACCGAGGGGCTCGACTCCTCGAAGCTCACGGCGGATTCTGATCTCGCTCTTCTCCAACCCAACCCGGGAGGTGAATCATGGGCATCCTCAAGCAGTGGTTTGGCGGACGACACCTGAGGCATCCAAGCCATCGGTTCCTGACAATTCTCCGGTCACTTTCATGGGTGGTTGCGTTCAGTTTCGCACACTTCGCGGGATTGGGTCTTCAGAGCGTGTATGGTGCCCCTCTTCAGAAAACGCTCCGTGCTGGCGCTGCGATTGCTGATATTACTCCACCGCTGGGTGTTTCCTTGAACGGCGGGATGAGGGATCGGACGGCCACCTTTATACATGATCCACTCTCGGCACGTTGTGTGGTTCTCGACGATGGCAGCTCCACACTAGCGTTAGTTATCTGCGACAGTTGCCTGATCCCTCGGGAGATCGTTCTTGATGCAAAGGCAGAGATTGAAGCCGAGATAGGGATTCCCCAAGATCATGTCTTAATTGCCGCGACCCATGCACATTCCTGCCCGACTTGTACCCCGGCTTTCCAGAGTGAGGTTGTCCCTGGATATCCCGAGTTCTTAGCCTCCAAGATTGCGGAGGGAGTGCAAGAAGCACACGATCGACTTGAAGGCGCAGAAATCGGATGGGATGTTGGGTCTAACGACAAGCATGTGTTTAATCGAAGATGGTTTATGAAGCCTGGAACAGTGCCAGCAGGACCGTTCATTGGAAAGACGGACGGTGTCAAAATGAACCCGCCGGCAGGGAGTCCGAACTTGGTGGAACCGGCTGGTCCGATCGATCCTAGCCTCCCGGTGGTAATGATCCGAGGGTTGCACGGTGATCCGATCGCCCTGGTCGCGAATTTTGCCTTACACTACGTCGGAGGAACGGGTGCGGGTCATGTTTCCGCTGACTACTTTGGAGCTTTCGCACGCCAAGTGACCGAAAAGCTCAAGCTTCAAGAGGCTCAACCGCCGTTCGTGGCACTGATGAGTAACGGAGCCAGTGGCGACATCAATAACATCAACTTCCGGGAACGAAGGATTTCGCAAGAACCCTACGAACAGATCGAGACGGTCGCTGAGGATGTTGCCAACGAGGCAATCAGGGTTCTCGAAGCGATCGAGTTTCAACCATCGGTCACACTCGACGCTCGAACGATCGACTTGGAACTTGGCGTCCGCCGGCCCACTGAATCCGAAGTGCTGGAGGCAGAATCGATCATTGATGCTGCCAACGGGCCAGTTATGCAGAGTCTCCAGGAAATCTATGCCCGCGAGACGGTTTTGCTGGCCGATTATCCCCCGACGGTCCCTGTGACAGTCCAGGCGATTCGGATTGGCGAACTTGCGATCGTCGCAGCACCGTGTGAAGTCTTTGTCGAGATCGGACTCAAACTTAAAGAGGAGAGCCCGTTCCCGACCACGATCCTGATCGAACTCGCGAACGGTTATAACGGCTATCTACCGACTCGCCACCATCACGAACTCGGCGGGTACGAGACCTGGCGTGCTCGATCGAGCTATCTCGAAGTTAGTGCCGCAGAGAAGATGACAAACGCACTCTTGGACTTGCTCCGAGAACTCCGTGCGGAAGACTGAAATTCAGTTTCGGACTTCGAGGGTCGATTCTGACGGTGCTTCCTCTTCCCATCGCTGGTAGTGTACACTTGCGGTAGTGTTTGATGAGTCGAGAGCGATGATGTGCATCACCATTGAGGGATTTCTTCATGAAGTGGATATTACTCCCTTTCTGTATCGCTTACTTAGCTTTTGCGGGTGGCCTTGATGCGCAGGAGCAACCAGGCCCTCAGGCATCGGTGGTTCGCGTAAGATCCTCTCTTCGATTCCCGAATCCCGTCCGCCCTTGGACGAAACAACGACCGGTGACGCTCACCGGATCAGGAACCATCATCAGTGGGAATCGGATCCTGACCAACTCACACCTTGTTCAGTTTGCGGAACTCACTGAGATCCAAGACCGTGCGGGAGGCCCTTGGTACGAGGCCCGAGTTGAGCACGTTGGTCGCGAGATCGATCTTGCGATCATTACCTTGGAGGACCCTTCCTTCTTTGATGACCATCCACCGATTCCGATGGCTCCTGAACGTCCGAGACCGATGAGCCCTCTGATGGTCTACGGCTTCCCCGTCGGTGGCGATGATATTTCCGTGACCCAAGGAATCATTTCGCGCGTCGGAGTCTTTGAATATGGGTCGGGGACTGAGGCGATGGCGCTCCAGGTCGATGCCGCGATTAATCCTGGGAATAGCGGTGGGCCGGCATTGGTTGCTGATCAGATGGTCGGAGTTGTCGTCAGTCGGCTCAACGAGGCCGAGAATGTCGGGTTCGTGATACCGAACGAGGAAATCCAACACTTCCTCAACGACATTGCTGACGGAGAATACTCAGGTCGCCCCGGGCTGAACTTCAGCGGTCAGGTTGTGCAGAACCCCGCTCTTCGTGAGCGGTTCGGGCTTCCTCCGGGTACATCGGGAATTCTCGTGATCCGATTGCTTGGACCGAGCGTTGAGTCTGGCGGCGAAATGAGCGAGACAACCGATGCGAATCAACTTCAAGAACTTGATGTAATCACCGCCGTCAACGGTGTTCCGCTTGACTCCGAGGGAATGGTCCGGCTTGATGATGGTATCCGGGTACCGTTTGATTATCCGATTGCGTTGCTGACCGAGGCCGATACGGTCGATGTCACCTTGATCCGCGACAGTACCGAACGAACGATTGAGCTTCCCTTGTCGCGGAGCACTCCCACACTGATGCCCTCCTACGACGGAACTTATCCACCGTTTTTTATCTGTGGACCTCTTGTGTTCTCACCAGTGCGGTCTGATGCTCTCACCGTCTATTTGGCGAATCAGCCTCTCCTCTACGCACTTGGCAGCCCGATGGTGGATCGTGACAACTCCCTCCTTCGATTTCCTGACGAGGAACTCGTTGTGGTGACCGCACCACTCCTCCCGCATCGGACTACTCGAGGTTACGGTGAACCGTTTGGCCAGGTGGTTGACTCGATCAACGGGATTACGATTCGTAATCTCCCGCACCTGGTTGAAGTCCTTAGAGATTCTCGGGACGAATTCCTCACGATCCGATTTGCGGAGTCTGGTTACCCGAGCGTGATGGTCTTCCGTCGTCAGGAGATGATGGAAGCAACCACCGAGGTGATGCTCGAGAACGGTATTCCCGCCCAAGGCTCGGCTGAAATCATGGAGATCTGGAACAACACTCTTGAAGGAGAGCGTTGATCATTGTTCGATGGCTCAGCGAGTCGAATGAAGGGGGCAACCAGACGCTGGGTTGTAGGGCAGGAATTTATCTTTGAAGATGAGACCCTGCCCCGACTGGTTTATTGCTGGTTTAGCCAAGATTGCCTGGCCTGGTGAATTCGCTAAGGTGTTATCTCAGAGACGACCGCGGAGCATTCCGTGCCAGTAAAGTGACGGTAGGGCGAGTTTCTTGAGGAGTAGCATGCTGTATCGCTCCTTCGACTGATCGAAGGGGAATGATTCGGCCGGCTGTTTATCGTAGTCGAACTCTGCAAGTACGAGGCTGTCATACCCGGTTACGACCGGGCAGGATGTGTAGCCATCGTAGGATGACTCAGGTGTCTTTCCTTGAAGGACAGCCAGTAGATTCTCTACGACCGTCGGTGCTTGCTTTCGGATCGCGGCGCCGGTTTTTGAAGTCGGGAGATTCGACGCATCCCCGAGGCCAAAGACATTGTCGAAGCGAGTGTGCTTTAGCGTATGTTTGTCTACGTCGACCCAGCCGCCTTTGTCTGCCAGTGGGCTGCTCGCAACGAAGTCCGGGGGACCCATGGGCGGGGTGACGTGAAGCATCTCGTAGGGAATGATCGCTTCGCCGGAGTCCTCGAGTGTTCGGAAAACGGCTTCACGTGAGTTGGGGCGGACTTCAGTAAGTTCGTGCCTGAACCGTGTTTCAATGCCACGTTCGGCGACGATCTTTTCTAGTCGCCGCGCGTAACGATCGACGGCGAAGATCCGGCCGCCGGCAGCACCGAAGATCACCGCTGTCTGCTCTCGAACACCAGATCGCCGAAAGTACTGTTCGGCTAGGTACATAATCTTCTGGGGTGCCCCGCCACACTTGACAGCACCGGAGGGTTGCGTGAATACGGCGTTACCGCCTCGGAAATTACGAATCGATTCCCATGTGTGATTAACATGGTTGTATGAGTAATTGCTACAAACACCGTCATGGCCGATCGCTTCAGGGAGCCCTACAATGCGGTCCCAGTTAATCTGGAGACCGGGCGCGACGACCAGGTAATCGTAACCAAGCGTCTGGCCGTCTTGGGTCGTTACTCGATTCGCATTAGGATCGAAGGAAGTAACGGTATCACGGATCCAGGAAGCGCCGAGGGGAATGAAGTCAGCCTCGTTACGTTCAGAGGCCTCTCGCGGGACGATTCCACCACCGACCAATGTCCAGAGGGGCTGATAGTAGTGTTTCTCGGAAGGCTCAACGATCCCTACGTCCAGGGATGAATCGGCATTGAGTAGCCTCGCGGCGACAGTCAGCCCAGCCGTACCACCGCCGACGATGAGAATCTGGTGCTTAGCATCCATAGTAATTATCTCCCAGGGGCGTTTTGATCGGTCTTGGGGAGGTCCGACGACTGGGGTAACTGCTCACCAAAGCAGCGTCCGACCCGAACGACAAACCCCAAAGTACGCTGCATTCCAGGGTCGAGTAAGGACCGGAGCAGCCCAACAGGACCAATGCGTTCGGGTACCTTCGTGTCGCACGACGACTCATGGCTGGTCGCGAGCGCCCGACCAGTCTTGCTCACGACGGCTAGTGCGTGTGGATCGAGGACATCCGATCGTAATAGGATCCCTAGCCGCTCCAATTCTGACTCGCTGACACGTTGACCTAGCCAGAGCGCTGCGTGGAGCCCTTGGCGGAGTGCGGTCTCCGGGTCAATCCCTTGAGCGACGAGATCGGCGGCCCATTCATCGACGATGTCACCCAGGACCGCGAGCATCCCGGGCAATGACTCTAATGTGTCCGACAGTTTGTTCAGCAGAGGGAGTCGATCAACCAGTGCCTCCAAGGCCTTCATCGTTTCTGGCTCGGAGAGCCGGACGACGAACCCAAGGGCCTTGCCTATCCGGGCATCGATGTCGATGCCATTTACCTTAGCGTGCCGACATCCTTCATCAAAGACATCGGCAGCCACGGCCGCTAGTGCTGGTACTTGGTCGGCAACGCCCGATAGGCGAGCGAGTGCCCCTTCGATGCGATCAAGTCGATCGAGGATTTTGGCAAGAGACTCGGCCGACTCAGATGCCACTGTTGCACCGTTCGTGTCATTCATGTTCTTGGTCTACTCCCGGGCGATCTGGGGCCAGCCCTAATGGTTCTTTGAATCCAGCATCAATTGTGGCTAGCAGACGCGACAGAGCAGGCGGTGCCGTCTGAGTCTCCAGCAGTAGTCATCCAGGCTTTGTAGCCTCCGACCAAGTCAGTTACATCGTCAATGCCGTGATTCTGGAGCAGGCTCGCTGCAATCGCCGATCGGTAGCCACCCTGGCAATGAACAACAACCAAGCGGTCGCGTGGGATCTCATCAAGACGACTGATCAGGTGGTTGAGGGGGATGTGGAAGCTTCCTTCGATGAGGCCTTGGTCTCGTTCCGCTTGAGAACGGACATCGAGAATCGAAGGAGTTTGCTCGTGGACAATCTGCTCAGCAAGGGCCCGAGCCGTTATCCGGGAGGTCTTCCGGATCAGCTCTGGTCGATCTTCAAGCGCCGTCATGCCACCTTCGAGGTAGCCGACTGTATTGTCGAAACCGATCCGTCCGAGCCTCATTATCGCTTCTTCTTCGTCACCGAGGTCGGCAACGACAACGATCGGCTGGTCATGCTTTAGAATGGTCCCCGCCCAGGTGGCATACTGGCCTTTCAGGCCAATATTGATCGACCCGGTGAGGTGAGCCCCTTCGAAATCGGCCGCCGTGCGGACATCGACGATCTGCGCGCCTTCGTCCTTGAGCCGGAGCACTTCGTCGAGTGGAATCGGTCGGAGTGACTTTGTCATTGCCTCGTCGAGGGCGGGCCGCTCCTGACGGTTCTTGATTGCGTCGTAGACGAAGTATTCGGGGGCATCAGGTTGGTTTGCGGTAACGAGGTCGATGAAGTCTTCGCGGCTCATGGGTTGGAGCGCGTAGTTGTATCGCTTCTGTTGGCCAATGGTGGAGACAGTTTCCTTACTGAGCTGTTTCCCGCATAGGGAGCCTGCACCGTGTGCCGGGTACAGTAGCGTCTCGTCGGGGAGGGCCATCAGCTTATTGGAGATCGAGTCGTAGAGCATCTCGGCGAGTTCGTGGGCCGTTACACCGATCGATGCGAGGAGATCCGGCCGGCCAACGTCACCGATGAAGAGCGTGTCGCCCGTGAGGACGGCCTTGGGAGTTTCGGCCGACTCCTTCAGATCGAAGACGAGGATGGAGATCCCCTCCGGTGTGTGACCTGGTGTTTCAAGGATCTGGAGCCGGACAGTTCCGAATTCGATGACATTACCCTCGCGGGCAGGGACGAAGTCGTACTCTGCCTGTGCTTGGGCTCCTAGATGGATCGTTGCACCGGTCTTGTTACGTAGTTCAATGTGGCCCGCGAGAAAGTCGGCGTGGAAGTGAGTGAGGAAGACATGACGGATGGTCAATCCATCGCGCTCGGCATCCTTCAGGTATTGCTCGATGTCGCGTTGAGGGTCGACGACAGCGGCAGTCTTCGTTTCTTCGTCAGAGATCAGGTACGACGCATGCGCGAGGCACCCTAGGTAATACTGTTTGATCTGCATTGTCTTCCTTCCTTTGATGGGTGTAGAGAAACTCTCTATCTCAGCGTTGCGGACAACAGAAGAGTTCGCTCTGGGTTGTCCGAGAGGTTGGGCCTCAAGTTTGATCGAATCGTGAATCTGTTATGCCATCGTCCGGGCAACGATGTAAGCGGCGATCAGGACCATGGCCACCGCGAAGATTTTCTGAAGGAGAGGGCCGGAGATCTGGCGGCCGAGCCGAGTTCCCGACCACATTCCCGCGACACCGCCCGCAACGAACAGGGTCACGGTATCAAGAGGGAGGGAGCGCCCGGCGATTAGGTAGGACGCAACCCCCGAACCACTGATCAGAGTGATCGCGAGCAAGGAAGTCGCGACCGCACGGTGGATTCCCATACCACTGAAGAACACCAGGGCTGGCACAATCACAAATCCGCCGCCGACCCCGAAGAGTCCCGAGAGAACCCCTGTTACCAATCCGACCAAGGCGAGGAGTGCGGCACACCGAGAGGACATCGCGAGTTTACCCGAAGGATCCCGTTGGCAGGCCGGGCCACGCTCGCCAACACCAGGGGCTTTCGTATCGGCCCTGATAGCCCGCGCTTCCTCAGGGGACCGCGAAGCTTTCCACCACATTCGGACTGCCACGAGTATCATCAGGCCAGCGAAGAGTGTCAGAAGGAGTCCTGGGGCTAAGCGATCCCCAATCCAGGACCCTACTGGCGCTCCGAGGACCCCACCGGCGGAAAAGATCAAGCCTGTCTGGACCTCAACTTCACCCGACCGGAGACGATGGACCATCCCGAGGAGGGCGGTCGCACCAACCGCGGCCAGTGAGATTCCCACCGCCACCCGAGGGTCTGTCCCCAGGCCATAAACCAAGAGCGGCACCGCGAAGATCGAGCCACCGCCACCGGTCAGTCCGAGGCAGAAGCCAATGAGGAGGCCAAATAGAAGACTCAGACCAATCAGTGCAAGGCCATCGCTGGGAAGGCCCGATGTGGCCATCATGAGGCTGTTGAACATGCCTTAGCCTCTGTCGGCACGCGGTTCCAGGGCATTTTCGCCAGGAGCATTCCCATCGCGCAGGTGTCGGTCACACCTGAGAAAAAGAGACCTGCACCAACGAAACCGGCGAGCCCTAAGAAGTACTGGTGGACAAAGGCACCGAGGACTGTCCCCAGCAGCACAAGACTTCCCGCTGCAATCCGGACCTGACGGTCAAGTGAGACGGTCTTCTTTCCACGGAGCACCGGTAGTCCTGCCTGCTCCCAAGACTGTGTTCCGCCTTCGACATTGACGACGTTGGTGTGGCCGGCGGCGCGGATCTTCTTGAACGCTAGCTTCGATCGATTGCCTGATTTGCAAATCACATATAGAGGTTGATCGGCTGGAAGCAATCGCTCCGCCATCAGGCGGTCTGGGTCGAGCGAATCAAGAGGGACGGAGCGAGCGATGGTGGCGTGGACCTCGCGGAACTCCGCCGGAGTCCGGACATCAATGACTTCGACGGCCTCCCCGCGACCATGCTTTTCAAACAACTCAACCGGTGTGATTGCTTCTGGATTTGCTGTCGTGATTTGACTCATCAATCTGCCTCCTGTTTGGTATTTGTTCAACTTGATCAGGGTCGAAAATAGGCATAACCGCTGTGCTGTCTACGGATGATCTCAACTGCACCCGAGGGGACAGTCTCGACCCCAGGGATGAGATCTTCTAGCTGAAGATCCTTCTTCCTCATGGTGTTCTCGCAGGCTACGAACTGCACCCCTCGGCCGAGTAGAGTCGAGACCTCTTCGGTGTATTCGGTCCGATCCTTCTCAAGAAGTCCAATTCCGCTGCTATGGCAGACGACTTCGATCAGGATCCCTTGGTCGCCTACCTCTCGGAGAATGTTCTTAATGTTCCTGAGTCCCTGGCCATGACGTTCGGGCTCTCCAAAGTTGATGTGCACGAGAGCCTTCAGTGGTGGGTCCTCTTTACTCGACGCTTGAGTTTTCACCACGGTGACGAGTCCGACCGTTGCTGATAGAGCAATCAGAAGGACCAGCCACTCCATTCGATGTCTCATCTGCGTTTCTCCTGAAGAGGATCTCTTCACGGGCAACCCCCTCTGGGAAGCCTCGCCCAATAACATCAAGGCAACGATGGAGGCCCCGATTCATCCCTCTGACCTGGTCGAACCTGCTTGCACAGGCTATAATATTACTGATTCGAAATACACTCTATTACCGAATGGCGAAATAGTCAATGGGAAATCCCAAGCAGATCCCCGACGAATTCTTGGATCGGATGGCGGATAAGTTCCGTCTCCTTGGCGACTCGACTCGCTTGGCAATCCTCCGGGCGTTGATGGAAGGAGAGAAGAGTGTTGGTCGAGTGGTGGAAGAGACCGGTGGCGGGCAGGCGAACATCTCGAAGCATCTGAAGCTCTTGTATGACGCGGGCCTCGTTGGGCGTCGCAAGGAAGGGCTTCAGGTCTTTTACTGGGTGGCCGATCCCTTGGTCGAGCAGCTCTGCACATTGGTCTGTTCAACCATTGTTGAGGAGGCACGGGACGAAATCAGTCGTCAGAAACAATTGCTCGACCGCTGGAAGTGATTGCAAACGCGAATCCGATAAAACAGGCAACAATTGGCTTATTGTTCGGTGTACCTAGGCAAATCATGAGTGGTATTACTTGAAAAACTGATTCATTGTTGCTGTGATTGATTAGTGATCCTCATCGAACTTTCTCAAAAGCTTTTTCGTTCGTTGTATGAACGAAGGTCTTGGATTGCCTACTATTTACTCGATCACATCACCTGGCCGGCGTCGGTTTACATGACCCCCCAAACCGACCTCGCCGACGCCGGCTACTCACCTCTCTTATTAACACTTCTTCATTGAACCGGTCCCCACCCCACACCTTGTCGGGGCACCGGCTTCATTGATACCATCACACTCACCGAAACGCCAGAAACCGTAACTGGCAACGTGTGAGAGTGATCGGTATATGCAAACACAAGAAGTCCAACATGCTGGATCGGAAGAACTGGACAGAATCCTTGAGCAGCTCGCCGATCAAATCGTGAAACGGCGGCTCGGAGATCCACCTCTCCGACTCATTGGGGTCAGGACTCGAGGTGTTCCACTTGCCGAGGAACTCGCACGTCGGATCAATCTTCCCGAGATCCAGGTCGGTGCCGTGGACATTACCCTTTATCGCGATGATCTGGATCAACGCCGTCATTGGCCGGTCCTCCGAGGCACCGAGGTTCCGTTCCAAGTCGAAGGGGCGGAGGTGGTCCTCGTCGATGACGTTCTCTACACAGGTCGGACCGTCCGCGCTGCGATCAATGCTATCTGTGATCTGGGCCGGCCCGCCTGTATCCGTCTTGCAGTCTTGGTCGATCGCCAGGGTCGGGAGCTTCCGATCCACGCTGATTATTGCGGGATCGCTCTTGAGGTTCCTGCCGAGGATCGGATCGAAGTCCGGCTCCAGCCGATTGATCCTGTCAACGGGATCGTCCAGGTTTGCCATGCTCAGTAGCGCAAGCAGCGCCGCCTTTTCCTCCATGAGAGACCCAAGGAGCCATTCATCAGTCGGAAGGAGCGACTGCTGTTGAGTACCACCCCATCGTCAACGACGCCGACGACCGGTAAGACGGAGCGGTCCTGGGACCGTCGCCACTTGCTTGGCCTCGAAGAACTCTCGGGAGCCGAGATCAACGCGATTCTCGACACGGCGGAATCCTTCGCTGAGGTCTCTGATCGTGCGCGCAAAAAAGTCCCGGCGCTTCAGGGGAAAACAGTCTTCAATCTCTTCTTCGAAAATTCGACGAGGACGCGGACTAGCTTCAGCTTGGCAGCGAAGCGCCTGTCGGCCGATGTTCAGGACTTTAGCTCGTCTGGATCCAGTCTTGCTAAAGGTGAAAGCTTTATTGATACCGCCCGCAACATCGAATCGATGGGCGCCGATATCATGGTGATCCGTCATTCGGTTTCGGGGGCGCCTCACTTGCTCTCAAAGCATGTCAACGCATCGGTTGTCAATGCTGGCGATGGCGCTCATGAGCATCCAACTCAGGGGTTGCTCGATCTTCTGACGATCCGGAAGCGAAAGGGGACGATCGCTGGGCTGACGGTAGGATTGGTCGGCGATATTGCCCATTCGAGAGTGGCTCGTTCGAATATTTGGGGGCTGAAGAAACTCGGAGCGAATGTGATCCTCTGTGGGCCTTCGACCCTCGTCCCTCGGAGTTTTACGCAGCTCGGTTGCGAAGTAGCCCATCACCTCGATGATGTCTTGCCTCGCTGTGATGTTATTAATGTTCTCCGGATTCAGTTTGAGCGGCAGCACAAAGGGCTCTTTCCGTCGGTTGCCGAGTATTTTCACTTCTACGGTGTTACCCGACAGCGGCTCAATCGGGCGAAACCTGACCTTCTCTTGCTAGCACCGGGGCCGATCAATCGAGGAGTCGAGTTAACCCCAGACGTTGCCGACGGTCCCCAATCGGCGATCCTCGATCAGGTCGCCAACGGCCTCGCCGTCCGGATGGCGGTGCTTTACCTCGTGAGTGGGAAAACAGAGAGCCAACATAAATCCGAATTGACGGGGCCACTGATGCCGTCGAAGGACCTCTTACCGTGAGCACGATCCGGATCAAAGGGGGGCATCTCATTGACCCTCAGCAAGGAATCGACGAGCCGCTTGATCTTTGGCTCTCGGATGACAAAGTGCATTCGATTGGGAGAGAAGGACCGGATCCGACCGGTCTTGAGATTGATGCAACTGGCCTGATTGTTTGTCCTGGCCTGATCGACCCCCATGTCCATCTCCGCGAGCCGGGCAACGAGGAAGACGAGACGATTGCGACTGGTGCTCAAGCTGCACTAGCAGGAGGACTCACCACAGTCGCCTGTATGCCAAACACGATTCCACCACTCGATACCCCGGCGAGTGTGGAGTATATCGTCCTTCAGGCGAAGCGCGCCAAGAAGGCAAACGTATATCCTGTTGGGGCTGTCAGTAAGGAACGATCAGGGGGTGAGCTTGCAGAACTAGGGCTCCTTGCGAGTGCGGGAGCAGTTGCTTTTACAGATGATGGGGCACCTGTCGCTGATCCCGCCTTGATGCGTCGGGCCCTGCAGTACGCTCGGATGTTCGACCGAGTGATCATGCAGCACTGCCAGGTGATGGAACTCACTGAAGGCGGGATAATGAATGGCGGTTTCCAATCGAACCGGCTGGGACTTCCCGGGATGCCTCCCGAAGCCGAAGACATGATGGTTGCCCGCGATATCAGACTCGCCGAAGTCACTGGTGGCCGGCTTCACATTCAACACATCTCGACCGCTCGGGCTGTCGAGCTGGTCCGGGATGCCAAGAATCGAGGTGTTGCGGTTACTGCCGAAGCCTGTCCCCATCACTTTACCTTGACAGACGACGCCCTCGAATCGTTTGACGCCAATTACAAGATGAACCCGCCGCTTCGGACTGCGACTGATGTGGTCTCGGTGATTGAAGGGCTCAAGGACGGGACGATCGAAGTCCTCTGTACGGATCATGCCCCCCACGCACCCGAGAAGAAAGAACGAGAACTAAATATCGCACCGTTCGGGATCATTGGGGTCGAAACTCTCCTCCCACTCGTCAGTACTGCCCTGGTCCGCACTGGCCATCTTTCTTGGTCTGAGGCGATCCGCAAACTGACCGAGGCTCCTGCAAAATTGCTTGGGCTCCACCATCGCAAAGGAACGCTCAAACCAGGATTCGATGCCGACGTCACTCTCTTCGATCCCCATACCCAATGGTCGATTGACCCCGATCGTTTTTACTCCAAAAGTCGGAACTGTCCGTTCGGTGGCTGGGAAGTCTTTGGACGAGCACGGATCGTGATCGTTCATGGTGAAGTTCGCTACGTCGACAGTTCCGAGGAGGGCTCAGGCGCTGAGGTTAATGAGAGGATCCAGCAGCGCGGATTTCACCAAGAATCGAGAAAATAGGGACACGAAGCGTTTGAAACACGCTGAGGATAATCATCGGCCAGTGGATTCCTGACCGACGGAACCCTCCGGCCTTCTATCGAAGCTGAACTTGGTCTCGTGATGGCCAAGTCGTATCGATTCTGACGTAGAAGCTCCACTCGCTCCGTCTTGTTCTGTAGGAGCCCGATCATGGCACGCGCACTACCGCGCACAGCCGAACTGGCTGTGGGTGATCCGATCAGCCTCCGCGCCGACTTCGTCAACAATTCAGCCCAACCTGCAACGATGCTCACCGAGAATCAGGTCGATCATTGGGTGGCGGACCGAGTCGAGATCGCAGATCCGAGCCTTAGCACGATGGCTTCCGATGACTGGTTCCAACAGGTGGAATCTGCCCTCGTCGTCGGTCACGCGAACGGATCGACCGCAGCCTCAGGGCGCGGCTTCCGAACATTCCAGTCGAGTGGTTCAACCGTCGATTGGGAGCGGATCCGGGTCGAGCCGAGGCACGGACTTCTCTTCGTCAGCCTCCGCGACAGTAGACTCGTCAAAGATTCGCTGCTCGACGAGCTTCGCGCAGAGTTGCTCCAAGTCGCGAACGTTGGTTGCCCTCGGGTCGTCCTGGATCTCTCGAATCTAATCCAGGTTGCGAGTCGATTCCTCGCTGCGTTAGTGACCTTGCAAGACCGACTCCACCGTCAGCCAGGCGGTCGCTTGAAATTGTGCAGCTTGAGTCCACAGATCAACCAGGTGTTCGAAGTTAGCGGTCTCAAACCGCTCTTCGAGATCACTGAGGATCTCCGGATTGCCTGGAAAGGACCCTGGCCCAAAAGCGAACCCAACGCGATCCCCATCGCCATTCTGAGTGATCTCACTCGACCCGCCTCTGAGGATCATTCAACTCAAGAAGGAGCTGGTTCAGGACCAGTGGAGGAGTTGATTGAAATTCCTAAAGCGACCAACGTGTCGGCGTCATTGATCCTCTACCGAGATTCGGAACGACTCGGTACGGTCCCAGTCCTTGAAAAAGGTGTCCGGATCGGCCGAGGATCCTCCAACGAGGTCCGGATCCGAAACCGTTTCATGAGTCGTCACCACGCTTGGATCGGCTATCGTCACCAAGGATTCATTCTCGAAGATCTGAACTCGACCAATGGAACGGCGATTAACGACCGCTTGCTCAAGGGTGGCTCGACGCCGCTCAGCATCGGCATGTCGTTCCGGATCGGCTCCTACCGGTTCGAATTGGCTGGACCGGAAACGGTCTTGGTTGACTCGATTGTCGATGATTGGGGTGATCAGAGCGTTGACAACGAGCCGCCGACGGTGGATGAGTTTGCACTCGATCTTGCGAAGCCAGCAGTGAGTGATCCTCGGATTATCAAGTCGGAGATCATCGAGGATGCGCTCGTCATTGCACCGACACAACCGCAACTCAATGACACGGAAGCACTTGACCGATTCCGGGCCGAGCTGATCCGTCAGCTCGATGCGGACAACACCCCGAACCATGTTGTATTGAATCTAGCCTCGGTCTCGATGTTGACGAGTAAGGCGATCGGAGTCCTTGTCGGTCATCAACTCCGACTCCAACAACGGGGTGGCCTCCTCCGAATCGCCCAACCGCTCCCACAGGTCAGCACAACGCTCAAGGTCATGAACATCGCGATGTTAATCGAGGTTCATCCGACGTTGGAAGGTGCCGTCCTGGCGAGTTGGTCTGCCGTCTGAGCCTCCTTGAGCTGAGACTCTCGGTTTGGTTGAGGTGCGGTCGCTCGGAGCGAGGCGTTCTGGAAGCGATCCGAGGATGGGTAGGTCCCGGATAAGTATTGAGGGCCACCAGGTGCATTGGGTCTTGCGCCGGTCGGTCTTTCGAGGGTCACAACAAACTGCCCTGCTCCGTCACCATTAAGCTTCGGAAGATCGAACTCGATCTGCCCGTTGCCAAATTCATCAACCTCAAACTGACATGCGAATGTTGGTGGCTGACCTTCGGGAAGCATCCAGAGCATGTACGCTTTTCCTTCTGAGTTCTGAGGCATTGTTAGATCAAACGTTAGAATCAACCCCGTAGGACGGAGCGCCGATGGATCCCAGAGGATCCGACCGGTTGCCTCCGAGTTCGGGATAGCCGCTCTCAACGGGATCGTCACAACCTCAGGGATTTCAAGGTATTGGTAGACTTGCTTCCGTCGTGCAATGTTCTCGCGATCATCAACCGTTTCTTGGGTGAGTAAGTCGACTTCAGATTGGAGTTCACGATTTTCCCAAAGGAGAAATCCGATCACGAAGGTTGCGGCGATCCCGAGCGAGGTTGTAACAACCCATCGCCAGTCCATCCGTCGGCTGCTCCTTAATCGGGGAACTACCACAGCACGCTCACGGTCGATTACTTCGAGGATCCGGTATTTGAGGGCTGAGTTAGGCTTTTGAGGAGGCAACCCGTCAACGAGCATGAACATCATCTCTCGGGTCTCTCGGATGGTCGTTTCGCACTCGGTGCAACCACCGCTAAGGTGTCTCTCAAACTCCGCACGCTCCTCACCATCGAGGGCGTCGATCGCGTAGATCTCAGCTTGTGCGCGCCAGCCGTCGTGACTCATTCGTGGTTTCGTGAGAGGCCGAGTGATAACAATTGGTTCCGGATCTGTCGGAGACCGATTCGGATCCGGGTCTTGACCGTTCCGAGTGGGAGTCCCAACCGACTTGCAATCCGGGACTGTGAGAGGCCGTCGAAAAATCCCATCTCTAACACAATACGTTGTTCATCGGTCAAGGTTGCAATGGCAGACCTAATTGCCGATGCCGACTCGTTTCGAACCGTTTCTTCCAAGGCAGAATTGCCTTCGGTGGATTCGGCTGATTGTCCGACTACCAAGGCCCGGTTTTTGGTGCTTGCTTCACGACGGAGACGATCCAAGGCGCGGCTCCGGGCGATCGTTAAGAGCCAAGTCGTCGGGCTCCCCCGTTCTGCTCGATAGTTTGAAGCCTTGTGCCAGACTTCAAGAAAAACTTCCTGAACGAGATCCTCGGCGTCGTCGCGTGATCCGAGGATCCGTAGCGCGAGGGTGAAGACAACGGTCACGAACCGGTCATAGAAGTGTTCAAAGGCAGCCCGGTCTCCTTGCGCGATCGCTGCAAGTAGATCGACGGGTCCGTGGTCGTGATCAGCATCCATAACTGGATCGTACGTCGAGCCTCCATCAAAAACCGAGAACCCTCCGGAACTCGGGCGGATTCGATCGATTGAGAGTGACAGTATCGATGGTACGTCAAAACCCAGATTTTGGGCGCCGGCTAGTTCGTCAAAAGTAGAGGAAGATTGATTTTTCAGGAGATTTCGGAAGAGGTCGGAAATCCGATCGCGGGTCGGTCTCGTACCTTGGGGCGTTCGATCAGCCAGCATCACCAACGGTTAACAAACGCCGATGTCTTGATTCCGAAACCGGACGTTCTGAGACGTCTGAAGAGCTGGAATCTAGACCAACTTTGAAGCTCCCTTCACTTTAACTCCGGGATGAACCTGATGAACCATCCAGACAGGAACGGTGCGCTCCTCTTGCGCGCACTTCGACCCCTCGGCTTCCTTGCGATTCTGTTGTCGTCCCCGAGTGCTCGGGCAGACCTCCTTTTTTCTCTGACTCCTGAAGCTACGACAGACTCGAGCGGACTTTTCTCGTACTCGTACGAGCTAATGGTCCACCCAACCAGCGAACTCGGCGTCTCGATGTTCGTTCTCGGCGCCAGCCCGAATGCTGATCCGACTGAGATTAGCGGACCTGACGAGTGGGACGCCTTCTTCAGTGACATTGATGGGCTCTTCTTCTTCTCGTCTCCTGACACGTCATTCGACATCATGCCGGGGATGTCGGGAACTTTCTCGTTTCTCTCAACGCTAGGTCCGGGTAACGCACCCTTCACAGCCTTCGGTTTTGATGACCTTGCCGGTACGTTCGGCGAAGAGTCTGGGGTTACTTTTTCTGCAGTCCCAGAGCCTGGCTCTTGGATCCTGATGGGGGTTGGCCTTGCTGGCTTCGGGATTTTTAGAGGAAGGCGTGCCTTCGAACAAAAGCGATCGAGTGGCAAACGCAACTGGAAAAACAGCCTCGTCAGACTCGGAGCGGTCATTTTCCTGGGAACGATCAGGATTTCGGGAGCAGAGGCTTCCGATCACGGCGACACCCGAGAAAACGTTGCCCGGATCAGTACTGACATGACCGATGTCTTTATTTTCCCGAGTCCAGAGAATTCCGACAATGTCGTCCTGGCAACCACAGTCCGTCCCTTGATTACGCCAGAGATCGTCGACACGATATTTTTTGACCCGGGAATTTTAATTCAATTCAAGATCGATACTAATGGCGACTTCATTGAAGATCAGGTGATACAAGCACGGTTTTCAGGCTTCGGGCCGAACCAACGCGTCTTTATTTCTGGACCTTCGAAGCCGTTCATCACAGGAAATCGATCGATCTTTGGTCGACGCCACCCTGTCGTCGGCAAGGTCAACGAGACCTTTGAGCCGCGACCAGGGATGGAGATGAAGGTCTTTGCCGGAGTCCGGGAGGATCCCTTCTTCTTTGACGTCGGTCGCTTGATCGAGATCTTCCCAGATCGAGGGATCGCTCTTCTCGGCCAGCCCGACCTACCGAACCCGATGTTCCCGTTTGGTCCTAATGTCCCGCAGTTTCTCTCCTGGAATCCCCCAGGTGTTGCTGCCGACTTCTTCGAAAATCTCAGTGTGTTAGCTGTAGTGGTGGAGCTTCCGAGGACAGCCTTGGGCGGCGAGTTGATTCGACTCTGGTGTACGGTGAGCGTCCCCGAAGGACCTCCGGGGTTCCGTTACCGTCAGCAGGAACGACTCGCGCGACCAATCGTCAATGAAGCACTCGCGACGGTTTCCAATAACCGACACTCGATCAACAACATGATCAACCCGACGGAAGATGCGATGGAACTCGAGAATGATATCGAGAGTTTCTTGACCTTCCCCGCAGGTCGATCCCCCGAAATTCGATCGGTCATCCGCTCCGTTCTGATCCCTGACGTGATGGTCGCCGACCTCTCCTCAGACGATGACGCTTCCTACCTTGGTGTCGAAACAGGTGGTGCGACTGGTGGTACCTTTGGCGGCCGAGATCTTCGCGATGATGTCGTCGACATCTCGCTCGGAATCGTGTTCGGCACCACGGTCTCCGACCTTGGATTAGCGGCTGATGACGGTGCTGCGATTCCTGCACTCGCGACCGACAACGTCGGTGACGAAACCAAGGACTTTATCGAGACCTTCCCTTACCTCGGTGACCCAGACTGATCTTGCTCGCAAGGCTTCGTAATTCATGGCCGAGTCTCGTTTCCATCATTATGAGCGAGACTCGGTTCCGGCCTCATTACAAGTTCATTCCTTTTTTCTCCTCCCTGCTAAGTCGCTCTTTCCTGACCCTGGTCGCAAACTTCTCTCGATCATGGTCAACATTCCCAATGCCCAAGTGTTACAAGGAAACCCTACGATGCGGATGAAAGCTCTTGCTGCTACGTTGACCGTCACTCTCGTCTTGAGCTCCTTCACAACTACCAGTGCTGGACCGATCGGATCCGTCTTGGGTAATGGCGGTACCACACTCCACCGTTTCAAACTCAATAATCCTGGTGGAGCGAGCGTCATTGACATCACTCTCGGTGGTCTGACTGTGAGCCTGGATGCCATCGACTTTCGCCCCGCTACAGGAGAGCTGTTTGGTTACGACGACGTCACCGATACCTACTACACTGTTGATCCAGCAACAGGAGATCTAACTATTGCCAGTACGATGACAACTCCGACGGGAACTGATCTCTTAGATATCGACTGGAATCCAACGATTGACCGGATGCGGACCGTAACCGAACTCGATGAAAATATCGTCTTCAATCCTAACAATGGTGTTGCCTCTGATGGCTCCACTGTCCCTCTCTTTTATGATACGAACGGTAACGGGATTAACGACGCAGGCGACAGCGGTATCGATCCCAATCTTACAGGTAATGCCTATACGAATAGCTTTGCCGGGGCAACGACAACAACCCAGTTCATTCTTGATCACAATTTGAACACTCTATCGACTCTGGCCAATAATGCTGGTGCGCTAACGATGGGCCCACTCATTACACTTGGCGGTTCACCACTCGACTTCGGTCCTGATGCAGGGTTCGACATCTTGTCCGTTGGCGGGATGAATACGGCCTATGCTCTCTTGAACGTTAGTAGTGAAGCCGGTCTATACACCATCGACCTCGATACAGGGATTGCCACTTTTATCGGAGCGCTGCCGGATCAATTCGGAACGGTTACTGGACTTGCCGTTACCGTCCCTGAACCCTCAACGTTGCTTATGGGCGGACTCGGTGCTGCCGGCTTGGTCCTTCTTGTAGCTCGACGGTCACGCCAACAACGCTCGAAGTAAGCTCCGTTCGTTGATCGTCAGTAATTGCCCCACATTGTTCCTCCCGGCTCAATAGGGTCCGGGAGGAATCTGTTTGTTCAATCCACCACACGTCACTTTTACCTCCTGGATGACCATGAACGCGGCAATCCTCTTGCTCCTGACTTTCTGTTGCCCAGATCAGACTCCACCTCTTGGATCTGAACATCAACTCGTACAACCTCCTCCTCTCATATCTGCGGACCAACCACCGCTCGATTCCAACGCCGAGCTTGTTCCTGAGGGAACGATTGAACGTCTACCCTATGATCCAGTCCGGTTGAGCAATCGGATCAAATTCTGGCGGAATCGAGTTGAACGGCCCTCCTCGAGTGCACTGGACTGGAGCCAGCTTTCCCGAGCCTATCTTGCGCGTCATTTCGAGCGAGGGAGAATCGCGGATGCGATCGAGGCGGAACGGGCGGCAACGCGTGCGTTGGAGCGAGTGATCGATTCGGGGACTCTCGTGGTCCTTGGTCGGGCTCTCTTGGCCCAACACCGATTCGGAGAAGCGCTGGTCGTCGTTGAAGAAGCCGCGGAAGTTGATCCTGCGGCTATCGGATTGCGTGTTGATTGCCTTCTCGAGCTCGGTGAACTCGATCGCGCGATCGAAGCAGCTCACGGATTTCCAGCGGACGCAGAGCCGTTGACTCGGCTCACGCTGGAAGCACGGTTGCTCGAAGCTCAAGGTGATGACGAAGCGCTGCTGGATCGCCTCCGAAGACTCTGCGAACTCGCGGCCCAAATGCCCCAACTCCCTGCGGAACTGGCTTCTTGGTATCACGTCCGGCTGGGACACGCCCTGATTGACCGCGGCCTTCTCTCCGAGGGGCGGGATGCTTGCAGGGCTGCGCTCTCAATTCTGCCGATTTCTACCGGCGGGTTGGTCGGACTCGCGGAAGCGGATGCTGCCGAAACGAATTGGGAACGGTCGCTCCGATTTGCCCAACGCGCCCAAGAAATCAATCCGGACGACTTCGAAGCGATCAAGCTGGCCGCTGAAGCTCAGTGCAAGCTCGGCCTCGATGTCCCGGCCGAGCGCTCGATCACTCGGCTTCGGTTACTCGTCGATACACATCCAAAGGTTTTTGATCGGCATTACATTCAGTTCTGCCTCAGCCAGGATCGCGATCTCGAAACGGCTCTGAGGCTTTCGGAAAACGACTTAGCGAATCGCCCCGACCCTACCGCCTATCAACTCTTGCTGAGCGTCCAACAGCGACTTGATCATCGCAAAGCAGCGGAACAAACTATCCAGGCGGCTCAGTTGCGCTTTCCTAATGATCCTCAGTTCCGAACGCTTGCCACAGAACTCCTCGATGGAGAAGCACTGGTCGAACCAGGTCGAAAATGCCAATAATAAAATTCTGGATTAAACTTTCTTCAAAGGATCCTTCGTTGTCCCAATCATTTCATCAGACCGATGCGTTTGCTGATCGACGGATACAACCTGATGCACGCCGCCGGTCGGATGAAGAAGCGATTCGGGCCGGATGGACTTCGACGGACACGCCACCGATTCCTCAATGAATTGGCTGCGAAGCTCGGCTCCGATCAAACTGCTGAAACAACGATCGTCTTTGATGCTAGTTCGCTCCCCTTCGGCCAATCAGCAGTCTCGTTGCATAAAGGGATGACCGTCATCTTCGCGATTGATGTCGACGAAGCTGATACTCGGATTGAGGAACTTATTGCAGCGGACTCAGCGCCGAAATCACTAGCGGTGATTTCAACCGATCGACGGATCCGGAAAGCTGCGCTCCGACGCCGGGCGACCGCGATCGTCTCTGATGATTTTCTCGATCTCCTCGACTCTTGGCCCTACATTGAGCATCCGGTGCCGTCCGAACCGACACCGGAAGAGCTTGCTAAGGAAATTGGCCTTTCCGACGCTGAAGCAGCGAAGTGGATCGATGAGTTTGCCGACCTTGAGGAAAATCAATTTGTACTCGCGATCCCTGATGAGCGAGGCTCAGCGTTGGCACCGACAGCATCTCTCGAGCACCCGGTGGTTGAAACAGCCTCTCGTCCTGCGAAATCTCTCTTCGATAATGCTCCCGATGCCATTCCTGCTGATTGGACTGACGCGGAGATGGATCGGATCATTCATGAAGTCGAACACGAAGACTTAAATCGGTTGATCTAATACATTCGTTGATGTAGACGGATTTCTAATCCCACGTTGAGTGGTCTCACTTCGCGAGCGATGCCAACTGAGACCTAGCCATGCACCTCCGATGAACAATGCACCGAGCAGATGGAGCCTGACTCCAACCTCCTGACCTTCTGGTCGGATCTGAAGTTCGAGTCGACCTTCCTCATTCGCAGTTGCGTAGAACAGTTTCTCCCACTCGACACAGCGGAGGGCTGGGAATGCCTGTTCACCGTTGATCCACCACCATGAACCAGGGTTTTGATTGATCTGGATTCTCTGGTGCGGCTCCAACTGAAAGACAATTCGGTTGGGACTCCAATAGACCGGTTCAATGGCAACCCCGTCTGACCATGCTTCGCCCACGTAGTCGGGATGACCGCGCCAGAGTCGCGCGGTGGGGGCCTGACGATCGTATCCGAGAAGTGGTTCGTGAGCTCGGACCACCCCAAAGCCTCGGACCGTGGCCGCGAAGCTGGGACCATTCTCGATATTGATGAGTTCGTCCGTGGATTCGCCTGGGAATCGGTCTTCGGTCGGGGGTGGTCCCAGTGCTTTCGGCAAAATCGAATGCCCAATCAACAGCAAATCGACGCTCAAGAAGAGGACGAATCCGAGCGTCAGCCAACGAGCCTGCCGTCCTCGACCTACTCGCCAATAGGCAAGCTCACCGCCGAGAGCGAGACCAACTCCGAGCATCGCTGGAATCCGCCAACGGGTCACCATGTGCATCGTCGAGAATCCTGGCCAGTGGGCCAACCAGTAACTCGGGTGATACCAGGCGACTCCACCGACCCCGAGGGCAAAGCAACCAAGCGCCAACCAATGCCACCAACGGAGTGGTCGACTCATGCTGAGCGCAAACAACCCAAGCCCAAGGTAGCCGATGTAGCAGTTTGATTCCCAGAAGATCGGTGCAGTCATTCCCTGCATACCTTCAAGTGTGGGACGTTGGATCATCAGGAAGACATAGGCTAGTGGTCTGAGCCAGATTCTTGAGCGCCGGATCCGAGGATAGTCATGGAGTACAGCCGCCATCGTTGCGATCCGCCAGCCAGTGAGGAGCAGTGTAATGCCGAGTGCAAGGACGGTGTGGAGGAGAAACGTTACTCGTCGTTCTCGCTCTACCTTCAGACCACGGAGCCAGAATAGGCCCGTGATCAGGATCGCGTAGATACTCGGGTAAGTTATCCCATTCAGCAAGTCAAAGGCTGTCCAAAATCCAAGCCCGATTCCGGATAAGGGGCGTTCGGCGAGCCTCATGGTGCAGTAGAGCATCCAGGGCATTGCACAGTAGCTCATCGGGAGGTAGTGCCCGGCAACTGTGTAGACCAGTATTCCACCGTGGGTTCCGTAAATGAGTCCCGCCAAGAGACTGGACAACGGATCGTTGATCCAGAACCTTGCGATCCGCCGTGTTCCTTCGGCAGCGATCATCAGGCAGAGAACTGTTGCCAACCGAAGCCCAACACGCGGTCCAAGAAGCAGCACCAGTGGAGTCGAAACCGAAACAACACCACATTCAGGCTCTGAGGCCAACGGAAACCCACCTCGGCACCACGGAGTCCACCACGGAAACTGCTTGTACTCTAGGACCGTTCGTTTGATGACCTCAAACTTCTGAAGGTGGTGATCCCAATCCCCGAACGGTAGTGCATCGGGGCGGCTCAACAAGGGGAATGCCAAGGATCCAACCATTCCAGCCAAGACCCAAGGCAAGAGCCGTTCCCACCAAGCTTCGTTCTTGGCGCGATCTTTCTCTTCCAGCGATGGCCAACGATCGCCGTTCTTGAAGCTCAGTAATCGTCGACACAAGATACAGAAGAAGGCAATAAACGTTACCCATCCGCCCGCTTTCCGGATCGGCCAGGGGATGGTCATGAAGAGATCGGGAATCAAGGATAGTAGAAGGCCGATCGGTACCGCTAAAATCATCCAGAGACCCGGCCGTTGCCGGATCAACTTCACGCCCCGACCTGATACACGACCGACTATCCAGGGAACGCTCATCCCAACCCCGACTACCATTCCGCCTGCTGTCAAAACGGGATCATTGAACGTTCCCAGTGTGCGGACCGAGCGTCTTTACGATGATCGGCCACGATCCTACCCTACAAGATCAGATCGATCTGTCCAAACTCAACGCACCTGCTGACTTGTCGGTCAACAGGTGCTGGAGTCATTAAGAGCGCTAGCTTCTGCCGATTAAGGCTTACTCAGCAGCGACTTTCTCATCGAGCAGTGTTTTGACCGTTGATTCGAGCTTCGGAGCCATCGACGGTGCGAAGCCGACTTCCATAGCGCGAACACTTCCCTTGCGGTCAATGAAGATGGTCGTTGGGTAGCCACGGAAGCCTGGGATCTGCTCTTGCACTTCCTCGGTACCGATCACACAAGGGTAGTTGATGTCATACTCTTCAGCAAACGCCTTGATCTTTGCGACAGCCTCAGCGCGGTCTTGGGTTCCTTCGTAGTTGACTCCGATCACCTGAAGTCCGTCGTCGCCGTATTTCTTCTGAAGCTTAACCAATTCAGGGACTTCGACGCGGCAGGGCGGGCACCAAGTTCCCCAGATGTCGACGACAACAACCTTCCCCTTGTAGTCGTTCAGGGTCACGGTCTTGTCATCGAGGTCGGTGAGTTCGAACGAGAACGGGAAGGAGTCAAAGTCAGGGTCGAGCGGCCCTTCTTCTTCACCGGCCGCCATCAGCGCTTTGAAGTCGTCACGATCACGGAGAGAGTCAAGCTCCTCGTCCGTCTTGATGATCGGGTCGTCGAAGCCTTGCTCCAACGCAAGCTTTAAGGCAGCAATGGCTTCCTCGGGCTTCTCTTCGATGGCATAAGTACATGCGTCATTGTACAATGCCTGGGCAACGATGACCTTGACGCGACCTTCGATCTTCTCGCTGTACTGCTTGATCAAAGCACGGGCTGCTTCAGCGGACTGGTGGAAGTAGGTGTTGCTACCCGGTCGATCGTTCTTGTTGAACGCCAAGTCGATCGCCTTCTCCTGCAACTGGTTCATCCGTTGGTTCAGTTCGTTGAAGCTTTCTGGTTCTTCGTCTTCCACCGGAGCTAGTTCGATCAGTGCATGGGTGTCTACTTTGGCAGAGGTTTCCGAGCCAAAGTTGACGAGGAAGATCACTGAAGCGGCAAGTCCAACAAGGAAGGTATGGAGCCAATAGTTGCGGATCAACGACATAATTGCCCTCTCGGAGTATTGGTTTTCGTCTTGAATCATCAAACGCCAACGTTCATTGAACTCAATCCTTGGTCCCCCTGTCCAGCAAAACCGAGTCCCATCAACAGGTCATTGTGTGCGTGCTCTTAGATATGTCTCGTCTCGGTCAGAGTCGGATGGTGTCGATGAGTTCGTCAGCCGGGAGAATGTAGCCAAAATAGAAGTCTCCAAAGAGCGCATACTTCGCGGAACTTTCATCGAAGCGCATCCCATAAACAATCTCTTTGAGGTAGACCGGGTTCCGAGCCCAGAGTGTGACCCCCCACTCCCAGTTGTCGAGGCCGGTCGACGCTGTAATCAACTGCGTAACCTTGCCCGCGAACTTCATCCCGCTCCGACCGTGTTCGGCCATCATCTGGGTCCGAGGCTCAAAAGGGAGCAAGTACCAGTTCTGCTCCGCTTGTCGCATCTTGCTCATGGGGTAAAAGCAGAGGCATGGCCAGTCGGGAAATTCGGGGGTCAGACGTTGGCGGTTCATCGGTCCGAGTCGTTTCTCGTAGGCGTTCACTTTGGTCGTAAAAGCCGATGACTCCGGATCCATCCCCTCACGCTCTTGAAGGATCGTGGCATACTGATCAACAGTCGGCACATATTCAGAAACTTCAGTGACTGAGTAGAATGAATAGCTCGGGATTAGTGCCGGGCCCAAGTTTGATGCTTGGAGACCAATCTGCACTTGATGAATCGCTTTGAGATCGGTCCCTGCGAGCATCAGACCGAAATCACTCTTATGACCCGGAGTGGCAAAACAATGCCCTTGCTCGACTCCGTTATTGGCGTCGAGATCCAACACCCGCGCCATTTCAGCACGTCCTTCTTCACGGGCTGAATCACTAAGTTGCGCGAGGACAGCACGCTCGATCCGGTAAAACAGGTGCAAGACATGCCAGCCGGATTCTGGGACCAAGGTAGCGGGGATTTGCGCCGACGATGACGGCCGGTGCCCGTGCTGCATTGGTTGTGTCGGGGTTGGTTTGGACTGGGTTGGGGTGCTTTCTTCCATCTCGTTCTGTTCCCTCTTCACGATGTAATCGGGCTTTGCACTGACCATTGTAAGAAGGCGGAGGGGATTTGAGCACGCTCTCTTCTGCGAGTGGAACTGATTCACCGACTGGCTAATCAGTATAGCAATAACAGAATATTGTTAAATATGTTTTAGATATTACTTAATCAAAAGCTCGGTTTCGCTTGGAATTGTGGTCTCACACGTTGAATGCTAATGGCGGAAGAACTGGTGGTTCTGATGAGATCCTAGACTGGAGCAATGGAGCGTGGACGGGTTACTAATGCGGCAAACTCAGCTATTTTAGGCGGAGGGGTCAAGTCAAGTCGGTTTGTTGCCGATAATTCAAGAAAGAACAAATTGTGCGGGTTACGCGGGAGGCACTTGAGCGTTCCTCGATCTCTAAGGACGGAGCATGAACGATGTCCGGGTCCCCCCACCTCATTTCAGGGGCAAAACGGCACAGAAGACGATGGATCGTGGTCGTCGTGTTCCTGCTCGTCCCACAACTTGCGTTGCTGTATGCGATCAGCACCGTGGGTGCAGGGCCCCGGACTGAAGACGAACTGGGATCATCAAATCGAACTCAGGTCCGCCCAACAACGCAAAACAGAATTACAACTGGACGAGGGGGAACGGCGAGCGAGCCTCTCCAGGCGGCCGCGCGATTTGAGGGAGTCCCGGTTCCTGGAGGGTCGATCCGACTCTTAGCTGACGCGTCCAGCGATCTGAATTTGCGCTACCGATGGGTTCAGGTTGGAGGGCCAACTGCGTCAATCGACAACGACCGAACGAGAGAGGCAATGATCCGAATTCCATCCGATGCAGAGCGATTGGAGTTTCTCCTCGTTGTCAGTAACGAAAATAATGTCCATATCGATAAGATCAAAATCCCGATACAACAATCAGTTGACTCAGGCGAGGAATTGATCGCCGATGCGGGTGATGATCAGATCGGGGTTGTCGGTCGACAAATGACCCTCAATGGGCATCGAAGCTCTCCTCAGGGTGAAATCGGCTACCGCTGGGTCCAAGTCGGTGGGCCCGCCGTTCGGCTCAAGATCGAGGATAATCAGACCTATACTTTCGTCCCAGAGGCTCCAGGGCTCTATCGGTTTGCTTTGGTTGTCGCAAAGGGTTCGATGATCTCCGACCCCTCCCTGGTGAGTGTCACTGTGAAACCAATGACACAGGATGAGGAGAGCTCGGGACAAGCCGAAGCAGTGAAGCGAGTGGCGGCCTCTTCGGTTCCAAGAAGGAGTCCGATCCCAGAACTCGAACCCCTCCCAAAGCCTAGAAAGACGATTGAAGAACTGGTTATGACGAGTGTCCAAGCGATTCCCGGCTCCAAAGAGCAAGCCGGTGAGCTTGCGGATGTGTTCGATGAAATCGTGATCCGAATGAGCCTTTATCCAAGTTTTTCATCGTTAATGAACACGCTTTCACAATGGATTGATCGTGTTATTGAAACAGCGTCGTCAAATCGAGCGGTATGGACCAGGAAGCTGTTTGAGCCTCTTACGGCCCGGTTGATCGAGGAGATGCGTGCTGAGGGGCTTGATCTCCGGAGGCTCGAGGCCCACAGCGCAACGCTGAGTGATGACCAGCGTGCTCGACTGGCCGAAATCTTCGAGCAAGTCGCTAACGCATTGCGGTCTGAGGATCCCATGCCAACTACAAGATGACTTGCTCAATAAGTAGGTCGTTCCGTTCATCTATCTACCCGAGTCATGAGCACGATTCA
>CAZEAN010000027.1:0-55393 GCA_964510225.1 uncultured Isosphaeraceae bacterium
AAGCTGTCCCAGATGTGTTGTGGTATGGAGGTCGGCCTGTTCATGCAACCGTTATGGTCAACTGACCGCGAGCAAGCAATTCGGGCTGTGAACGGCTACCCAGAGCGATTGTGTGGTGGAACCTGGGGGCTGATGTAACGAACCAGGATCATAAGGCTCCTCTGACCTGTCGTCAAAAGGATACAGCCCCGATTATCTTACCAGCGTTCGGTCACCACGGCCACTCTCAGCCCAGTCGCAGAAGCCTCAGCATCAAAGAATAGTATTGCTATCTTCAAAAAGCATGCAAGATTTAAATGAAGAAAGATACAATTATGAATTCGTGAAACTGGATACCAAGATGCTCACCAATGGCAAAACTCACTTCTATTTGTCTAAGACGATCAGAGTAATTCATACCAGTTGTTCCTTATGCAACGGGCGCAAGTGTGTCGTGCCTACGAGAATAACGATTCGACAAAGACATCTGGATCAAAGGGCTGTAGGTCGTCGATCCCTTCCCCGATGCCGATGTATTTGATCGGGAGGCCGGTCTGTTGTCGGACAGCGACGACAATTCCCCCTTTGGCAGTACCGTCGAGTTTGGTCAGAATGACCCCGGTGCACTGGACGGCTTCGGTAAAGACTTTGGCCTGCTGGATCGCGTTCTGGCCGTTCGTACCATCGAGGACGAGGAGTGTTTCGTGAGGGGCACCTTTGATCTTTCTTGTGATCACGCCCCGGACTTTTTCTAACTCCTTCATCAAGTGGGTCTGCGTGTGGAGTCGACCAGCGGTGTCAACAATCAGGTAGTCGGTCTTCTTCGCGAGGGCACGTTCGCACGAATCATGGGCGACACTGGCAGGATCGGCGCCGGGATTTCCTCGGACGATGTCGGCCCCCGATCGTTCCGCCCAGATCGCGAGTTGATCGGCCGCCGCAGCACGGAAAGTATCACCGGCGCCCAGGAGGAGCGAGTGTTCCTGATTAATCAGACGTTGCGCGAGCTTGGCGATCGAGGTTGTCTTGCCTGACCCATTAACACCAACCACGAGAATGACGGTTGGGTTTTCTGGCGCCCGGATCAGTTCACGATCACCTGTGTCCCGCAAGAGTACTTTCATTTCTTGCTTCAAGAATTCGAGGAGATCTTCCCCGGCGGTCTTGTCCGCAAACGCTTCACGAACTCGATCGATGAGAATCTGCGCGGCCTTCACACCGACGTCGGCACGGATCAGCTTCGCTTCCAACTCGCCGAGAAAATCTTCATCAACCTTCCGTCCGAACCAAGCCCGGACATCAAAGAGCTTTGCGGTCCGCGCTAAGCCCTTCTTGAAGCGATCGAGCAAGTCTTTAATTGCCATTTCAGTCTCAAATTCTCAGGATCTTAAGAAATAGTCGAGAATCAACCCAGCGTCGGTAGCCGCAAAAAAGGAACTTCTTCACCAGGTTGATAAAGTCGTTCACCTGCTTCGAAGACGGCGAAACCATCGGCAAGGGCAACGGTTCTGAGGTCGGCAGAACCTGCCCAGGGACGGGGCCGGACTCGGAGCTGATTGCCTTCGCTCTCGAGGTTCGACGGATGGTAGGTCGGTCGATCCCCCCGCTGTTGAAATGATTCGGCTAACGAGGTCGTTTCGAGTGGAAGGATAGGATCAGCGAACCCTTGTAAGGTTCGGAGTGCGGGAGTGACGAAAAGGAGAAAGCCAACAACTCCACTGACCGGGTTCCCGGGCAGACCAAAGACAAGCGTACCGGGACGGCCTCCGGACCGCGTCGGACCAAGACCAAACAAGAGTGGTTTTCCCGGCTTGAGTCGGATGCGATGAAAGATCGGCCGGACTCCAAGTTCCTCAAGGATTCCGGGGACCAGATCCTTCTTACCGGCGGAGACTCCTCCGGTGATCAAAAGGATGTCCCGATCGAGTCCCTTCGTGAGAATCGATCGAAGGATCCCAGGGTCATCGGGAGCGATTGGCTCGGGGATTGCGGTCGCGCCCGATGTTTGGACAAATGTGGAAAGGATCGACGCGTTGCTGTTCCGAATCTGACCAGGGCCGGGTACTTTATCTGGCGGAACGATCTCATCACCAGTCGATACCACGGTTACCTCAGGCGGAGGGACGACAAGCGGTCGAGCATGACCGACCGACGCCAAGAGTCCGATCTGAACCGAGTTGAGTCGAGTCCCTGGTCTGAACAAGAGTTCGCCCTGACGCATCTCGCGGCCTCGCTCTAATCTTCCATAACCAGAGACGACCGGTTTCGCTGGACGAAGGCTCACGCGGTTCCCGATCCGCTCACTCTGCTCGACCATGACGACCGCATCTGCTCCCTCCGGCATGGGAGCTCCGGTCATGATCGCAGCAGACTGGCCTGGTCCGAGTGCCAGAGTCGGTGTCTCTCCGGCCGTAATCTCCTCAATCACCTCAAGTTCGACTGAGGAGAGATCCCCTCCAAAATCATCAGAACGGACCGCAAAGCCATCGAGCAGGGCCTTGTCGAACGGGGGGAGATCTCGATCGGCGTAAACGGGTTCGTCGAGAACTCTACCAACCGCTTCGGAGAGTTGGCGTGCTTCTGAGGGGAGTCTCGAAGCGTTGGCAAGAACTAAATCGACCGCCTCCTGGACCGAGAGCATCAACTGACTCCTTCAGATCGCTGTCGGATACCTAAGTTAGTAATGAAGTTACGCAGGAGATCGGTTCCGGCAGTGGTCAAAAAGCTCTCGGGATGGAATTGGACCCCTTCGAGCGGCCACTCTTTGTGACGGATTCCCATGATTTCATCCTGGTCGGTCCAGGCGGTGACTTCAAAATCAGACGATAGGGTGCCAGGCTTAATGATCAGACTGTGATACCGGGTCGCCTCGAAGGGGTTCGGCAAGGCTTGGAAGAGTCCCCGGCCGTCGTGATGGATCATCGATGTCTTGCCGTGCATAATCCGATCCGCGCGGGTCACGACGCCACCGAAGCTCTGACCGATGCATTGGTGACCGAGACAGACTCCGAGAATCGGCAACTTACCTGCAAAATGTTTGACAACGTCGTTGGATATACCTGCTTCATTAGGAGTACAAGGCCCTGGAGAAACAATCAGATGAGTCGGCTGGGAGGCTTCGATTGCTTCCAGGGTCGTTTGATCGTTGCGGACTACTTCAAGGATGATCTTAGAGTCAATCTCCCCGAGGCGTTGCACCAAATTGTAGGTGAACGAGTCGTAGTTATCGATCAGAACGATCATCTGTCTCTGCCCGCAGCGTCACGAATCGACTTCTCTTGATTGAACTGATCATATCCGACGATCGCCAAAAACGGAAGATTCGGCAGCAATGCAGGTCGATCAATAAGCAGTCAGGTCGTCGTGAGGCCGATGATTCCACCATTAAGGCGGAGCCTGATCCCTCGGGAAGACTCTGAACCAGTCGGATCGACAGATTCAGTCTGGTCTTGCCCTCTTCCTTGCCGATTCCAATACCGAGTAACGCAGGCGACTCGGACGGGTTGAAGACAGGAGAACGGGACCATGATCCCTGCATTATTACTGAGTATGGCCTTGACCTCGGGTCCCGTCGACCGCTTAGATCAACAGGTCTTCATTCCGCCGAAGCTTCCCGCGGTCCCGATTGCGGGGCTAAGAGTCCCTGCTCACGGAGCACCTCTGAGCCACCACCCAAACATGGGAAGGGTTCCAGTTGATCACGGAGGCCATGGTCATGCACATGGTGGTGGCTTCATTTTGCCGCCCGCACCTGGGATCGGACGTGGGTTTCCCAATGGTGCCCCCGAAGGTTATGGTTGGTACGACACCAGTGGACGTCATCACTTGGGCGGAGATCGGACGACCGCCTACTACTTCCCCCGCCATTATGCGGCGCCGACGTCGGTTCTCTTCCTTCCGACTTACTTTAACCCGTTCGTCACAAGAGGCCAGCGCTACATTCCATACGTCGGTTGCGGTGACTTCCTCCATCCTGCGGGTGGGCCGCCGACAGGTCCGGCAAACCTCCCTGTGACTCCCTACCGCGATCTTTACGACCAGTCACCTGTGGAAGATCTTCCCGAGTTTAGCGGTGAAGTCGAAGCTGAGCCGGTCGATCCCTCGGAAACCGAGCAGTTGATTCCTTGAGATCTGGACTGCTCACGCAATCTGTTTGAGTCGGATGAACTCTGCAGGGGCCAGATCGATCTGGTCTCTGCGGACCCTTTAGCGTGGCGATCGGTAAGGATATCGGACGACTCCTCTGAGATTGCGGCGGGCAGCACTCCCTCGCGCGAACTCTTTGCACTTCATAGTCGTAAACGCTGTTAATTGCGATCGATGCACTCCGATAAAACTCTCTCGGCCGAAGATAGTGAGCGTGAGTCATAGATTGACTCCTCGGATTCGGCATTGATCGATTCAAATTGACCGGCAGCGTCGTTCGCGATCACGGTAAATGGTCATTGCTTCGCGTTCATTTCTTGGCCCACTTGATTTCACAACCGAAGGCTCCTGGCGATGTCGAACGTCATCATCGAGACCCGCAACCTAACTAAGGTCTATCGAGACTTTTGGGGGCGCCCCAAGGTCTTGGCACTGAAAGCGTTAGACTTGCAGGTCTACGAAGGAGAGATCTTCGGCCTTCTCGGCCCGAATGGATCCGGAAAAACGACGACCATCAAGCTCCTGCTTGGCCTCCTTTTCCCGACCGAAGGGGAAGCGTTCCTTTTTGGAGAGCCGACCACAAACGTCGCCAAGAATGAACGAATCGGCTATCTCCCAGAAGAGTCTTATCTTTATAAGTTCTTAAACGCTGAAGAGACCCTTCATTTTTACGGCCGTCTCTTCAAACTCAGTCCGGCTGAGCGTAAAAAGCGGATTAATGAACTGATTGAAATGGTTGGGCTTGGGCATGCGAAGCATCGGTTGGTCCGCGAGTACTCGAAGGGGATGCAACGACGGATCGGCCTCGCACAGGCACTAATCAATGATCCTGAACTTGTCTTGCTCGATGAGCCGACCTCAGGCCTCGATCCGATCGGTACAGCCGAAATTAAAGAGCGGATTAGAGACCTAAAAAATCGCGGCAAGACCATTATTCTCTCAGGACACTTGCTCGCGGACATGCAGGATATTTGCGACCGAATTGCGATTCTTCATCGTGGCGAATTAAAAGAACTCGGCCAAGTCCGTGAGCTTCTGACAGTTCAAGATATCACTCAGATCAAGACCCGCAATCTTCCCCAAGAAGCGGTTGCGGAAATCGAGGCAACGGTTCAGCGTCACCACGGTGAAGTCGTTTCGGTTGATCACCCGACCACGACTCTTGAAGAACTGTTCCTCCGGATTGTCCGCGAGAGCGATGAGCGTCCGGGTCGCCGCTTAATTGGCGACGATCAAGCTCTCGCAAAGGCTGGCTCGACTGAGGATGTGGCTGCAACCAAGTAATCGATCGATCGACCAGATCGTCCGATTTTGGCTTTCGGCGCTCCTCCGAGACACACAAATTAGAGACGACGATCAAACCTGGTTGAGATCGCGAACGACTCGGCTCGATTCACCTCAATGAAATCGAGCCTCGATCAGATGAATCATCGCTCCCTCTTCATGATCCCATCACGCACCTGGAGTCAAATAAAGTAATGTCTGCGCTGAGCGTCTTCCTCCTCCTGATGATTGCCCAGGGAGGACCTGAATCAACGGCCGTACCTCCGACTCAGGTCCCGACTCCAGATCCGCTCTCGGCCGGACCTGCTGAAGAATTGTTAGAGGCGGCCGACCCCGGTGCTCCTGTGGGAACTCCGACCCAGAATCCCGCAACAAGTGCCCCTGGAACTCGACCTGGGGGTGCAGTTGCTTCGACGAACGTTGGGCAGTTGAATCAAGATCGACTGAATTGGGAACGTTGGGTAGCGATCGCGGCGGACCCTCGGATTGTTCCTCCGGTCTGGTGGGGGTCAATCCTGGCCTGGGTGAAGGTTCTTGCGTTGACCTCTCTTGTGGGATGGGTTGGTGGTTGGGTGGTGGTTTCGATCCGAACCCGGCCCAGAGCACGATTGACCGTCGGCGGTGCCCGTCTTGCCGACCTCACACTCGTCATCGGGCTCTTACTCGGTATCGGTGGGATTTATGTTCAAATCGCCCAAGGGTATGAGCGAATTCCCGAAGCAAACCTCGGCAGCCTCCCGCTCTCTGTACTCTTAGTCTTCATCAGCTTTGTGGTAATCGTGCTCTGGGCAGAGTGGTTGATTTGGACGGGGATTTTTCGATCAAAGCGTCTTTCGGACTTGTTCGTGCTATTTGGCATTCACCTTGGGTTAGTCGGTGGGGGATTTCTCGCATCCCAGTTTCAAGACCAAGTGATTCAATTCGTCACGGGGACTCCAGGGATCAATCCAACGATGGGTAAGATCCAACTCGGAGCCCAATTTAGCCTTGTTTTAATGGGCTACATTACGCTCTTACAGACTCTGGCGATCGGGCTTTACGAATTGTTCTCCGTCCGCCCTCGGCGTCTCTTCGCCGTCGGCCGCTTTAGCTGGATCGAGTCGTTCCGCAAGACCAGGATCCCCTGGGCGGTGTTGGCGTTATTCGGAGTAGTCCTCGCGTTTACCCACTGGTTCTTGCAACCACCAGACACACTCCGTCAGGCCGAGTTGAGCCAACTCTACGTGCGGACGATGATGGTCCTCTGCTCCTATCTCTTGATCCTGATGATCGCGATTCTGACCCCGATCACTCTGCCGAATGATATCCGCCACCAGACGATTCATGTGACCGTCACGAAGCCGATTCGACGTCTCGAAGTGATCTGGGGAAGGCTCTTTGGATTCATGGCCGTGGTCACGGTGCTCTTGGTCTTACTTGGGGTTTTCGGCGGTGTTTACATCGGACGAATTGTCGGTAGTCGGGTTGAAGATCTCCGCGAGGACATCACTCAAGCCGAAGAAGCTGGGAACACAAGACTCGCAAGCCAACTTCAGGTCCAGCTTGATCAGTTGGAAACAAGACGGTCGGCCCGTCTCCCGGTCGGTGGTTCGTTGACCTTCGTTGACTCGATTGGGCAGCCAAGGATTAAGGGGATTGACGTTGGCCAGGAGCTTGAGACCCGGAGTTTTGTTGAGGGAGCTACTCCAGCTAAAGCGATCTGGATGTTTGGTCCCGATCTCCCCGCTCCTGTTGATCGACTCCTCCCGAGCACGACACGGACACCAGCGCCTCGTGTTGAGTCGCCTGTTCCTGTAAACCTGCTGCTCAAGCGGGGGACGATCGAATATCTGAGCAACGAAATCTATGAAACTGCGTATGACGAAGCTGAGCTCGAATCGGAAAAGGTCAACGCGGACTCTTCCGAGATCTCCAATTTGAATCGACGGATCGAGAATCTCCGAAGTCGTCGTGAAGAGTTGTCACAACAGCGCGAAGATCTGGTTACACAGTATGAAGAGCTCTCAGCGGAGGCGAATGAGCTGCTTGAAACTGCAGACGCAACTCAGAGCGAAGATGAGGCGAATGATCTCCGTGTCCAAGCAAGTGATCTCCTTGCTGAGGCAGAAGCGCTTCGATCACCCGATGTACCAGTTCAGATGACCTTCACGGTGTATCGGACCACAAAGGGTGAAGAAGTCGGCGCACCGGTGTACGCTCAGATCCGTGTAAAACACCCATTCTTCCCTCAACCGGTGATTGCGAATCGCCCCGAAGAACCGCTTCTAGCAGATCCTCTTTTTCAGAACGAGCAGAACAACCCACTCCTGGCGAGTGGTCGAGGCGGTAGCGGCCAGGTGATTACGGATACTTTCGACGTCAAGGAATACTACACCAATAAATGGAGCTTCCCCTCGTCGATCTTGGTCGGGAGCCGGGGCTTCCTGACGATCGAAGTTTCTTGTATCAGCCAGACGCAATATCTCGGGATGGCTCCTGATGATTTGTTCATCGTTGCGAATCAAGGTTCTTTTTGGGCGAATTATGCGAAAGGACTTTTTGGGATCTGGCTCCAAGCGATGGTCTTGACCGCGATCGGTCTTTTCGCCGGAACCTTCTTGAGCTGGCCAGTCGCACTATTAATCACCCTCTTCTTCTTCGTCGCAGGCGACCTCTTCTACCCAATCCTGAGCCAGCTCGGCGGTGGAGGAGTCACCGGCGGTGGTCCTTTTGAATCGATCATCCGGATGGTCACCCATGCCAACCAGGTCGCGGAGTTGGAAGGGACGATCGGAGTGATCACGGCGAAGTCGCTTGATGCGGTCTTTAGTCCTTTCCTCTCGATTCTCTCATTCATTGTTCCGAACTTCTCGGCGTTCAGTTTGGGTGACACCGTTGCCGCCGGTTTCGCGATCACCTGGGGACGACTCATTAACGGGGTCCTCCTGGCAGTCGGATACGCCTTACCATTCTCGGTGGCTGCATACTTTATTCTCAAGAATCGTGAGGTGGCAGCATGAACATGCTTTCAATCCGTGCGAAGCAGATTCTTTACGGATCGATCATTCTTGGCCTCTTCGTTGTGATGGTTCCCTATGGTGATTGGCTCCAGAACCGGAAGGACGACGAAGATCTTGGTGAAGCGTTCGTCACCGAGATCGACACGGGGAGCTTTCTGCTGAAGTTGGCGATGATCGGCGGGATGCGTGGCGTCGTGGCAAATGTGAAGTGGATGGAAGCCCAACAACTCCAGCGGCTCCAAGAATGGGATCGCCTCAAAGCGACGATTGATGTCATCACCAAGCTCCAGCCCCACTTTCTCACCGTTTGGACATACCAAGGCTGGAATCTTTCCTACAACGTCTCCGTGGAGTGGGACGATCCTGCGGATAAGTACACCTGGATCAAAAGCGGGATTGAATTCCTCAAGGAAGGGGTGAATCAAAACCCGAGGAGCCCGGACCTAACTTGGGACACAGCCTGGACCTACTATCACAAAGTAGGCTTCTCAGACGAGTCGATCATCTTCCGTCGCCTCTTCTTCGACGACCTCGACGAACAGTTCAAAACCGATCCGTATGATGGACGGTTCTACAACGACAACTTCCAGGTTGCGCGTGGATGGTTTCAGCAGGCGATTGAAAAATCTGAACAAGGAAATGAGCGACTTGCTGCCGGTTTCGAGGCACCGGTTGAGTACGTGGATCGGGTCGAGAATCGAAAAGGCCGACCAGGAGACCTTGCCTTCCGAACGATGCCTGCACACGCCCAGACTCGTTATGCCTCTGCGCTCGAGAAGAAGAGTATGGTGGGCGAAGGACAGAAATACGATGCACAATTCGGTACTGTCGCCAGAACTGCCTGGGAACGAGCAAAGCGAGACTGGGAAGAATTTGGTGAGGTCGAGTTCAACTCACCGAATGCTCTCGAAATTGAGGGACGACTTTACGCACAACCGATCAAGGTTGGTGATGCACTAGCCCGTGAACCGATCTCACCCGAGCAGTGGCCGGAGGAACTCAAACGAGCGATTGGTAACGTCGTACCCGACGACCTCGTTGTCTCCGCTGAAGATGCTCAGCGCTTGGAGGATAACAAAGCCGTTTGGAGTCGACGCTGGGCCGATCAGAACAACTATATTTACTGGCTCCAGCGGTGCGATGCGGAGATGTTCGTCGAACGCGATGAAATTACCGGTGAACCTGTTGAAGGCGGGGCTAATGGTGTTGAGGCTCGTCGACACTTCTACGACGGTTATGTAGCCTACCTCGACGCCCGCTTCGCCGATGCTGTCGACGAATTCCGGATCGGACTCGAAATGTGGGAGCAAGTCCTCGATCGATTCCCGGTCTATCGCGATGACGACCTCAATCAACGCGATACGGGAACGATCGCCCTACGTTATGTCAACGCACTCCGCCAAGCTGGTTTCGAGCAACCGGAAGAGATTCCGTTCGAAGAACTGATCGCAGACGTTCAAGCCGACCCGACCCTCGACCCCTTTGACGCACTCGACATGTTAGGTGAAACGGGTGGCACTGAAAGTAGTGTCGGCGGGACTCCTTGATTTGTTTGGCAGTTGACTTCCGACTGTCTCCAGAATCCGGTGGGTGGCAATTGGGCTTCACACCCATCATCCTCCGGATTCAGGATCATGATGACAAAACGACCTCTCGTTTTCAGAACAGTTGATCACTCCGTCAATAAGCGTTACGCCCATACAACTTGAAGTCTGGACTATCTTGAAATGAGCACCACGGATCGTCAAACAATTAGGGTCGGACACAGTCCCGACTCGGACGATGCGTTCATGTTTTATGCTCTCGCCCGTGAGAAAATTGAGACCGGGAATCTTCAGTTCACTCACCAACTTGAAGATATTGAGACCCTAAATCGTCGTGCTCTCAACGGCGAGTTAGAGGTCTCCGCAGTGAGCATCCATGCCTACGCCTATCTCTCGAAGACCTACGCCTTGCTCGCGTCGGGCTCAAGTATGGGCGATCACTACGGGCCGAAATTGATTGCGAAGGCCCCGATGACGCTTGATGACCTCAAGGCATCAAACGCCACCATCGCGGTTCCAGGGCACCTCACCACCGCATTTTTGACCTTACAACTCTGCCTCGGTAAGGAAGTTCCTAACATAGTTGTTCCCTTTGATCAGATCATTCCAGCGGTCCTCGAAGGAAAGGCTGATGTGGGGTTGATCATCCACGAGGGTCAGCTCTACTACCCTGATCAAGGGCTCTATCAGATTGTCGACCTCGGACAATGGTGGTTCGAGCAAACCGGTCTCCCGCTACCACTCGGTGGAAATGTGGTCCGTCGTGATCTCGGTGAGGACACGATCAGTCGGATCGCTCGGTACCTCAAAGAGAGCATTGTCTACGCACTGGAGCATCGTCAAGAAGCACTCGATTATGCCCTCCAGTATGCCCGAGGCCTTGACCCTGCACTGGCGGATCGCTTTGTGGGGATGTATGTGAACGACTGGACAGTCGACTACGGTGAGCGTGGACGGGAAGCTGTCCGGACCTTGCTCACAAAGGCCGCCGCCGCCGGCCTCATCCCTGAGGCCGTTGATCTTCAGTTTGTTGGTTGAAGCTCGATAAGGTTGGTCAATTATTGTGGAGCTTCCGCGCTTCCAACGTTGGCGACACAACGTTGGAACGCTTGAAGCAGGATCGGGGCAACATTAGCGCCGACGCTGTTGATTTCTCCATACTGCGACCTGTCGCGGCCATAGGCAAAGGGAGCCTTATTGTCCCACTGCCGTTTCGGGATGATGTAACCAATCTCGTCGTTGGCGAGTCCCAGGATCAGGCAGAATTCGTTGTCAGGGAGAGAGTCGAAGATCGTCGGCTCTAAATCGGCTTCTGGGAAGTCCACATCCGGCTCGACTGGTTCTTGGAATCGGCCGTCGATGAGTTCGGGGTAAAGCTCACCAGGGATCGCGGCGACCTGAAGGTCACCAAGCCGGAGGTACGCAACCTCGGTTACGACCGCAAGTTCGCCAATGATGTCACGAGATCCGCGTTTCTCGCCAATTTGGAGGGGATCGCCAGTCCAGGTGTAGGCTGGTCGGTCGAGGACCCCTGCGCCTCGGGCCGCTCGGTAATAGGTGTTCACCAAGGGTAAGGCAACCTGCTCCGACGAGATCTGGAACGGGGTGAGGGCGATGGGATCGGCGAAGCGGAGCGCTTCGTCGGCGAGTTTTGCAACCGCCTTTCCGTACGCTTCGGCGAACTCGAACTCACCTTCGCGGTAGTAAGTGCCGTCGGGGCGTGTCAGGACGTCTTCCGGGGCGGACATTAGGCCGCCGATTGCTCCAGTCAGATAGACGACTGGACAGCCATAGCGTGCTTCGAGATCGTCGATCACAGCATAGGGAAAATCGGCCGTTACCAAGGTGTTCTGGCTCCCAAGATTCTCTGGGTGACAGTTCCACTGGACGAGGATCCCCAGTGGAGTGGCATCAGGACGATCAGGGGGCGTGAAGCTCAACAACCGTAAGATGCCATCCTTTACTTCGGGCTTTCGGCTGTCACTGAGGAGTTCTTCGTTTTCCGCAGTCCCGTAAGACGACTCAGCACGGACCAAACGGGTCGAAGCCAATTCAACGGCCTCCACCACACGGTCCTCAACGAGTTTGAGGTAAGCGGGATTGACCCCGGAGGCAAACCGAGTCGGGCCCCAGATTCCGATCACATCAGGACCTTCGTGATTGTGCGTGCTTGCGATCAGGACATAGTCGAAGTCAGTAAGTCGTGCGCGGATCGCCAACGTCTGGGGATATTGAAGTCCGACCAAGTCGACTGAAACCATCGCGATTTTTTCTTCGCCGCTTTTGAAGACTACGGCCCGTGCAAAGAGTGGATCGTGAACCCCGGTAGCTTCTCGGCCGATCCCATATCCGGCGAGCCAGACTGGCGGAGCTGAATCAGAAACCTCCGGCGTAATCTCGGTCGAGGCAAATCCAACCTCGAACTGAGGCAACGCGACCGCGTTTGGCGTGAAGCTGAGGCAGAAGAAGATAAGGGTAACACCCACAATACTGACCGTGATCAGGCTGGGTTGCGTGTTCATTGAGCAAATCCTTGAATGCAGTGAATGCAGTTGTGGCGTTGCGCGCGAACTGAGATCATCGGCCTCATTGGTACACGGAGGCGATCTCCCTGACAAGGATCCAGGAACTACCTCGACGGTCGGGTTCGCTTAAACCGTTGATTGTTGGATCGTATCACCAGGTTGAATCAATACTTGTTGCCTGTGTGAGTTTTTCGGTGAATTGACCGCATTTGTCATGGTCGGTTACGTTGAAAGCATCTCCCGGCTCCAGAGTCTTCAGACAGTTTGGCTTTATTCTGGCGATACAATTCTCTCGGATTGGTCGAAAGGATCGTTACTATGCTCAGGCTCGATGCCAACTCACCGGTCCGCTTCTGTGATGGCCTCTCGCGGCGCGACTTCCTCCACGTCGGTGCATTGTCGACGTTGGGCCTGGGTTTGCCGGGCTTGAAAGCATTGCAGGCAAAGGGAGTAGCCGATCGATCGAACGAGATGAATTGCATCATGCTCTTCCTCGTCGGAGGTCCGAGCCAGCTCGATACTTGGGATCTGAAACCGAACGCTCCCGAAGAGATCCGCGGACCTTTCCGTCCGATCGATACCAACGTCCCTGGGATTCAGATCTCTGAAGTTTTCCCAAGGCTTGCACAGTTGATGGACAAGGTAGCCTTGGTCCGCTCCGTCTATCACACAGCGACCGCTGTTCATGATACCGGCCATCAGATGATGCAGACGGGTCGACTTTTCGGCAACGGAGCGATCCGTTACCCGCACATGGGATCCGTCCTCTCGTTCCTGAAGGGGCCGTTAAGTGATGTCCCTCCACATGTCCTGCTCCCAAGACCGATCGGGAACACTGGCGGGAACATGCCTCATGGACAGGATGCCGGCTTCCTCGGCAAACGCTACGACCCGTTTGTTCTCAATGCGGATCCCAACGCTGAAGGGTTCCAAGTCCCTAATCTTCTCCCACCGGAGTATGTGACGAGTGTCCGTGAGTCAAGGCGACGGTCGCTCCGGGAGGCGATCGATGGTGCTGCAGCTTCGTTCGAAAAGTCGGCCGACGCCAAGTTGCTTGATGCCAACTTTCAGCAGGCCTATGCATTGACTTCCAGTCCGGAGGCCCGCGAGGCATTTCAGATTGACGCTGAGCCTGAAGATCTCCGCGATCGTTATGGTCGGACTCGATTCGGTCAAAGTTGTCTGATGGCGCGTCGATTGGTCGAGCGTGGTGTTCGGTTCGTCACCGTCAACATGTTCGAAACGGTCTTCAATGAGATCACCTGGGACATTCACGGCTCGGCACCCTTTAGCCCGATTGACTGTTACAAGAACGAGGTTGGCCCCAATTTCGACAATGCGTTCAGTAGTCTGGTTTCAGATCTTGAGTCTCGGGGACTGTTAGAGAACACCATGATTCTGGCCTTCGGTGAGTTCGGCCGGACACCAAAGATCAACCCTGCGGGCGGTCGCGACCATCATCCTGCCTGCTGGACAGTCCTTCTTGCGGGCGGTCCTTTCGAAGGCGGTACTGTAGTGGGCGCCTCCGACGAAATCGGATACAACCCGATTGACCGTCCCGTGAATTCAGGCGAAATCGCTGCGACTGTCTTCCGAGGGCTTGGAATTGACCTCGAAACGGAATTGCCAGGCCCGCAGGGGCGTCCGCTCCGGATTGTCGATCACGGCGTCGAGCCGATTCACGAACTCTTCTGAGGAAGAGATCTCAACGACGGGCGGGCTGGCTTATGGCCCCCCAGGATGGAAACCGCCCGGAAACCTGACTGATGGATCATCCTCTCCGGAGCCATAATCAGGCTCTTGCTGATGCGTTCGATCAACAGGCAGAGCCGTTCGAACGTGCCGAGGTCCAAACTGATCCGGTTGCGTTATCGCGGCTTCTAGACGTCACTGCGCTGCCTTCGCTCTCCCGGATCCTTGATGTTGGATGTGGTCCAGGACTCGTCGCGGAAGCCTTCCTTGAGGCAGGACACCGCGTCATTGGTATCGACCTTTCCGCAGAGATGATTGCCCGCGCCGAGCGTCGTTGTGCTCGCTTTGGGAACCGAGCGAGCTTTCGACAGGCTTCGGTTTATGACGGAGAACTCGATCGCCTTGAGCCATTTGACGCCACTGTCTCGCGCTCTGTTCTGCACCACATTGAAGATCCGTTGCAATTTGTGGCGCGTCAATCGAGACTCGTGATTCCGGGGGGAGTCTTGGTGATCTGCGATCACACCACCGATCCTGATCCCGAGGCTCGCTATTGGCATCAGACAATCGAACGGCTCCGTGACAGGACCCACACCGCCAACGTTACGCCGGGCGAGATGGCCGATCTTCTCGCAAATGTTGGTCTTGAGCCGATCTACCTGGTTGAGCATTCATTCAGGCTCGACTTCGATGAGTGGTTTGACCGCGGCACACCGACCGCTCCTAAAGAAAAGGTCCGTCAACTTCTCCGTTCGGGCCAATCAGCTCATGGGTTTCATCCAATACACGTCGGAGATGGGAAGATTCAGATCGACTGTTGGCGGACGATCGCTCGGGGGACCAAGCCCGGCGAATGATCAGGTAGATGTAATTGTTTCGACGTAATTAGGCGGAATGGCGAGATCTGTGATCAGGTCACGGGATCCGCAGATCACTCGATTCTATAGTTGCTCGCGCTTGAAGACATTTGAAACCCGGTGAACCTTGATGAACGCTCTCTGAGTTTGATGCGGTCAGCAGAGTCCGAAAAATCATCAAGATCCGACCAAAAGTGGACCGATGGTCCAATCTGTGGAATCGAACTAAAGATCGGAATACCGTCCAGAATCGGGGGTTGGCGTAAGAGCTAGCTATCGGCCAGTGTCAAGGGGTTTGACTTCCGCGTAAGATGTAAAAATAACAAGAGAGCATGTTCCAGAAGTCATGGAATCAGTGGGCGTAAGCGTAAGCAAGTGCTCGGAGGCGAGTCGGTCATGAGCGATCGGATCCACTATCAAGGCATTACATTTGATGATGTCTTGCTTGAGCCTGCCTACTCGGAACTCCATCCTCGGGATGTTGTGACTAAGACTCGGCTGACCGATTCCATCTCGATCAATATTCCGATTCTCTCTGCGCCAATGGATACGGTCACCGAAGCTGATCTCGCCATTGCCTTAGCTCAAGAAGGCGGCATCGGGATCATCCACAAGAATCTCTCGATCGACGATCAGCATATTGAGGTCGATAAGGTCAAGCGATCGGAGAACGGGATCATCGTTGACCCTATCACGCTTCCCCCCTCGGCTTCGGTTGCCGAAGCCCGAGCAATCATGCGTGATCACAATATTTCAGGGGTCCCGATCACGCTCGGTGGCGTACTGAAGGGGATCTTGACCCGTCGAGACCTTCGATTCCTTGAGCGTGATGATCTCTCCGTCTCCGAGGTCATGACCGCGGAGAATCTGATTACGGCCCCGGAGAATACGAGTCTCGAAGAGGCGGATAAGATCCTCACCCGGAACAAAGTGGAAAAACTCCTTCTGGTTGATCCGCAGTACAACCTGAAGGGATTGATCACGATTAAAGACATTGACAAGCTCCATAAATACCCGAACGCCTGTAAGGATGAGCGCGGCAGACTCCGGGTCGGTGCGGCGGTCGGCGTCTTCGATTATGAGCGAGTTGCGTCCTTGATTGAGGCAGATGTCGACCTCCTCGTCGTCGACTCCGCACATGGGCACTCCAAGAATGTCCTGGAAACTGTAAGTCGGATCAAACGCGACTTCTATATCGATGTTGTTGCTGGTAATGTGGCAACCGAAGTGGGGACTCGGGCTTTGATCGACGCTGGAGCCGATGCCGTGAAAGTCGGGATCGGTCCTGGGTCAATTTGCACGACTCGAGTGGTGACGGGAGTCGGGGTTCCGCAAATTTCAGCGATTCAGAATGCAGTCCGAGGCGCTGAGGAACGAGTCCCGATCATCGCCGATGGTGGAATTCGGTACTCTGGGGACATCACCAAAGCAATCGCGGCGGGCGCCTCTTCCGTGATGATTGGTGGACTCTTTGCCGGCCTCGGAGAGAGCCCCGGTGACACGATCATTTATCGAGGGCGGAGTTTTAAGCGTTACCGGGGGATGGGATCGATCAGCGCGATGAGCCAAGGTTCGGCCGATCGCTATCGCCAAGAACCTGTCAAAGCTCAACATGCTCAGGATTCCAAGACCAGTTCGGCCCCAAAACTCGTTCCCGAAGGAGTTGAAGGTCGGGTTCCTTACAAGGGCCCTCTCTCCGACTTCGTCCACCAACTGGTCGGCGGTTTGAGGTCTGGGATGGGTTACTGCGGGACCCCGACGATCGACTCCCTCCGAACAAAACCTCGGTTTATTCAGGTCTCTCCGGCGACAGTGATGGAGAACCATCCGCATGATGTGGTAATCACTCATGAGGCGCCCAATTACACGAGTTCCTCATACGATGGGGATCACGGTCGTAACACGGGATGACGAGGGAGTGAAAACAGAGAGGACTCTCCGGGGAAAGATCGATGAGTCCTTGTCTGATTGGAAGAGAGGAAACGCGTGGGAGGAACCGCCGAACGGGTCCGAGATCAGTACTCCTGCTCCCGCGTTGGGTGGATTGCTCGGTAGGTGGCCTTGATCTTAGTCAATCGCAAGCAAGCAAGGAGGCTTCGCGTGCGTCAAATCATGACGGCTCTCACGCTCATCCTGATCAACGGTGCCATCCCGACGATCGAGGCCCGGGGTCAGTCAACCTCTCAGACCGCTCCGACGGGGCGATCTGGGGAAACGGTTCCGATTCAACGAGACCCAATGTTCCAAGCGCGTTCTCCTCGACACGCGCTTCGAAATGGTCTCGATTACCTTCGCTACGGCGAGTATATGCGGGCCCTTTCCTTCTTCCGGGAAGCGGAAGCCCGAGCCAGTGAACTGAACGACCAGGAGCATCAGCAGCTCCGCGAGGCGATCGATGTAGCGCGGCAAGGGCTCCGGACACCCTCGCGTCGCAGCGGGACGCTTGTTGCTGGCCAGAGCCAAGGGATGCCGGCGCCGAGCCGCCGACGATTCTCCGCTGCAGGGGCGATTACGCTTGGCGAACCACCAGCACCCATGAGCGGTCCGATTCCAGAATCTCGAGAACTCCCAGCCTCGCCAAACCGCTTCACTGATGAAGTCGTCCTAACCAGTGCGGATGCCGCTGCTCTTCCCCCTCCTCCGATGGAGATTCCTTCCCCTCCTCAGCCCTTGACTGAGCCCGGAGTTGCTCCCGCTCCCATCACCGAACAAAAAGAAGAGACCTCGCGTTCGAGTCGACCTTTTATCGATCAAGTCGTCCGGACAGCGAATCAAGAAAGCCCCCAACCAACTACTACACCTAGTAGGGGAATTCCGGAGGGCTTACCCCCACTTCCGGGATCATTGAACCAGAGTCGGATGATTCCCGATGAGTTACCGCCGTTGCCACCACCTGCCGATGAAGTCCTCCAACTCCGCGACTTGGGTCGAACCCCTCCGATTCAGAATCAATACGTAGAACCACCGACGACCGAGTTTCCGGCTCCAATTAGCTCTCGCCCCGTCCCTTCCCTGGCACCAACTGAAGTTCCTGCCGAATTAACCGGTGACTTGCCTCCAGCGCTGCCGGTTGACCGCCCAAGGGCGATCAGCAACGTTGACGCTCGCGCACTGGAAACTATTCAGGACTCTGGCGTTGGCGAAAGCTATCCCGCGATGGCTGACGTCCTCCGGGAACTCGAGAACGTTGGTCCGATCGGCGAGACCTTCTTGACCCCTGAGCAAGAGGAAGAGGTGCTCCGAGAAGTCCGGAGGCTCAAGCAAGATGAGACGACCCGGGACTTTTCGGGGGGCCTCGACCCTCTCGGAACGACTGGTCTCGAGCGCCGTGAGTCGGAGTTCCAAGACAACGCGGTTGATCTTCCTCGAGCACCGAGTCCGACCGAAGTTCGTCCGATCGTGGCGGTCCCTGTTCCGGAGGAGAACGTTCCTCTTCCGCCTCGGAGGTTCCAACCGAGCCGGAAGTATTGGGCTAGTGGGATGACGTGCCATGGCCCGCTTTACTTCCAAGATGCCGTCTTAGAACGCTATGGCCAAAGCATTGAACAAAAGCTCGGCCCAGCCGGCCACTACTTCACTTATCCTCTGGACGATCCAACACAATCACGGCAACGTGGTCAACTTCTCCAACCGTTCTTTTCTGCGGGGTTGTTTGCTGCTCAGATCGCCCTCTTTCCCTATAATGCCATTATGGACCCGCCGGGCGAAGCAGAATATGACCTCGGCTATTTCCGGCCTGGAGATAAAGTCCCGACCGACGTCATCTACCTACCGATTTCCGGTGTCGGCCCTCCGCTCCACGGCAAGCACTATTAATCCTTGAACTTCGTGGGCTATGGACCAAATGGAGCGGTAATCGAAAACTCCCGAGTCGCTGTCCCAACGGACAGTCTCGGGAGTATTAGCGTATGTTTCAACACCATTTGAAGTCGAAAATAGGTCGTTTATGAAGATTCCGCAACGTCGTGATGAATGGAGAAGGAAAAGTTGGGGAGACGGAAACAACACGGGTTGTCCAATTGTGTCTAATTACGTAACGTTGAAAAAGGTAAGTGATTAGAACAATACCATTCGTATTGATAATCACTCCAAATCGACGGTTTTAAACTTTGAGTCTGATCTGATGAGTGCTAATACGACACCCCTACAACCGATCTCTGGAGATCAGGTCTGTTTGAACCAGCATCTGATCCGTGACTTGGAGTCGCTCTGGGGCGAGGTTCTAAAATTAGCGGCGGTAGTGGAGGCGGCTTTACGATCAAGCGTTCAGGCTCTCTGTACAGGTCGTGTGGACCTCGCCAAGGATGTCCGATCTGAAGAACCCATGATTGATCGATGGCAAGTACACATTGAGCAAGAGTGTCTCCGGGTTCTTGCCATGCATCAGCCACTCGCTTCTGATCTCAGGCGAGTCACCACGGCGCTCAAAATTAGCAGCGAACTCGAACGGATGGGAGATCTCGCCGAGCACATCGCCACCCGAGCCTGCAAATTGGCGCGGAGGTCGGAAGGTGTCGCACTCCCTCCTCAGATGGAGTTTTTAGCGGTTGAGTCACTCGGACAAGTTGGTGACGCGTTCGATGCTCTTGCCAAGACCGATGCCGACCTAGCCCGTGCCGTGATCCGGGGTGATCGACAGGTCGACTACCGTCGCGGTTTGATCCTCAAAGATCTTAAGAATGCGATCCGTCGTGAACCGTCTCGGGTGAATAGTTGGCTCCATTTGATTAACACGGCACGAAACTTAGAGCGGGTTGCTGATCACGCAACCAACGTTGCGGAAGCGGTGATCTATCTCAAAGAAGCGGCCATTTTCCGAAGGCGTGACAGCAAGCACAATTGGTCGAATCATCATCCCGATATTGACTCGAGCACTTCTTACAGCGACGCGACATGAACGGCCCGGCGGTTAAAGGCCTCAAATCCGACTCTCTCATAAAGCTTCACTGCCGGGGTATTGCGGACGTCGACGGCGAGTTCGAGCGAATCGGCCAAGGGCTGGACCGTCTCGAATGCGTGGGCCATCGCCACTTGCCCGAGTCCTCTCCCCCGAGCCTCAGGCGTTAATCCGAAGTAGGAAACCTCCCAAGAACTGGAGGGACCTGGGCTTAAGATAACAATGGCGGATGCTTTAGGGTCATCGGGTAGGGAACCGATCTGCCATCGACGCGGGTCAAACCCCTGTTGAGAGCGATGAGCTTCGAGGAGATTCTCTGGGCCCCGGAGGATTTCGAGCTCGGGCATATCTAAGCTGCCGACGTAAGTCCTGAGGAGCGCCTGCGCAAATTCCTCTTCTGAGACTTCCGCAAGTGATTTCCAATGAAATCGCGTGAGAGAGTCTGGAAGTTCCACGATTGGTTCGGTCGAACGCCGGAGGTAGATCAGGTCAGTCGCGTAGGGAAGTCCGGCACGATCCAGATCCCTTGAGACGTGTCGAGGGGCCTCAGGATCAACAAGCGCTTGAGCGAGGAGACTTCCTCGATGTCGATAGTCCTCCATCGCCTTCTGGACCAACCGAACCGCAAGGAGCCGTGAGAAACTCCAGCGCGAGAGTTCGGGAGGCCAGATTGCGACCGTTCGTCCCGGGAGCCCTTGGGTCATCATCGCGCCGAGGATCCGTTTTCCACGTCGAGCGATCCAGAGGCCCTCAAGATCAAGCTCTCCCCGAGCGGCCTGACCAAGGATCCGCTCCATAATCTCCGGTCGGATTGTCCCAGGTACCTGTCGGTACAATACGGACAACGCTCCGAGGCGGTCGGGGATCGGGCATCGGCAAATCTCGATCGAGTGCCAACGACCCTGATTTTCCCTCGATTGTACTGAAACACCTCGGACCGGCTTCATGATTACCAACATTTTTGAGCCCCAATCCAACAAAAGGACCGCTCGTCCTCGTATCAAAAGGTACTATGCGAGCGCAGAACAACGTTCAATTTCGAACGGGAACTTCGAGAATCGACCTCATCCCACCGTTTTCCTCGCGTGACGAGTCTGCAACGATGGACGAGCCTCACCTTGAGGGGGATGCTCGCCTGGTTGAGCGTGCGCGCGATGGCGACGAGGAAGCGTTTGCAACCCTGGTATCACGTTATGATCGAGCACTTTTGCGCGTGCTGACCAGGCTCGTCCGAGACCGTGAGTTGGCTCGTGACTTAGCCCAAGAGACCCTATGGAAAGTATATCATTGCCTCGATCGTTTCGATACGAGTCGGCGTTTTGGCCCATGGCTTTTCCGGATCGCCGTTAACCTCGGTCTTGACCAACTCCGTCGTAAAAACATGCCGACGACGACGGACCTCGATCGCCACTTGGATGGTGCCCACTCCGACCGGAGGTCCCGGCTTGCTGAACCGACGGAACCCGATCCCAGAACCCGCGATGAGTTGATCCAGGAGATTCGCTTTGTGATCGATCAGCTCCCGATCGCTTACAGAACGATCTTGATCTTACGGGATCTCGAAGGGTTCTCATCAGCGGAGGTAGCGACGATCGTCAAACGCAGGGAAGCAACCGTCCGTTGGCGGCTTGCAAAGGCCCGAGAGCAGTTCCGAAAGCTCTGGGAGTCTCGGGAACGAGTCGAGGGAGGCGAAGAAAGCAGCTCTATACTTCGTCAAGTCGCAGCAGCGACGGAGGAATCCGATGGCAATTAAGTCGTGCCAATGGGTCCGACGTCGGCTCCCGTTGGTTGTGGGCGGCGATCGAATTGGGAGCGATCACCGACACGTCGATCGTCATCTCGTCCGTTGTCCGTCGTGCCGTGCCCACTTGGAAGCACTCCAGAACAGCCAGCAAGTCCTCAGAGAGTTTGCAAGTGCTTCTGAACCGCTCGATCAAGGTCCGCTTTGGCCCGAACTCTCAGTTCGGCTCCACGAGAGTGCTCGACCACGGCAAGCAACTGCCTGGGGCTTTGAAAGCCGACGCCCCTGGATTTGGCCGTTGGTCGGATTGGCGGCGGGAATCTTGGTCGCCTCGTCGATCATCAGTTGGGATTCCGTCGGCGATCGCCAGGTTAAGCAGCTCTTCGACGAGTTTGCCGAGTTCGACCTCTTCGCCAATCCCGATGAGCCGAGGCTCCTAAAGCCCGAAGACCTTGATCACTTCGGAGACCCCCCTGCCCGGCGAGTACGCCCTCAGCAACGCAGCTCGCCCCAACGCAATCGCCAGACAGCCTTCGACACCGGCCTCAGTCGACCCCGAGGGAGCGATGATTCGGATTCGATCCGCTGAAGGACGCTACTTTGGGTTGCTTAAAAAGCAACGATTCGAGATCTCAAGGAATCCAATAGTCGTGACGAGACGGAATGTATGAGAGCACGAACATGTAAGGCGTTTGAATGCTCAACCATTCCGTCTTCCTTGGGCGATTATCTTACGCATGAGTCCTAGCAGTTACGACTGTCGTATGATACGCATCGTCTCCGGAGTTTAATAAGGGCCCGGACCTTACGCTTCGGGTGGTCCTGCCCAGCGGTAGTAGTTGTCGTACTCGAAAGTGCGGAGTCCGGCGGTCGAGTTGTTGGTGTAAGTCACGCGGATCCGATAGATCTTGAACGATCCATTCCAGTAGTACGGTGCGATGAGTGCGACGCCGGCGGGGTCAGATTGGGGCTCGGCGCTGGGATCGCCGAGAAGCTCTTCAACCCGAGCTCGGTCGATAGTCGGAACCTCTGCGATATCTCCCTCGGAGTCATCCACTGCGGCTTCACTCGACTCCATGAGATCATCGAGACTTTCGAAGGCTGCTCGGCTCTGGTAGATCGCCAGATATTCAATCCCCCCCGCTGCAACCAAGGCAATGAGAATCACGAAGGTAATGATCTTTCGGATCGGGGAGACCCCCTTCTTGGGAGGGGTGGTTGAGTCTGCGGCCGGTGCGGTTTGGCCGTCTTCGGGGTTAATGGTTTCGTTTTCATCCGGGGTCGCGGGGTTGGGGTCGGTCGACATCGTCTACTCCAGGGAGGATCGTTAATCGGGATCGATGAAGGGGATCTGGCTCAAGAAATCGAGCGTGCCCACGGTACACCGGGAGACGTTTCGCCGCAACAACTGAGAGACCCCTGATTGGTGTTGAACAGTTGTCGAAGTCACGGATCTTCAACCGCTCAGCCCTGCAAGAATGGTCGGAGGGCGGCTCGGGGGAGTCCGATCTCAACGACTTCGACCGCGCCCGTCCAAGCGGCCGAGCCCTCAGTGTCGAACCCTTTCTTCCGGGCGACAAAACTAGCCGTCACTGTTGCCTGCACTGCGATCCCCAGTGGAAGACCAGTGTCACAATCGAGGCCAGAAGGCATGTCGAGGGCGAGGATTGGACACGGGGCTTCATTGATCTTGCTGATCCAATCGAAGAGTCGTCCTTCGACAGGTCGGGTCAGCCCCGTCCCCAACAAACCATCAACGATCCAATCGGTCTCCTGGAGGTAATCGGAGGGATCGCTCTCTTGATTATCGTGGATCATCGGGATTCCCGATTTCTCAATCACGTTGTGTTGGATTGCCGCGTCGCCAGTGAAACTGCCGGGCGCTGACGTCCAGATCAACCGGACCCGCCATCCCCTGCAATCGAGATGTCGCGCGAGGACCGCGCCATCAGCGCCATTGCTCCCACGACCAGCGACCACCGTGACTCGTTTCGGCTCGTCGCCGGCTCGTCGTCGTAGGACCTCGGCAGCTCCTCGGCCAGCGTTCTCCATCAAACAGAGCGTCGGCAACCCAAACTCCTGAACAGCTTGGACATCCAGTGATCTGACCTCAGCACGGGAGAGCGATCGTATCAGGACCATTTATTCTTCCCAATCTGTGAAAAATTCCCAGACCCTCTGGATTCTCAAACCCATCTCTGATGTAATTCGATGAGTCACGGCCCGAAAGAACAAGCGATTGATTGGTCGGTTGGGGGGCTGGGTTGGCTTGGCTTGAGCTTTTCCAAGTGAGCCATTCATCATCACGGATCGGAAGGGGAGTTCACAACGTGTTGCGCCGTTCTCAACTCTGGAATCAAGGCCGAGTCCTCAAACTCGCCTTGGCGTTGGTTGTCTCGGTCGGGCTTCCCGGCTCGATCGGCCGGTCCCAAGAATCAAAGCAAGATGAGACGCTCGATGAGATTTTGAAGCAACTTGAAGCGCTTCGGACGCAGGTGGAGTTACTCCGGAATGAGGCATCGGGAACCGCAGACGCGACAGAGTTGACCACCGGGCTGCTGCCAAGTGATTGGGTGGAGCAGTTCAATTGGCGACCGATCGGTCCGGCGAACATGGGAGGCCGGATCACAGCCCTCTCGGTTTATGAGGCGGATCCGAACATCTACTGGGTGGCCACAGCATCGGGGGGACTCCTGAAGACCGAGAACAATGGGGTGACCTTCGACCACCAGTTCGATCATGAGGAGACGGTTTCGATCGGTGATGTCTGTGTCGCCCAGAGCGATCCGGAGATCGTCTGGGTCGGAACCGGTGAAAACAATCCCAGGAACTCGGTCTCGTACGGCAATGGTGTCTACAAGTCCACAGACGGCGGTGAGACGTGGACGAACATGGGTTTGGAGGCGACTTACCAGACAGGGCGGATTGTGGTTCACCCCACCAATCCCGAGATTGTCTATGTCGGCGCAATGGGACGTCTCTATGGCCCCAATGAAGACCGAGGGCTCTACAAGACCACCGATGGGGGCGAAACTTGGGAAAAGGTGCTCTACATCGATGAGGAGACAGGCATCATCGACGTCGAGATGCACCCGAGTGATCCCGACACAATGATCGTTGCCACCTGGCAGGTCCGCCGCGACGGTTTCGACTCGTTTGTCAGTACCGACGACGAAGTCGAGATCGAGGATGGCTATGATAGCTACGACCCGATTGTGAAGTGGGGTCCCGGAAGTGGACTCCACAAGACGACCGACGGAGGGAAGACCTGGACGGAACTCACCGAGGGCCTTCCGACGAGCAACCTCGGTCGGATGGACGTTGATTACTATGGCAAAGACCCCGACGTCGTCTACGCGATCATCGATTGTGAAGGTATCGGTAAAGGTACCCCTCCCAGTCGGTCCTACTTAGGCCTTCGGGGTCGTGACAGTGATGACGGTGTGGTTGTCCAAACGGTAGTCGAAAAAGGCCCCGCCGCTGCCGCCGAGATCAAAGAGGGGGATCTCATAATAGCCGCGGGTGGTGAGGAGTTCACCAAAGCACAAGAGCTGGTTGATTGGACCTTGAAGCAAGAGGTCGGCGACGAGGTCACGCTCAAGATCAAGCGCGATGAAGAGACAATTGAGGCCAAGGTCACAATCCAAGATCGACCATACGGGGTTGTCCCTGACAGTGGATCGAGATCCTCGTTCCGCTATTCACTCCGATTCTTTGTCGGAGGTGATGTAGAAGACGTCGAAGACGGTGATGGGGTCCGAGTCACTCAACTTTTTGGTGGCTTCAACGGAGCAGAGGCTGGATTGGAAGCCGATGACTTGATCGTCGAAGTCGATGGCGAGAAGCTCATCGACACCGAACAGTTGGAGGAGCGAATTCGATTCGGCAAGGACCGGGAGACATTCCCGATCAAAGTGAAGCGAGGCGACGAAGATCTCGAACTTGAATTCACGCTCTTGCCTGCGGAAGGGACCTTGACGCGCCCCTACTTCGAGAGGCTTGGAGGACAACGGGCCAACATCCAGGATCAACAAGGCCCCGATGCCTTTGAATACGGTGGGGTGTATCGATCGGCCGACGGTGGCGAATCCTGGGAACGGATCAACAGTATCAACCCTCGGCCGATGTATTTCAGCCAGATCCGCGTCGATCCAAGTGACGAGCAGAATATCTATGTCCTTGGGGTCAACCTCCGACAATCAACCGACGGTGGTAAGACGTTTGAAGGTGACTCCGCGAGTCGCGTCCACTCAGATCACCACGCGTTGTGGATTGATCCCAATGACGGTCGTCATCTCCGTCTCGGCTGTGATGGTGGCGTTTACGTCTCCTATGACCGAGCGGACCATTGGGAACACCTGAATCAATCCGCGATCGCTCAGTTCTATCATGTCACCGTCGATACCCGAGCACCTTACCGGGTGTACGGTGGTCTTCAAGACAACGGTAGCTGGGGTGGACCGAGCCGATCGCTCGAAGGCGCGGGTCCGATCAATGCCGACTGGTTCAGTGTCAGCTTCGGTGATGGTTTTGTCTGTCGGGTTGATCCCTTCGATCCCGACATCGTTTATACCGAGAGCCAGAATGGATTCATGGGGCGGACGAACCTGAAGACAGGTGACCGTACATCGATCGGGCCGAATTCCGACTCAGAGAAGGAATTTCAATTCAACTGGGAGAACCCATTCATCCTCTCTAGTCACAACCCCGGCATTTTCTACACGGCGGGAAACTACGTCTTTCGGTCGCTAAATCGTGGTGATGACCTCCGGGTGATCTCGCCGCCGATCAATCGGACTCCTCGAGGAACTGGGACGGCAGTCGGCGAGTCGCCTCTGACCCCGGAGATCCTCTGGGCAGGAACCGACGACGGTAACCTCTGGGTTACCAAGGACGGCGGGACCAACTGGGAGAACGTCGCTGAGAAGGTGGGACTCCCTGGCCCTCGTTGGGTTTCGACAATCGAGCCCTCGCGGTTCAGCGAAGGTCGCTGCTATGTCGCTTTTGATGCCCACCGCTCCGATGACGACAAGCCGTACCTCTATGTCACGGAAGACTTCGGCGCCACCTGGAAGTCACTGAGCGACGACCTTCCGCGGGGTTCTACTCGATGCCTCCGAGAAGATCCCAAGAACGAGGATCTACTCTTAGCAGGAACCGAGTTCGCCGTCTGGGCCTCGATCGACCGTGGGGAATCCTGGACGAAACTGAACAACAACCTCCCGACTGTTGCAGTCCACGAACTGGCGATTCAATCGGCCGCAGGTGAGGTGGTCGCTGGAACTCACGGCCGGAGTCTCTGGGTCCTTGATCTCACGATGCTCCGACAGATCACGAAGGAAACGATCGAAGCAAAGGCAGCGTTGTTTGAACCGAACACCGTGGTCCGTTGGCGTCGAGAACCCTCACGAGGGAACTTTGGGTTTACGGGGAGCAAGCGATTCATCGGCGAGAATCCCCCGTCGGGGGCCCAGATCGGTTTTGTGTTCAAGGAAGCGGTGGAATCTGCTTCGATCAAGATTGTCAACTATGCCGGGACGGTCGTCCGAGTCCTTGAAGCACCAACCGAGTCCGGTTTCCATGTCGTCCGGTGGAACCTCCAACAGGTCCCTCCACCTCCGACGGAGGATGACGAAGAAAGTCGGCCGTCTGGGCCTCGCGGACCAGCTCCCGCTGGCCTTTATCGCGTCGTCTTGGTCGCCGGTGAGGAAGAGTATACAGTCGACTTAGAGATCAAGAACGATCCAACCCTCCCCGAGGGGCTTGAGCCGCCGTTGGAAGATCTCCGACGACGGAGTCGGACTTCCGAACGAGAAGGATCTGAGTTCGAACGCTTCGGCCCCGATCGCTCTTGAAACTCGATAAGTTCGATCGGATTCTAGAAGATCCACGACATCGAACTGGCCCAACCCCGATTCTATGGATGTGGGCCAGTTCAGCCCAATTGTCTTCTCCGCTTGCTTCCGTTTTCGAAGGTAGTTCAATCAGATGCCGATCTACGAATACTCCTGTCAGGATTGCGGCCACCAGTTCGAAACCTTAGTTCGGAATCAGAATGATCGTCCTCATTGCCCGTCTTGTACAAGTGAGAACCTTAGTAAGGAATTGAGTGTCCCTGCTGTTGCTCGAGCACATGCCGGTTCTTCGAGCAGCCTTCCGGTCGCAGGTGGCGACGGCCCCGGCTTTGGTGGTTGTGGTGTTCCGGGATGTGGACCTGGAGGGTGTGCGTCTCCGAACTAATCCAGCAGCTCGAAGGAGGCCGAACGAGGAATCGGGCTCGGTGGACCTTAAATTTCCGAAGCGATAGTCCCACCGAGATCTTGTGACCCGATTTGTCTGTTCCGACTCCGAGATCAGTTCACCCGTGACCTACGGTTTCTTCAGAGAGAAGGCTCGGTCGACGCCGGCTTCGTGCCCAATCCACTAGGCACTTAAAACTCTGAAGGAGGTGAGCGATGTCTCGTTGGTTTCAGTGGATGCTCGACGTCCGGCTTCATGGTGGGATTGCCTTTCTTGGAATCATGACCGCGATCGCGATCGCAACCGGTCCCCACCACGAGCGTAAGGTTGAGGAGGAGGCTCCTGGGAGTTGGAGTGATCGCGCCGTCGTGGTTGACTCGGGAATCTGGGCGTACCGCGTACCCGATGAATTCGAACTCCATCGGAACAAGCAGAGCGTAACCGGACATGAAGAACTAACCCCGCTCTTTAATGCTCAATGATCGCTTGACTAACGCGGCCGACCGTTACGACCTACAATCATCGTCTTTCCTGCCCATGAAGTTTGTTGACCAGGAGTCTTCGATGAGTAAGCCTTCAGGGCTTTTCATCTTGGTTTCTTGCGAAGGCGTGATCTTACCGCTGGACTCGCTTCTCGCTCGGAATCAGTCAGGCAAGGAGCCGCTCGAAGGAAGGGTCCGGTCATGGTGGATCACGGGACTGAAGTGGGCCAAGCGTTACGGACGGCGATTGCTGGACGTGTAGGTGAGGCACGATTTGGACTCTGGTTTGGCGACGGCGTTCGACTCGGACTTGAAGGCGATTCACTCACGGTTGGCGTTCCAAACCGGTACTTTCTAGACCGGATCCGCCGACACTATGCGGACGCGATCCAACGTGCTGGTGAAGAAGTCGCTGGACATCAGCTTCAAGTCCGCTACGAATTAGATGATTCTGAGCAGGATCATCGAGGAGTGTCGGTCCAGTTTGAAAAAGACTCGACTCCCCGCCAAGCAGAGTCCCGATCAAGTGATCGGAGCGTCAGACGAGTTGAAGAGGCTGAGCTGGAGCGACCTCGGACCCCTTCTGCCTCTCGGCGTCGACGTCCGAGTAAGCGGCTTGACCAGTTCATCCCCGGTCCTTGTAATCGTCTGGCCTTAGCTGCCGCCGCTGAGGTGTCTGAATCGCTCGGAGAGTCATTCAACCCTCTTGTGATTCACGGTGCGATCGGACTCGGGAAGACTCATCTCCTCGAAGGAATTGGCGAGCAAGTCCGTCGTCGACATCCTGGTCTTCAAGTGGTTCAACAAACCGCAGAAGGGTTTACGAACGGCTTTCTTGAGTCGATGCGTAACGGCGGCCTCAACAGCTTCCGGGCCCGTTATCGATCTGCCGAACTCTTGCTGATTGATGACGTCCACTTTATCGCATCGAAACGAGCGACAATGGATGAGTTTCAGCATACGTTCGATGCATTGATTAACATGGGGGCCCCCGTTGTCCTGGTCTCAGACAGACACCCCCGGCTGATCTCGAAACTCACCGATGAACTAGTGACCCGTATGCTCGGTGGGATGGTCGTCAAACTCGAGGCGCCCGATCCGATCACTCGGAAGGCAATCCTCCGAGCCAAAGCGGCGGAGCGTGGCGTTGACTTGCCTGAGCCGGTCGCAGGCTTTATCGCGGAGCACCTCCGCGCGAGTGTCCGAGAGCTTGAAGGTGCCCTCCAGAGTGTGCTCTCGCTTGCCGCACTGACAGGCAAGAAGCTTGACCTCAATCTCGCTCGGACCGCGTTACGTGAGTTGATCCGCCACACGGCACAAGCGGTCGTTCTCAAGGATATCGAACAGGCGATCTGCCAACTCTTCGAAGTCACTCCAGACGACCTTAAGTCCGAGAGCCGCGCTCGAGCGATCACTCACCCCCGGATGCTTGCGATGTATCTTGCGAGGCGCCATACGACTGCTTCGTATTCGGAGATTGGTCGCTACTTCGGTGGTCGAAATCACTCCACCGTGATCTCCGCCGACAAGAAGGTCCGGCGCTGGCTCCGAGAAGAACAGCGTCAGCACCTTCTCTCTGGATTCGAGACCGTTGCCGAGGTGCTCGCTGCTGCGGAGTCCTCATTGGGCGCCTGATTGCTCGATCCGCTAGAATAAAACTTCCAACGTGAACGATGAATGATGGATCGCTACCGCGTGAATTAACCTCCGACCGCGGCGGGTTCAGGAATTAGGTTGATCAGCCATGTCTGAAGAACAACGATCGCTACATGAGGCTCCATCGTCAGGCCCAACTCGACCTCGACCTGGGGTGAGCCGGAAGTTCGAAGAAGGTGAGAAGACAGACAACTTTCATCCACTCGATGACGAGATCAACCGCGCGCTCGAAGCCGCCTCCGGACGTGAAGTCGCTGCCGAAGTTGAGTTAAAACGGCAGTGGGATGATGATCTTGAAGCCGAATTGAATGCGGCGATGGAAGGGTTTGATCCCGATGCAGTCGGTCGATCACCCTCCCCCCCTTCGCCTCGACCGCAACCAGCCTCGGCAGCCGAGACTGTACCGGCGGGACGATCGAACCGAGGAAAGCCCGCTCCTGGACCGAAGACTCGGCAAGGGACCGTCGTCCGTGTCCGCGAACATGAAATCATTGTTGACCTTGGGACCAAGAGTGAAGGCTTTGTCCCGATTGAACAGTTCAATCAGTCTTCCACACTACCTAATGTGGGTGATCCGATCGAAGTCATCGTCGACCGCTATGATCCGGCTGCAGGTCTCACGCGGCTTAATCTCCGAGGAGCGGCGGTTGAAGCAGATTGGGAGAGCGTCCAGCGCGGTCTCGTCATCGAAGCAAGGGTCGTGAAGAGTATCAAGGGTGGGCTCGAAGTTGAAGCGAGCGGGATGCGTGGCTTTCTACCCGTCGGCCAGATTGAGATCGGTTACGTCGCAGACCCAGAAGCGTACCTTGGTCAACGCTTTCAGGTGGTCGTGACTGAAGCAAATCCACGCGAAAAGAACCTGGTTGTCTCGCGTCGTCAGCTCCTCGAACAGCAACGCGCTGAGCTCCGTGAGAAAACCTGGGAGGAGTTGGAGGAAGGGCAGACACGGACAGGAACAGTCCGATCGCTCAAAGACTTTGGTGCCTTCGTTGATCTCGGTGGGGTCGACGGATTGGTCCATGTCTCCGATCTAAGCTGGTCACGAGGCGTAAAAGTTGAAGAAGTCCTCAAGATCGGGGACGAGGTGGAAGTCAAGGTCCTTAAAATCGATCGTGAGAAGGATCGCGTTGGCCTCGGGCTCAAGCAACTCGCACCGAGCCCTTGGGAGACCATCGAACACCGTTACGGTCGCGGGCAATCGATCGCTGCGAAGGTTGTCAAGCTGATGGACTTTGGTGCATTCGTCGAAATCGAACCCGGAGTGGAAGGCCTGATTCACATCTCGGAACTCGCTCCAGGCAAGGTCCGTCGGGTCCGCGATATTGTTGAGGAAGGGCAAGAAGTCGAAGCCCGGATTCTCGAGATCGACTCACAAGCCCAGCGGATCAGCTTGACCCTGAAGCCGACACCGAAGGACGAGCCTCCTGTCGAGGAGGAGGATGACACCGAAGACGGCGAAACACCGAAGCCAAAGAAGGTCCGCCAGGTACCTCTCAAAGGCGGATTGGGCGACAACGACCCGTTCCCGTTTGGTCGGACATCCTGAAAGATCGATCAAACGATCAATCCCTGATGGTCCTCAGAGAAGGCCCATCGTTTCCGGATAGTTGCAAATGAGGTTCATGTTTTGAACCGCAGCGCCGGACGCACCTTTGAATAGATTGTCAAGGCAAGAGACGACGACCACATGGCGCCCGACGACCCGGACGCTGATGTCACAAAAATTTGAGAAAGCAGAATCCTTCGTGCTTGGCAGCCGCTCAACGACCCGAACGAACGGCTCGTTCTGATAGAAGTTCCGGTAAAGATTGAGTAATCCCTCGGTCGTAAGAGGAGTCGCTCCAGCTGGAATTCCATAGATGGTCGCGAGGATCCCGCGGTCCATCGGTACGAGGTGTGGTGTAAAGATTAGGTCGAGCGGACTGTCCCTTTCAGAATCGAGCCCAGCCAGGATTTGCGCGATCTCGGGCGTATGCCTGTGTTCTCCGACCTTGTAAGCCGAGAGCCCCTCGTTGCATTCGGGGAAATGGGTGTTGAGCTTTGGAGACCGTCCTGCCCCCGAGACTCCACTCTTGGCATCGATAATGAGGTGATCGCGGAGGTCGAGCATCCCTTCTCGGATTAAGGGGGCAAGGCCCAGAATACTCGCCGAGGGGTAACAGCCGGGGTTGGCAATTAATGTGGCCTCTTGGATTGCCTCACGGTTGATTTCGGGGAGCCCGTAGACTGCTTCAGCAAGCCCCTCGGGATCCTGGTGCGGTTGCTGGTACCATTCTTTGTAGGTCCTGGGATCCTTTAGGCGGTAATCAGCGCTAAGGTCGATCACCTTCAGACCACGACTCCGGAGTTCAGGGACGAGGGCCATGCTCGCGCCGTGGGGGAGTCCGAGGAAAGCGACATCAGCCTTTTCGGCGATCCGATCGGGATCAGCATGCTCTGTTTTCAGATCGATCCTACCCGTGAGACTTGGATGAAGTTCGGCAATCCCCGGCGATCCTTCCTGGCGTGAGGTTGCCATCTGGATCCGGACCTCTGGGTGTCGGAGAAGGATCTGAATCAGTTCACGAGCTGCATAGCCAGAGGCACCAACAACGGCGACGTTGGTCATCGATTGTCATCCCCGCGATTCAGCCTGATGCTCTGGGATCGAGCTGGCTGGTGTTGTCTTTTCTCGGTTACGTCCGAGGATTCCAAGTATGGTAAGCCAGAGTGCCCAAGAGCCCCCAGAGATCCCAAGGCCGACCCATGCTGCACGGCCTTTGTATCGGAGTCGAAGGGTCCAAGTACCAGCCGAGGGAATCCGGATCCCCTCCCATCCTCCCAAGACCTGATGAAGAGGAATCTGGTTCGGACTCCCTTGGTCAGAAGAGAGGGTTGCCTGCCACTCGGGGTAGTGTAAGTGACTGATTACGAGTAGCGAAGGTCCTTCAGTAGTGAGGTCAATTGTCCGAAGTTCGGGACGATCTGAGCGAACCTGGACCGGCTTACCCCGTTCGATGATCTGGATGAGCTGACTGGGATCGATCTTACCCCCTCCGAGTGTCCCCAAGAGGCTTCCGTCTGGATCCGGCAAAAGCCTGCCTTGGTTTGACGAGCCGAGGTCGAGGAGCACGAATTGCTCCGGCTCATTGAACTCGGGATCATCAGGGAAGGCACCGAAGAGCCAAGTCGAGAGGATCGGATCTTCGATGACTCGGATCTCTGAAAGAGGAAGATCAAGCAACTTGAGGCGGTCTGTATAATCGCGCGCGCCACTCCGGATGGGTCCAAAGACGATCAGTCGGACCCCAAGCGCTTTGGCCGCCCGGATTGTGAAACGTGTCCTTGATGGTGGTGTCGGCGGGTGCTGCACGATCGCGAGAAGATCCTCAATCCCAGCGATCGGAAGATCGATTGTCCGGTAGGCGATCACAGGAGTTGCCCCGCTGATCATCGCGAGGTTGTTCAAGGGATCGACAGTCCGCTCCCCCTCCGGGAGGTTCTTAAGAGCCCCGAGGATCGGACTCTGTTCGTTCAGCGGCTTGAGTGGTCCGGAGTCGATGGGTCGGAGTCGAGTCAGCAATCCTAGGTCAGCGAACGCAAGCGCAAGAATCGTCATGATGAAGATCCGACGATGCTTTCGGCTTGCGATACCTACAACCAAGAGGCCAAGAAGGAGTAGAACAGTTGGTCCTAGCTCGGCGAGATAAATCTGAAGGCGATCTCGATCGAATCGGAGCCCATTGGGAGGGATCGGTCCCAGGCCCGCGCGGAGATGGTCGGCACGGATCCGTTCTTCCTCTCGGACGATCTTAGCGCTTCGGATCACTTCCGTGAACGTGGGATCACCTTCCCAAGGAAGCCAGCCCCAGAGTCGATCAACGAGTTGTGTGTGTGAGGTTTGGGGATCCTGCCCCGATCCGGTCAGGGCAACTTCAATGAGCCCGACCACCAGCCCGACCCAGATGAAGGAGCCGAGGACAAACCAGGTCAACCCGCTTGAGGGTCGCTGCCAATGCCCGGAGAGGATCGCATCGAGTCCAAACCCGCCGAGGATTGAGATGGCGAGGGAAACGACGAGGCTCCAACGCGCCGGGGCCCGGAAGAAAGAAAAGCCCGGAAGTTCCACAATGAGACTGAACCCTGGGAGGTAAGGTCCGAGGCTCAATCCGAGACAACAAAGTCCAATAACTCCGAGAGTGATGATCGGACGTCGACGGCTCCCAGGTCGACAGAATGCGCCGATCCCCAGAAATAAGGGGACCAATCCCACGTAGAGAAGGAGTTCTTCGGGGGAGGTATGGAATGGGTCCCAGACCAACGGTCTCCAGAGTGGTGAGCGATGAAAGAGACCGGGTGCCACAAGGCTGATGAGATGGAACGGAGTGGTCGCGAATCCGGAGAGGTAGCCGTAATCCCGTTGTGCATCGGAAAGCAGCGCGAGTTGTGCGGTCGGCAGTATCTGAGGCATCGCGAGTAAAAAGGCCGAGGCGATCGCAGGGAGGATAATGAACCCTCGACGGAGAGCGGGGCCTCGTTCCCTTTTCGGTGCACAGAGGATCGATGTAATTACCATGATTAGAAGGCTGATCTGCGTACAAAAGGCGAGCTGGAAGTGCCCCGGGAGTAGCTGGATCGCTAGGATAGCGGCGACCCAGAGTGGAGCCCGGTTGGTTCCCGTCCCAGAAAGTGAAGCCCAGGCGATCCCCCAAGCCCAGGGACTCCAAGAACCAACGCTGTAGGACCACTGGTGCGGGAGGTGTATCAAGAAGAATCCCGACGTGGACCAGGCAATCCCGCTCATGGTTGCACCAAGCTCGGAGACTCCGAACCTTCGCGCAGCGAATCGTGTTCCGAGACCACCCCAAATCAGATGTAAGACAAGGGAAGCGGTGTAGGCCTGTTCGACATCCAAGAAGCGATAGAGGAGTTGATGGGGTGGGTAGTAGACTCCCATCTGACTTTCCCCGAGCCCAGGGAATCCGAACCCCCAGCGCTCGTTCCAGAGCGGAAGCCGAGACTCACCGATCGCTTCCTTGAGGACGCTCATCAAGCCGATCTGAAACTGGGTAACGTCTCCCCCAACTGGCATCTGACCGCCGATCCCGATCGGCCAGAGCCAAGCGGAAACCACCACGACCAAAACGGTCGGGCCGACAACAGGGCCCCAACGATTCCCGCGTTTAGTCGGCATCCTCTTCCCTTAACCACGGACCCCGTTCCAGTTCTTCCCAGCGACTTGGTCGAGGGCCATCACCTCTCCGGTTTGAAGAGGTCAAGAAAGCGGTCTTCGTACTCGCGGAAGAGGTTGAGTCGGTCAAGCTCCTGCTTCAATTCGTAGGCTTTGGAACGATCTCGCCCAGCTTGTTCGAAGAGCGCTTCGATCCGATCTCTGGCATCAGAATCGTCTTGATCCAAGTCATTCTCAGCATCAATCGATTCAATGTCTTCTTCTTCACGATCCTCGATCGCATTTTCGACTTGGGAAAGTAACTCGACAAGCTTTTGCTCAACATCAGCCGCCTGAGCTTCAAGCTCCGTGGTGTCTAGTTCGATTCCGGCGATCGTGGTGAAGACACTGAGGACAGCCAACGCCGCTTTGGGGAACGGGAGCTGAGCGAAGATCTGGGGCATCTCCCCGAGGAGGCAGGCGCCGTCTAAGCCTTCCTCCGCGGCGACACCGAGGAGAACACCGTTCAGGCCACTGATCTGCCCATTCTCAACAACCTCAAGTTCAAGCTGTCGCAATAGGGCGAGGACCTCGGGATCGGTCGCAGCCCCATAGATCTTCGAAGGGGCTTGCGGGTGCATCTGAGTTGCCATCGAGGCGAACGTGAAGACCCGAGTGATCCCCAACTTCCCCGCGAATTCGAGGATCCTCCGACAGAAAGCGACCTTGCCGATGGGCGGTTGGGCTTCACCGATGAAGAGCAATAAATCGTGCTTCCCTGCGGGGTCTCTCCACGCGAAGAACCGGCTCCGAGGACGATGACCAGGGTGAATGATCCCATCCTTCACTTCGACATGCTCGATGTCGAAGAGTTCGTTCGAGGCAAGTTCGGCAACGAGATGCATACCAAGCTTGGCCATTAAGTAATAGCCAGCGCTCATCGCGACGTGACCCATCCCCGGCCAGACTGCGACCAACCAGGGTTTATTCAACTTGACATCGACGGCCATGACCTGACCTCCACAAACTCCTCGGTCACTCGACCAAACTGCCGTCATGACCTGTTCGGATTGGACTGATCGACTCACGTCTGCGGGGATCAGTTATTCCTTAGTTTTACTGGACTTGGAGCCAAAACGCGATGGAGTGGAGCCATCCTCCGCATCTGAAAGAGATCCCCACCAAGTTGCCCAAAAACCACAAGAAGAAACGCGTCACGCTTTGTGACATACGCTTCATTATCGGTCGGGGTCAACTGTTAGAACCCGATCCGATCCTCATCTTAGGATTTGAGCTGGATAAGGACAGAGATCTAATGAGCCGAGATGCCTCATCAATACGATCGATCTTCCAGATCAAGCGGACTCAACCTTCGTTCCACCATCGATTGCGGACCCTAACAAGGTCTGAGCACGTCCGACTTGATCTCCGGCTGACTTCGATTGCCAAGAATCCGACTCGGGATTCGTACATCGCGGCATTACGGAGTTTACTCGGATTCTTTGTGCCGATGGAACGCGTCCTCGGGAGTTATTTTGAGCATTGGCTTCCTGAGCTTCGATTTATGGATCGACGGCGAGTCCCGATGTTGGTCCTCGACCTCCTCTCACTCGGAGTGGAACCGAAGGAGATTGCCTCAACTCCAAGGTTTTCATGGCCGTCCTGGGTTTCTGACATACCGACTGCGCTGGGTAGCTTCTACGTTTTGGAGCGTCTCTCGCTTGCTGGCCCCGTGATCGGAAGGCGTCTGGAACATGAGCTGGAGTTAACTCCCGATCATGGATCGGCCTTCTTCCGCGGTCGAGGCCCGCGCAACGGACCGCTCTGGCGCTCACTTCTCGGAGTCATCGACAAATACTGTGACGGTGTTGAGGAGGAAACGATCGACTCAGCACGTCGTTGTTTCGCCGCCATCGACCGTTGGGCCGAGGTTCACGGAATAGGCGTCACTGAGGAGGACCGTGCACGAGCCCGTCGGGTACTCCCTCCTCGCACTAACTCCGCAAATCGCCTAAAAGGTTGTCCGAGAGTTGTTCGATGATCGACTCCAGACAATTCTTGAGTCGCACGGAATCGGTCCGCGCCGCAGTCCTTTGAAGTCGCTCGGACGAATCGACTTCAAGGGATTGCGGACTCTCTGATGGATTGCTGGCCGACGGTACTGGTCCAGAATCAGGCTCGGCGCAGTTGCCGAGGATGCTGCGGCGGCAACGGCGGGTGGCCTGATCGTGTTCTGAGGTGCTGAGGAAGATCCGAGTGCACTTGTGAACGGACTGAGCGTTGCGTTCACGGACCGCCGAGCCAGTTCAGCAGTGCTCCCGACCAAGATCAGGCCGTCAAAAGAATCAGGAGTGACCTCCGGGTAATCCATCTCTGTTGCCGTCGATAAGGTTTCCTGCAAGGTCTCGGATTCCAAGAGCCCTGCTCCCGTCGATCACGAGAAGACCCGACGAGTGGAGAGAAAACTCAACGTGCGAGAAGGTTTCAGACCGGCACTTCAGCGCGACTGAACTTCAGGAAATCTGGAATGTCGACGTCCACTTTGCCCGATTCTGACGCTCATTTACCGCTGAGCCTCTCTCAACATGAAGGTGGCCTGGCTCTCCTTCAGGTCTCCAGATCGAAGATCGGGTATGAACTTCGATTCAGGCTCGTGTTCAGATCCACCCTGCAGGGATCTGATTCCCTTCTTTCTTGCAGATGGAGCAACTCTCAGATGCGACAATTCAGCCGTTGGTTCATGGCCCTAGCGTTAGTCCTCGTCATGGCCGGAGTTTCCGACGCACAGCAGCGGGGAGCTCGGCAACGCGGTGGACCCGGCTTCCAAGGGCGACCCGGTGCCGGTTTCCAGCGCGGTGGATTCCCCGGGGGTCCCGGAGTGACCATCCCCCAATTGCTCCAGATGGAGGTCGTCCAAGCTGACCTCAAGCTTAGTGACGAACAAATCCAGAAAATTCAGGCGATCGGGGAACAGATGGAGGGCCGATTCCGCCAGATGATGCAGTCTGTGCGAGGTGGTGGCCAGGGCGGCTTCCAGGAGATGATGGAAGCCCGTGAGAAGTTGGAGAACCAGGTCCAGCAAGCGATGGGACGGCTTCTCGACAAAGACCAACGGACCCGCGCCAATGAGATTTACTATCAAGCGCTCGGTGCCCGCGCTTTTATCGATGAGCAGGTCATCGAGAAGCTCGAGATCAGCAAGGCTCAGCAGGAAGAGATTGGAGGAGTTCTGGAGTCCGCTGGCGAAGAATTGCGGAGCAAGATGCAGGAGATGTTCGCAGGCCGAGGCCGAGGACCAGGCCAAGGTGGCCAACCGGAGGGCGATCGGCCCAATCCAGGTCAGGGTCGTGGCGCACGTGGTGAAGGTCGGGGCGGCTTCGAAGCAATGGCAACCCAGATGGAGGAGTTCCAGAAGGCGACCATGGAGAAGGTGCTCGCTGTCTTAACTGACGAACAGAAGGAGACCTGGGCAACCGTTACGGGTGAACGGATCGAACTCCCCTCGATGGCTCGTGGTTTTGGTGGAGGCCGAGGTCCTGGTGGCGGTGGCCGTCCTCCTCGTCCCTGATCCTCGGCGGTTTTTCTGAGAAAAGTCCGGGAACATCGAGTTGCACCACTGGGCGACGATTTGACCAACTGAAGTCGAGCCCAGAGCGGTCGAGGGTGGCTAGGAAGGCCATCCTCATCGTCTTTCTTCTCGGATGGCTTACAATCGATTCAGCAAATCTTCTTGCTTTCAGAGCCATTGCTCCGAGAGATCTGGCGACGCTTGATTCGTCGACGATGTAATTCTGTGGATTGCCAAGGGAACGCTCATCGGTTGATAATCTAATGGTTAAGGTCGGTCGTCGGGTAATCACGACCGCTTCAGATCCGACCGTCCGCGCAGGATAAACTGATGAGAATGCAACCACCCGAAGGGCGCGGATTACTATTGATATTGAGTGTCGGGGCTCTCGCTGCGATTGGCCAAGAGGCAGTTGCGGCCGAGTTTGAGGAAGCTCAACGGCTCTTCCTCCAGGGAGCCTACGAGCGCTGTATCGAACTCGCGGAACCCGAGATCGGGCGTTACATCCGCGATGAACGCTGGCCCTTGCTCAAGCTCCAAGCCGAGATGACCCTCGGACGCTACAACGACGCTCGGACCACACTTGAGGAGGCACTCCAACGCTACCCATTTAGCGTTGCTTTCCCAGTCCTTGGGGATCGTGTGCTCAAGTTTACGGGCTCATCAACCACAGCGAGAAGCCGACTTGCGTCGTTTGAACGCACGCTCCTGAATTTCCCCGAACGCTATCTCACTTCGTCGAATCGAGTCTGGCTCGGTCGGTTCTTTCTCTTGAGGAACCAGGACGCTCGGTTCGTCCTCGATCAATTCTTTGATCCTGCCACCGAGAACCGGCCCAACGACCCTGATCCTTACTACGCCACTGCGGAACTTGCATTGGAGAAGTCAGACTTCGCTCTTGCGCTCGAGACACTCCGTAAGGCACCCGAGCGAACCCTCGACGACCCCGAATTCCACTATCTGATGGCGCGATCTCTTTCGGAGAGCGACCGGGTCCGGGCGACCGTAGCCCTCAACAAAGCACTCGAACTCAATCCGAGGCATCTTGGGAGCTTGCTGCTCGCGGCTGACTACGCGATCGACTCCGAGCAGTTTGACGAGGCGGAGGATCTACTCAAGCGCGTTCTTGAAGTCAATCCGCGCGAACCAGAGGCACATGCCTTTCGTGCTGTGATCGCACATCTCCAAGGGGATTTCGAAGGGGAAACCGAAGCCAGAGCCTTAGCGCTCGCGCCGTGGTCCGAGAATCCGGAAGTGGATTCCCTGATCGGCCGCGAGTTATCTCAAAAGTATCGGTTCCGAGAGGGAGCGACTTATCAGGAGCAGTCATTGGCGTTCGATCCCGATTACCTCCCCGCCCGGATTCAACTCTGTCAGGATCTCCTCCGCCTCGGAGAAGAAGATCAAGGATGGCGGCTCGCCGAAGCAATCCACGATCGGGATGGATATAACGTTGAGGCCTTTAACCTCTTAACGCTCCGGGATACCCTTGATCGGTACGAGACGCTAGAGGCCGACGGATTGGTCGTCCGGATGGATCCCGAAGAAGCGGAGCTTTATGGCGATCGCGTGCTAGCACTGCTCTTAGAGGCTCGTGCAACCCTTGGATCGAAGTATGACGTTCAAATCGACCAGCCGATCTTAGTCGAGATCTTCGAGCGACGCGACGACTTTGCCGTCCGGACATTTGGTCTCCCTGGTGCGGAAGGATTCCTCGGTGTTTGTTTCGGGCCGGTGATCACCGCCAACAGCCCCGCCTCGCAAGGCGAATCCCCATCAAACTGGGAGTCGGTGTTGTGGCACGAGTATTGCCACACGATTACGCTCGCCAAGACGAACAACAAGATGCCGCGTTGGCTCAGTGAAGGAATCTCTGTCTTCGAAGAGTTCCAAGCCCGACCATCATGGGGGCCTTGGTTCCGACCTGAGTATCGCCAGTTCATTCTCGGTGAAGCACTGACACCATTAAGCGAACTCAGCGCTGCCTTCCTCGCTCCGGAAAGTGGTCTCCACCTTCAATTTGCCTATTTTGAATCAGCGTTGGCAGTCGAGTTCCTCATTAATCGTGCTGGTTTCGAAGGGCTGAACGGACTCCTTGACGATCTCGGTCAGAGTGTGCCCATCAATGAGGCAATCGTGCGACAGACGGGAACACCGATTGACGAACTGGATCGTGACTTTGAGCGTTTCATTCGCGACCGCGCGCTTACAATCGCCCCTGAAGCGACTTGGGAAGATCCGGAGCTACCGCCCAACGCCGATGCTGACGCCATTGCGGACTGGCGTTCGAATCACCCCAAGAGTATCTGGGGGCTCCAACGTCATGCGGTCCAGCTGATTGAGGAAGGTCGGGAAGCGGAGGCCGAGCCGATCCTCGGACGCTTCAAGGAACTCTATCCCGAATTTGTCGGCCCGGAGAACCCCTACGAACTACTTGCCGCTATCTATCGATCGCTCGGTGATTCTGTCCGGGAACGTGAAGAACTCGAAGCCCTCATCGAACGCTCCGGCGATCAGAGTCGGGCCCTCCTTCGGTTGATCGAACTGGACGAGGAAGAAGGGAACGAGGAAGCCCTCTATCGACACGCTGACCTTCTCCTAGCGATCAACCCTTTAATTCCGGCACCGCACCGTGCATTAGCCTCGGCATCGGAAGCCCTTGAAATACTCGATCAGGCTGAGTTGTCCTATCGGGCTCTCCTTCGACTCGACGATACCAACCCGGCCGAACTCCACTATCGACTTGCGTCGGTCTTAAAACGCCAGGAGCGATGGTCCGAATCTCGGCGGGAAGTCCTCAAGGCTCTCGAAGAGGCACCCAGGTTTCGTGATGCTCATCGGCTTCTCTTGGAACTGGTGGAGCAAGAGTCGGCTGGATCGACTTCCCCGTAAATTTCCAACGGACTTCAACAGGGACAAAGTAACCGATATCAGAAAGCACCTTGAAGGGAGTGAGCGCGATGATCCGAAACCGACGGGTCTGGGTTATTGGGATGATGGTCATTGTGCTGCTATCGGTCGTCTCGATGGCTGCGTTTGCGAAACAGTGGCGTTACGGCCGACGACAGAGTCCTTACCAAGGGATCCCGAGTGACCGCGCCGGGATCCCCGATTGGGAGAATGACGAGGCACTAAAGGAAGACGTCTTCACGTTTGTCCGGATCCAGTACAGTTCTTGGAGACGTGGTTGGGGTTGGGAAACAGATTGGCCTGACAGTGATCTGAACTTCTCCTACCGACTCCAACAGTTGACGTCCTTGAAAGTCGAGCCTGATCCGATCTGGATGTCGCTGACCGACGAGAGGCTTTTCGACTATCCGTTCATCTACATGATTGAGCCTGGTTCGCTCCATTTCAGTGAACCAGAGGTCGAGGCGCTCCGACGCTACCTCCTTAATGGTGGGTTCCTGATGGTCGACGACTTTTGGGGGGATGATCAGTACAACAATTTCTACCAGGAAATCAAACGGGTCTTTCCCGATCGCGAACCGCTCGAACTCCCGCTCTCACACCCGATCTTCCACTGTGTTTATGACCTCAAAGAGAAGCCCCAGATTCCTAACATCGGTGATGCTCACCGTGGTCGCTTTGAGGGGATTACTTGGGAACGCCGGTACGGTCCGAGTGCACGCCAAGTCCACTACAAGGCAATATTCGACGGCGATCCCGAGGACGGTCGGATCATGGCAATTATCTGCCACAACACCGACCTTGGGGACGGCTGGGAAAAGGAAGGTGCTGACGAGTGGTACTTCTCTGAATTCTCCGAAAAGAAGGCGTACCCAATGGGGATCAACATCGTCACTTACGCGATGACCCACTAACTCATCACCGTGCTACCGACAATCAACCCGTTTACGGCTTCCGCTCGATTCGAATCAACCAAACGGACTTGAACAAACGGGTCCGGATCAGCCAGGAAGGACGACCCCTGTGAGTTCAGACGTTGAGACTAGTCCCTTCGATACCGAACGTGAGGTTGTTGAGCAGATCCACCAAAGTCGGGATCGAATCGAGCGTGAACTCGGTAAGGTCATTGTTGGTCAGCGGGAAGCAACCCACCAACTCTTGATCAGCCTCTTCGCTGGTGGCCATTGCCTGATTACGGGTGCGCCTGGTTTGGCAAAAACCCTCCTGGTCCGATCGATCGCTCAGGTTTTCCACTTACAATTCCAGCGGATCCAGTTTACTCCCGACCTCATGCCCGCCGACATCACCGGGACTGAGATCTTGGAGGAATCTACCGACGGACATCGGCGGCTCCAATTTGTGAAGGGGCCCATCTTTGCCAATGTCATTCTCGCAGATGAAATCAACCGGACTCCACCAAAGACCCAGGCCGCGCTCCTGGAAGCGATGCAGGAACATCAAGTGACCGCAGCGGGGGTCCGCTACCCGCTCGAAGAACCTTTCTTTGTCCTGGCGACACAGAACCCAATTGAGATGGAAGGGACTTACCCCCTCCCCGAAGCACAACTCGATCGGTTCATGTTCAACGTTGTCATCAGCTATCTCCCGGAAGATGACGAAGTGGAGGTGGTCCGCCAAACAACCTCAAAGAAATCGGAGCCGATCGAACCGCTCTTCCACGGAGAGGATGTTCTCCGCTTCCACGAGGTCGTCCGGAAAGTCCCGATCGCCGATGATTTAGTCCGTTACGCCGTACGTCTCGCTGGTGCCAGCCGTCCGGGTGAGCCGGGTGTGCCAGACTTTGTCGAGCAATGGGTAAGTTGGGGGGCAGGACTCCGGGCTCCCCAGGCCCTCGTCCTCGGTGCCAAGGCACGAGCCTTGCTGGAGGGACGGTACCATGTTACCCCCGAAGATCTCCGAGCGCTGGTTCATCCCACTTTCCGTCACCGGATCCTCCTTGGCTATCGTGCTGAGGCCGATGGCGTAACGGTGGACATGGTGATCGACCGCCTCCTGGAACATCTGAAAGGGCCGAGTCTGTAATGTCCATCGCCACGGAGCAGCGCTCCGGTACCCCACAGACGAGGAGTTCGTTCGTCGATTTGACCACCCTAATGCGGATCAAGAGCCTCGCGATCCGTGCTCGGGTGGTGATGGAAGGTTTCTACCGGGGGATTCACCGGAGCCCGTTTCATGGATTCTCGGTTGAGTTTAGTGAGTACCGCGAATATAGCCCGGGAGATGACCCTCGCTACCTCGATTGGAAGCTGTACGCGCGGACCGACCGTTACTACATCAAGCGGTTCGAGGATGAAACGAACCTTCGGTGCACTCTCGTTGTTGATTCGAGTCGGTCGATGGGATACGGCTCTCGTTCCTACACCAAAATCGACTACGCACGAACTGCGGCGGCAACCTTGGCGTCCTTCCTGATCGATCAACGCGATGCCGCCGGCTTGCTGACCTTTGATGATAAAGTGATTGATGTTCTCCCGGCACGCTATCGGCCCGGTCAACTCCGACGCTTGTTGGCGCTTCTGGAACGAACGCCTGAAGGTCGAGCCACCGACCTTCAGGCACCACTCGAGCAAATCGCCGCGACTGTCCAAAAGCGTGGCTTGGTTGTGCTCCTCTCTGACTTCCTGATTGATCCGGAATCGCTTAAATCACGCCTTGGCTTACTCAAGGCACGCGGTCACGATGTCATTGCCTGGCGGATCCTCGATCCTGCCGAAGTGGACTTTCCCTTCGACACTCCCGCTTGGTTCCAAGATCTCGAATCAGGGCGCGAGCTTTACGTCGACCCCACTACGGCAAAGGCTAGTTATCAGCGAAACTTTCAGGAGCATGCCAACGCAATTGAGCAGGCCTGTGTTGATCTCGGAATCGATTACCGAAGCATCACTATCGATGAGTCTCTTGAACTCATCCTTTTTGAACTGATCCAGGCACGATTGCGGCGTCTCCGTCAACCTTCGAGTCGCGCTGGTTCTTCAGCCCGGGGAGGGCAGTCGTGAGCTTTCTTGCACCACTTTATGCCCTCGGGCTTTTGGCAATTTCTGCTCCCTTGGTCCTCCACTTGATCCGTCGGACGCCAAGGGTGAAGCTCCCATTTAGTGCCTTGATGTTTCTTAAGCCGTCACCTCCACGGATGACCCGTCGGAGTCGTCTGGACAATTGGCCTCTCCTCCTTCTTCGGGCCCTCGTGCTGATATTGCTTGCGCTCGCCTTCACCCGACCGTTCCAACGTGAAGGAGCACTCGCTGATCTTGACGCCGACGATCGCCGTCGTGTTGCCATCTTGATTGATCAGAGTTGTAGTATGCGACGCGGGGCGGCTTGGAATGACGCAGTCGCCACTGTCGAGCGGATCATTAACGATCTTGGGCTCAATGATCAGATCGGCCTGTTTGCGTTCGATGAAACGGTGGAGGCGGTTCTTGACTTCAATGAGTCCTCCGCGCTCGATCGGACTCGGATTCGCGAGGTCGGCTTGCAACGACTCCGTGAACGAGAACCGTCCTGGCGTGCGACACGACTCGATCGCGCCTTAATCGATACACTCAATGCAGTGGGTGCTGTTGAGGACACGGAAGAAACCACAGGACGGATGCCTCGTCGGATTATCCTGGTCAGTGATCTCCAGCAAGGAAGTCATCTTGAAGAGCTTGGCGGGTTTGAATGGCCGTCGGATGTCGACCTTCAGATCGAGCGGATCGTCACTGACGGTTCTAATGCGGGCCTCCATCCTCTCGGTGAAGGGGGTAGCGACCCCGATCGGAACAGTGACGCACTTGAAACTGTCCGGGTCCGTGTCTCGAATGCCGCCGATTCCGTCCTGGAACGATTTCGGATTACATTGCAATCCGAGAAAGGATCGATCGACTCCGATCCAATTCCCGCTTATGTGCCACCGGGAGAGAGTCGAGTTGTCCGGGTTCCCCGACCTTCGACAACACCGGAAGGCCATCCAGTCTTCCTCCAACTTGAAGGGGACAGCTTTGATTTCGACAACCGGCTTTACCTTACAACGACCCAACGCCTTGAAGTAACGGTACCTGAGATTGGGAATGGCGGGATCGATGACCCTAATGGGTCACGGTACTACCTCCATCGGGTCTTCGGCATCACTCCAGGATTGTCGGTGAGTGTTCAATCACTCTTTCCAGAGGATCCGATTGCAATCAAGTCCCCGCGGACGACTCCACTCGTCGTGCTAACGAGTGAGACCAACCCGGCTAATGCTGAGTTACTCCATCAGTATCTTCTCGATGGCGGTACGGTACTCTTCGTTCCCGAGTTGCCCGGTCCGGCAAAGACCCTTGCGAGACTCGCTGGAGTCGCAGAAATTCGATGTGATGCACCACCTACACTCGACTACGCACTACTCCAAGAAATCGACTTTACTCATCCGATCTTCGAAGGTCTTGTGGGACCGCAGTTCAGTGACTTTACCAAAATCCGGTTTTGGTCATACCGGAAGCTCGACCCAGCAGGGCTCGGTGACGACTGCAAAGTAATTGCAAGGTTTGACACTGGCGATCCTGCCCTCCTTGAATTTCGGATTGGTAGAGGTCGTCTTGTGGTGATGACGTCGGGCTGGAGTCCTGAGGACAGTCAGCTTGCACGGTCGTCGAAGTTTGTGCCGATGCTTATCGGACTGCTGACAAGTGCTGCAGGGCAGTCGATCGATACAACTCAACTCTATCGCGTTGGTGATTCTGTCAACCTCCCATCATTGTCGGCTACCGGAGGGATTCTCCGACCGGATGGGACCGAAGTCCTCCTCGATGCCGATGTAACGGCTTTTGGAGGGACGGACGAACCTGGAGTCTACGGTCTCCAGACGCCGACTGCGCCCGTCACCTTCGCGGTCAATCTCGATCCGCGCGAGAGTCGGACAACACCGATGGAAGCCGACACCTTGGAACAATTCGGTTGCCTACTCGTCAGTGAGTCACGCGAAGAGGCGAAACGCGAACGCTCGCGACAGCTCCGCTCTGTTGAACTTGAGCGACGTCAACGATTCTGGCGTTGGCTCATCGTTGCCGCCTTAGCGGTCCTGATCTCCGAAACATGGCTAGCGGGTTGGTGCTCGCGACCAAGGGAACTCCCGTTGGAGGCGGAAGCCTGATGAATGCCGAACTACAAAACGCCCTTGAGCGTGTTGCCCGGCGGATCCGGATCGAACGGCTCTGGTTTGGTCTTGCTGCCGGATGGTCCGTCGCCACACTCATCGCGCTTTCTTGGTATTTACTGTCAGAACGACTTCCTGAGGCAACCCTCCCACTTTCTCTCTTGTTGATCTTCACATTGGCGGCGGTTTTTGGTGCTGGGCTTGGGGCAATTCTTGCATTGCGTTCTATGCGTGATCCTCGGAACGTCGCCCGACGTATTGAAGCGTTTCATCCGGAACTGAACGCCGTGTTACTAACGGCGACTGACCGGATCGAGGCACGATCAAAAGCCGATCTTACCTTCCTTGAAGACGTGGTTGTCCGGCAAGCGCTTGAACATCACAAAGCTAATGATTGGGGCCGGATCGTCTCCCCTTGGTCGTACCGGCTTGCTCAAGCCGCGCACTGGATCGCCCTCGGTGGACTCCTGATCTGCCTCATCCTCCTCTTTCAACAATCGCGCTCAGAGGCTTCGGGGCGCTCCTGGTTCGACCCGAACTTAAGTCTCGCTGGTAACGTTGAGGTGATTGTCGAGCCTGGAGATGTGGAGCTTGAGCGTGGTGCCGCACTCCTCGTCGTTGCTCGATTCCCGGTTGATGTTCCTTCCGATGCCGTCCTCGTTGTGGAAAGTAAACAAGGTGTCGAAGAAGGCCGGATGATATCGATTCCGATGACGAGGAGTCTCGATGACCCAGCCTTCGCGGCTCGGGTTCCTGCTGTTGATGGTGATCTGAACTATCAGATCGAGTTCGACGACAACAAGACAAAAGACTACCAGGTCACTGTCTTCGAGTATCCTGCACTCAAACGCACTGATGCGTCTCTTGAGTACCCACGGTTTGCCGGAACGGAACCAAAAGTCATTGAAGACATTCGTCAAGTTTCGGCGGTCGAGGGGACTGAACTGACGCTCGATTGCTTCCTCAACAAGGAAGTCGAGTCGGCGCAGTTGGTTGCCCGAGGTTCCCGTGAGGTCCTGGAACTCGAGCGTCGGTCGAGTGGTCCATCCCTCTACGGGACCAAGATCACGTTGGACTCCTCGGAGCGTTACGAGTTGCAACTCGTCGATGCCGAGGGGCGTTCGAACAACATTCGGACTGAGATTGTCGTGAATGTGATACCGAACCATCCCGCGAGCCTCAAGTTGACCAAACCGGGGAGTGATGTGGATGTTTCTCCCTTGGAAGAACTGCGGCTCGCCGCCAGATTCAACGACGATTTCGGACTTCTCCGTTACGGCCTCTCGTACGAACTGGCGGGGAAAAGCGACTCGAGTACTGATCTCGTTCTCTACACCGATGAAGGTTGGGATGCACAAGGAACTCCACCGAGAACGAAGGAAGCAGAAACCGACCAATTAATCGACTTCGAAGACCTGAACGCCGTACCCGATCAACTCCTTTCTTATCACTTCTGGGTCGAAGATTTGGGTCCTAACGACCAACCACGGCGGACTTCAGGGGACTTGTACTTTGCTGAAGTCAGACGGTTCGAGGAGATTTTCCGGCAAGGAGAGCAGCCGTCGGCCAGTGCTTCGTCATCACAACAGCAGGGTCAGCAAGGTGCGGGTCAACAAGCCTCTGAACTCGCGGAGCTTCAGAAGGAGTTGATCAACGCGACTTGGAGTGTCGTCCGCCGTGAAGAGGCTCGGACAGCACTCTCAGATTCCTTCAACACTGATGCCAGGACCCTTCGGGAATCGCAGCAAGCGGTGATTGATCAGGCGACGGCTCTCGGCGATCAAATTGAAGACGAACAGTCGAGACTGAGCTTTGAGAAAGCACTTGAGGCGATGAATGATGCCTTGAGCCTTCTCAGACAAGCGGAAGACAAACGTTCGGTTGCCTTCCATCTCCAGGCAATGGCGCCCGAGCGATTGGCTTACCAAGCACTCCTCGAACTTCGGGCTCGGGAGTTTCAAGTCATCCAACAGAACTCGCAACAGAACAGCCAGGGAGGTTCTGCCTCGGGATCGGGGAACCGGATGCAGCGGCAACTCGATCAGCTTGAGTTCAATGCCGAGCAGAATCGTTACGAGAACGAGCGTTCTGCAAACCCTGACGAGCAGTCGCTCGACGGTGAACAAGAGCGCGAGACCCGAGAGATCCTTAACCGCCTCCGCGAACTCGCCCGTCGGCAGAACGACCTCAATGAACGGCTCAATGAGTTGCAGTCTGCTCTGGAAGCTGCTGAAACGCCCGAGGAACGCGAGGAGATCGAGCGACAACTCAAGCGACTCCGGGAGCAACAAGAGCAACTTCTCCGTGATACGGACGAGCTTCGGAATCGGATGGAGCAGGAGGAAAACCGCGAGCGGATGTCGGAAGCACGCGAGCGGCTCGACAATACCCGCGAAAATCTCCGTCGTGCCTCCGAAGCACTCGAAGAGGGACAAGTCTCACAAGCGATCACCTCAGGAGCCAGGGCGGAGCAAGAGTTGGAAGATCTCCGCGACGATCTCCGACGCCAAGCTTCCGACGAATTTGCCCAAGAAATGACGGAGCTTCGTCGCCAGGCCGAGTCGCTTCAGGAAGAGCAAGAGCTGCTCACCGAAGCTCTGATGGATGACGCCAACGAACAGAACCGTTCACTCCGTGACTCGGGTGAGCGCGAGGCCATTCAAGAACGACTCGGGCGTCAGCAGGAAGAATTGCAGCGACTTATCGAAGACATGCAAGAGACCGTCACAGAGGCGGAAAAGACCGAACCGCTGTTGGCCGAGGAACTCTTCGAGGCTGCCCGCCAGGCGGCAGTCGACCGGATTGATGAGGAACTCGACATGACCGAGCGTCTGACCGACGCCGGGATTATCGACGAAGCTGCCAGCCTTTCTCGGAATGTGGAGGAATCCCTCGAACGGCTCCGTGAAGGGGTTGATCAGGCTGCCGAACGTGTTCTCGGTGACGGTACACAAGCGCTCCGGCTTGCCCAAAACGAATTGGAAGATCTCTCCGACGCAATCGGCAGCGAACTTGAACGTGTTACTCCCGAGACTTCCCCTAATGATGATCAGAATCCGGAGTCGAGTAGCGACACGAGCGAGAGTGCTCCCCAGCGTTCTGGAGCGAATGACAGTGAGAACCAAGAGTCGCAAGGAGAACCGGGCAGTGGCTCCACTCCAACACAAGAGGAGCAGCCCGGCGATCCTCAGCAAGGGCGTGATAATTCATCGCCAACCGAGTCCGGGGAACAACCATCATCTGACGGTTCGGCACAAAACCAATCCGAGAGCCCTGGCGAGTCGAGCCCGAGTGGACGACCACAAGGTGGCGGGGGACTCCGGAATCGTGATGCAACGCCCCAAGGCAACAATCCACTTGAAAGCCTCGTCAACAATAATGGATTCGGCGGCGGCCCGAGTCGTCCGATCACCGGTGGAGGGTTCCGCGAGTGGTCGGATCGAATGCGTGATGTGGAGGAACTGATTGAGGACCCTGACCTTCGGTCTGATGCGGCTCGGATCCGGGATCGCGTCCAAGGATTCCGTGAAGAGTTCAAACGCCGATCGGAAGAGCCCGATTGGAACAAGCTCCAAGATCTCGTCGCGCAACCGTTGGAGGAACTTCAACAGCGGATTGCCGAAGAGATCCGGCTCCGCGAAGCGCCCGATTCGCTGGTCCCGATCGACCGTGATCCGGTCCCACCCCGGTTTGCCGAGCTAGTCCGTGAATACTACGAACAACTCGGGAGTGGCGAATGACTGAATCGACCACATCACTGATTTTGGGGACGCCGGAATGGTTCCCGATTGCTCTCGGGATCCTCATTGTGGCTACCCTCCTGCTCGCTTGGAGCTATCTCCAACGCTCAAGTGTGTCATGGAGACGGAGACTGGCGGGTGCTGTCCTCAAGACGCTTGGGTTCACTACTCTTGCGTTTTGCTTGATCGAGCCCTTGCTCTCCGGGACTCGACCGAGGCCTGGGGCGAACGTTTTCGGTATCCTCGTCGATAACAGTGGCAGCATGTCGATCCGTGATCGCGGGGCGACGGAGCACCGTGGGGTACAGTTCCAAGATTGGCTCGGAGAGCGACTCCCATGGCGGACCAGGCTCGCGCAGGACTTCGATGTCCGGAGCTATGCCTTCGATACCCATCTTCGCGCTGTCCCAGATTTTGAGAACCTGACGTTCGACGGTCCCGGGACATCGCTGGTTTCGTCAATCAACTCCTTTGCCGATCGGATTGAAGGACTGCCAATCGCAGGTGCCCTGCTCTTCAGCGACGGCAATGGTACTGGTGTCGCGGACCTGGATCCAACCCGACTCCCGCCAATCTATCCTGTCCTACCCCCTGGTTCGGGCATTAGCCGTGATATCGGGATCACAAACGTTTCGATCAGTAAGACGAACTTTGAAGCAGCACCCGTCTCCATTCGGGTCGACGTCGGGACCGTTGGTACTCAAGGTCGCGACATCAGCGTTGTTCTCACGGATGAATCCGGGAACGAATTGACCCGACAACAGTTGCGTTCGCGGAGTGATGATCAATCCTTGAGCTATCGTTTTCAGATTCGTCCGAGTGATGCCGGCGTTAGTTTCTATCGCGTCCTTGCCGCTGATTCTCAGGAAGTCGACCCGATTTTGGCGTCCCTTTCGAGTGGGAACGACGTCAACAGTTCCTCCACCACCGAACAGACCTTGGCGAACAACAGCCGTCTGCTCTCGGTTGATCAAGGTGGGGGGCCCTATCGAGTGTTGTACCTCAGCGGTCGTCCCAATTGGGAGTACAAGTTTCTTCGGCGGGCACTCCAGGAAGACAATGAGACAGAATTAGTAGGTCTCGTTCGGATTGCGCGACGGGCACCTAAGTTTGACTTCCGGGACCTCCGAACCGCTCGCTCCCAAACGAACACGTTTTATGAAGGATTCGACAATCCCAATGAAGAAACCGCCGAGGCTTATGACCAACCGGTGATTATCCGACTCGGCACCCGAGACGAGTTTGAGCTTCGGGGTGGCTTTCCGAAGGCTGCCGACGAACTCTTCCAGTACCACGCGATCATCATAGATGACCTGGAAGCGTCGTTTTTCACCGAAGACCAGATGAGTTTGATCCGTGACTTTGTCAGTCGTCGCGGCGGTGGCTTCCTCATGCTCGGCGGCCCAGATTCCTTCACTCGAGGGAAGTACGATCGGACCCCAATTGGCGAACTCTTACCTGTCTATCTTGATCGCCTTCCTCCCCTCCCGGGTGGTCGCCAGTATCGGCTTGAGCTCACCCGGGAAGGATGGCTCCAACCTTGGATCCGGACCCGATCCACTGAGGAAGCCGAACGGGAGCGATTGGGCGAGATGCCTCCGTTTCGATCACTGATCACCGTAAATGGTATCAAGCCAGGTGCGACAGTCCTCGCGCAGGTTCGGAATCCGACAAACGAGCTTTCACCAGCTCTCGTCGCACAACCCTATGGAAAGGGGAGATCGGCCGCTCTCCTTCTTTCAGATCTCTGGCGCTGGGGACTGAAGCGGCCTCTCCCTGAAGAGAGTGACTTGGCACGGTCCTGGAGACAGACGGTCCGCTGGCTCGTTGCCGATGTCCCGAACCGGGTCGAGTTAGAACTTCGGAAGGAGGACGATACACGCGCCCCTTCAGTTACGTTGATTACACGAGTTCTCGATCCAGCATATCTCCCGCTCGACAACGCGATCGTGACACTTGACCTTACGTTGCCGGACAACACCACCCTCGAACTTTCGACCGAGCCCGATGACCGCGAGCCAGGTGCATATCAGGCCAGATTTGTGCCTCGGATGCCCGGTCCTTATCGAGTACGCACAACAGCCAAGGCTCCTGATGGAACCGTTGTTGGTAGTCTCTCGACCGGTTGGGCCGCTGCGCCTGTAGCAGACGAGTTTGCCCGGCTGGAACCAGACCAGGAACGCTTGGAAGAACTTGCGGAAGCAACCGGCGGTGAAATTGTCGACGGGAGACGGTTGGACGCGTTCGTGAGCAGTCTTGCGACTCGGAGTGTCCCGATCACCGAGCCTTGGATCCGTCCGTTCTGGCACACTCCAGTTGTCTTCCTCTTTGCGATCGGTTGCCTTGCTGCCGAATGGGGACTCAGACGGACTTCAGGACTTGCCTAGAAACCGATTAACCGGACTACTGTACTACCGATGCTCTACTCGTCCACTCTCTTGCTGCTGGTGCTGCTGGCGACCACTCATGTTGGGCTCAGTCACCCTGAAGCGGAACAACCGGTCGTTCTGATCGTCATTGGCGCTCCTGGAACATCCGAATACGGAGAGCGCTTTGCAACCTGGGCCGATCGCTGGGAAAAGACCGCTCAGGAAGGTCAAGCCGAAGTTCTCCGGGTCGAGCCAAGCTCTGAGGGTGCAGGGACGCAGTACGACCGTTTACACGCTGCCATTAATTCAAGAAAAAACGATGCATCGACGCCACTCTGGATCGTCCTGATTGGTCACGGTACCTTCGATGGTGATGCGGCCAAGTATAATCTCGAAGGGCCTGATGTTGCTGCGGCTGAACTCGCCGAGTGGCTTGAGCCATCAACGCGACCGCTTGTGATTATCAACTGCACATCTTGCAGCGCACCGTTCATCAACCGACTATCCGGCAGTAATCGAGTTGTGCTGACCGCAACTAAGAGTGGTTACGAACAGAACTACGCGAGGTTTGGAGGCCAACTCGCCGAAGCGATCGGTGACCCAGCTGCCGACCTCGACCAGGACGAGCAAGTCTCCCTGCTAGAAGCGTTCTTGACTGCGAGCAAGCGCGTTGAAGAGTCGTACCGGACCGATGCCCAGCTCGCCACCGAACACGCGCTCCTCGATGACAACGGGGATCAACTGGGGACACCCGCTACCTTCTTCCGAGGAATCCGTGCTACCCAACGCGCTAAGGACGGAACCTCGCTGGACGGACTCCGGTCTCATCAACTCCATCTCGTCCTCAGTCCTCGCGAACAAGCAATGCCACCCGAAGCCCGGGATCGCCGAGACGAGCTTGAGTTGCTGATCGAGGGACTCCGTGATCGCAAGCAAGACCTCGACGAAGACGACTACTACCGAGAGCTCGAATCGTTGATGATCGAACTTGCCAGACTCTATCGGACCACGGAAGCATTGGAGAGTGCGGAAGAATCGAGGCCCGTGGTACAACCAGAAACTCACTCCGATTCGAATCCTGATGTGGTATCACCGGGTCAGACCGAACGGAAGTTGCCCCTTGACTGAAGTTTGAGAACAATGACGATGAGTGATATAAATTTAACTGGGCGTTGGGTAGGACATTACGTGGAACGCGGCCGAGAATGTCCGATCGAAGCCAACTTGACTCAAGACGGGGACGAGCTTCGTGGCTGGATGCGTGACACTGTCACCGAGATTGAGATCTCTATCTTCGATCTTGCCGTTGATGCGGGGCTCCCTCCGGGAGCGGACGAGGAAATCACCCGGAAGCTCCGCGAGAGCGTTCCCGACGCGGGTGACAGTCCGGTCCGCTGGGTTTCCACGCTCCCAGACCAGTCTGTTCTAGAGGGGGAGATCGAGCAAAACGTCGTGAGAATCACCAAGACATACCAGGGGGAAACCTCGGGCGGATACAAGGTCGGTGATACTTTCGTCGGCGAGCAACACAGTGGCCATCAAGTTCTCTATGAGGGACACTATGATCCGGACGCTAACACGATTAACGGGACGTGGCGGATCGAGGCGGACCCAGAGAATCATTCAGTCCGCACAGAGGGGCAGTTCTGTCTCCGAAGGGATTAACTTCATTCGTCCGGGGCAGACCGAGCCTTGATCAGTTGGGCACCCTGCTCGAGTTCCTCAGAATCTGTTGAGGGAATGGTGTCATTGAGTGAACCTTTGGAGACGACAGCTCCAACGTCAACCGGCTGGCTCAAAATCATCGCCCCCGGACTCTTGGTTGCGGCTACGGGTGTCGGAGCCGGTGACCTCATCACGGCAAGTTTCGCAGGATCGAAAGTTGGCTTGGTCCTGATCTGGGCTGTTTTGTTGGGGGCAACCTTAAAGTGGTCACTCACTGAAGGCTTGGCACGTTGGCAGATGGCGACGGGGACAACTCTTCTGGAAGGTTGGGTTACCAAGCTCGGTGGTTGGATTCGTTGGATCTTTGTGGGTTACCTCGTGTTGTGGACTCTCGTTACCGGAGGTTCGCTTGGTAAAGCGTGTGGGGTCGCTGGAGATGGCTTGATCCGAATCGGTAGTCAGGAAAGCTCACAGTTACTATGGACAGTAACCCATGCACTGGGGGGGCTTGGTCTTGTTTGGTACGGTGGCTACCGTCTCTTCGAAAAGACAATGGCAATCTTAGTCGGATCGATGTTTGTCTGCGTCTTACTCTCCGCGGTACTCTTGCGCCCCGATCTGGGGGAGATCGCTGCTGCGATGACTTATCCAGAACTCCAGCGTGAAGACCTCACCTATGCAATTAGTCTCCTTGGTGGAGTTGGGGGGACGGTCACAATTCTGTCTTACGGCTATTGGATCCGAGAGGCAGGTCGATCGGGACTCAGTGTGAAGAGAATATGACGGATTGAAATGCAGAATGCCTATTTCGGT
>CAZEAN010000028.1:0-55050 GCA_964510225.1 uncultured Isosphaeraceae bacterium
ATGGCGAAGGGGCGACTCATCTGATAACGGTTGACGTGCTCGGATGCCGGGACCGCGATCAAGCGCGTCAGGTTGCGCGTACGATTGCCGATAGCCCGCTCGTGAAAACAGCGATTCATGGCGCAGATCCGAATTGGGGACGGATCTTGATGGCAGCGGGACGAGCAGGAGTCGATTTCCAGGAGTCAGAACTTAGCCTGATGCTCCAAGGAATTCCAGTCTTCGAAGAAGGTAAACCAGTCCCCTTTGATGAAGCTACCTTGTCTGCCCAGATTCGATCGAGTCGCGATATTTCGATCCAACTCACCCTGCAGCAGGGATCTGGGTCTATACGATTTTGGACTTCTGACCTAACGGCCGAATATGTTCGGCTGAATGCCGATTACACGACTTGAGCGACTCCCGATTCAATTCCAAGAACCTGGAGTCTCGTTACTTTTCGTCTCGCTTTGACTTCTTCGGATGTGGTTGTTGCTGTTGCGTCGCCGCGAGCGGTCGGAGTACGGAGAGCATTGTGTTCAAATGGGCGAGCCGAGGCCCGAAGCGATCAACGAAGTCGGCTAGCGCGAAGTCACCCTCAAGCAGGTTGTCGTGATAATCGGTGACATAGTCAGAAAGCTCTTCCAAGAGCGAGGAATGAACCTGCTCAAGTTGGGAGAGCGTAGTCTTACAACGATCCAAAACATTACCGTGATTTTTCTGCCAACGCTCAAGTTCTGCCGACTGTCGGGCCCGCTGTTCACGTGCCACCTGGGTGCTCTCACGGATGAGCTCAAGCTGCTGCCGCTGGACCTCCATCAACTGACGGAGCATTTCGTTTGTCTGCGCCTGAGTTGTTGCAACCATCCTGAGCAGTGCAGAAAGATCGTTGGGGTCCGATGGACTCGGCTGCTGGCCTTGTCCTGTCGGAGAAATATCCATTCGGTAAGTCCAGGGCGGCGTGTTCTGATTTTCGCTCGAAGACAAGCGAGCCTCCTCTACCCAGTCTCGATGGAGTCTCGGAGCAATAGCTGATGAGTCAGAGACGCAAAACTGCCGACCTGACAGTCACCAAAGATAACTCTGTACTATACGCTTCGGATCAACGGAAGGACAGTTTGATCTCGGGCCGATCAATCATGGATCGGTACAACTGACTGTAAGGATTAGGGTTACTTCGATACTTCTACCGCCAATCCAGACGATTCTGCTCGCAATCGTTTGCGAGACGAACCCTCAGCCGCTGTTCCGGAGGACCTCGAAGGCGTCGGGAAGTTGATCAATGAGGTCACTTGCGATCAGGCTGACTTCTCCAAACTCTTCGCGAGCGATATCTCCAGCGAGTCCGTGGACGTGGACACCGAGGACTCCCGCATCGAAGGGGCGGAGCTTCTGTCCGATCAATGCTCCGATGATTCCGGCGAGTACATCTCCAGACCCTGCGGTTGCCATCCCGGGATTTCCCGTTTGGTTCTCAAAGAGTTGCTTGCCGTCGGTGATCAGGGTCCGACTCCCTTTGAGAACGACGATCAATTGATCAAACCGCGCCGCAAAGTCAGAAGCGGCTTGAACGCGGTTCGCTTGGACCTCGGGGTTGGTGCTCCCGGTCAATCGGGCAAACTCGCCGGGATGAGGCGTAATGACCGTGGGAGTTTGCAGTGACTGGAAGAGTTCGACCTGTCCAATCAGATTATTAAGGCCATCGGCGTCGATCACGAGGGGTTGTTGGGCCGTGTTGATGAGCCAGGCGATCATCTTTTGGAGTTCAAGCGATTGTCCGAGCCCCGGCCCCACAACAATGACATCCGCTGTTGCGATCAATCGAGAAAGATCCTCGACCGATCGCTCGAAGTCGATTAGACCACGATCATCCTGTCCGAGGGGATAGGTCATATAGCAGGGTTCGAAGGTCGCGACAATCGGCGCGACTTCCTCTGGAGAGGCGATCCGAACAAGCCCTGCTCCCGATCGCATCGCGGCAGCACCGGAGAGCGCCGCTGCTCCCGACATCCCTCGACTTCCCGCGATCACGAGGACAGAGCCGAATTGTCCTTTGTGAGCGTCGGCGTCGCGCCGAGGGAGCACGGGTGTTTTCTTGATCCTGGCGAGTTCCATATCAATCGCGCCTGTGGGTCAGTTCTTTTTCTTGGCTTCAAGACCATCTGAAGGGGAATGTCCGAGCCGAGCGAGTGCCGCCCGTCGGGCGATCAAGGCCGAGACATGGCCACCGTTGAAGCCCGCGTCGATATTAACCGCGACAACATTCGAGGCACAGCTATTGAGCATCCCGAGCAATGGTGTGAGGCCTCCGAAGTGAGCACCGTACCCGACGCTTGTCGGAATCGCGATCACCGGACAATCCACCAATCCTCCGACCACACTCGGGAGCGCGCCTTCCATCCCCGCAACGACGACTAAAGCGTCAGCCCCTTGAAGTTCCTCAAGGCGACCGAGGAGTCGGTGAATTCCGGCAACCCCAACGTCGGCGACCAAACTCACGTCGGTCTCCCAGGACTCTGCGGTGACCCGAGCTTCCTCAGCGACCGGAAGGTCCGAGGTACCGGCGGTAACAATTTTCACAATGCCGAGCTTCTCTGCCGGTGGTCCCGGTGGCCTGAGTCGGAAGGTTCGGGCCAAGGGGTTGTGCTCTCCTTCCGGGAAGGTGGCCTGGAGACGGTGAGCGACCTCCGGATCCAAACGGGTCACCAAACAACTATCCTCCTGCCGGTTCATGGCCTGGAGGATTCCTTCAATCTGCTCGGCCGTCTTGTTCTGCCCAAAGATCACTTCCGGAAAGCCGCAACGAAGCCTCCGGTGGTGGTCGATGGTGGCATAATCGCCCACCTTCTCGAAGGGAGTGGGCCAACGGAGCTGACGTTCAGCTGCTTCCAGACCGATTGAACCGTCACGGACAGATTGGAGCAGTGCTCGGATAGTAGGTGCATCGATGGACATGGACGATTCCGGCTCATTTTTCTGTCGTTTGAAATTCAGACGCCCCGAGAACGTCTAAGAGAGATAACAATCGAAGACAGACAACTTACGTTGTAGCCAGCCCAGTGGTTGTGATGCAACTAGACCTCCGTTCGATCCGACTTGCAATCATGATAAGATTTGAAGCGTCACCAGGTGGATGAAAGTCCTTACAAATAACACTTGGCACATTCTGAGACCCAGCTACCGAGCCAGGGAGGCAGATCATGAATCCGGAGCCCTCGATCGACTTCCAAGCCTCCGATCCCCCCTCAACGGCCCACGATCTTGGCTTAGATCACGGGCCGATCCCTCCGAGCATCGGAACGAGGACGGGGGCTCGTACCGGAGCAGAGCAGTTAGTCGGCGGCCTGAAGAGGAAGATCCGGCTCGTGGTCAAGCCCCGGTCACTCCGTGATACACCGGAGGAGCGTGATGAAACCCGGGGGCCGATCGAATCGCTCTTGGTCGGTTGGTCTGGTTCGATCATCGCGCACGCGATCATTGTTTTGGTCGCGATCTTCTTCATCATCCTCTTCCAAACGACGCGACCGAAGTCGCAATTCCAGGCGGAGTTCGGGAGTCCTACTGGCGTCGAAGAAGGTCTGGATCTCCAAGGCGGGTTTGATGATGAGCTGATGGTCCTCGAATCTGTTGATCCGACCGCCTTGAGTCCGATGGAGACAACTGCAAACTCAGACACGACAGAGATCCAACTAGATCCTGAGCGACTTCTCGCCGAAGCGTTTCGGACTGCTGAGGATTCGTCCACAGGGATCGGCGGCGGTGAGTTTGGGATTGCGCGACTCGGGGACGGAATCGAGACAATCCGCGGCGTTGATGTCAAAGTCGGCGACCCGCAATTTACCCTGATTTGGGATACCGAGGTCGACCTCGACCTTCACGTTATCGAACCTGGTGGGTCTCACATTTATTACCAAGCCCGCAACGGTGCCCAAGGGGGAGAGCTCGACGTCGACGATACCAATGGCTTTGGTCCTGAGAATGTTTACTGGCTCGATGCGGATGCTCCCGATGACGCCCCAAAGGTGAAGGTCTATGGACCATCAGGTCGTTACACCTGGTACATTCACTATTTCTCGGGTGGAGAAGTCCGGGGACGCGGGAGACTCAGGAACATCCCGACGCGATGGCAAGTACGGATCAAACAAAATGGTGAAGTAACCTATCATGAAGGTGTCCTCAAGCAAGTGAATCAGAAGAGCCGACCACGTTCGATCAGCATCGAACGCTGACCGAGAGTCCTTGATCGTGCGTGGCGATCAGTCAAGATTGGGATCGAACGAACGATCAGGTGCAGAGTCGTAAGGTGGGAGGATGGACGATGGCCAATCGTCGCGAGTTCTTGCAATCAAGTCTGGGCGTTGCCGCGTCGGGGCTCTTCGTCGAACACGGGAGAAGTCAAGAGCCCGGGGTTAGGCCAACACAGACCAGCGAGGTCAAGGTCCTGAACCCAAAGGGAAGGGTCCCATTAAGCTTCATCATCGACGACTCCACTTGCTTGGTGAACCTCGCGCACTACTGTATTCCACAGTTTGCTGAAGTTTTTCCGGATCGTTACAAACAGCCTTGGCGGTCTCTTCCTCGAGAGATCCCCGATTCCTTTGTCCGGAAGTTTGGCGAATGGTCACGAGATCATGGGGTCAAGGGGAAGTATAGTATCGTTCCCTATCCTGCCTGTGTCGGTTGGATCGATCGCGACATGACCGGTTGGAGTCGCCGGGAGCTTACCGAAAGCCTCAGACTTGTCCGAGACTTCATGACCGAGGATTGGGATATCCATCCCGAGATGGTGACTCACACTTGGGTGATCAATACCAAGACTGGGCGTCCCTACAAGGAACGGTCTGAAGCGTTCATGGAAAACTGGGGCTGGAGCGTAGGCCGTTCCGCTGATGAACTGGCCGACTATCTTGCTTATGCCCTCCGTTTGATCCGCAATGTAGGTCTCCCTTGTGAAGGGATTACGACACCCGGCGGATTTGGGAGCCGATCTTTGAAAGCGTTGTCGGAAGCGACACTGGAATCGGTTCGTGACGTCTTCTCGACCGAGATTCCCCACTATTTCCGACATCTCTACACCGATAATCGGAGCGTCGCACCGAGGGTCGAAAACGCGTCGGATCTCAACTCCGATGATCCGAAGGCAGTGGTTTCGATCATCGGCTGCACCGGCGACTGGTTCGGCGGTTGGGATGGCCTCTCACCCGGCTCGGTCGAACTCCTGATTACGCAAAACGGGCAGGGGGGACGGCTTCCGGAAGTGATCAACCAGAATGAACCGGCGATTATGGTCTGCCATTGGCCTGGCATCTACTACAACGGCGAAGAACTCGGATTCAAGATCTTCCAGGAAGCAGTCCGCCGACTCGACGCCCATTATCGAGATCAGACGCTCTGGATGAAGCTCTCCGAGATCGCCCGCTATTGGGCAGCGAAGACGCTGACAAGAATTGACCTTGATCTGACCAGCCGGCAGATTAACTTCCAAGCACCATTTGCTTCGAAGGACTTCACACTCGAATTCGAGGTGACGAACCCCGGTCAGTTGATTCAGACGAAAACTCCAGGCGGTGAAGTCCAAAAACTCACCGAGGTTGCCTCGAAGACTCGATTGAGGTCTAACAGCTGGTGCCGCGTTGGTGAGCGTCTCTACGTTTGCTTTGATCTGATCAAGGGCAAATCAGTCCTTCAGTTCTGAGCAGTTCGAGCGAGCGAACTTGGAGGTGATACTGCCTCCCGAGTCCCGACTCTGATTGATTTATGGGGGGAGGCAGCGTGTGCACGATTCGAGCCTTATTCGAGCGTGGTCAATGCGCTCTCCTCTTGAGAGAGTAACCCGAACGGCCTGCTGGCGTCTCGAACGACGCTAATCCTGATCCAACCGGTCGGATTTATCTCAGAGATCGAGTTGATCAAGAGGCCGGGGAGTTGGCCAGAGAGCGAGATCTCCTCCGAGAAGGTTCGATCCCGGAGTTGTTCGATCACGATCGCAAGGGCACCTGAACGGTAAACGAGGTTGAGCTGCTGGGCATCTGACTCCTCAGCACCGAGTGTTGAAACGGTCGTTTCCCTGCCACCGAGATCGAAGCCACTAACCCCACCTTTCAGGCTGAGGCTCTGGCCATTCTTGGTCGGGGTCACTTGTAATTTGGTGTTCAGCTCGAAGCGACCGAATTCGAATCTGATCGCCTTCACGTCTCGTGAGGGCGCGTTCCGGTTGAAGAGCTCACCACCGAGGTTGAAATTATCGGGAGCAGGAACCTCGATCACTAAGTTTCGGATGACGAGGGTAAGATCTCCGTTACGGTCTACCACGATCTGAGGTGGCTCAGCCGGCTTGAAGAGGCGGATCGTGAGGGCATCCGGGTTCTCTTTCAGTTGCTCAGCAGTCTTCAGGAACGCCGCGTAAGAAGCATTGCGCTCAACGTTGACAATTGGAGCGTCGCCCTCGGTCTCGGAGGGCATGAGACTGACGAGGAGATTCTCAATCTGAGCGATCTCTGGACGTTGGTAGAAGCTGTTGATGGCGTTGTTCAGGATCGAATTGAGCTGAAGATCGATAGTGGCTCCAGGACCTGGGACTCTGAGTTGTTCTGGCTTCGGAAAGGTCGAGCCCATTTGATCGGAACTCCCGAGGAATCGGAGCAGACCACTCCCAGACACCCGAGACGGATCCGAAGCAAGCTGGAGTTGGGTGAGGGCTAAGCCATCAAGGATCGTCAATTCGCGAGTCGGGAACTGTAGCGTTTGATTCCCGATCAAGTACTGGCGTAACTCGGCGTTCTGCTTCGCAGCTTCTTCGGCAGCCTTATATTGGGAGAGTTCGTCCGTCCCTTGTGCTGTCTCTTGACGGAGTTCCGGCAGTGCCTGTTCTTCCACCTGTTCGAGAATTCGATCGCGATCAAAACCAGCGACGGAGAGCGAAGTTCCGACGATATGTGGTACGTGACCTGGCTGGGGTTGCGCGTCGAATGAGGCGGTAATGCTTGGGCTATTTCGAGGGGTCAGCGAAAGCCCTTCAGGTGTCAAGAGAGCAAAGACTTCGACATGGTTCGTATTAAACGCCGTCGCTGAAAATTGATAAAACCGGGCGATAAGCCGGCCTTCCTGCCGGCTCGCGACCTGTTCTTGAAAACCCGCGATCGGCGTCGTCGAGTAACTATATTGGCTGTTGTAGAATTCAATTCCGTGAGGATTTGCCAAGAGCCCGAATCCGGTCCGGGGACCCGGGGTGACATAAGAAGTCTGCCCCTTAAAGAAAATCGTTTCCGCCTCGACCGGATCGCGATCGAGGAACGGACGGATGATGCTTAGATCGGCCGTTGCAGTCAGATTAGGACGGCCGAAGAGTCGTGCCATTGCATCGTCAACTTCAACTCCCGGTGGCCAGGGATGGGCCCGAAGGGTCTCTTCGAGCGCCCTGTGCTGAATTGCGAGCTGCTTCGAAGCGGTCAAGCGTTCGGCAACAGACTCCGCGGAATCAAACGCGAGGAGAGTCCGCTCAAGTTCCTGGGTAAATGTGAGCCAGGCATTGGAGGAAGCAGTCGTGGACGCGCCCTGAACTCCGTTCCTGAGTTTCTGGAAAGAGTCGGAGAGTTTTAGCCGTGGTTGAGTCCACTCAGCGATCGCGATCGCGACCGAAGCTGCAGGCTGCCAACCACTCGACTGAGCAGACTCCCCCGCTCGATTAAGACGTTGGATTAATCTCTGGCGCTCGGATGCGTCGGTTGTTGTGGCAAGAGTTTCGAGATCACCTGAGATGCCGTTAAAAAAAGTCGTCCAACTTGCGGCGACGGACTCTGGGATTGACTGATCCTCGGAGAGGATTGCTCGTCCACGCCCTACCGCTTCGGTGATCGCCCAGGTTGTAGGGGTCGCTTCAGAGGCGACTGAGTTGGCTGAGATTGCGAAAAAGGCCAAACCTGACGTAAGTAGGAACCGTAACCAAAGTCGAGGAATCACGGGAGGTCTCCACTCAGTAGCGCTGTCGGAGCAGGATCGGATCTCAGCAAGAGTTAGCAATTGCTCAATAGATCTAGATCGACGCTGGGCGACTCAACGTTTGGCTTGATTCCCCATTCAAGCGATCCTCGGCAACAATGGAATCAATTTTCTCGCATGCCACGATGATTTGATCTGTTATGATCAAGGCGAACGGCAGGCTTGGCGCAATCTTGAGGAACTCCGACCGATGACACTGCTCGGAATTAACTGTTGTTTTGCTCCAGTCGCGATGACTACGCGTGGATTTGTGGTGTTCCTGCTTGGAGTCGCCGTCATCGGTTGTGGGCCTAAAGAGTCTTCAACAACGAACACCACCAGAGATGAACCGAGGCAAGAACCGTTTCAGCCTGTTGACGTGGGGAGCTTGGAATCTTCGATTGCGAACCCCTTGATCCCACAACCATCCAGTCCGTTTCGGTTCGTCGAGATCACTTCAGAAGCGGGGATCATCTTCGACCAGGTTTCCGGAATGACCGAAGACAAGCACTATCCAACCGCCAACGGGTCCGGAGTTGCTATCTTCGACGCCAACGGCGATGGTTTGATGGACCTCTACTTTGGGACCTGCACGAGGCTTCCGCTCGGAACGGTGGAGTCCGGTCCCAACCGCCTCTTTATCAACGAAGGGAATGATCGATTTCGAGACGCGACTGCGGAGTCAGGACTTGGATTCCAAGGGTTTTGTCATGGGATCGTCACCGGCGATCTCGACAACGATGGAGACCAGGACGTCTTTCTCGCCTGCTACGGCCCCAACCGGCTATACCGGAACAACGGCAATGGCACCTTCACAGAGATCAGTGCTGAAGCCGGGATCGAAAACACTGACCGGACCGTCACCGATCCTGATGGGACGATTCGGAGGCTCGTGAACTGGGCCTCAGGTGGCGCCTTGCTTGATTACGATCGTGATGGAGACCTTGACCTCTATGTCTCGATCCAGGGGGACTGGCGGTTGCCCGAAGATGATGAGTGGTGTGGTTATGCTGATGATGACATCCGGCTCTACTGTTCACCGCGAAAGATCAGGACTGCGAAGGATGTGCTCTTTCGTAATGACGGCAATCTCAAGTTCACTGACGTCACCGACGAAGCCGGAGTTGGACGGGATGATGGACATGGGTTTGGAGTCATTGCAGCGGATTTCAACAGCGATGGACTCATCGACCTCTATGTTGCCAATGACCAGACGCCGAACTACCTCTTTTTAAACAACGATGACGGGACCTTTACCGACGCCGCTGAAACAACCGGTGCTGCCTTCGATGTTGATGGTCGCGCACAGTCCGGGATGGGAGTCGATGCCGCCGATGTCGATGGTGACGGTAACCCCGAAATCTTCGTCACCAACTTCCGCGATGAGTACAACACAATCTACCGCAATACGAGTGGTGGCTTTTTTACGGATATGACCCCGTTTTATGGACTCTCGCAAGACAGTCGGCCCTATGTCGGTTGGGGGTGTGCGGTTGCCGACTTCGACTCCGATGGTTGGCCCGACTGCTTTGTGACGAACGGGAATGTCGACGATAACCATCCCGACTACGGATATGAGGAACCGCCGCTACTCCTCCGGAACGAGTCTGTGGATCCAGGCTCATCAACCCGCCGGTTTCGGATCTCAACACGAGGAGTCGGCTCTTACTTCAACGAACTGCATGTTGGCCGTGGGCTTGCCAAAGGCGACCTCGACAGTGACGGCGATATCGACTTGGTGATCAATCACAAGGACGGCCCGCCCGCAATCTTGATGAATCAGACTCCTCTTGAGAATCGACATTGGATCCGACTGGCATTCACGGGGACCCTGAGTAACCGAGATGCGATTGGGACATCGGTTGTTGTCGAGGGGCCTGGGACCACGATCCACCGACAAGTGACCTCGGGAGGAAGTCTCTACTCAAGCCACGACCGCCGTCTCGTCATCGGGCTCGGCGAGATTTCGAAGATCGACACCTTGACGATCACCTGGCCTTCAGGGATAGAGACGGTCTTGGAAGATGTTGAGGTCGACCAGGAACTTGAAATTATCGAACCCCAAGAATGACTGCACCGAACCGGAGACAACTGGAACAATGCGTGAGATCCGATTTGCCGCCGCCCAGTTCGAGCATCGTGATGGCGATAAGGAGTACAATCTCGATCGGATCCGCAACCTGACGCTTGAGGCGGCTTCGCGGGGAGCAGATGCGGTTTGTTTCCATGAATGTGCGGTGACGGGCTACACGGTCCTGCAGCGCTTGGGACGAAACGAACTCCTCGATTGGGCTGAGTTCGTACCGGATGGTCCTTCAACCGCTTTTTTGATCGATCTTGCCAAGGAGACCGGGCTCATCGTGATGGCAGGTCTTGTCGAACGGGATCGTGAAGATAGAATCTACAATTCGTACGCAGCAGTCGGGCCCGAGGGTCTCCTTGCCAAGCATCACAAACTCCACCCCTTTATTCATCCCGCGTTAAGTCCTGGTGCTGACTATACGATCTTCGAGGCCAAAGGGGTCAAGATTGGGATCTTGACCTGCTATGACAATAACCTTCCCGAAAACCCAAGGGCGACCACCCTTCTCGGTGCTGAAGTGATTGTGGCGCCTCATGTGACAGGCTGTACCCCGTCGGCGATGCCAGGGCGTGGTTCGGTCGACCGTTCGCTCTGGGAAAATCGGGTGAAGGATCCAAGTCGACTCCGGCTGGAATTCCAAGGACCGAAGGCACGTGGTTGGCTCCTCCGCTGGCTCCCGGCAAGGGCTTGGGAGAACGGGGTCTACTATGTGTTCTCAAATCCGATCGGTATCGACGATGACACCATCAAACCGGGGCTCGCGATGATACTCGATCCCCACGGTGAAATTCTCGATGAGTGCCCGACCCTCGGCGATGGACTCGCCGTCTCAACACTTACTCCCGATGCATACAACAATGCATCTGGTCGGCGCTACCTCGCGGCGCGGCGCCCCGAACTCTACGATCGACTTACAGTCCCTCACCCGGAGGGGGCCCGACCGGTGACCCGGCCGGGCTGGTCGCTTTCCTTCGACGATTCAAAAGACTGAGAAATCAGCTCAATTCGGCGAGTGCGATACCGGGAAGCGGAAGGGTGATGTCAGGACGGGGTCCCCACTTAAGCTCGGTTGGGAAAGTATCCAAGTCCGAGTTCAACGCGTCTTCCCAGGTTAATTCCTTACCGGTGTAAGCTGAGTCACGTCCCATGATCGCCATCAGGGTGCTCTCTGCCACGCGCTTCAGTTCGTTCAAGGGTGCGTTGTCGGCGATGCTGTTCAGGAGATCAATGTGCTCCTGGACGTAGGGGTTCATTTCCTTCCGGATCCGGAGACGGCCGATCTCTTTGTCAGCAAAGTTGTAGTTACCCGGTCGAAGATTAACGGTGCTCTTCGTTCCGACAATATACTCCGAGACATCTTTGGCACAGCCGTTGATTTGTCGGCACATGCTCATGACATGACGGCCGTCGGCGAAGGCGTAGTCCACGGCGAAGTGGTCGTAGCTTTGGCCAAACCCTTCGCTGGTGTTGACTTGTTGGCCGCCCATCCCGACACAAGAGCTTGGGACCATGTCTTGGAAGGCCCATCGAGCGACGTCAATATTGTGGACGTGTTGCTCAACGATATGATCGCCGCAGAGCCAGAGGAAGTGGTACCAGTTGTGAACCTGGTAGGCCATGTCATCCATTCCAGGCTGACGATCACGGACCCAGATGTTTCCCTGGTTCCAAAAGACCCGCGCGGTAACGACGTCACCGATGGCACCACCGTGGATCTTCTCCAGTGACTTCAAGTAGCCCTCTTGGTGGCGTCGTTGTGTTCCGGTAACAATCGCCAGATTCTTCTTCTTCGCTTCCTCAGCCGCAGCAAGGACCTTGCGGATCCCGGTACCATCAACGGCGACAGGTTTTTCGCAGAAGATGTGCTTGTTCGCTGCAACCGCAGCTTCGAGGTGTTGCGGACGGAAGCCCGGAGGAGTTGCGAGGATGATCAGATCGCAGCAGTCGATGACCTTCTGAAATGCATCAAAACCGAGGAAGAGGCGATCCTCGGTGACATCCATCATCCCTTCGCACTTCTTGTTGTTGGAGAGGCGGTTGAAGCTGCTTCGGAGTCGATCTTCGAAGACTTCACCCATCGCGTGAATTTTCACGCTCTTTCCAGCGATGCTGGCAGCTTCACAGATGTTTTCAGCAGCGCCCGTACCACGACCGCCGCAGCCGATGACGCCGACCTTTAAGGTATCAGTGCCAGCAGCGAAGACAGGAGTAGTCGATGCCAAGGTTGCCGCACTCGCGACAGCCGAGGTCTTCAAGAATGTACGTCGAGAACCCTTGGGGCCGGTCATGGTGAATCTCCTGTTCTGGGTTTGGATCGAGAATGTAATGTAGTGTCAGGGAAGAAAACGGTCGCAAGACGGATCGTTCCTCTCCGGTCCGCCTTGAGTCGGTCCGATCAAACAAGAGACTCGATGTTATTCAGAGATCACTTGTGTGATCGATGTGTTCGAGTAGGGATCAGTCTTCAGCGTCTTCTTTGACCCCTTGCCCTTTGACCATCTTCGAGGTCAATCCTTCAAGTTCCGGTTGCTCGTCAAAGGCACGGACGATCCGAAACCCCACGAAGGTGGCGTCCGTATGCCACCAGATGCTCTGTGGTCGCTGGGGATCCTGGTAGTTCCAATCGGGGTTCGAATAGCTCCGCGCCGCACTCCGACAGTCCCATGGATCATAGTCCCATGAACCACCGCGGACGACGTAAGGATATTCGTATTCGCTAGGTATGACGATCGGTCGATCCGCCGGCTGGTCTTGGGAACGCGAGCTGTAAACGTCTTCGACGTAGTGATCCAAGACCCATTCCGCGACATTCCCGTGCATATCGTAAAGGCCCCAAGGGTTTGGCTCTTTCATGCCGACTTTTTGAGGTCCTTCACAGTTTTCGAAGAACCAGTCGTGGTCAGCGAGTGCGTCTTGGTCATCACCGAAGTGGTAGGCGGTGGTTGTGCCGGCCCGGCATGCGTATTCCCACTCAGCCTCGGTCGGGAGCCGATAGGTGTGGCCGGTTTTTGCTGAGAGCCATCGGCAATATTCCATTGCCGCGTGCCAGGTAATACAGATGACGGGTTGTCCTTCGCGACCGAGTCCGAATGTCTCATCAGCGTAGGGAGGCGTGGGACGTGTGATCGCATCGGCCTTTTGTTCGCTTTCGGGTTGGCTTTTGGGATCGATTCCCGAACGCTCTTTGCGCCGAAGATCGAACTTGAACGCAAACTCGTCGTATTCATCCCAAGTGACTTCGTGCTTGCCCATCCAGAAGGGCGCAATCTTGACGGGATGCACTGGGCCCTCGTGCTCCAAGCGATCTGCCTCCGATCCGGGGCTTCCCATCTGGAACGTGCCACCGGGAATGGGGATCATCTCGAAGGTGATCTCAGTTCCGGGGATGGTTTCGCTGTATGGGTCCATCGCTTCCGGAGTCACTGCCTCTTGGGCATCTGAGAAACCGACGACTCCGAGGGCGAGAACAATTGAGAGGGGCCACCCATTGTATGATCGAAATGGGTTCATCAGGCGAGGGTCTCCTCGGGCGGGTTGGTCAGGCTGAGGGTGCGTTGACTCTGAAGTCTTTTCCCGATTGATCTCAGGAGCTTTCGGGTCAGATCAATTCCAAGAAATCAAACGCAGGGATTCGTCGAAGGCAGTTAGATCTGGAGATCCGGATGTATCAAGTTGCTTTGACCCTAGTGGTGCTGGGAGGCCTTTCTGGGAAACAGAATTCCCAGTCAGTCGAGGACGGTTGGGAACGGTTTGAATTCCGCCAGACGCACATGGGGTCCGAGTTCACAATTCTTTTATACTGTAACAACAAGCTCCTCGCAAACACGGCAGCAACAGCGGCGTTTGACCAGATCGCTGCGCTCGATGCAACCCTCAGCGATTACCAAGTCGACAGTGAATTAATGCGTTTTGCGGCTCAGTCCGGAGGACCATCTGTTCCTGTAAGTGACGATTTCTTTACGGTCCTGGCCCGATCCAAAACGCTTTGGGAACAAAGTAACGGTGCCTTTGAAATCACCATTGGTCCGGTGGTCAAACTCTGGCGACGAGCCCGACGTCGGAACGAACTTCCGGAACAGGGACGAATTGAGGAAGCGTTGGGACGCGTCGGCTCGGAATATCTGATCCTCGATGAGGACGCACAGACTGCTCGATTATCGAAGCCTCGGATGCAACTCGATGCAGGCGGGATCGCGAAAGGATTCGCATCCGATCGTGCGTTGGAAGTCCTCCGGAGCCATGGAATTGCATGTGCCTTGGTTGCCGGTGCGGGTGATATCGTTGTCGGTGATCCGCCACCGGGTCGTGAGGCCTGGCGAATCGCGATTCAGCCAATTGAGCCAGAAGAAGGTCAGGAGCCGGACATACTTTACTTAACCAATGCCGCTGTCTCGACCTCCGGCGATACTGAACGTTTCGTGGAAGTCGGGGGGATCCGCTACTCACACATTGTTGATCCCAAGACCGGGATTGGACTGACAACTCGGAGAGCCGTGACCGTGATTGCTCCTAACGGCATCAGCTCCGACAGCCTCGCAACAACCGTTTCCGTGCTCGGAAGTGAAGCGGGTTTGAAACTCATTGAGGAGTTGGCGGGTACCGAAGCTCGGATCACGACGATCCGGGAGGTTGACGGTCGAGAAATCCAGCAGGTCGACGTGTCGAATGGATTTTCACCATACTTGAAGGTAAGCGAGGAATCGGCAACGGCTGACCGAGGCCTCGGAGGCTTGGCACCTTGAATCGGTCGGTGACTCGACTACAATTTTCCCCGAATCCAGGCAGGAAAGGAATTTATGGACGGATTTAAGTATTTCAAGTTCACATGGATCAGCATTCTAGCTATCCTCGGCGTTCCTTGTCCGTCACTACCAATCGGTTTCGGAACTGCCCGCGCGGATCAAGAACGGATCGAACTTAACGGTGGTCACACGATCCTGGGCGACGTGCTCGCTGAAAAAAAGACGGCCCTCTATATTGATCTCGGTTTTGATGTTATCCGGATTCCCCTCGACGAGATCGTCCGACGATCAGCTCCTGACGATCCATTGATAGGGCAGTCGGATGGAGTGTTAACCGGTCGACGGAATCCCCCCGATCGTTTCTTCCGGTCGGCTCTTCTTGAGGAAAAGCCTGTGAATGAGTTGGTCCGATCGTTTGGCGAGGCTGTCATCTCCATCGAAACGCCAAGCGGTCTCGGATCTGGGTTCATCATTAATGACGATGGATTTGCGGTAACCAACCATCATGTCATTGAAGGCGAGACACGGATCGCGGCAATCTTGTATGAGCGGACGTCAAGCGGTTGGCGACGTCGGAAAATCGACGATGTGGCAATTATCGCCGTCAATCCCTTCCTCGACCTGGCACTCGTCAAATTGCCGATTCCAGAAGACCTTGCCGTAGAGCCAGTCGTTCTCGGACAGGTTGACGATCTTGATGCCGGTGATGGAGCTTTTGCCGTTGGAAATCCGCTCGGCCTCGAGCGTAGTGTCTCGCAAGGGATCTTGAGCACACTGAAACGAAACTTTGATGGTTTGGTTTATCTTCAGACCGACGCCGCGATTAACCCTGGTAATTCAGGTGGACCGCTCTTCAACCTCCGAGGTGAAGTGATCGGTGTCACGAACATGAAGGCTTCCGAAGGAGATAATCTTGGCTTCGCGATCCCGATCAACTACGTCACTGACTTTCTGATGAATCGTGATGCGTTCGCCTACGATCGTGAAAATCCCAACAGTGGATATCGCTACCTCGATTCCCCGAGACGACTCAAGGCTGGTGACCCGGCTGTTACCTCTCCTAACCTCGAAGAGCGTGCAGAATCCGAAGATGCTGCCAGTGAGTAATATCGAGGACCAAACCTGTCCCAAGGTACCTTTTTCGCTTCCTTTGGGCGAGTCTCGATCATCAGTTTCCAGCTTGTACACGTTTATAAGCGTGGCACTTTGCTTGGAGTAGTTCGAACAGTCCTTGGATGACTTGCGGTTGCTTACCCCCACATCAAGGCCGTTGCTCTACTTTCGGCTTTGATCATCTTGTTCGCTGTTTCTCTCTCCCTTTACGCACTCAGAAGGAGTTTCTGCAATGCGATTACCCACCCGGGTTGCCGCACTTTCGACCTTGATCCTCTTCTCAATTGGGTTGGCTTCAACGCCTCGGGCATTCGGACAGATGCCCGATGCCACCGCACTCCCTGAATCAACAGTGTTTCTAATCAGTGCCGATTCGGCCTCTGAGATTCGCGACGCGATTGGCCGTAGTCAGATTGGCCAAATGCTCGCAGATCCTGCCTTGGAAGAACTTAAGGGAGAGATCAGTGATCGGCTTGATGAAGCAAATACTCAGGTCGAAGAGGCATTAGGTGCTTCGCTGACAGAGGTTCTTGCGACTCCGCAAGGACCGACTTGGCTTGCAATGACGCTCCAGCCCGATGAAGAAATCCCGGTTGGTGTCTTGCTGGTGGCTGACGCTGGTGCAAAGGCTGAGCAAATGGAGTCGATCATGACCGGCCTCACCAAGCTCGCCGTCGAGGAAGGAGCAACCGAGCAGACCGAGACGTTTATGGGGATGACGCTTCATGTACTGACCCCAGAAGAAGACCAACCTTCCGTCGTCTGGGCAAGCAATCAACGTATCTATTACATTGGTCTTGGCGTCGATGCCATGAAAGAGTTGGTTGCCAATGCCAGTGGTCGCGAGGATTCATTGGCGACGACCCCTGCTTTCCAAGCCGTGATGGACGAGCTTGGATCCGGATCTGCATTAACGTGGTACCTCAACTCTGGTCAGTTAATCGATCTCTTGGCGAATGTCGCCGCCGAACAACTTGGGGATCCAGGCCAAGCCGAAATGTTCATGGAAGTCCTCGGGCTCAATCAGCTTCGTGCAATCGGCGGTACGGTCGATGTTGCTACTGATGATTACGACACCATTGCGAAGACGTTTGTTTACACCCCAGGACGTCCGACCGGACTCCTCCGTGTCTTCGAACTCCCAGCGATTCCGACCGTTCCCGAGCCTTGGGTTCCTGCAGAAGTCACCAATTATCAAACCCTAAGCTGGGACCTTGACGCTGCATTCGTCGCGATCAGAGACCTTGCTAACACGTTCCTACCTGACTTCTTCGATGTCCTTGAACAAAGCATGGTCGGTCCGAACAACGAGACTCTTTCAATCCAAGACGATATTTTCGGACCACTCGGTGATCGGATTACGATCATCGCTGACTTCAATGCGAAGGACGTTGAGGAACTGACTCAAGAAGATCAACGATCACTTGTGGGGATCGCACTAGACGACGCCACAACCTTACGCTCAACCCTTAGCACACTCTTCGCAATGGCCGGAGCGAAGCCAGCTGAGCGTGATTTCCGAGGAATTACCATCTATGAATTAGCGATTCCTGAACTCCCGGCAGGTCAGAACGCTCCTCAGATGGAGTTTCCGGAGTCGTTTAACCTTGCAGTCACCGACCAAACGCTGTTCATCTCAACTGAGGTAACCCTCCTCGAGCGTGTCTTGCGCGGAGGTGATTCCCTCGCCGATGACCCTGATTTCAAGGCCGTCGCTGCAAGTTATCCGGAACGAGCGAGCGGGTTCTCGTTCACTCGATCCGAGCAATCGGCTCAGATTCTCTACAATCTGATCGTCAACGGTGGGCTGCAAGATACGATCGACGCGGCGGGTGCTCCAGGTGGAGCCGACGTTCCTGACCTCTCTGAACTGATTGATCTCTCCAAGTTCCCATCCTTCTCGGTCTTCTCGAAGTACTTGATCAATAGCGGTGGGTATAGTCAGCAGCTTGATAATGGCCTGATCACGACCCAGTTTTCGACGAAGGGTGACAATTGATCGTCGGAGTGAACAGTTCTCTTTGGAAGAGTAAGTAGATTTATTGACGGCCACGCTTCAGGAATTGATTCTGGGGCGTGGCCGTTTGACTTCTTGCTATGATCAGTCTCAAGCTTACAACCGATCCAACCGATCTTAACTTGGGATTTTCTGCCTGGCGGCCAGTATTGATGCTGTGCCGGGGCAATCGAGGTTGAGATCGGAGGCGTTCCAATGTGGGATCGCGACAATCGAGAGTCGGACGCCCAGATAGCACTGCATCGCCGCGCTGAGACTTCTCGAGGTCGCCGACGCCGCTTGGTGGTCGAGGGACTCGAAGGGCGGCAATTGATGGTTGCCTCAATCGGTCCGATCGACGATCTAGCAGTTCCGGCCAATCTAGGGCAGGTCATCCCGCTTGATGGTGGTGATGAAGTACAGTCGTTCTCGGTCTCATCGGACAACCCGAATGTGTCGGCATCGATTATCGATGGGACCTTTCTCAGTATTGATGTCAGCCACGAGTCGAGTGGTACCGATGACCCTGCCTTTAGTGGTACGTTGACTTTCCAGCTCTTTGATGAGCTGACCCCGGTGACCGTCGATCGGATCCTTGCCCTTACGAATCAAGGGTTCTATACCTCTCCGACAGAGAATCCAAACACGACATTTGAGAATTTTGATACGAAGAACTTCCACCGTGTCGCGACTGGGTTTCCAGGGTCGGAGTTCATTGTGCAAGGCGGCTCACTGAATGGAGATGGCACCGGTAACATCGATCAACCTGGCTTTGAATTCGATGATGAGTTCGTGCCTCAGATTGTTTTCAACGGCACTGGCCAACTCGCGATGGCAAATGCCGGCGACGATACCAACAGCTCTCAGTTCTTCATTAACACGGGTCAGCCTCGGTTCCTCGATTTTCAGCACACGATCTTTGGTCAATTAGTCGACGGATTTGAAACATTTCAACTGATGACTGAAGTTGCGCGTGCATCTGATGATACGCCGATCAGTCCAATTTTGATCTCCGATACCGACGTCTTCCAAGATAGTGCCGATGGTGTTCTTCTTTTGGACACCCGGACGGCGAGTGCGGGGGAATCGGCTATGGTCACTGTGGTCTCGACCACCTCAAGCGGAGAGACTGCTACAGAATCGTTTGATGTCTCGGTGATCGCAAACACCGAGAACCAACGAGCGATTCTCGGCGAGATCGAAGATCAGATCGCTGCCCCTGGAGAGACGAGTACCTTCCAACTGACGGCGATCAATACCAATCCTGACGACACACTTACCTTTGGGATCGGGAGTGGCGTTGGCCCAGACGGAACATTCGCCCCTGTTGCCAATGCGACGGCGACCGTAAGCGACTCAGGTGAAGTGACAATTGTCCCCAATACCGGCTTTACCGGGACAATTGACCTCCTTGTTGGGGTCCGGGATCAAGTAAACCGCAATACCACACTCGATGCGGTTGCGAACTTCGATACTCAGCGAATTACCTTGACGATAACCGACAACAATCGGCCAACCGCGTCAACTGTTACCGAGAACATTGATCAGAATGAAACGGTAACGATCAGCCTGAGCGGGGATTCGAATGATTCTGATGTGGGACAGACGGTGACGTTTGAGCTGACGTCTCCGCCCATCAGCGGTACGCTCGCGAATTTTGATGAAGTAAACGGGACCGTTGACTATACACCGATCGCGAACTTCAATGGGACCGATTCGTTTACCTATCGCGTGATCGATGACGGTGAACCGACGCCAAACCTTAGTAGTGCTGATGCGGTCGTGAACATCGGTGTCGGGCCTGGTGAGATCATCAACCAGACTCCGGAGGCCAATCCGACCCTCCAGGATCTTCAGTTCAATACCGCTGCGACGATTGTGTTGGACGGTAACGACGGAGATCCTGATCTCGAGCAAGAGATTGTCTTCGATATTGACCTTACTGACACTGTCGGTACGGTGACCGACTTTGACCCGTCGACAGGATCCCTCGTCTACACTCCTCCGCTCAATTTCACCGGGACCGATACGTTCACTTTCACGGTTACAGATGACGGCCCCTCCGATCCAAATCCAAATAGTGCGTCAAGTATCGTGACGTTCAACGTCATAGGTGACACAGAGACCGGTGCGGTCCGTCGGATTGGAGGAGTTCTCCTCGTCACGCCGCCACCCGGAACGCTGATCAACCCCACCCCGAATATTATTGGTGTCGGTCTCTCAGTTGATGAGGTGGTTGTGACCCTCAACGGCGAACTTGATAGTCTGCGGACCCCTATCGCCGAGCTGGATCAGATCGTTGTCTTTGGATCGCGGGCGAGTGACACCATTACGGTTGCTGCCGAGGTCCCGATCCGGACAACCTTGAACGGAGGTCTCGGTGGGGTCAATACGATCACGGCGAACAATGCCTCGTCGCAACTCTTTGGCTGGTTCGGTAAGAATACGCTCCGGGGTGGGACGGCTCAAGATACACTCGTTGGCCGATTTGGGAATGTTCGGTTCCTCCCGAGTGAGGGGGACGACCTCCTTTATGCGGGAGAGAGATCACTTTTCCCCGATGCTGGTTCTGACTTCGAGGATGGTCAAGGGGTCCCCCCGACCGGGCAATTCTTCCGATTTGTGAACGACCGGGTAGTTCCCGTCTCCAACCCCCGTCCATTTGAACGAGGCCGCTTCGTCCGAGATCCGATCCCACTCGCTGCATTCCCGGTTCTGAGTTCGTTCTTACCATCGAGCCCGGCACCTTCGGCAGCGAGTTTGACAACCGATAGCCCGATGACGCAAGAACCGACGCCGGTACCCGCATCAAGCGAGGTCCCATCGCCTTCGACCGATCTCCTCTTATCGATCATCCAAGAACGCCGCGAAGCTCTCTTGGAACGACGGAGAGGTGTCACCGGCTCCTAAGTCTTCCCCTCTTGACGTCATCACCCTCCAAGAGTTGGAGTGATCCTCCGCCTTAAGATCCCGAGACGGCTGTCCTTCTGGACAGCCGTCTTGAGCTGATCTAGGCTGAGGTGTTCCAGGAATCGGTTCCTCCGACATCCTGGAATGATCCAATCCTCAAGTGACAACAACAGGAGTTTTCAACATGACGGGATCGATGAATCGTCGAGGATTTTTAACTACGGGGAGTGCGGCCATTGGTAGTTCCGCCTTCGTGGCCGCGAAGGGGTGGGCCCAAGGGGGAAACTCGCCCAACAATCGAGTTGTTGTCGGAGTGATGGGTCTCAGCCGAGGCCGTGCCTTGGCCCAAGGTTTTGCAAAACAACCTGGCGTCATCGTCAAGTATTGCTGCGATGTCGACCAGAATCGGGCCGAACAAGTTGCCCAAGCGGTTTCGTCAAAGAACTCAACCACACCCGAAGTCATCGGTAACTTCCGTCAGATTCTTGATGATCAGGAAGTCGATGCACTCGTCTGTGCCGCACCAAACCACTGGCACGCACCAGCGACGATCTACGGTTGCAAGGCCGGCAAGCATGTTTATGTCGAGAAACCATGCAGTCATAACCCTCAAGAAGGGGAATTGATGGTTGAGGCTTCGAGGGTCCATGACCGTGCGGTCCAGCTCGGTACGCAACGACGGAGCAGCCCGCAAGTGATCGAGGCAATCGGGGCGCTCCATGAGGGAGCGATTGGCCGCGTCTACCATGCCCGTTGCTGGTACACTAGTGGTCGTGGTTCGATTGGGACGACTGACCCGTCAACACCACCGAGCGAACTTGATTACGAGCTCTGGCAAGGACCGGCGCCGCGGAAGCCCTTCAAGTCGAACGTTGTGCACTACAACTGGCATTGGTTCTGGCACTGGGGGAATGGAGAGCTTGGCAACAACGGTGTCCACGCGATTGACCTTGCTCGCTGGGGCCTCGGTGTCGACTATCCGGTTCAGGTGGTCAGTAGTGGTGGACGTTACGTCTTCGACGATGACCAAGAGACCGCAGATACCCATTCGGTTTCGTTCCGCTTCAATGAAGGCGCAACTCTCGACTGGCAGGGTCTCAGTTGTAATCGTCATGCCCCCGGACCTTTCGTCACGTTCTTTGGGACCGATGGAGCACTCGATCTATTTGGGAACGGTTCCTACACGATCTACGATGCTTCCAACAAGCCGTTGAAGAAGGTGAACGGTACGGCAGGAGAACCGGAGCACATCGCTGACTTCGTAAGCGCAATCCGTTCCGAACGCCCAAGAGAACTCCACGCCGAGATTCTTGAAGGACACAAGAGCACGTTGCTCTGCCACCTCGGCAATATCGCTCATCGGACGGAACGAGCACTTCACTGTAATCCAGCGAATGGCCAGATTCTCAACGATTCCGAGGCCATGAAACTCTGGAGCCGAAGCTACGCTCCAGGGTGGGAACCAACGGTCTAACGGTTTCGTCCCTTCGTTGAGACGTGATGTAAGACACGGTCTTTGTGCTGTCGGACCCTCATCACTTCGAGGGTCCGACAGATGACGGATTCTGGCCGAGCTCCCACTGAATTATGCCGCCAGGAGTTGGGGACGCTCGGAGAAGTGAGCATCGATGATCGCCAAGAGTTGTCGGGCGACACGATCCCAGGAGTAGTGCTGATCAAGGGCTTCGATTGAGATCTGCCCAGGATCTCGTTCTTGAAGTTCAAGCCAGGCTTGATCAACGGTGGCGCGATCGTGTGGGTCAAAAAAACGGAGCCCCTCGGACTCGAACTCACGTAGTGCACTGTTGTAACTGGCCAGGACAGGGCAGCGGTGCCGAAGTGCATCGAGCACAGGGAAGCCGAACCCTTCGTAAAGGGATGGGTAGATGGACCAACCTGCGGTTTTGTAGAGCCGGCAGAGGATCCGATCACTTACCACACCTAGGTAACGGACCTTTCGTTGTCCGTTCTGCTTCGGTGTCGACTTGAGGATCCGTTTGGACGCCAGCCAGCCGATCGGACCCACCCACCAGAGTTCTGCATTCTCGGGTAGGACAGTTGTCTCCTGGAACCAGTCGAGGAGGAATTGAGGGTTCTTTCTCGGTTCTAGCGTGGAGACAACAAGCCCGACCTCAGGGCGGCGGAGCACCTGTTTCTGATCCTGGTGCGACTCAACACAGAGGCTCGGACCCGAGTGGGCAACGGTGATCCGCGATGGTTCGAACGTCGAGAGCCAACCTGCATCGGCCTTCGTCGCATGTGAGACGGCAAGAGCATGGTCCGATGACAAGAGACTCCGGGTAAAAAAACCACGGAACATCCCTCGAGTGCGTTCAGAATGGGTCTGAGGGACGACAACAGGGGTGAAATCGTGGAGGATGCTAATCTCGAATGGGAAGAGCTTCTCGATCGGACGAAGACAACCGAAGATTCCAGCACTGCGTTCCGGTCCTAGTTGAAAGGGAATTCGGGGACTCTTCCAGACCTGCCGTCCGAACCTGCCGAGATCTTGGTCGAGCCCACCGTCCCAAGGCCCTCGATAGAGTAATTCAGTTCCGTTAGAGAAAAACCGTATTGGTCGATGTTGTCCGAGAGCAAGTGCGATCCGAGCCGTGTACCGTCCGATTCCGGTCAGGTGACGATCTGCCAACGGATTGGCGTCTAGATAAAGTGTGACCGGTTCGCTTCCCTGTCCGAGGGTCCGTTGTGGATTCGACAAGGGTCTCTCGCTCCCTGTGTTGACTGTTGCCTCAGAACGGATGATGGGGCAGGAGATTCTGGTTCATCCTTCTTGGTTCTTAATAAATCGCTTCTACGAGAGCTTCCGAGAGTGGTCAATCCGAGTTTTGTACAAATTTGGCGTGGAAAGCCGCCTCTTCACTGATCAAGCCCTCGCTTTTTTCCGATGAGGGTGTTGTTGAGGAGTTGGAAGGAGACTGTCTGCTCTGGGTGACTACGTAACACCGAGAGAGGCAGTTGATGGTCGGGAGGACCCTGGTGTGGATCTGAAACGCCGGACGGTGCTCGGAGCCATAGGCTCTACCGGGCTCGGTAGTCTTGCAGTCGGACAGAACGCGTTTGGCCGTCAGCAACCACTCCCTTTAATGCCAAGTGGTACCCGGACTCATACTCCCGTATCCTCGACGATCCTACCTCAACGGATGACAGGTGCCCGCGCAGCGGTTCGCGCACTCCGTGCCGAGGGGACTCCTTGTGTCTTTGGAGTACCCGGTGCTCAGAACAATGAGTTCTGGGATGCGATGAAAGCGGCCCAGTTGCCTTACTTACTGGTCGCCCACGAGTCGGCCGCCAGTGTGATGGCGGATGCCTCGGCGCGGGTTACCGGTCGGGTTGGGGTCTGCTCCGTCATCCCTGGACCTGGACTGACTAATGCACTTACGGGAATTGGCGAGGCACTTCTCGATTCGAGCCCGATCGTCGCACTCGTCACGGATGTTGAACGCGGTCCCCAGGCATATACCACCCAAGTCCACGGACTCTCCAACACAGCGATCTTGCGAACGGTCTGCAAAGGGGTCATTGCAGTTTCCCACCAGGGGCAGATCCAGGCAGCAATCCATCAAGCATTCCGACTCGCCCGGTCTGGGCCTCAAGGACCGGTTGGTGTTGTGATTCCGTATCATTTGTACTCAGAGGTCTGGAACTACGATCATCCAGTTCCACTGGAATTGATGCCACCTTGGGATGAGTCGGGGTATCGTGCGGCCGTCCGTTTGCTCTGCGACCGATCCCATCGTGTCGGAATCTATGCCGGTCTCGGTTGCGCTGAGGCCTCGGGAGAACTGCAAGCCGTTGCGGAACTCCTTCAAGCGCCCGTAGCAACGACCGTCAGCGGTAAAGGAGTGATCAGTGATCATCATCCGCTGGCAGTCGGGTGGGGCTACGGCTCCTTCGGTACCAATGCTGCCGAGCGAGCGTTTCGGCGTGTTGACACCGTGCTTGCCGTCGGAACGCGGTTTAGTGAGGTCTCGACGGCGAACTACTCGATCCCTCAGAAGGCGCACCTGATCCACGTTGATCATGATCCAGGAGTCCTCCGCGCCAATGTACCGACATCAGTCGCTGTTCATGCGGACGCAAAGCTCTTCCTCTCACGTCTGATTGGGGATCGCCAGCACATTGCGAGGGCTCCTGACGCGAAGTTAGTCGAGCGGATCCAAGTTGATCGGTCTCTCGAACGTTCCTATCATCAGCAACCCGTAATCAAGGACGCGGTCGATCCCAAGTACTTCCTCACGATCCTGGGTCAGGTGATGGGGCATGAGGGCTTGATCTTCATTGATGTGACAGCCTCGACACATTGGGCCGCAGAAGTGATTTCAAGGACAGCGCCACGACGCTACTTCACCCCGGCGGATAACCAGAGCATGGGCTGGGCTGTTTCGGCAGCGATCGGTGGCAAGAGGGTTAGGCCAGACCTCCCCGTCGCCTGTGTGACCGGTGACGGCTGCTTCCTTATGTCCGGTCTCGAAGCCTCGACCGCTGCCCGGGCACGACTGCCAGTGAAGTTCTTTGTCTTGGACGACGGCGCGTATCATTACATGCAGATGCTTCAGGAGCAAGCTTACGGTCGGACAACGGCGACTGAGCTTGCATCACTTGATTATCCAAGCCTGAGCCACGGGATGGGTCTCTCGTACCTCGAGATCACCTCGAACAGAGCGGTTCCCGACACAGTAAGCCGAGCCATCAGCCATCAAGGACCAATGCTGGTCCGAGTCCAGATCTCTTATGAGGGGCGGGAGATCCGATGGCTCAAGTCGCTCCGGCGGACCTACTTCCGCAAGCTCGATACAGGTCAGCGAGGACGAATCATTAGTCGGAGGATCATAGAAGGTGTCGATCCGATACCCGAGAACGACTGATCCATTGATCGGAGATCGCGATGATTGGCCTTCCCAAACGGTGGACGGCACGTATGATCTTCGTCGATCTCCTCTCCAACCTATTTGATCTTCATCGCTTTCTTGCCTCAGATCCGGTGACCGTTTCTCAGTGCCGAATCGTTGGTGAAACGTAGGAAAGGATTCCGATCACTATGTCGAGCCAGGTTTCAACAGCCCGCGATCTCTTCCCGATCGCTTGGGCCAATGGGTCGGGGTTGTCCTGGCTTAACCGGCTCCGTCGTGATTTCCTCGATCTCTATCGCTATTGGCCCGTCATCCAGAATCTCGTCTCACAAGATCTCCGAGTCCGTTACCAACGCTCCCTCCTCGGGTTCTTCTGGACACTCTTAAATCCGATTCTGATGATGGCGACTCTCTCTGTCGTCTTCTCCAATCTAATCCGGGCTCACGGCGCCGAAAACTACGCCCTCTATCTCTTCTCAGGGATGGTCCCCTGGGCACTCCTGGCAAGCACAGTCAACGATGCTTCTATTTGCGTCATTGCCAATGAAGTACTGATCCGAAAGATTTATGTGCCCAAACTCGTCTTCCCCGTCTCTCGATTGCTCTTGAACCTCACCATGCTCGTCTTGTCGATGACAGCACTTTTCGTGATGATGATTCCGTTAGGAGCAAGTTTTCATTTGTCACTGCTGTTGCTTCCAGTCGTATTAATTTTGTACGCGACATTTGTCTTAGGGTTAAGTCTTATTGTCTGTATTGTGAACACGTTTTATCGAGATTTTGGACACTTGATCACGGTCTTGCTCCAAGCTTGGTATTTTGCGACACCTATCATCTACCCACTGAGCTACCTTCCGGAGTCGATTCAGTGGAAGTTTCGACTCAATCCTGCCTACCCGTTCATTCGACTCTTCCAGGTGATTATTCACGACGGTGATTGGCCTTCCGGGGTTTTACTGGGGATCACCACCGGAATTGCAGCCACCGTGCTCGCTCTTGGGTATGCCACGTTCAAGGCGTACGAAGACAAGTTAGTGTTCCGACTCTGATCGAGGCGTACCAATGTCCAACCACCCAACGATCGTACTTGAAGATGTTTCTCTTCGATTCGTGACCTATCACGACAAATACTACTCACTGAAACGGGCACTCCTTGACCTCTTCATCAGGAATGACCAAGGAAACCAGCAACATGAGTTCTGGGGCCTTAGTGATATTAACTTGAGAATCGAGCAGGGTGAACGTGTTGGAGTCCTCGGGCCAAACGGCGCCGGGAAGAGTACACTCTTGCGTGTGCTGGCTGGGATTTATCCGCCGACCACCGGTCGCGTTTCAGTCGACGGACGCATCGCTCCCTTGATTGAGATCGGTGCCGGATTCAATTACGAACTCTCCGGCTATGAAAACATCTTGCTGAACGGTGCGCTCTTGGGATTTTCGAGAAGGCAGATGCTTGCCAAAGTGGAGGGGATCTGGGAATTCTCGGGGCTCCGTGAATTCGCGGATCTCCACTTAAAATATTACTCGAGTGGGATGCTATCCCGCCTAGCCTTTGCGGTCGCGACTGAAGTACTCCCTGATGTCCTCCTCCTCGATGAGACACTTAGCGTGGGGGATGCGGCATTCGTCGACAAAGCGCGAGAACGAATCACCAAAGTAATCGACTACTCGAAAGTGGTGATGATTGTCTCTCATGACATGGCCGGACTCAGGTCACTTTGTACTCGAGGCCTCTGGATCGATGGGGGGCGAATTCGGATGGACGGTCCGATCGATTCTGTCGTCGATGCCTATCTTGAGGAAGTGAGTCGGACACAGCTCGAGGCTGCTTAGGAGCCAGGTACGCGGATTGATTCGGCAAGGAGGCCGGAGTGCGTATTGGGATCGACACGCTCGCAATCCAGTCACCCTACAGCAAGGGACGCGGCATTGGTAGGTATAGCCGTTCACTCCTGTACGCCCTCTTAAAACTGACGCATGAGCATCAAGTCGTTCTCTACACCTATGAAGATCTTGACACTGAAGAGTTGCCAACGTCAGGATCGATCTCGATCCGGAACGTCCGACGTTACCCGGACGAGGCGGAGCACACGTTAGAGCACGCTGTTGGTCGGATCGTTCGTGAGAATACCGACGATCTTGATTGGTATGTTCTCTTGAGTCCGTTTGAAACCTGGGAGTTTTTTGGATTACCGCCCAAATCACTCCAACGTCCAAAGCTTGCCGCAGTTGTATATGATCTGATTCCGTTCCTCTTCCAGGAAACTTATCTGTACACCGAAGATGTCGGCCGTTGGTTCTACCGCCATCTCCGGAGGCTGAAGCAATACGACCAGCTCCTCGCAATATCCGAGGCGACGCGGCAAGACACCATCGATCTCCTCGGTCTTCCTGGTAGTCGAGTGACAACAATCGGAACATCGACTGACTTCACAACGACTGAGGCGAATGATGTCCAGCTCGCCCTGACCACACTTGATCGGTTCAATATTGTTTCACCCTACCTCTTTTGTTTGGGGAGTTCCGACTCGAGAAAAAATTTGGATGGGTTACTAAAGGCCTTCGCAATCGTAGCGGAGGATTCCTTAAGTGATTACCAACTCGTGATTGGCTGTGCTTTCAAGGAAGAGGAACTCCAGCGTTATCAGCAATTGGCTGCACGACTTGGTGTTGCGGCTCGGGTTGTGTTTACGAATGCAGTAACTGATCAAGAACTCGATCTCCTCTATCGTAACTGTAGTCTTTTTGTGTTCCCCTCCCATTACGAAGGTTTTGGTTTACCAATCTTGGAGGCGATGCAGCGGCGTGTCCCCGTGATTGCGGGAAACAATTCAGCACAGCCCGAAGTTGTCGGTGACGCTGGACTCCTGATTGATGTCAACGAACCCAGCTCAATTGCACGGGCGATCACGCAGCTCTTAGCGGATCCCCAATCCCAAGCGCGATTCGTTGACGCGGGTTCGAGGCAAGCACTGGGGTTCCAGTGGGATCAGGTTGCCTCAAAAGTCTTGGCCGCACTCTCGGACAATCCCGTGAGCTGTATAGTTAATAACAAGGGGAGGTCGACCCTGCGGAGCCGTGGAGCATTAAAAGAGCGGGTTGCACTGGTCTCTCCGTTCCCGCCGAGACGATCCGGGATTGCGGCGTATGCTGAGCAGATCGCTGAGGCACTCCGCGGAGACTATCTCGTCGACCTGATCCACGATTCGAATTACCGCCCCGATCTTGCGAACGCAACCTCTGAATACGGGGCCTTTAAGCCTAAAGAGTTTCTGCGGAGGATCCGTCAGGTTCCTTATCGTCAAGTCTTCTACCAGTTCGGAAACTCGTCGTTTCACCACTACATGTTCGACCTCTTTCAGCGTGTCCCGGGTGTGGTGACACTACATGACCTTGCGATGGCAGGGTTCCAAACCGGGTTCGATCTTGAATCTCAGGCGTTCGGCAGTCATTTAATCCAAGAGGCAGACTACAACAATCCCGGTGATGGGGCTGTTCTCCAAGAGTTACTCCAGGATTGGGCTCCTGGAACCTGGGAGCTGCCCGAACTCCTTGTAAAGCAAAACCGACTATTCCATCGGCGCTTTGCGGAACATGCCTCGACGCTGATAGTTCATTCCGATGAAGCCGCTCAACTGGTTTTGTCACGCTTTCCTTGGGTTGCGCCGAAGCTCCGGGTACACCGAATCGGAGCGGTCTCTCACTCTCTAAGTGCCGAACAGCGAATCCAAGCGCGAGCACGATTCGGAATTGATAACCAGACTCTCCTCTTTGGTTCGGTCGGGATCCTCCACAGTACAAAGCTGAATCTGGAGTCAATCCGCGCCTTCAACGGCCTTGCGAACACACTCCCGCACACTCAATTCATTGTTGCCGGCCGCGATCTCGGTAATGGTGAGGTAGCCCGTGAAGTCGAACTCCTCGGACTATCTGACCGAGTCCGGTTAACTGGTCATCTTGATGAGGCTGGGTATCGTGATATTCTTGCTGCCATCGATGTGGGGATCTGTCTCCGGCGTCCCCCGACCAATGGTGAGAGTTCGGCCGCCTTGCTCGATTTATTGCGTCACGGAGTTCCCACGATTGTCTGTGACATTGGCTCTTTTCAAGAACTACCAGATGATGCCGTCGCGAAAGTCACTTGGGTTGGGGATGGGGCCGTGGACGCCCTCCGCGGGGTTATGAAACGGATCGCGGTTGATCAGGGCTATCGTCGGAAGTTAGGCGAAAATGCCCTCGGATACGTTAGAAGTCACCACAACCTTGATGACTTTATCCAAGGTTACAAGGCTCTCTGCCGTTCTGGATCATCGGCTAGAGTACAACGATTAGGACCCTTGTGGAGCCGGATCCGATGCGCATAGGGATTGACCTCCTGCCACTCCAGTACGAGGGCAGTCGGCTCCGTGGTGTCGGTCGTTACGCCGCCCACTTAGTGCAATCGATCTGGGATCGCATGGGGGGAGATCATCAGTTCGTCCTCTACAGATATCACAAGCTTGACGATCCCTTGGGGTCCGATCAAATTCCGTCCGACGCTGAGATCTGTGAGATCGACCAAGGACTGGGAGACCAATCACTTCGGTGCCGTTGGAGTGACTTGGTTCAGCAGAATCCCCATCATCTAGATCTCTTGATTGTTACCAACCCGTTTGAGTTGCTCCCAGGATACGAACCCCCTCCACGCCCGACCAGCAATCTTGCTGTCGTCGGCGTCGTCTACGACTTGATTCCGCTCGTCTTTCCTGATCGCTACCTAAACGATCCCAACGAAGCCCGACGTTATCACCGCAGAATTGACACGATTAGGCGATACGATCGGCTGATCGCCATTAGTACTGCGACCGGTAGCGACTTGTCCCGGTTGATTGGTTACAAGCCGAGTCGGGTGACAGTGGCGGGTGGTGCTGTGGATCATCACTTCCGGATCAATATCGGTTCGGAGAGTATCGAGGAGACCTCCAAACGGACTACCCCCTTTGTTCTTCATGTCGGGGGACGAGACGACCGGAAGAATCTTGAAGGAGTCCTCCGCGGATTTGCACGGTTTGTAACGGAGACGAAGAGTAAGAGCCAGTTGGTCCTGGTGGGGCACTACGACGATCCGTATCGTGAACGAATCACTCAGTGGGCCGAGCGGTGGAAGATAACTGAGCGGCTTGAGCTTCTTGGACCCGTCAGCGACGTATCGCTCGCTGAACTCTACCGAACATGTCTAGCGTTCCTCTTTCCGTCTCGCTATGAAGGGCTTGGGCTCCCTCTTCTGGAGGCGATGGCTTTGGGGGCGGTGGTAATCGGAGGCCGTAATTCGGCACAAGTCGATCTGGTGGGGGAGGATGGCTTCCTCGTCGATCCCGACGACCATCGGGGCATAGCTCGAGCCCTCCAATTTATCGAGGAGCATCCGGAAGAAGCCAAAGCGATTGGCGATCGTGGACGAGCCCGGGTACTGGGGTTCTCTTGGGAATCAATCGGGGCTCGCGTCAGCGTTGAGTTGGAATCACTACAGAGTCCTACGGATCGATTGAAGACTGTCCGTCCTCAACGACCGAGGATTGGGATGATCGGCCCCTTCCCACCGAAACGAACCGGGATCGCTGATCACGGAGAACGACTAGCGAACGCTCTTGAACAGTCGATGGTTGTGGAACGATTTCACGACGGAGATTACAACCCGACGGATGGTCTCCGGAGTCCTCTTGCCCAATGCCACGATCGCAAGTTACTCCAACGACGTCGTCGAGTCCTCGGGCATCAAGTTACGATCCATCAGCTCGGGAATTCGTGGTACCATCGCTCAGCATTTGAATCACTTAGGGAATCGCCGCGGAGTATCGCGATCCTCCATGATTTTTGTCTTGCTGGGTTCCATTATTGGTATGCGACTCAAGAAGGCGTTCAACCGAACCACCTCCAAGAGATACTCTCCACGCAGCTCGGTATCAATCCTGCTGAGTCGGATCAACTAATCGCGGAGTGGTCACGGGAGGAAGGTGGTTTCCAGTCGGCTGTAAACCGTCGCGGGATTTACCTGAATCAGGCGGTCTTCGAGATGGCGACCCGTGTGGTGGTTCACTCGAATTGGTGCCAAGACCAGATCCGATGGTTCCTCCCCGAGGCGCTCGACCGGGTCACGGTGGTCCCGCTCGGAGCCGAACCAAATCAATTCCTTGAGACCTCCCGAGATCGATCCAGGGCAACTCTCCAGCTATCGAACGACCGGTCGTACTTTGGTGTCCCCGGCAATCTGACCAAAGCCAAGATGTACGAAGAGCTGATCGAAGCTTTTGACTTGGTTGCATCTGAAATACGTGACTATGACCTTGTCTTCGCCGGTCGTGATTGGGAAGAGGGGGATGCTCAACGATTAGTCCAAAAGAAAGGTCTCGAGAAGCGGATCCGGTTCCTCGGACATTTAAATCGTCGCGAGTATGATCTCTTCGCTACAACGATCGACGTCGGACTCTGCTTGCGAAGGCCGCCTACCTTCGGCGAGACTTCGGCGTCACTCCTTGACCTCCTCAGGTCGAGAGTTCCATCGATCATCGCTGATGTCGGTACTTTCTCCGAGTACCCTAGTGACGTCGTCTGCAAGTGGAGCCCCGCAGTCGACGGTGTTGAAGGGCTTGCGGCGCGGATGCGGAGATTGGCCGAGGACAAAGACCAACGTCGTCAACTGGCTGATCGTGGCTTCCAGCACGTTCTCGATCACCATCGTTGGCCGATTGTCGCGGAATGTTACGTACGCCTTATCGAAGAGATCACTGAGGAGAAACTGGGCTCGAATCTCGCACGATCGACCAGGGAACAACTCCGCGGTGTAGCATGAATCATTCATTCGGGCACCGCGCGAATTCGCATCGAGACCATCTGAAGGGTTTTGGGAGTCTCAGATCATGAATCGCTTCTTAAAACGTATCTTTTCATGGATTTCGACACTCTTCACTCCGATCGGCTCACGAATTGCTGGTCGGGTCCAGAGTAACTTGATCGGCCCGGTTCGCGATCCAGTCCTGGCGACGATCAGGAAGGAGGTTGGTGATCTTAGTGGCCGTCTCGAACATCTACGACACGACACTGACCTTGGTCTCGATAGCTGTACCCGAGAGATCGCTCGTCTTGAGCTTCAGATCGAAGCCCTTCGCGACGCTGTCGAGGAGTTGATCGAGATCAACCGATCTCAGTCGACGATGATGGCAGATCAAACCGTGGATGCTTGAATTAGAAATCGAGCGCGGTGGATCGATCGCCCTTCGATCCGATATTTACGCTCGAAATTCGTGATAGGCTGTCCGTTGTGTGTTGGTTCATCTTGCGGGTCGTCCGGAACCGTTGTTCTGTTGAATGCAGGGTGCTCGGTCAACTTCTCGAAGATCTGTTCCGCATATCCTTCAACATCGGTAGCGACGCTCAAGAACCCCCCGGTTCGAACGACGCGGGCGACTTGGTTGATGAACGCCGTGCTAAATACTCGTCGTTTATGATGTCGTTTCTTCCACCAGGGGTCAGGGAAGTAGACGTGGACCCCTTCCAGCGTCTGATCATCAACACGTTGCTCCAACAACAACCGGGCATCGCCTGCGATGAGCCGGACATTATGCAACTGATGCTTTGCCGCACGTTGTGCTGCCATCGTTGCATATTTTTTTGCGATCTCGATTCCGAGATAGTTCCGTTGTGGGTTGGCCGCTGCGGCCATCTGTAAGAAAAGACCCTTCCCAGGGCCAACTTCTATCTCGGTCGGAGCTTCGTTTCCAAAGAGCTCTGGCCAGGAGAAGCGCTCAGGAATCGCTTCGGACGGGATAAAGTACTCGGAAACGTCGACGTTTGGTTTGGGTCGGTTCATCGCTGACGACTAAGTCTGAAGCAATACTGGCTTGCTGCCTCTATCCGGAGCTTTCCGCTGTCGGTTCATTGGGGATCGGGACTCCGATAATTCGACCATTGTAGACCATGAGTTGGTCGACGAATGCCTGCGTGTCGAAGATTGTCTGGCGACGGTTAAGGCGATGTGCCTTTCCGACGATAATCAGTCGATCCCCGGGGCGTACTTGACCTCGGAACCGGACGTCATCGAGGCCGCCAAAGCCGAGGAACGATCCCGGCATCAATTGAATCGCCTGACAGTAGTAGCTACAGAGTTGAGCTGCGGCTTCGCAGAGTAAGACGCCGGGCATCAAGGGAAAGCCCGGAATGTGGCCTCGGATCCAGAATTCGGTCGCTGCGATATCCTTGTAACCAATAATTAGGTGTGCTTCGGTATCGATCCGGACAATCGCCGTCAGTTGCTCCATTTCAAAACGCTGAGGATTTGCTTGACGGATTGTCTCGGTGTCGGCAAGCACCACAGAAGTGTCGATCTCGGCTGGGGGAACGATTGGGGCGGGGGGCATTCCGAGCAGTCCTCTAGCCTGATAAACCGTCAGATCCCAGGCGAGCTTGATCGGTCTCGCTTCGGTTGAAGGGGGCTCTGTTCATACTAGCTTGAATTACGCGATCTTGGAGATCGCAACGATGATGAACGAATTGATCTCGAATCCAGGTTCGATTGCAACAGGTATGATCTCCCCAAGACTCCGATGTGACAAGCACTCTAGGTTCGAGTGTCGGTGTCAACTCTACAAATTGAAAATTGACCTACGGTCACAGCATATTCGGGAGCGATCACTCGTAGGCTCGGAGTCCGCCAGTACCATTCGCGGCAACAGCCGGGATGAGATCGCCATGGTCGTACAACGCTTGCCCTTTGGGAGTCGGATATCGCCCCGTCACACAACCGAGACAAAGCTGATTCGATTCGAGATTAATTGCGCGAGCGAGCGAATCGACGGGGAGGTATCGAAGGCTATCAGCCCCGAGATGACGAGCGAGTCTCTCTTGGGCGGCTTCAGAGAGCCCTCCGTGGGGGAGATCAGCGAAACGCGGTGCAATTAATTCGCTCCGTGTCGACATGTCAATTCCATAGTAACATGGAGCGATGATTGGCGGTGCGGCAATCCGGAGGTGGATTTCACGCGCTCCACCCCTCGATCGGATTTGCTGGACTAAAACTCCCAGAGTCGTTGCCCGGACGATACTGTCTTCGACAAGGAGAACTCGTTTTCCTGTAAGGACTTCAGGGAGCGGCGTATATTTTAGACGGACCCTTGCTTCACGATTTTCGGCGCCTTCGATGAATGTCCGGCCCATGTGGCGATTACGGATTACGCCTTCCATTGACGGGAGCTTGAGTTCGAATGCCATGGCATCGGCGGCTGCTTTGGCGGTATCAGGTACCGGAACGATAATAGTGTCAGCATCGAACTCGTCTCCGCCATTGGCTTGCCGTTCTAATTTGGCAAGTTCTCTCCCCAGGTTGGCTCGACTGAGGTAGACCGAGCGGTCGTCGAGCGTGCTGGCAACATTAGCAAAGTAGATCCATTCAAAGAAACAATGCGCGGATCGAGTGTGTTCCACAAAGGAACGTACTTGAACCGACCCTGGCTCTACAATGGCGAGATGACCCGGTGGCAGCGACTTAATCGCGGTGAAGCCTAAGTTGGCCAAAGCATTGCTTTCACTGGCGGCGGCGAAGACCGGGCCTTCCGAAGCGTAACAGAGAGGTCGGAGGCCGAGCGGATCCCGAGCGACGACTAACTGGCCAGTTGCCGAGAGGAGGGCAACGTTGTAGGCACCATCGAACCGTTTCGAGAGCCGGTTGAAGACGCCCGCCCAGTCGATCGGGATCTGTTCATCGGCAAGCTCGTAACTAATCGAGTGCATCAGGATTTCGGTGTCTGTATTTGTTCTCAGATGGTAGTCGCTATCTTTCAATAAGCTTTTCTTACGCTCGGCGAAATTGGCAATCTGCCCGTTAAATGCGAGGGCGAACCACTTTGATTTGCGACCGTGGGAGCGTTCGAATGGCTGCGCAAGGGCAAGATCCTCGCCACCGCAGGTGGCATAGCGAACATGACCGATCGCAGCGATACCATCGAAATCCTGTTTTTTCTGCTCAAGGTCGTGCGGTTGGTAGTCTTTGAAGACTTCAGTAACGGTCCCAAGTCCCTTTTCGGTCTTAATCAGCGATGATTTGCCGGGGCGGAATCGAGCGATTCCGGCCGCTAACTGCCCACGGTGTTGCATCTCGAGGAGCATCCGAGGCATCAGATTCGAGGTTTGCTCAGGGGCATTAATCGCAATCGGAGCGGGATCATCGGCCTGACTGCCGTGATAGTAGATTGCAGCAATGCCGCATTCGTGATGGAGGTCTGACATAATAGGATAAATGCGTTACCTATGATCAACCGGGTGATCGATCGATCTTGAGGATCGGCCAAACCTCAATGTTCAATCTTTGAAAACCGCCTTCAGAGCGAAATGATTCTGACGATCAGAGAGGTTACAACACGATTATAATGTCAAGCCAAGGCGCCGACAATTGAACGAATCGTTCTCCTTTCTTTCGGGTGGCGGTCCTGTTCTTACCAACTGACTGAGGTCTCGGGTGATTGCGATGATCGAAGCCGACCTGGTCAGACAAGAATTGATGCTCGCTTCCAACACCCGAGTCGTGAAAGTTGGAACTAGCGTCCTCGCGACCCCTGATGGCCAGCTCGATTATTCACGAGTCACATCGCTGAGCAATCAAATTGCCGGTCTTGTTCTTTCAGGGATCCGGATCGCGCTCGTAAGTTCTGGAGCGGTTGGTGCCGGAATCGCTCGATTAGGACTTGACCAACGTCCGACTGCTCTCCGACAGCTCCAAGCCGCAGCCGCTGCGGGGCAAGCGCAGTTGATGGCCGCCTACGAGCGGGCGTTCTCGGCGCATGGTCTTCACACTGCGCAAGTCCTTGTCACCAGGGAAGATTTTGATGACCGGACACGTTACCTCAATGTCCGGAACACGCTCAACACACTCTTTGAGTATGGACTTGTTCCGATCCTAAATGAAAACGATACAGTGAGCGTGGACGAGATCAAGTTTGGTGACAATGACTTACTCGCGGCGCTCGTTGCCGATGCAATCGGGGCCTCACTCGCAATCTTCTTGACCGTGGTAGATGGCCTTTATCCGGTCGATCCGACCAGCGGAAGTGATCCAGATGGCAGCAATCCACTGCCGATTATTCACGATCTTGACGAAGCGATTAGTCGATTCGTGAGCAGTGGTCGGAGCCCGCTCGGCTCTGGAGGAATGAAAAGTAAGCTCGAGGCGGCAAAGATTATCAGTCGATCGGGAGGAGCCGTCATCATTAGTTCAGGAAAAGCCGATGATTGTCTAGTTGCGATCCAGGAAGGACGACCACGAGGCACGCTAATCCTCCCTCGAGGTCGCTTGCAACATGCCCGACGCCGTTGGATCAGTTCCGCTGCACGACCTCAAGGAACGCTTATTGTGGATTATGGAGCGCGTCGGGCGATTCAGGATCAATCCGGAAGCTTGCTGCCGATCGGAGTCCTCGAAGTACTGGGAGAGTTTCAGAAAGGTGACGTGGTCGCGATTCAAGATCCGTTCGGCGCTGAGTTTGCACGTGGCCTCTCGAATCTCTCAAGCCAAGAATCGAGCATCATCTGTGGTCTCCGAACCGATCAGATCGTCGCGCGCTATGGTCCTGGGCTCGACGAGGAGTTGGTTCATCGGAACAATCTCGTCCTTCTTGACTAAGAATTTATGGACCATTTGGCTCGTTTGACCTTCTTCTCCGTATTCGAGAAGACAGCGAGAATTCCGAGCCAGCGTGCTACAATCAAAGAATTGTAGGCACTTCCCTTTCACTCGAAGTCTGACATGATCGAGTCTGTACAAGACGGGAGGATGAGCAATGATTGGCCAAAAGCAACTTGTTTCCACAGTGGTCCGACCTCTCGCGATCACTTCATACCTTGTCATGCTCGTCTTCTGTTGCACTTCGACTGCAGTTGGGCAATTCGGCGGGGACCCCTTTGGTCCCTACGGTAATTCGTACCAATCTTCCTCGATCCCGAACTATTCGCGCGTCGGTCCAGGAGGGTCGTACCGTTTCGCGATCCCACCAGGACTCGGCAATCTTCCAGGTCGAGGTGGCTTCGGATCGGCTTCGGCAGCAACCTCTGCATTAGATCCATACGCCCAAGGTGCGTTGAGCCAATACCAACGTCGCGGAGGGACCGTGTTGACAGATCCTCTAGTCCAAGGACTTACCGACTCTGCCGCACTCGACGACGGTACTGCTTATCGTGCAAACCGCTATTCCGACGAGATCTATGAAGAGTGGCAATCAATCTTGGACGAATTATACGACGAAGCGCTCAATGCAACGGGCGAAGAGCGGTCCGAAGCAGTTCAGCGATACGAAGCGGCCCGGCTTCGCGCGAGTCGAGGAATTGCTCCTGGGGTCGCCGAACGATTTATAGGGGCAAATCGTGAACAGCTCGCTGACTATTTGGTCTCAGGCGTTGCGCCGACTCGAACCCAGACCAATCGAAATAGCAACCAAAACGCAGGACTACTTCCGTCTGCAGTAACTAACCTCAATGATTTGGTACTGTTGTCTCAGGCAATTAACCGTGCCGCGCTTGTTGAGGCAACGAGGCCTTCGAACGTTGATGGAGAGCTACAGGAAAACTGAGGACGGCGGTGTCTTGACGAGCTTGATTCGAGGGCTCTACAATCCGTTCTCCTTCGATTACAGAATCAAACGTTTCATCCCACTACCATTACGTAGTGTCTTGTGAAGAGTTTCACAAGATTCCTCGTTATTAATTGGAATAAACGCAGGATCGATTCTCTTGGCAACTGAATTTATCCCAATATTCCTGATGATCCTGGTTGGGATTTCAGTAGCGGTTGGGATGTTAACCGCGAGTTACATTCTCAGCCCTGGTCGTCGCAAAACAAGAGAAAACGCTGTCAAACTCATGCCCTACGAATCGGGTATGGACCCCATCGGTGATGCTCGACAGCGGTTCGATGTTCGATATTATCTTATTGCCATCGAATTCTTGATTTTCGACGTCGAATTGTTGCTCCTCTACCCTTGGGCAGTTTCGCACTGGAACGTAAGCGAAACAAATGCGGTAGGTATTCCGCCCGAACTCCGAATCTTCGCATTCCTCGGTATCCTGATTTTTCTAGGGATTCTCACCGCTGGGTTTGCGTACACTTGGCGTAAAGGAGTTTACGAATGGCGATAGCTACAAGTCCTTCGACGGGTTCTTCTCCCGCAGTCAACCCATTGCTTTCGGCGAAGAAGGGTACGGTTGAAGTTCCTGAAAACGTGATACTTTCTTCAATCGATACAGTCGTCAACGCCGCGCGTAAATACAGTCTTTGGCCAATGCCATTTGCAACAGCTTGTTGTGGTATTGAGTTAATGGCTGTCGGTGCGGCACGGTTTGATATTTCACGGTTTGGTGCCGAAGTGATGCGTTTCAGCCCTCGGCAGTGTGATCTCTTGATCGTTGCCGGCCGGGTTGCGATGAAAATGCTCCCTGTTTTGCAGCGGATCTGGCTCCAAATGCCTGAGCCAAAATGGTGTATTAGCATGGGTGCCTGTGCCTGTACCGGCGGTATTTTTGATACCTACGCTGTAGTACAGGGGGTCGATCGATTTATCCCGGTTGATGCCTACATTCCTGGTTGTCCTCCACGGCCAGAGCAGATCCTGCGATCGCTCATGGATCTTCAAGGAAAAATTCAAAAGGGTGGTAAGTTACTCGGAACAAACCTTCCGGAACTCGCTGAACGCGAGAAGCATTTGATCGAAATGGAATCCCGATCTAAGTCACAAGTTCAGATTGATGAGCGCGGTGATGAGGGTCGTTTTGGTTATCAGCAGCCAGGTGGTGATGCAGCCTACTAATTAGTTGGTTGTGGGCCATATTCTTCGCATTCCTTGAAATCTCGACAGTTCAGTCACACCTTCACGATCTAACACGATTCCTGAGGAACTTGCCTCGCATGAGTACGGGATTGAGCGAATTCCAAACCGAAGTACAGCAGCAACTAAACGCTCGCTTCGGTACTGAGAATCTTCGGTGGAGTTCGTTCCGGGATAACCTTCGCGTGTTTGTGAGTCATGATCGACTCATCGACTGCCTCCGGTTTCTTCAAACTGATCTTGGTTTCGCCATGCTCGCTGAGTTGGGCGCAGCTGATTACTTGGGTTATCCGAATCGATCTGTTGAGTCATCACGTTTCGAAGTTCATTACGTCTTGCTCAATCGTGACCTCGCAGAACGATTGATCGTGAAAGTGGGTCTTTCAGATTCGCCTCATCCCATGCTTCCTTCCGTGATGCCGCTTTGGAAGGGGGCGAATTGGATGGAGCGTGAAATCTTCGATATGTACGGAATTCGTTTCGAAAACCATCCGGATTTGAGGCGGATCCTGATGCCTGACGAGTTTACTGCACACCCTCTTCGAAAAGACTACCCTCTTCGAGGACGTGGTGAACGGCACAATTTTCCCAGAATACTTCGCGAGAAATCATAGCCGAACCCTCCGGTCTTATTCTCCACGCTTGTCAGTTCCATCAACGTGTTGTGCTGTCCAGATTGGAATCAATTCCAACTCGATTGAAGCGGTTCACATTTTCTCCCGATTTTACCTACCGAGAGTACTATGGCGGTTGACCTTCTTCTCGATGATGATCTTGACGAGCAGGAAGCGTCCCAATCGCGTGACTATCGCTGGACGCTAAACTTCGGTCCGCAGCACCCTGCGACGCACACTACACTCCGACTGGTACTTGAGTTGGACGGTGAGCGTATCGTCCAGGCGACTCCGCATATCGGTTATCTTCACTCCGGTTTTGAAAAGCTCGGTGAGCATCTCAACTTTAACCAGTATGTGACGGTCGTTGATCGTAAAAACTACATCAGCCCCCCCATGAATGAGGTGGCTTGGCATCATGCCGTTGAGAAACTCCTCGACATCGAATTGACCCCACGATGCCAATATATTCGGATCATGATTGGCGAGTTGGCTCGGATAAGCGATCATCTCCTTTGCACCGGTGCTGCTGCACTCGACCTTGGAGCGTTTACTGCCTTCCTATACGCCTTTAATCTCCGCGAATTGATTTACGACGTTTACGAACAAATGTCGGGATATCGGTTCCATCCTGGTTTTACTCGCGTTGGCGGCGTTTTGTACGATTTTGATGAAAATGTTTTGCGACGAATTGAACGGGTCGTTCAGCAAGCTCCTCTGGTCTTTCGAGACATGGAGAAGTTATTATTTCGCAATCGAATTTTCGTTGATCGGATGCGTGGAGTTGGTGTTTTAAGTCGTGAAGACGCACTCAGCTATTCCTGCTCTGGTCCAATCGCTCGGGCGAGCGGTATCACGTATGATCTTCGTAAGGATGAGCCGTATCTTGCCTATCCTGAATTAGACTTCCAGGTACCCTACGCCACTGAGGGTGATTGTTTCGCTCGTTTTCACGTGCGATTCGACGAAATGGCTCAAAGTGTTAGCCTCCTACAGCAGGCAATGAAAAAGTTCCCGACCGGTCCTGCCAACGTTCCTATTGCGGACAAATTCCCTCTCCCGGACAAAGCAACCGCCTACAACAGTATGGAGGGTTTGATCCAACATTTTGAGTTGATCATGCCCAATCGAGGAGCTGATTCTCCTCAAGAAGAGTTGTACGCCGCGATTGAGTCACCCAATGGGGAACTGGGCTACTACCTGGTGACCGATGGTTCGATGGTGGCGTGGCGGACGCGGACTCGTCCCCCTTCATTCATTCATTTTTCCGTCTTCCCACACATCATCCGCGATCATGTAATTGCTGATGTAGTAGCGGTTCTCGGTAGTCTCAACATCATTGCTGCCGAGCTTGATCGCTAGGAAGCGGCGCTTTCGATCTTCTCTTGTTCGCCTCAGAGGTCTTGTTTCGATGAGCAGAGTGGCTGCGAATCCAAATCCGAGCGTCTCTTTTTTGTCGGACTCCATTAAGGAGAAAATTCGGGCATATATCCCGCGTTATCCGGACAAACGTGCTGTTACTCTTCCAGCGCTGCATATTGTTTTCGACGCTTTGCGCTGTGTGCCAAATCGAGCAATCGAAGAAATCGCCGAGCTCCTTGAGATTGAACCAGCGGACGTCCACGATACGATGACCTTCTACGGATTCTTTCCCCAGGCTCCGGCGGGTGATCGTCGGATCTGGATTTGTCGTTCAATTTCATGCATGCTCCGCGGTGGGGATGATCTTCTCGGTGTGGCGTGTGATAAAGCTGGCGTGGACGGTCCTGGTGTTACCTCCGACGATGGTTCCCTCACCGTTGAGTTTGCAGAATGTCTTGGAATCTGCGACTATGCTCCTGCAGCGCTCTGTGATGATGGTCGAATCTTTGGGCCCCTGGACGCAGAAGGGGTTGCGAGAATGGTTAAGTCGGTCCGCGAGTCAGTCAACAACAACCAAGCTTCTCCGAATTCGTGAACGATTCCCTTGGACGCACGAGACTCAGATTACATGACGTGCTGAAGCAGTTATTCAGCTGTTTTCTCTCCATGTTCCGCCTCTTGTCTCGGAAATCCAATCCGGAGTGTTACTAAGAAAATGGCGACATTCGAACCTGTTCTCACGCGAAACTTCGGGATTGAAAACAGCCAATCGCTTCGGGTCTACCAGTCACGTGGTGGTTACGAAGCTGCACGGAAAGCATTGACAGGAATGACACCGGACGCAGTGGTGCAACTCGTCCGTGATTCCGAGCTCCGTGGTCGAGGGGGTGCTGGGTTTCCCACTGGTGTGAAGTGGGGATTTCTGCCTAAAGATCGCCAACAAACCTTCATGTGCATTAATGGTGATGAGAGCGAACCAGCTACATTTAATAATCGTCTGCTCTTGGAGCAAGATCCCCATCAAATGATTGAGGGGATCTTGATCTCTTGCTTCGCGACACAAGCTTCAGTCGCTTACCTTTACATGAGATTCGAGTACATTGAAGCGACTCGGATTCTTGAGCGTGCGATTGACGAAGCAAAAGCAGCAGGGTTGCTGGGTAAGAATATCTTGGGTTCTGGATTTGATCTCGAAATCTACGTCCACCGCGGTGCAGGTGCCTACATTTGCGGTGAGGAAACGGGATTGATCGAGAGTCTGGAAGGGAAGCGAGGTTGGCCTCGGATCAAGCCGCCCTTCCCGGCGGTCGAAGGTGCGTTTCGTAAGCCAACGGTGGTCAACAATGTAGAGACCCTCTGCTGTGTGCCCCACATTGTGGCTCGAGGTGTTGACTGGTTTAAGTCGATCGGTACGCCGAAGAGTTACGGTCCCAAGCTCTACACGATTTCTGGTCATGTCAACAAGCAGGTTTGTGTGGAACTTCCACTTGGTGTGACCACTAACGAGTTGATTGAATCGCACGCCGGCGGTGTTTGGAAAGGTCGGCGTGCTAAAGCAGCCGTACCTGGTGGGATCAGTATGGGACTCCTCTCCGTCGAAGAGTTCGACGTAGCTCTCGACTTCGTCGAGATACAGAAGACAGGCTGTCTCGGTCTTGGTACTGCGGCCGTGACCATTATCGACGATCAAACACCTATCATGGACGTCCTCTACAATACGTGCCGGTTCTTCGCTCACGAGAGCTGCGGTCAATGCACTCCTTGCCGTGAAGGAACTTCCTGGTTCTACAAGACGATGAAGCGGATCAGAGCCGGTGGTGGTCGAATTGAAGATCTTGATATTATGGGTGGCCTTGCGGAAAAGATGGGTCTGACGCCGGGCACGACCATCTGCGGTCTTGCTGATGGTGCAGCTTGGCCGATCAAGAACGCACTGGCAAAGTTCCGCCCCGAACTTGAAGCCTACATCAACGAACACCAAGACCAGCAGGTTCAGCCAACCTCGTTGCAGCAGTCAGTTGCGCACGGGGTGCGACCAGATGCCCTCGTCACGTTCAATTGAAGTACCTTTTCTGGCAGCATCACGGAGGTGTTCACCACTCGTCTGAGTTCCGCCAGTATGCTGGATCCAAAGGTTCTTCGGTTTTGCGGCCTGTAGCATTCGATTTCACACCCGAGCGGTTACCGAGTACCACGCACGATGGCTAGTATCACAATCAATGGTCAGGAGTATCCGCTTCCGGAAGGCGAGCGTCTGAATGTCATTCAGGCAGCTCAACGTGTTGGTATTGAAATTCCCTACTACTGTTGGCATCCAGCACTTTCAGTGGTGGCCAATTGCCGGATGTGTGAGGTCCAGGTAGGGCAGAAGAATGCCGAGACAGGTGAAATTAAGATGGTTCCCAAGCTGGTCCCAGGCTGCCAAACACCGGCGCGGGACGGCACTGTAGTCATTACCGACAGTGAGGTGGTCCAAGATCACCAATCGATGATTATGGAATATCTTCTGATCAACCATCCGCTTGACTGTCCGGTTTGCGACCAGGCCGGTCAGTGCGGTTTGCAAGATTACAGTTTTAAGCATGGTCAGTCTGTCCACCGATTTGTTGAAGAACGCAACGTGAATCCTCGTAAAGAGGTTTCCGATCAGATCCAACTGAACATGGATCGCTGTATTATGTGCACCCGTTGCGTTCGATTCACCCGAGAGATTACGGGGACGAATGAACTTCAGGTGGAGCACCGTGGTACGCATGCTGAAATCGTGACCTTTCCAGACCGTCCCTTAGATAATCCACTTGCTGGCAATGTTGTCGATCTCTGCCCGGTTGGCGCCTTGCTCGACAAAGATTTCCTCCACAAACAACGTTATTGGTTCAACGATCAACATGAAGGGATCTGTACGCGTTGTTCTACGGGTTGCAACGTCACTGCTGAAGAAAACCGTGGCGCGATCTGGCGCTTCCGTGCTCGGTTTAATCCACTGGTCAATGACCACTGGATTTGTGATGATGGCCGTAAGAGTTATCAGTCGGCACATGATCCTGAGCTTCTCACAGCGATGTATGTGCGAGAACAAGATCAACTTCAAGAAGTTCCGATCGACCAGGCATTACGTCTAGCCCGAGGCCAACTAAAAGAGATCGCGAGTGCAGGCGGTAGGATCGCTGTGGTACTCTCTCCCTTCCTCACCGTCGAGGAAGCTTATCTCCTGGCAGCCTTTGCGAAATCGATCTCCGAGAATTCCGACCTTTATCAGGGTCCGATTCCGGTCGAGGGAGAAGATTTGACCTTTACTCCCGATTCTCGCAAGGGGCGTACGGGGGACACGTCATTTGTTGTCACTCGGCCATTTCGGATTGCTGCGGAGAAGTGTCCCAATCGGAATGGGATTGAGCGGATTTTGTCCCACTTCCAAGGTGAGATACTTAAGCTTGATTCATTCGGTTCACGTGCCGGTAGTGCTCGATACGACGCCGTGATCGTCACGGGTGGTGGTCATCAGCCGATCTCCGAGCCATTTAGTGAAGCAGGGATCCGCGAGCAGACTGGATACTTGATCGTCCAAGACGTCTGGCCGACTGACTTCGCTGCGACTGCTAACGTCGTGCTCAACAGCGCAACATTTGCCGAAAAGGCCGGATGTTACGTCAATGCGGACTCGCGACTGCAATACGCAGGTGCTGTCCTCCCGCCACGTCCCGGAAGTCTACCTGATCTTGACCTGATTGCCATCCTCATGGAACGTGCCGAACAAGGACCAATTCGGTCGCGTGAGATCCTGAGCGAACTTGCATCTGTCGTACCTTCCTTTGGGCCCGCAAGTGCGGTCATTGAGAACTTCCCCCAGTTTGGTATCACGCTCGATCCTGGTGTTGCCCCATCGGGACCAGTTCCACCGACCTACGTTGATCCCTGGCATGCTCCGCGGGGTCGCGTCACCCTGGCACAGTCCTAGTTCGATCCCCAAGCATTGCAAGGTTACGAACCTTCACTTGCTAAACCAATGCTCACGTCGATCCAGTCATCTAACTCCACCCCTGAATCACCTTCCATCGACTGACCGGAGGCTTTCAAACCGATGTCCTTTTGGGAGCTGGCCCTAGTTCTCTTGAAAATCTTCGTCATCGTTGGTGTCTTTCAGGGAACTGTTGCTTATCTAATTATGCTTGAGCGGAAGATAGCCGCTTGGGCGCAAGATCGTGTTGGGCCGAATCGTGCCGGGCCGCTGGGTTTGTTACAGCCGCTTGCCGATGGAGCGAAGATGCTTCTCAAAGAGGACATCATTCCCGGCTACGTCAACAAGCCGATCTACATTCTCGCACCCTCGATTGCGATTTTTGCGGCGACAATCGCCTTTGCTGTCGTCCCGTTCGGTCCAGCAGGAGCTGATGCACCTCAAATCGGTGAATCCTCCTTCCAATTCCAAATAGCGCCGAACGTTGACATTGGGATCCTCTATATCTTTGCGATTGGAAGTCTCTCAGTTTATGGGGTGATCCTCGCCGGTTGGGCATCAAACAATAAGTACTCGTTCCTCGGCGGTCTCCGCAACAGTGCACAGATTATCAGCTACGAAATCCCCCTCGGTCTCTCGGTCTTGGGTATGGTGATGTGTGCTCGGTCACTTCAACTCGACAACATTATCCAATACCAATATCAGACTGGTTTGTTCGGTATCCCATTTATTCCTTGCTGGGGGTTGTTCATTCAGCCTATCGGGTTCCTTATCTTTCTTGTGAGTTCATTCGCAGAGACAAACCGCCTTCCTTTCGACTTCGCGGAAGCGGAACAGGAACTTGTCGGCGGCTTTCACACTGAATATTCCGCGATGAAATTCGGGATGTTTTTCCTTGGTGAATATCTTCACATCATCACAGTCAGCTTCCTGACCGTTATCCTCTTCTTTGGAGGATGGGATCCCTTCTTCTTTGGCCTCGATGGCAATGATTGGTTGACTGCATTTGTCAAGCTTGCAGTCCTCTTCACGAAGGTTGCGGGGGTCGTGATTTTCATCATGTGGATTCGTTGGACTTTACCTCGCTTCCGCTACGATCAGTTGATGAACCTCGCTTGGAAAGCACTGATTCCACTCTCATTGCTCAATCTGATCGTCACGATCTGCATGCTTCAACTCCTCCGTTGAGCGGACGCTGATTCTCATGGAAACAAGCAACTTGGATTCCGGAGCTGAATGATGAAACTCGATAACCCTGCTCTTAAACGCGTTGAGCCGCCCAAGCTGAATTTGTTCGAGAAGACTTATCTTCCACAGATTCTGGGCGGACTGGCGGTTACCGGTCGACATATCATTGGTTCAGCGTTCCGAGGACGAGCGGTTACAGTACAATATCCCGAAGAGCAGCATGTTCCTTCGGAGAATTACCGTGGTGTCCACCGATTAAATAAAGATGAAAATGGACGGATCAAGTGTGTTGCCTGTATGCTCTGTGCAACGGCTTGTCCAGTTCATTGCATCGACATTGTGGGGGCGACCGCTCCGGAGGACTGGGATGATCGTGAGAAGTATCCACAGAGCTTTGTGATCGACGAACTTCGCTGTATCTTCTGTGGTATGTGCGAAGAGGCTTGCCCGGTTGACGCGATCGAACTCACCAAGCTTTACGATATCTCAGGACTCAGTCGCGAAGAGTTGCTCTTCGACAAGGCCAAGCTCCTCTCGGTCTTCGATATGACGATGCACGACGAACCGATGAAGAGTGGGAACCCTCCCGAATCAGTTGCTTCAGAAACTACACCGGTGCCCACGGGGCTTCCCGGCCCCAAGGCATAAACTCCAGTTCATCATGCGTTGATTCTGACAATCTCGTATTGTCTACGCTTGGCTTGAAGCCCAGGATGCGATCGTGCCCCAAGTTGATCCAACCTCAGTGATAGTCCTGCTTATCGGCGTCATGCTCGGCGCCGCTGGGATTGCATTAAGGCTTCCTCGTGCACAAACACGGCGCAACGAGACACTCTTATCTGTCGTCTCGGCCCTCTGTTTGGTCGGTTTTGTTGGTGCAATTGCGCTCTTGCTCGAACCACCTGCAGGTCTACCCTCAGATGCTGAGGCCGCTCCAACCGTCTCGTCTGTCGAATCCATGATCTTGAGCGGGTTCTATTACGGTTTTGCGTTAATTTCGGTGATTGCCGCTCTCATGATGTTGACCTCAAGAGATCCGGTTCACTCAGCTCTCTGGTTTGCTTTGGTAGTACTGTCGGGATCTGGGCTCTTCATCATGGCGGGAGCATCCTTCCTGGCGGCAGGTACAGTCATTGTTTATGCCGGTGCCATCATTGTGACCTTCCTCTTTGTCATCATGTTGGCTCAATCGCATGGTCGTGCTATCTACGACCGATCTGCACGCCAGCCTAATCTTGCGGCAATTCTCTCCTTCCTAATTTTGGCTTCTGTAGGAACCACTGTCATCTTCGCACGAGCACCGCAACCTTCAGGGGAAGAGGAAGGATCGGTTAATGATCAGATCCCTCGACTATCAAATGCTCTGACAGCTCAGGATCCTTTAACCGATACCGATGATCCGATGGCACTCGTTCTGGCTCGTGGAGTCTCAGAAACATCCCGGTTTCCCAAGGCGACTGAAGATGGGCAAGTGAATGCTCAGCATGTTGCGTCGTTGGGCGCCTGTCTTTACAGTGATCACCTCATCGCGATTGAAGTGGTCGGAATCCTGTTATTTGTTGCATTGATTGCCGCAGTCGCAATTGCTACTCCTCGAACATCCAGGACTATCCCCAAGGCCGAAACAACTTAGGATTACCGAAGAACAATGATCAGTGCCTTCTCATCATTCGGAGAGCTCTCCAGCTATCTCCTCATTGGGGCAATTCTGATGGCCGTCGGGGTGGTAGGTTTCTTGGCGCGTCGGAACCTCATCCTCATGTTCCTTTCCGCCGAATTGATGCTGCAAGGTACTGCTATGACCCTGGTTGGGTTTAGCGAGTATCACGGAAACTGGACAGGACAAGTGCTCACAATCGTCATGCTGACGGTGGCGGGTAGTGAAGCAGCTCTCGCACTTGCCATCATCCTCGTGCTCTTCAAACGTCGGCAATCACTCGATGTCAGTCTCTGGCAAGATCTCCGAGAACTCGGGCTTCCTGAGGAAACAGATGATCCTGCCTTGGTCACAGTGGAACCTGATCTCGATGGCGCCGAGTCCTACCCGAGTTTGACCCCTGCCGGTGTCGAGCCAGCGACCTCGTACGGAGCCCAGCGGCGTGACTGAGATGATTGCACAAAACGTCTGGTTAATCGCCCTCTTGCCTCTGATCGGCGGCCTCATTGCGTTGATCGGTGGTAAAGCATTCCGTGGTTGGAACCATCTCCCGGTTGTGATTGGGATTGGGGTCTCTTCGGTTTTATCCATTGCACTGCTCACTTCAGCAGGTGAATTCGAGGTTGTTGAGGTTTATTCCTGGATCTCGATTACTGCCGATTCACTACCGGACCAATGGTCACTCGACGTACCAATTGAGTTTCAGATCGACGGCCTTACGACGATGATGTTGGCCATGGTCACTTTTGTAGCGACCCTTGTTGCAATCTTTGCGGCAGGGTACATGCATGGTGATCCGGGGTACCCGCGGTTCTTCTTCGTCTTTGGGCTCTTCGTCTTTTCCATGACAGGCCTGGTCCTCTCCAACAATTTCCTTCTCACCTACGCCTTCTGGGAAGGTGTTGGCGTTTGCAGTTATTTGCTTGTCGGATACTGGTATGAGAAACCATCTGCTGCGGCAGCGGCGAAGAAAGCATTTTTGGTGAATCGAGTTGGTGACCTCGGGTTCGCCATCGCCTTGTTCCTTCTCTGGTACCACCATCCAGACCACAGTCTGAGCTATTCTGCGATCTTGAATGAAGGCTTCCTGGAGGCGTTGGATCCTACAGCACGCTCTTGGATTGTCTTCTTTCTGTTTTGGGCAGCGACGGCAAAGAGTGCTCAGATTCCACTTTATGTTTGGCTTCCCGATGCAATGGAAGGCCCAACTCCGGTTTCGGCGTTGATTCACGCAGCGACGATGGTTACCGCAGGGGTTTATCTCTTGGCCCGATCGGTTCTTCTCCTCTCCTACGAACCGCTCCTTCAAGTGATCGTTTCGATCATCGGCTGCCTCACTGCACTCATTGCGGCGCTGATTGCGCTAACTCAAACGGATCTGAAACGCATTCTCGCCTACTCGACCGTGAGCCAGCTTGGCTACATGTTCATGGCGCTCGGGGCAACATCGCAGCAGAGCGAACTCGCCCAGTTCGCGGTGATTGCTGCAGTGTTCCATCTCTTTACCCACGCGTTCTTCAAAGCATTGCTTTTCTTGTGCTCAGGATCGGTCATGCACGCGATGGGTAATGTAATCGACATGGATCAATTTAGCGGTCTCCGTAAGCGTCTCCCGATCACTTGCTGGACGTTTGCTGTTGGGGCCTTAGCTCTTGCAGGACTCTTTCCTTTCGCTGGGTTTTGGAGCAAAGACGAAATTCTTACCTCCTTAAAGTCAGCTGGTGCGGTCGAACAATTCGGCCCGATTTACACAGCGATTTATTGGGTCGCTGTGCTAACAGCATTTCTAACAGCTTTTTATACTGGCCGTGCCTTCTTCCGGACTTTCTTTGGCCCCGAGAAACTTCCGACGCCGGATCACAGACCTAATCCCGATTACGCCCCTCGAAGCTCTGATGATAATACTGCCGAGAGTGCTCGCAGTGGTGACCATGAGCACGACGGTCACGATTCACACTTCGGTCATGAATCACCTCCGATCATGACTGTACCGCTGATTGTTCTTGCGGTTGGTGCCACGTTAGTCGGGGCGGTTTTTGGTCCTTGGACGGAACTCTTTGCCCATCACGTTGAAGAAACAAGAACCTTCGAGGCATTAAGTCATGGCGAGCATTCCTTCGACTGGACCACAGCCATTCTGGGAACACTCGCAGGGATAGCTGGTATTGGCCTGAGTGCGCTGTTATACCTTTCCCTTCAGGGGCTCCCACAAGGAATCTCAGCACGAATTGAGCCCATTGCCAAGTGGTCTCGACGCAAGTTCTACGTCGATGAGCTTTATGGTGCACTTTTCGTGGCACCACTACGTGTGATTGCACAACTCAGCAAATTCGTCGACACCTATGTGGTTGATGGGCTTGTTCGGCTGATCGCACTGATCCCTCGTACCTTTGGCTCTGCAACACTCCGACCGATTCAGAATGGTCTGATTCAGTGGTACGCAGCGTCTTCGATATTCGGCCTCGCTGTTATCCTCTTCCTGCTCCTCTTCTTCAGTTGGTCTTGATCCGGTCGGTCGGGTCTGGGGTGATCGCTCCCAAGGAATAACCTATGCCGATTCTCTTGGTGCTGACAATTTTCCTACCCCTTCTGGTAGGTGTCGCCTTGCTGCTACTCCCGAACCTAGGTCGGGAGTGGAGTCGTTCGATTGCGTTGGCAACGACTGTACTGGCCTTCGGAATGAGCCTCGTGACACTTGGTGTCTTCGAGACGGGACGAGCTGACGCTCAGTTCGTCCTCTCGGATGCTTCAGGGAATCTGGGTTTGGAGTGGGTTTCTATTGGTGAAGATTCAGGGATTCGCCTTGCCTTCGGACTCGATGGAATTAGCCTCTTTCTTTACGTTCTGACCTCGCTCTTGATGATCGTTGCGGTTTTCAGTTCGTGGACAAGTATTAGCGATCGTCCTTCAATTTATTACGCATTGCTCTTGATGCTCCACACAGGGCTTTTAGGGCTCTTCGCGAGTCTCGATGTAGTCTTGTTCTACATCTTTTTCGAATTCACTCTGATCCCACTCTTTTTCATCATCGGGGTGTACGGGGGATCGGAACGTCGACGTGCCTCAGTCACGTTCTTTATCTATACTCTCGCGGGTAGCTTACTTACACTGCTCGGGGTAATCGCTCTAATTGTCGTGCACTACCAATATTCAGGAGCACCAGGTCCGACCTTCTCGATCCCTGAGTTAACAGCAGGGCTCGCTGAGTTGAATTGGGAGCGTTGGACCGAACGACCTGCCTGGGAACCCGGTGTCGGTTTCTTAAGCAATCTCTTCTCGTTCATCAGCTACCCCCAAGTTTTCATTTACCTCCTGCTTTTCGTCGGATTTGCGATCAAAGTCCCGTTGTTCCCTTTCCACACCTGGCTCCCTCTCGCTCACGTTGAAGCACCGACAGCGGGTTCGGTTCTGCTTGCGGGTGTTCTCCTCAAGGTCGGTGGGTATGGCTTCGTTCGGTTCAACCTCGGAATGACGCCTATCGGGGGAGCTGCTCTTTACCCCTTGATGGCGTCACTGGCAGTCGTTGGGATTATTTATGGTGCACTAACCGCCTTAGCTCAAACAGATGTGAAACGTCTGGTCGCCTACAGTTCGGTCAGCCATATGGGCTTCATTGCTTTAGGTCTCTTCTCGATGTCGCTCGTCAGTATTGATGGAGCAATTATCCAGATGGTCAATCATGGCCTTACGACGGGTGCACTCTTTGCCTGTGTTGGAGTCCTCTACGAACGTTATCACACCCGAGAGATGGGACGAATGGGGGGCGTTTGGAAGCGGTTCCCATTATTTGCTTTCTTCTTGATATTGTCCGCACTCGGCTCGGCTGCGGTTCCTGGCCTCAATGGCTTTGTAGGCGAGTTCTCGATTCTCGCGGGGACATTCCAGATTTCACCTTTCGCTGCAATCACCGCAGGGTTGGGAATCATTCTTGGTGCCTACTATATCCTCTTGATGTTAAAACGGCTTCTCTTCGGGCCGTTACTTGAGCCGAAAGACGAATCTTCTGGGAGTGATCAGGGGTCTTCACATGAGATCTCGAACATTCGATGGTCCGAGATCGCCGGTCTGACTCCTTTAGTGGTGCTGATCGTCGCCATTGGTGTTTATCCCAAGCCGTTCTTTGACCGAATCACTCCTTCAGTTGTTCCAATCATTGAAGTTGCGGAGCAACAAGGTGCAAGTGCCGGTGTAGTTGTACGACGCACTTCTAATGTTTTGGGCAGTTCCACTACCGACGAACCTACACTCCTCACCGAAGCAGAGGCGTTTGATCGACCATCTTCAAACGTCCAGGATTCCCATCGATGAACTTCAATATCCCCGATGCGATGTCGAGCAGCCTTCTTGTGCTGCTACCCGAGTGGATTGTCTCACTTGTTGCGGTCACGATGATGGTCCTGGGCGCTTTCACCACAGGTCCCAGATGGGTATGGTCGAGTGTTACTGCTGGAGCTTTGGTACTTGCGCTTCTCGCGTTGCAACTGATCCGTGGTGTTGAACCGGATCCTTATGCCACCGTCGCCTTGAATGATGCGATGTCGTACTGGGGTCGAGTCATCATCTATGGCTCCGGACTCATACTCATCGGATTGGCTTACGACCAAGTCGCCGATCAGCGGCTACCTGAGTTCATGGGCGCCTTGCTCTTACTCCTTGCCGGGAGTGCCATGGTATCGACCGCCAACGAACTCGTCTTCCTGTTCGTGGGCTTGGAACTCGTTAGCATCCCAACCTACTTATTGATGTACCTGGCACGACGGGAGTCACAGTCACAGGAAGCGATCACGAAGTACTTCTTTCTAAGCGTCCTCTCCTCAGCACTTTTCGTATTTGGGCTTGCTTATCTTTATGGTATCACTGGGATCTCTAACTTCAAGGGCATGGCTTATGTCTTGAAGTACAACTTCGACCTCATCAGTCCGGCGACAACAGCCCTCGGTATGATTGGCATTGTCTTCGTTACAGCTGGGCTTGGATTCCGAGTCGCTGCTGTGCCCTTTCATTTCTACGCTCCTGACGTCTATCAGGGCTCACCGACGGTCATCGCGGCGACACTCGCTTGGATTCCGAAAGCGGTTGGATTTTTCGCCTTGATCCGGGTGCTTAGTGCTGTCTTCAGTGTCGGGTCTGGCAACCCTTCACCCGGTGATTTGTCGATGCTCCTCGCCTGGGTGATCGCCCTCGCAACTATGGTTTTGGGCAATTCACTCGCGTTAATCCAAACAAATATCAAACGACTCTTTGCCTATTCCTCGATTGCTCATGCAGGTTACTTGATGATTGGACTCGCGGCAGCTTTTTGCCATGTGACTGACCCCAACCAGATCGGCGAATTTCCAGGTAATGGTGCCATTATCTTTTACCTCGTGGCGTACGCGCTGATGACGCTAGGTGCCTTTGGTGTCTTGCTCTTGCTTGATCGTCGCATTGGCAAACGTGTGGAATCAATTGACGATCTCGCCGGCTTAGTCCGTCAGCGGCCTTTAGTAACGCTGGCCATGACATTCTGCCTCTTCAGTTTAGCGGGTGTTCCACCTTTTGCTGGGTTTTGGGGTAAATTCTTTGTGTTCGCATCAGCCTGGGATGCTCCTCTTATTGAGGGAATGCCCTCGCTTAAACTCTTGGCTGTTCTCGGTGCACTGAACGCGGCCGTAGGTGGCTATTACTATCTCCGGATTATCGTTGTGATGTACTTCGGGGCTCCCGCTGAGGCCACTGAGACACCAGTACCGCTCAACGCCCCGTGGCCCTCTAGGCTGGCGGTGGGAGCTTGTGCAGTCCTAAGTCTTTTCTTCGGTTGTTACTTGAAACCGCTCCGCGATGCCAGTCAAAGCGCGGCAGCGGAGTCGACTGCACTTCCGCCGGTCTTCTTAGAACAAACCGAAGAAGCTGCACTTGTACCATCAACAAACGACGAAGTTGCTCAAGTCATTCGTTGATGTGAGGCCAGCTTGATCATCCGTGCAACAAAAAGAGCGCTCGACTTCGTTTGATCGGGCCAGAGTGTGAGCGTTCCGTTGGTTCGATCGCCATCAGTTGGATTGGGAAACGGATCGAGCTGAAAATCCGCGTGACGCTCTAAGAATCGTTCCACCATCCCGAGTGTTTCCCGATGGGTCAGCGTGTGGAGTCCGTAGAGAAGGACACCACCATCCCGAACCCCTCGGGCGCTCAGGTCAAGAAGTCTTTCTTGCTCCCGGAGCATCGGTTCCAGGTCCTGTTCCCGGACCAGCCAACGCGCGCCCGGTGAGTGCCGCCACCATCCAATCCCAGTTGAGGGAGGCATCAGGAGAACGCCATGGAAGCGATTCGCGTGCCCGACAACTGATTTGCCATCCCAGTCGCGTAGCTCAAGATTGGAGTGACGGCACTTCTTGAGATCTGACGCCAGTCGTCGATTACTGCCTCGGATATTTGTCGAGACAATGATCGTCCCCTTTCCTTCCATTCGGTCGGCAAGGTGGGTCGCTTCGACGCCCGACTTGACACCCACAATCCACCAGCGTTCGTTACGATCAGGATCTGCGATAGCGACGATAGCTTGCGATGTGAGTTCCTGCGCCGAGAGCTGAAACTGGCGGAGGGGTTCCAACTCGCGCCACGAAGTGGAGGCGGGTAACATTCCCGCATCCGCCAACCGAGTTTCGACGAGTGGATTCAGACTTGTGGTGGACCTAATCCGTTCCCACTCCATCCGTGGTGGCACGCCCAGGCTCGGATACCAGTGATCGGGAGGACGTTGGTGTTGGTCGAGGAGGG
>CAZEAN010000029.1:0-54281 GCA_964510225.1 uncultured Isosphaeraceae bacterium
GGATGACCTTGGTTGGTGGTTGGGGATGGAACAATAACGGGATGAGCTGGCGGGTGATGGTACTTCCGTTCATGGAAGGCAACAACGCCTATGATGCGATCAACTTTGATCTCTACGCCAGCGGCTCTGCCCAGACCTCAATCGCAACGGCTTGGTATACAACTTTCGAGACCTTCCTCTGCCCATCGGATGGGGAGAACAATGGGGGTCTTCGTGAGAATGGCGGTCAACTCGGTCAGCATCCGGCTGGTGCCGCACCGCCTCCTCCGGGTAGCCCCAACGGCACTCCGTTGGTCAATGTTTCCAATTACGCCGGGAGCTTCGGTGATAACTACTGTATCGGACCGTTGACCGCGCCTGGTGGTCCTTGGGAAACCCCGACTGATCAAGATCCTCCTCTGGGAGCCCCGCGGATCGGTCACCTGGGATTCTGGGGTACGAACATCTCCGGCGGTACGCTCCGCGGCGTCTTTGACTACCGCACCAACCAAGTCAAGCGAATCGCTGACTTCAAGGACGGCACTAGTAGCTCGTACCTGGTCGGTGAGGTGCTGCCCTACCAGACCGCTGACAGTAACTTCTTCTACTTCAACGGGTCGACTGCAGGGTGTACGGTCCCAATCAACTGGCAGACCACCGACATCGATTGTGGTGGCTTCGGCACAGCGAATTGGACTTGCCGCTTCAGCTACGCTAACAAGGGCTTCAAGAGTGAGCACCCCGGTGGTGTGAACATGCTACTCGGCGACGGTTCTGTATCCTTCATCAAGGAATCGGTCGATCTTGCTATTCACTGCGCTCTTGGTAGCGTCAACGGTCGTGAAGTCGTGAGTGCCGATCAGTATTGATCAATAGCGCTCCGTAAGATCTCCGCGATCTGAAGGCAGGTCAGGTTAGGCGATGACATCTGCCTAGCTGGCCTGTCTCTTACCAGGATTTCACTGTAATCGGTGCCTGACAGCGCGGAATTTGGTAGGGTAGGCTTCTTCTCCGATTCACTTACTTCAAGTTGTGGCTCACTGTTGAGTTCGCGACATCTCGATCCGACCACTTCTTTTCGCTTGAGCTCACCCAATGAACTACGCACGGCTATCCACTCTTTTCACCCTGGTCTTCGTGACCTCCGCGGTTTTCGTCTTAAGCGGATGTAGCAGTGACGGGCTCCCCAAACGCTACGCGGTGTCGGGAACGGTGACTTACAAGGGTGAACCCGTTGAACAAGGAACAATCAACTTCCGACCGGCCGATCCAACCACACAGCGTGCCGCGACGGGACAAATTTCCGATGGGTTTTATCGGTTGACCACAAACAAACCGAATGATGGTGCGATTCCAGGCAGCTACAAGGTGACGATCACTTCCAAAAACGTCGATCTTTCAGGGGCGGAGGAAATGGTCCGGGAAAAGATGGGAGCAGGTGCTGATACCGGAGCGATCGCGCTTCCTCAGGACGCCGTTGCGGCCGCGAATGCCTCAGCCACCAGCAATATCCCAAGCAAGTACAGTCTCGATAGTACTACCCCCCTCGAAGTGATGGTCGAGGAGAAGTCGAACAAGTTCGACTTTGAACTCGAAGATTGATGAGAATCGAATCCGGTTCCCATCGAGACCCTCTCACTGTCTAATGTGCCGAAATCTTGAGATTCTTCGTGCTCCGCAGAGCCCCCTAAGATGGACAATCCGCCTGAGCAGCAACGACGGCTTGACGCGTTGGAGCTCTGGGCGTTGGGGGGCTCCGGCATAGCTCGGGTTCTTTGGCTGGGACCGTGATGATTGGCTGAGACCGTAATGAAATAAATGACAAGGTTGCGTAAATCTGATCGGCTTTCGTGACTGGACTCTCGTTCGCCAGCGGAAGTTCAGCATAGGCTAGACTTTACATGTAAAATGTTGCTAGCTCCATTTGTTCGATGGTGAAACTTGCGTTTGACTCGGATCATTACACGTAAATCTCGGTTCTGCCGTGGCAAACTAGATTGGGTCCCTCGTTGAATCAACGATTTGAGTTGGAACTCACGGAGAGAATTGACCGCCTCGAGCGAGAACTCCGGTCGATACGCCGCCACCTGCACCAGCGACCAGAGCTAAGCGGAGCGGAGTTTCGGACCACCGAATATCTCGCCGGACTACTTAAGCAGGAAGGGGTTCCTTATCGGATTCCGGAATCGAAACGGGGCTTGATTGCTGGGCCCAACAGCCTTGACTCTCAGGGGGTCATTGCGATCCGAGCCGATCTAGATGCGCTCCCGATCCAGGACACAAAAGAAGATGTACTGTACCGATCGCGTAGTGACGGTCTGATGCACGCCTGTGGTCACGATGCCCATGCGACGATCGTTCTCGGTACCACGCTCGCGTTGCATCACTGCACCACCGCACTCCAACATCCGATCCCGTGGCGAGCGATCTTTCAACCTGCCGAAGAGACTGCGGCCGGGGCGTTAGAAATGATCCAAGCCGGCGCGATGGAGGGAGTGGACGCTGTGATCGGTCTCCATGTGGATCCAGACCGTCCCGTCGGTGATGTCGGCGAGCGTTCGGGAGTATTGACTGCAGACTGCTTCGAATTCTCCATCCGGATCCATGGGAAGGGCGGCCACGCGGCACGGCCTCACCAAGCGATTGACCCGATCGCCGCCGCGGCGCAATTGATTACGTTTGCGTATCAAGCGGTCCCTCGGAGTCTCGACGCCCAAGAACCCTTGGTACTGACGTTCGGAGCGATCCATGGTGGGGAAGGTTCGAATGTGATCCCAGACCAGGTGGAACTCCGAGGAACAATTCGATCATTCCACCAGTCGAGTCGAGAACGCGCCATCGCGAGTCTCAAGTTGGTGGCACGAGGGGTCGCCACGACGACTGGAACCGAAATCGAACTCGTTCCGATCCGAAGTGTGGATGCTGTGATCAACGACCCAAAGGTGAATCAACTCCTCCGCGAGGCAGCGAGAAGTGTTCTAGGATCGGAGCATGTTCGATCCATCGAGAAGCCTAGCCTCGGAGGGGAGGATTTCTCAGCCTATCGGCGACACGCGCCAGGTGCGATGATTAGGCTCGGGGTCGCCAGCCATTCTCACTGGCCCAGGCTCCATTCTCCCCGATTCGATATTGATGAACGGGCCCTTGCGATCGGGGCAAAGGTTCTTGGAATCGCCGTCCTCCGATTCGCTGACCGAGGAATCGACGATGCAGCATCAACGACTTGAATTCGTTCGGAATGACTATCCGACGCTCGGCGTCGAAGTCGAACTCCAACTGGTCGATTCCGAGTCCATGGCGCTTCGGAGTGTCGTTGGCGATGTTCTCGCCGAGGTCCCGGAATCGTTCGGTGAACGAATCAAGCCCGAAATCATGCAGTCGTATCTTGAAATCAATACCGAGGTTTGCCGGACGGTCCGTGATGTCGGTGATGACTTGACCCGAAAACTGAAGCTGGTGGAGCAGATCGCAGGAAAGCACGGGGTCCGTCTCTTTTGGTCCGGAACCCACCCGTTCTCGAGGTGGCAGGATCAGCAGATTACCCCCAAAGAACGCTATCACGGTCTCGTCGAACTCTTGCAGGACACCGCACGACGGCTGGTAACCTTCGGCCTTCATGTTCACGTCGGTGTCGACAGTGGCGACAAAGCAATTATGGTCTGTGATCGGATGCTCCGTCACTTGCCGACCCTCTTGGCGCTCTCAGCGAACAGTCCGTTCTGGCAGGGAAGGAATACCGGACTCCATTCCTATCGAATTAAGGTCCTCGACGGTCTCCCGACTGCAGGGCTGCCGCCCATCATGCGGAACTGGAGCGAATACGTTTGGCTGCTCCATCACTTGGTCGAAACTGGGTTTATCCGGTCCCTCCGGGAAATCTGGTGGGATATCCGACCTCATCATAACTTCGGAACTGTTGAGGTCAGAATTTGCGATATGCCTGCTGACCTCCCTACAGTCCTGGGCCTCACAGCGTTGATCCAATGTCTGGTCCACTTTCTCTCGCGACAAATTGATGAAGGTACGTATCTTCACGATTCACATCCGATGATGGTTCGTCAAAACAAATGGCGCGCTTGTCGGTACGGACTCTCTGCCGAGCTGGTCGATCCCTACACGTGTGAGGCCCGTCCAGCACGTCGAGAGGCCGCGTCACTCGTCGAACGGCTCAGTGGGTTCGAAATCCCTCAAGAACTAGACTGTGTCAATGAACTGAATACGATCCTCGATCTCGTCGACAGCCCGACAGGATCAGAACGCCAAGTTGCGTCGTTTGAAGAAACGGGCGATCCCGCTGAAGTGGTCCGACGGATGATCGGATAGGTCCAGCGCTGTTGACTCAGAGCGAACTTCCGTCGTCTTCATTCGGTGGATCGGGAACCGAGGTTGTGGTCCTCGGAATCGTCGATAGAATTTGACCGGATTGGTTGTCGGGTCAATCAATCGAGCTAGTTCCATCGGCCGGGTGTGAGGACAGAGGATGAGTTGGCGATGGAAGCTCCGTCTTGCGCTGTTGGCTATCGGGATCCTGACGGCCGTCTCAATCTCCTATCGTCACGAGCTATTGCCCAAGCGGGTCGCTGTACTCGAACCTGGAAAGCTGATCCGGGGCGCCTGGCAACGTCCGATACCGCTACGTCGGATCATCAAAAACGAGAAGATCAAGACGATCGTCTCGCTGACCGCCATCAACACCTACGATCCTAAATACGTTGATCAATCTAAAGTCGTCGACGAGACGGGAGTCGATTGGATCATTATTCCGATGCGTGGCTCCACAGCGACATTAGAACAACTCGGAGAAGCCGCCGATCTTCTTGGTGACCCAAGGCGACAACCTGTCTTCTTTCATTGTGTAGCCGGCCACCATCGGACCAACTTGACGCTCGGTGCCTACTGGATCCGCCACTGTGGGTACTCGACAGAGAGAGCCTGGGAGGAACTCAGGCGGTTCTCCTGGACGCGGCCGGATCGTGATCAGGATGATCGACTCCTCTTGGAGCAGTTTGCGGCATCTCAGTTTGGGTCAGAGGAGACGCTTCGATGAAACGATTCCAACGACTCCGTGGAACGCTCCAGGTCGCAACTGCCCTACTTGTGATCGCCGCGGCCCTCATCGGATGGCGCTGGAGTAATGGCAACGTTGGGACCGTCCAGCCAGGAGCGATCTATCGCTCCGCTCAATTAAGTGCTGACTCACTTGAGCATCTCATTGAGTTAAAAAAAATCAAAACGGTCTTGAATTTGAGAGGTCCGAACCCAGAAGAGAATTGGTATCAGAAGGAGCGTGCTGCGGTCTTGCAATCGGGCGCAACTTTGGTCGACTTGCCGCTCGCTTCCGACTACTGGTTAACCTTCGAGCAGGCCGAGACCATTCTCCAGATTCTGGATGAGTCGGAGCGTCCGCTCCTAATCCACTGCCAATTCGGGTCGGAGCGAACTGGGTTGGTCTCGGCGATCGCTGAGTTGATCCGTCCTGGGGGATCGCCAGAGAATGCTGCCGCCCAGTTCACGCCTTACTATCTCTTCCTCCCGGTTCAAGACGGACTTGTCATGCGAGGTCATCTCGACCAGTACACTTACTGGCTTGATGAGTCAGGAGCAAGACACTCGCCTTCACGCTTCCGCGATTGGATCCGAGATCACTATCGGCCTGGGACTCCCAATCGATCGCAATGGCCGTACGATCCTTATCCGCTCCGAGTGGTCACCAAACCAACCGTCGAGCGATTGATCCGATGATCGAAACGGGAATGCTCCATTGAGCCGGATTGATTGTAGGAGGACCTCTCGCTGATGGAATCACCGAATGAGTTGAAGATCCGGGTCCGCTACGCTGAGACGGACCGGATGGGACTTCTTCATCACGCGAACTACTTTGTCTACTTTGAGATGGGGCGGACCGAACTCCTCCGGGCTCGTGGAGTGAGTTACCGCGACATTGAGGATTCCGGCTTCTATCTTGTGATTATAGATATTGGCTGTAAATACAAAAGACCAGCCCGGTATGATGACGAGCTGACGCTGATCACAAGCGTTGAGCAAGTTACACACGTTAAGATCAAGCACCGTTATGAACTGCGTCGTGAAGGTGAACTCCTTGCTGAGGGATACTCGACTTTGGCCTGTGTCGACAAGTCGGGACGGCCTCGACCGTTGCCGGACTACATCCAGGATCCCAAGGAATAGGGGATTGAGTTTTACTATTTGCTTAATGGAGCGGGATGATCGTTTCTGATCGTCAGGGCTGCATTCCTCCCATTAATCCCAATCACAGATCCTCCGGGGTGCGTTCCAGCACCACAGAGATAGAGACCTGGCATCGGGGTCCGATAGGAAAGTCGACGATCCCAGAGATAGTCAGGCAGGCATTCGCCCTGGAAGATATGTCCTCCGGAGAGTCCGACCCGTGCTTCGACATCGGGCGGTCCAAGGAGATCGGACGCAATCACCGCATCGGGGATGTTTTCGATGAACCGGGACAATGAATGCTGGAGGAGTGCTTCCACCTCGGGACGTCTCGACTCCCAATCACCTTCGGACCACTGATAGGGTACATACTGCGCAAAGACACTCATCGAGTGTTGCCCCGGCGGTGCAACCGTCGGATCGCTTGCGGTCTGAAAGTAGAGTTCGGACCAGAGTCGATCAGGCATTCGACCCTCTCGTGCAGCCCAATAGCTTTGGTCCCATTCGTTCAGCGTCATTGGCAGATTAACCTGCCCTTGATGGTAGGGTTGATTACTACCTGGTTTCGCTCGGAAGCTCGGCAATTCGCTGAGGGCTAGATTTGCCTTGAGCGTACATCCGGTCATCGGGATTGATTCGACTCGCTCCGCCCACGCCTGATCGACATCATCTCCTAATAACCGTGCCGTTGTTTTAGGGTCGGCATTGCAGACGACAATTGGCGCCTGGAGTCGCTCACCTGTTTCGAGTTCGACTCCATCGCCAGGAAGAATCGCGGAGACTGGGAGACCGGTAGCAATGGTTACACCGGCTTCAAGGGCAGCCTCACCGAGGAGGATCGAGACGGTCCCCATGCCACCCTCCACATAACCCCAGGCGCCGGGCTCTCCCCCAAGTCGCCCCGATTGATGGTGGAAGTGGATTGATGCGGTTCCAGGATCTTGAGGGCGCGCATTGGTTCCGATCACCCCTTGGCCGTAGTAGGCCATTTTGAGGTAATCCGATCGGAAGAACGCGTCGACATACTCGGCCATCGACCAGTCGAACAAGACCAACCGAGCGTCCGAGTCACCTTGCAAACGTGCTTCGAGCTTCTCACGCGTTGGTTCGGGGTCAAGCCAGAGATCACGATCATCAGGTGGTCGGAGGGCGTCGCGCAGTCGTCGCTTGACATCCGAGAAGGCACGCCAGCCCTTTAAATCCTGAGGAGCGACGCGCTGAATTTCTGCTTCGGCACGCGCGGTGTCGTCCCAGAGCTGGAGACTTTCTCCATCCTCGAATGGAACGAAGAGCCCCGTCGTTGCCGGTGACCACTTCAAACCGCGCTCGATGAGACCTAGGTCCCGGATGACAACGGGGTGAAGCAATCCCAGTAGATAGGCACAGGGCGAGGTTCGGAAGCCCGGCCATCGTTCTTCGATCGTGCAGGCGCCCCCGATGCGTTCACGAGCTTCGAGGACTAGGACTTGATAGCCTGACCGAGCGAGGTAGGCAGCACACGTCAAACCGTTGTGCCCCGCCCCGATCATGATCACATCGGGACGGGCGGAATTTAAGGTATCGGAATTGGTAGGAAAGCAGAGCTTAAGGTCGAGTGATTGGTCCCTCATCTGCCGCCTTCCGGACTCGGTTGAACCATCGATTGAATGAGGGGCATTAGTCTTACTTCGCAACGGTTGCCTTGATCTGATCCAGAGCGTATTGGGTCGTCCAGATAGCACTCGCAAGCATCCGGTAGTTGACGAACGCCGCTTGGAAGCCATCTAGGCCGGGGACCTTGGCGGCTCCTGTCGTCCCCGAGGTCCTGCACCATTTGTTCCAAGCGATTCATGGAAGAAGCCTGACTCGTCTCGATGTGACCAGTTGGTGTTTTCAGACTCGTGGCATCGTACCTTAGAACACTGCTACTTCGGGACACCAATTCGAAACCCCTCCGCGATGGAGCAATTTCCTCGGATACATTCTATTCAAAGTCTGATCACGAATTTGAGTGTCCACCTAGCCCAGACGATTGGAAGGAAGGTTCACTTCGATCAGGTGGTCCTTCAATTCCTGGGCCGCGATCCGAGGTCGCTCTGCATGTTGGATTGCGCCGGAAACGGCGATCCGAGTGGCGCCTGCGGCGAGGGCTTGGCCAATGTTCTCTCGATTGATCCCGCCGATCGCAAACCATGGAAGCCCAGCATTATCGGCGGCGTGCTCGACGTAGTTGGTTCCAGCAAGCGAGTCGAACTCCTTTGTCCCGCTCGTGAAGATCGGGCCGACTCCGAGATAGTTGGCACCGTCGGTGATCGCGGTGTCAAGCTGGGCGGGATCATGGGTCGAAACGCCGATCAAGCGGTTCGGCCCGAGGATCCGACGGGCATCACGGACCCGGAGGTCCTCTTGACCCAGATGAACGCCATCGGCCGAGGCTAATCGCGCCAGGTCGGGGCGGTCATTAATTATGAAGAGGACGTTCGAAGCAGCGGTAATGAGACGAAGCTCACGTGCATGATGGAGAAACTGACGATCGCTGAGTGACTTTTCCCGGTACTGGATGATGTCAGCTCCACCCGCGATTGCCTCTTCCACAATCCAGATCAGATCGCCGAGAGTGGGCAATCCCCCAACCAAGAAGTAGAGATAGCGATCTTGAAAATCTTGGTGAGATCGGAGACTAGCGCTTAGTTGTTTTTCTATCACGTAGAGATCGTATCGAAGACTCTCGAACCGTCCAGCGAGCCATCGATCGTTGATCTTGGAATACTCTTCCAACGAGCGCAACGATTCGGCGACTCGTTTACAGTTGGCCACAATCACTGAACTGAGATCACCTCGGACCTGTTCATCAAACGCCACAATGTGGGTGCCAACATCGCCTGGGGTATCTCGGGCCGTCATCAAGAGGCCGGGGTCAATCCCTCGGATCGCTTCGGCAAACCGATGCCGGATCGCCTTCAGTTTTCGGGTAATTGCTTGGTCGTCGAGGACAAACCGCACGTAATCCTCCACGACTCGGAGCCCTTCGCGGGCTCGATTCGCGGCGGCATCGAGAATCCGGGCAACTTGGCCCTGTTCACCGAAATCGGCCAACACCGGGGGCGGAGTATCCTCGGTCGGCACGATCGGGTCTGAGGCAACCGGGAGATCGTCCAAGATCAAGGAAGTGATCGTTTGATCGTGAATCCCGGCCTCGCTTAGCTTCTCTGATGCGGGGCTTGGTACGCGCAAGAGACCGATTAGGAGATGCTCGGTCCCTACAGACAACGACCGGTTGATGGAACGGACGAACTGTGTGGCTTCCGCAAGAATTGAATGAAGTGCTTTGGAGAGTTGAGGATGGCCCTCAGTTGCTCCCTCGGAGCTTTCGATTTCGTACCCATCGAATTCGCTCCCATCGAATTTGTGGAGATCCGCCGATTCTTCAACCAAGAAACCCGCTTCGCTGAGGAGAACCGACGCCCGACATTCCGTCTCACTGAGGAGGGCATCGAACAAATCAATCGGATCGATGCTGTTGGATCCTCGCTGCGCTGCCAAGTGTCTTGATCGAGCGAGGACCCGTGATGCGCCTTCGGTCTGACCCTCTCGCATAGTGACTCCGTCTCAGACCCGTGGTGCCGACGATTGACTTTGGCTCGAACGGATCCCTTGGCTTGATTCCTCGATCCACTGAACCCATCATAAACAATTGGTGTACGTCCCTCGATTCCCGATCAACGATTACATTTCCGGAGGCATTCCATGGCTCGATTCCTACTCGCTACTGCAATTTTCGTGATGTCGACAAGTGCTCTGTTCGGAGCGGAAGAGGATTGCGTGCTGTCCTACTCGGTTGACAACATCGATGGCAAGAAAGTCAAGCTCGAAGACTTTCAAGGCAAGGTCCTTCTGATCGTCAACACCGCGAGTGAGTGTGGGCTCACTCCGCAGTACGAAGGGCTTGAAGAACTCTACAAGAAGTACAAGGATGACGGATTCGCAGTTCTTGCGTTCCCGGCAAATGAGTTCGGTGGGCAAGAGCCAGGGACGAACGCTGAGATTAAGGCATTCTGCACGGGAACATACAACGTCACCTTCCCGATCTTCTCGAAGTCTGTGGTCAAGGGAGCTGGGATCAGCCCGCTCTATCAGTTCCTGACTAGCGAAGAGACCAACCCAAAATTTGCCGGTGATATCCGTTGGAACTTCACCAAGTTTTTGGTGAACCGAGATGGTGAAGTGATTGGACGTTTTGAGCCTGCCGTGACTCCTGATGCCAACGAGTTGGTTGACGCCGTTAAGGAGGCGATCGCTGAGTCCAACTAATCAGGAAAAGTCGGAACCAAGAGTAGACCCTTCCCTAGTCGAACACGGGAAGGGTCGTTGGGGTCCTGCTTCAGAATATCTCGGACAGGTTGATGAGCGTTGGCTTCCGATTCTGAAACGCGTGGGCCGTTGTCAGTTGAAGCGACAACCGGACCGATTCACGACCATCGTCCGTGCGATCATCGGGCAGCAAATCTCGGCGAAGGCGGCCAAGTCGATTCATGCGCGGCTTTTGACGCTTCAAGGGCGCACGTACCATAACGCCGAAGCCCTGCAAATACTTGGGCTCGCAGGGATCCGATCAGCCGGACTCTCCGGTGTCAAGGCTGCTTATGTCCTCAATCTTGCAGAGTCCGTCATCAGTGGACAACTTCGGCTCAGTAAAATTGGGCGTCTCCCTGATGACCAGATCATCGCCCAGCTCACACAAGTCAAGGGGATCGGTCGTTGGACGGCCGAAATGTTCTTGGTCTTTGCGTTGAATCGCCCCGATGTTTGGGCGGTCGGTGACCTTGGGATCAGGGTTGGCATCAGAGATTTTTACGACCTTGATGAAGTGCCCGGTGAGAAGGTCTGTCATGAACTCGCTGAACCATGGCGACCCTATCGAACCATCGCTATGTGGTACCTCTGGCGGCTCATCGATAATCCGAACAATCCTTGAAGCGTTGATTTAATGGGAGAGGTGCGGTCATGATGTTAATACTGATGACGGCGATGATGCTCTCTGGCCCATTGGTTCCTCATCTCTCCGATCCGCCAACCCAATTGGACCATCGATTCCGTCCCGCCGCTGATCAGAATGGGATCCTGACCTTACCCGCGTCGAAAGCGAGTTGTCTGGGCGACCGGCTCCACTACGACAGCGAACTGGATGCGATCGTCGAGTGGGTGACGGTTGATGAACGACTCCGCTGGGAATTCACGCTCAACGACCCCGGCCGATACCTGATCTTGATCGAGTACAGCGCGCCGATCAACCGCGGCGGTTCCCGCTTCCAAGTGGTTCACGACGAGGTCCGGAAAGAAGGACAAGTGCATTCCACCGGTCGGGCTTCGCGGTATTTCCCCCAGCCTTTGAAGGGGCCGCTTGATCTAGATGACGGTTTCAACCAGCTCGAACTCCACCCTATCACCGCGCCTCATGGTTTTGTGATGAACCTGAAGCGTATTCGACTCATTCCCGCCAACGACTAAGCGATCAACCAACATGCAGTTCGATCTCATCATCCGGAACGGCCAAGTGCTTGATGGTACCGGAGGACCTCCGTTTCGTGCCGATCTTGGATTGCTCGACACGACGATCGCCGAAGTTGGACGGTTGGAAGGTGCGTCTGCACGCGAAGTGATCGACGCTAAAGGGCTCTACGTCGCACCGGGATTCATCGATGCACATGTGCACGGTGATCTCATGCTTTTGGCGGATCCCGTCCACCTTCCGGCGCTCCGGCAGGGCGTGACGACCTACATTATTGGCCAAGACGGGGTTTCGGTCGCACCTGCTTCGCCAACCACACTTGACTATATGAGGCGCTACACCCACGGATTCAACGGGAATCCAGAGGGGCTTGCGTATGATTGGAAGACGATCGGTGATTACTTGAGTCGATTCGACCGGACTACGGCGCTCAATATTGCTTACCTGATTCCAAACGGAAACGTTCGGATGGAGGTTATGGGACTCGATCCGAGGCCCGCCACTGACGATGAACTTCTCGCGATGCGGCGGCTCGTTTGTGAAGGGATGGAAGCCGGTGCAGTCGGGATCTCCAGCGGGATGGACTACATCCCGAGCCTCTACGCAGACGTCCGTGAGATGACGGCGCTTTGTCGCGAAATTGCCGAGCTTAACGGTGTTTATGTCTCTCATATCCGAGGATATGGACCTAATGCACCCCGTGGAGTCACGGAACTCGCTGAGGTTGGTCGGCAATCCGGGAGTGCGGTTCATATCTCGCACTACAACGGATACGCTGATCTTTTGCTGAGCCTCGTCGATCGGGAACGAGCCTCGGGAGTCGACCTGACGTTCGATAGTTACCCCTACCTCGTCGGAAGCACAATTCTGGGGATGGTCGCGCTGCCGTCTTGGGTTCAGGAGGGCGGAATCGAGCCGACGCTGAAACGGCTCGGGGATCCCGAGATTCGGAGGCAGCTCCATAATGAGTGGTTCCAAAGCGAGATGCCGTTCGCCTTGGATTCGATGACGATCACGATGGTCGCCAATCCGGATGATCGCTGGGCAGAAGGAATGAACCTCGTCGAAGCGGCCGATCAGGCCAGCCAGGCGCCGGGTGACTTTGTCTGTGAGCTGCTGCTCCGCTCGGGGATGGCGATAGGTATTTTCGGGGCACGATCCGGTGATCGGACCGAAGAAGACATTCGCGCGATCATGAGACACCCGGCTCACATGGCGGGCTCAGACGGAATCTACTGCGGAAGCTCTCCCCATCCAAGAGGGTGGGGGGCCTTTGCCCGTTATCTTGGCAGGCACACTCGCGAACTCAAAGACTATGAATGGGGAGAGGCGATCGTCCACCTCTCCTCGCACGCGGCCCGACGCTATCGATTGACTGATCGAGGATTGATCCGTCCTGGCTTTGCTGCAGATCTTGCGATCTTTGATCCATCAACTGTCATTGATCGATCAACTTACGAATCGGGACGCCAATTTGCTAATGGAATCCGGCATGTCTTAGTCAATGGAACCGTCGTCTTGGCCGAGGGGGAACCGACTGGTGCGACCCCGGGCCGCGCATTGCGACGAGGTTGAGCAGCGCGAGCCTGGTCATGATCGGGGCTCGATTTCTCTAAGCAGTGACTTGCGGCGCGGGGTTGAACCTGGTGCTATCAGGCATTCGTCGATTGCTTGACGATTCCATCAACCAGGCTCCATCCCCAGAATTCCATCGAGGCAGTGCGGCATGTCATTGGACCAAGCATCGAACGCCAAGAATGGCACAAGTGCAGATCAGAAAAAGCCGTGGTATGACGGTTTGACTGGCTATCATTGGTTTGTGTTAGCGGTCGCGTCGCTTGGTTGGCTCTTCGACACCATGGATCAACAGCTCTTCAATCTGGCCCGCAAGCCAGCGATCCAAGAGCTCTTGGGAGAAGGGGCTTCTCAAACACTCGTCGATGTCTGGGCGCCATGGATGACATCGATCTTTATCGTGGGTTGGGCGACCGGTGGCATCATCTTCGGGATTCTCGGTGACAAGATTGGCCGAGCAAAGACGATGCTATTCACGATCCTGGTTTATTCGCTCTGTACAGGTCTGAATGCGTTTTCGCAGACGATCTGGGACTTCGCGTTCTTCCGATTTCTCACTGGCCTTGGAGTTGGCGGTGAGTTCGCCGTTGGTGTAGCCCTCGTCGCAGAGGTGATGCCTGAGCATGCCCGGGCCCGAGCCCTTGGACTGCTTCAAGCTCTCTCTGCGGTAGGGAACATGACGGCCGCGATGATCGGGATCACGCTGGGGCTTAGTGAAGATACCGGCGTTAGTTCATGGCGAATTATGTTTATTATTGGCACATTACCTGCATTTCTCGCGATCGTCATTCGGGCCCGGCTCAAAGAGCCAGAGCGCTGGCAGAACATTAGTCATGAGTCTAGCCCAGAACAAGGAGAAGTCTTGGAATCTGCCAAGAATGAGACGGGCGAAACCAAGAGTACGACCAAGAGCCTCGGCTCGATCCAAGAACTATTCGGAACACCACGATGGCGCAAAAACACCATCATCGGAATGTTGCTTGCATTCTCAGGTGTTGTAGGTCTCTGGGGTATTGGCTTCTTTAGTTTTGATTTGATCCGAAACATCTTTCGGAGTAGTGCGATCGAGATGGCAGTTGCAGAAGGATACGGAGAAGAACAAGTGCCTCTGTTTGATGAGCAGATAAGCAATGGAACACTTCAGGTTGTCGCGAAGAAAGAACAGATACCCGATCCTCTGCCGGAAGGCACCGATTACATCGTCGCGTGGTCCGAGGACGACGCAAAACTTGAGTTCATTGCAAGAGATGACGAGGTCAAGAGTTACGTTGGCCGGAAGCTTACACTCTGGACAGGGCTCACGTCGCTTGTCCAGAACCTCGGCGCATTTCTCGGAATTTACTCTTTTAGCCTGATCACGGGTGTGATCGGTCGGCGTCTCTCCTTCCTGATCGCTTTTATCCTCGCGTTGATTTCAACCGCCTTTACCTTCTTCTTCCTCGGAAGAATCACGGGCTTTTGGGATATTTACTGGATGATCCCGATCATGGGATTCTGTCAACTCTCTTTGTTTGGGGGCTATGCCATTTACTTCCCTGAGCTATTCCCGACACGACTTCGGAGCACGGGAACTAGCTTTTGTTACAACGTCGGCCGATTGGTCGCGGCGACCGGCCCGGTGGCACTCGGCGTTTTGAACGGGGTAGTTTATGCGGACTTCGCCGAAATCGATGGTGCCTTACCGTACCGTTACTCCGGCGTCACGATGTGTGCCGCCTTCTTGATCGGGATCATCGTCTTGCCGTTCGCGCCTGAGACCAAAGATCAACCGTTGCCGGAGTAACGTAGGTCAGTCGATTTGATTGATGGAGAGAGACGATCGATGATCAGGCAGGTGCCTCGGTTGTCGATCGTCTGATCGGTTGGATCCGCCAATAGGTGAGCGATCGCCAGAGCCACTCAGCGGGTCCAAAGCGGAAGCTCGAGAGCCATCGTGGGCTGTACCAAAGCTGGAGTCCCCAGATCGAGACGACGACTAACCATAGCCCAACTCGATCGACTGTTCCGAACAGATTGAAACCATACCCGTAGAAAAGTGTTGTCGCTATGAGAGTCTGCATCAGATAGTTTGTTAATGCCATCCGACCTACTGCTGCGAGCCTTCGCGAAAGCCAGCCGAGTGCGTGCTTCTTCCAGAGCAAGATTAAGACACTTGCATGTCCGAGTGCCACCGGTACCATCCCGAAGGAAACAAGGAGTCCACCCTGGGTGAACGCCGTCAACGCATCGAAGTCAGATGACCATTGAAGGCATGCTCCCGCAATCGTCAGTGGTAGGCCAATACCGTAGCACCAGCACGCTGTTTTGAGATAGGTTGAAAGTGAGCATTCTCCTGTGAGGAAGCCGTTCCTGACTAATGCAATGCCGAGCAACATCCGACCACTGACTCCCCAGAACAACATTATTGGGATGGCGACGAGCTGGCTCATTAGGGTTTCAAGGGCGCGATGAGGCAGGATCTCAAGATACCCACCTCGAAATGCTTTAACCTGTTCCTGGAATTGCTCTGGTCTAGGGTCAAAGTTGGCACGCGCTCCTTCCCAAGATTCGAGTATTCCTTCTTGCATCGGGGTCAACTCACCGCCGGATTCTTGAATTGCTCCGGCTTCTGTCGCAATCGATCGCATCCAGCCCATCATCGCTCCTAGACCAGCCATTGTCAGACAACTAATGGTGATCAAAATAACTGCAAGGATGACGAGCGTTTTGATGCTTCGGTTGCGGAAGAGAAAGAGAAAGGCACCACAGACAGCATAAGTCACTAAAATATCACCAGACCAGAATAAATAGCCATGAATCAATCCAATGACTAATAGCCAGAAAACCCTTCGGTAATAAAGGCCAGTATATTTCCTGCCAACAGCTTGAATCCTCTGGGCTTGGAGTGCGAAGCCAGCACCAAAGAGGATTGAAAAGAGACTCATCATCTTGCCCGAGAAGATGAGGGTGTTGAACGACCAGGAGATTCGATTCCCGAGGCCATCCCCCCCGCTGTATTGCGGCGTCTCGTAACCCAGGAAGGGCCATCCGAAGCTGACGATATTCATCGCCAGAATCCCGAGTAAAGCGAACCCTCGTAAGATGTCTAGGATCACGATCCGTTGATTCTGGGATACCGGCGCTGCATTGGCCGGGCTCGATGTTTCGACTTCCTTGTTGGTCAACTCGTCATGAGTGAGGGCTTCGGTAGATTCGTTTTCTTGCGTTGCCATTGGGGCAGACCTCACAATGAAATCCGAGCAGATGATTCGCGCGGCGACCAAGGTTGGTGATGAGAATAGTTTCGTTTCGCGTCTCGATTTATTCTTGATCGGGACAGCTTCAATCAATCGAAGACATCGCAGGCTCACCACGTACCTGAGTCGAGCGCCCGACCCTAGTGGTTTCTGGTCATTCCCGGAATGCTCAACGAACAAACCCGCCTTGTTCCGGTCTCAAGGATTAGTTGTGGCGGAGCTGCTCGAAGACATGGTAGCCGGCGGGGTGGAGCCCCACCGCTTGGTAAGTCCGCTGTGCTCGCTCATTCTCCTGCTCGACATAGAGGCGGAGACCGATCACATCAGGCGCGGATTCAGAGGCAGATTTGATGGCATCAAAGAGGGCTCGGAAAACCCCGCGACCCCGTTCGGATTCAATCACATAAACGCTCTGGATCCACCAAATCCAGCCGCAGCGCCAATCACTCCACTCTTTGGAGATTGCACTGATACCAATCACACGTCCGCCACGCTCAGCGATCCAGTAGCGCAGCTTGTCGGGATCGCTGAGAGCGATTTCGACCCCACGACGAACAATTGCTTCGTCCAGTGTCTTCGCTTCAGTTTCTTGCGCAAGCTTGATGTTTAACTGTGCAATAATTCCAACATCAGTGCTGTGCGCATCACGGATCCCCAACGCGGAATCGTCGAGAGGGTTATCGGACACGGGGATCACCTCTCCGTCGGTTCCGTGCACGCCGGCTCGCTTCTTCCAAGACTTGGTTCTCATCGGCCGTTAGGGATTCTCTACCATCCCGGGCGATCTTATCGAGTAATTCGTCGACTCGACGTTCCAACTGGTCGGACTGATCTGACCGCTCGCGTTGGCGGGGCGTTCGCTGACCTGGTTCAACGGAAGCTGGCCGCGTGTCGTCGGATCGGACGACCCGAAGTCGTGGTCTTGAACGGCCGAGTGAACGACCGAGTTGGGCAAAAAGAGTTGTCCAGCGGAACTTCGAGTAATGATAGAGAAAACCGTACGCTGCACCACTTAAATGAGCCATATAAGCGATCGGCTCGGTTTCAAGGTTATTCATCTGATTGCTGAAACCGACAAGATCTTTCACGAGGAAGAGAATGACGCAGAGCCAGAGTGGGACGGGAATAATGAACATCAAGAGGATGATTCGATTGGGGTAATGCATTGCCATGATCACGAGTGTTGCCGAGACCGCTCCGGAGGCGCCCAAGGCCACATTCGGAATCTGATCAGGTCCCAAAAGGTCGGCAAACGCCCACGAGAGATTGGAGATAATGCCCGCGACCAAGTACATCGCGAGGAATTCGCGCGAGCCATAGATGCGTTCGACCTCACTCCCTGCAAACCATAAGACCAACATATTGAAGAGGAGATGCATGAGATCGAAATGCAGAAAGGCGGCAGTTAAGGCTTGATAGAAGCCAAGACCAAGAAACTGGTCACTGTGAATCGCTAAGTATTCACCAAGGAGTCGTTGTGTATTGATTCCGCCGAGCCAACCAACGAGGAAGACGACCACATTGATTGCAACAATGAGCTTGGTTGCGGTCCAACCGTTGGCAAATCCAAAGAATTGGTTCGGTTCGCGCCTGGCGTAATCGCGGTCGTAAATACCCATATTCTAATCTTGCTGGTAACGTTCGTTGGTTGATTTGGGTGTATGTTTACTGAATCAGGTGTTTGATGCGTTGCCCTGCATGTTGGGACTTATGTCTTGGCACGTCGGAGGCCTCAATTGTGTTCCTCTAATCTGCTTGGAGAGCCATTAATGCCTCAGAACGAGTCTCGTAAATCGGCCAGAGGATGTCGAGTGACGTTAACCGGAGTAACTCCCGAGCACGCGAAGAGACTCCCGAGAGTGCCATCTGTCCGTTTTTTTCGAGGACCATCCGCCAGCAACGGAGGAGAACACTCAAGAAGCTCGATCCAAAATAAGCGACCTCCGCAAGATCGACGAGGACCACGGGGTCGGGTAAGGAACGCACTGGACCAAGAACTAAGTCGGCGATTTCATTCGTCGCCTCAAAGTCAAGATCTTCCAGTTGCGGGGAAGGGAAGACGATCGTGACATCGCCATGGCGCTCAATCGTGAATAGATCTTCGTTGCTGTCTGACATCGGCTGTTACAAGCGGATTGGGGGCAATTCAGAATGCTTCAGAGTTCTAACATACACTATGGTGGTGAATTCCGGAGGACAAGACAAGTCTCGGCCCCCGTTCTCGTAGTCCAGATTGCGTTCGATTACAAACCCTATGCCGAGGGCCGATAGTTTGAGAACGCCCGGACGACCTCAAAGAGATCGTTGCTCACCAGGAGTTCATCCTGTTCGAAATCACGGAGCCAGACGTAATTGTCCCGGTAAGCTTGTGCCAAGAGCGGGTAGAGGTCGGCCAATCGAATGGAGACGCCGGGGGTACCAGGATCATGCGTTTTCTCTTCAACCGGCTCCGGGAAGATTCTGAGTCGAGGACTAGACATCGGATCTCCTCCTCCGAGCGATCCGGAGCTGCGAGCATCCCCTGGCAATCTAAGGACCAAGGCGCACGCAACGACGGTTACCGTACGGTCGTTGGATCGATCCCGAGCTTAATTCCGAATCAACTTGAACGTTCTACCGTTAAAGCCGATTGCTTGCCTCGGAAACTCTCGAGGCACAAACTCAGGACAAAATCGACAACTTTCATTTTCGGTTCAATTGGGTCGAGAGCATCAAGGAATTCGGCCTTTAGTTGAGGATTCTTGTGGCGAATGCTGGACGATCCTCCTTCTGCGCGCTCCCGAATCTGCTAGGCTTTCAATGGTGAGTCCTCCTCAGTCTTTTGGTCTCGGACTCTTTACGAGATTGATCGGATCCCGCCTCCCACTCTCGGACTGAACACCCATGAACCAGCCCAAATTTGTTGGTATCGTCCCGCCCGTTGCTACACCGATCCTTGACGACGAGTCCGTTGACTTGGGGTCGCTGGAACGACTTGTCGAATTCATGGTCGAGGCGGGAGTCCACGGACTCTGGATCCTCGGGACTACCGCTCGGTTTGATCTCGTCACAGAAGCGGCACAACGGACGGCAGCGGAGACGATCATCGAAGCCGCCGGAGGTCGCGTTCCGCTCGTCCTTAATGTCTCTGAGATGGGCACTAAGAGGGTTCTGGAGAGGGCGAATCGATTCAATGACCTTCAATTTGATGCCTTCGCTGCGCTCCCTCCTTGGTACCAGCCTTTCACCGGTGGTGAAGTTCTCTCGTTCTTCCAGACTCTTGCCGATGAACTTCCCCGCCCATTGGTAATCTACAACGCCCCATGGGTCTGCAACCAACTTAGCTTCGAACATCTCCGGGTTCTAGCAGAGCACCCCCGGATCATCGGCGTGAAAGATGTTTGCCCAAGCCTCTTTCGGACACAAGATTGGCCATCGGAAGAGCGTGAAGCGCAGCAGTTTAGTTACTTACATGGGTTTGATCTGGTGGCGAATTCGACGGCACTGGGAGCCGATGGGTTTGTTCCCGCGCTCGGTAACGCATTCCCTGAGCTTTATGTAGCGCTCTGGAACGCGATGCAGGAGGGTGAGGAGGCCCGAGCGTTCCGGCTCCAGACGCAACTGACCCGACTCGCGCGGACAACTGGTTTTGGTCCGACACTTGCTTGTCTTGAGGCGATTTGTCGACACCGTGGCCTGATGCAACGGATGCTCCCAAGACCGATGGCTTCCCTTGATGAACCAACCGCCCGTCGTGTGGTAGACGCAGTCGAGGCCGTCGGATTCCTGCCGGAACCCACTTCTTTGACGGACCCGAGCCTCGCTTGATCAGATCATCCAGCTTTGGATGATAATCACCCGGAATTCGAGACGACGAGATTTTCGATTTGGATTAAGATCCGACTCGTTCATAGCCGATACCTGTCGATTCGGTTGTGCTTCGTCAAACGGTCAAGGAGGACCGCAGGATGCTTCGACGATCTCCGGCTCTCGGCCTCGTTCTTTTACTGGCATTCTTTTCGATTGCTGGAGTACAGGCTGCTTCGACCACGACGCAGAACTTTGAAGTTATAGCGCGGGATCCGGATGTCGCAGACGAGGTTGCTCGATACGCCGAGCACTATCGCGAGGTGGTCGCAGAGCATTGGCTCGACGAGCGATTGGCCGACTGGAAAAAGCCGTGCCGGATCGAGATCAAGCTGACCGGGGGGGAAGCAGGGGGTGTTACTTCCTTTGCGTTCCGTCGTGGTACCTTGATCGATCAGGAAATGAGCCTGGAAGGTCGATTGGACCGGATCATCGCTTCGGCACTTCCTCATGAGATTACCCACTGCGTCCTGGCCTCCTGGTTTGGGGGACAGCTCCCGCGTTGGGCCGATGAAGGAGCCGCACTGTTAAGTGAGGACCGCCGCGAACGCCTCCGACATGAAGGTTTCGCGTCCGACCTCTTGTCCAGACAGGGGCACTGGTCGCTCCGAGAATTCTTTCAGATCGACGAATATCCAAAAGACCTTAAGGCTTACTATGGGCAAGCTTATTCCGTCTCGCGGTTTCTGGTAGAGATTGGAGGTCGATCTCGGTTCCTAGCTTTTCTGGACGACTCTCGTCGATATGGCTGGGATCGGGCAACCCAAGAGCACTACCGACTCACGAATCTCCGAGAACTCGAACGGGCCTGGCAGTCTTGGTACCAGGTCGCCTCGGGAACCGCAATTGACGCCGTCGCGCTGAGCAATAGCGAACGATAGACGAAGACTCTGATGTTTGACGTTTTCAATGCTTCGTCCTTGGTGATCCCGTAGCGGATTGTGGTATTCTGAAGAATCACCAAGCCGCAGTCGGTCGATCACCGATCGGCCTCACCCACCAGGGTTCGGAGCAACCTCGAGTGATGAAGACGACGACGGGTCGAGGCTTTTTTAATCTCCCGCTTGTACTCCGATCGTATCAACGATCGTCTCCCTTGGTCCTCGTCAATGGGCTCGCGGAGCAAGCAGAGAGTTGGTTTGCAAACCGCCCGTTCTGGTCTCGGCAGTTCGATGTCAAAGTCCCCGAATTGTTGGTCTACAACAGTGACTCGCTTCATCGCCACATCCAAAACGGTGGTGAAGTGACCATCGGCTATCTCGCAGAACGACTCTCAACTTATCTAGACGAGTTCGTCCAACGGGCACCTTACTTCTTAGTCGGGTCGAGCTTGGGCGGTCAGATTATCTTGACTTATGCAGATCGATATCCGGATCATGTCGCGCGGATCGTCCTGATCTGTCCATCGGGGTTCGCGGGGGATGAGGCGCTCCCTGTAATCGATGGGGTCCGTCGGAGCGATTACGACGCGTTGGTACGGTCAGTCTTCCATCGTCGGCACTTCGCCAATGACGACCTTGTCGATGCCTTCGAGCGTAAATTTGCCGATCGACGCTGGAAGAAAGGGGTCCTCCGGACGCTCCGAGGGACGGTAGGACATTCGGTTGCCAATCTGCTCCCGAGGATTGCTCATCCAACCCTCTTGATCTGGGGGCAGGATGACAGGATCATCAATGACGTTCCGGGGTCCATCTTGGCAGCCCGAGAGATGAGAATGGCGCAGCAAGTGTTGATCCCGAAGTGTGGCCACGCGCCGCAGATCGAACGCGCGGGTCTTGTGAACAAACTGGTCTCGCGTTTCCTCCGAGGACGACTCACCTCGATCCCCGCCACTCTCGACGCGAATCGTCTTGTCTCCAAAACGCCGAATTCATTATTGAGTGAATAGTTTTCAACATTCACCCCATACGCTTCGACGTGACAATCAATCAAGCTCCGATCACTAGTCGTCTGTGTTGATCAAGAACTGAAGATGAATCAGCCGCTCTTGTTTCTTGGAAAGTTCCTCCGGCATGGAACGGCAATCGCCAGCCTTGCACCAAGCTCTCCCTGGCTCTCGAGAGCGACGGTCCGAAATATTGATTGGGAGCGCGCACGATCGATTGTCGAACTCGGCGCGGGGACTGGACCAATCACTGAGGTGATTGCGCAGTCAGCTCACTCAGAAGCGCAGGTGGTCGCAATCGAGCGTGATCCAGATTTTGTCAACGTCCTCAAATCACGTTTTGGGGAAGTCCCCAACTTGTCGATTGTCCAGGGGGATATTTGCGATCTGGAATCGATTCTGGGAGCCCAGAGTATCTCGTCGGTTGACGTGGTCATCTCCGGGCTTCCCGTCCCGTCCTTTCCGAAAGACCTTCGTGAGTCCTACTTTCGGAGCCTGAGACGGCTCACGACGCCGACCGCGGTCTACCATCAGATTACCGAACTTCCTTGGGTCTATCTTCGCTTCTACCGTCGGTACTTTGAGAACGTCCGATTTGTGTTTGAACCCCGAAACATCCCTCCGGCGGGAGCCTACCATTGCAGCGGACTCAGAACACTCGATTGAACGGACCCGATCGACTGTTCCGGAGTCTAGTGCAGTACGGCGCCACTTGGATTGCGACCCGACGGCCGGCTGATTTTCCGGGACGATCCCCTTCGGTTGAACAGCGGCTCCAACTACGCCGTTTGCTCCGAACTGCTGTCCGGACCCGATTCGGCCGCGACCATGGGTTCCTGGAGGTCCTCAAGCAATCGAAAGGCACGCAAGAATCTCTCTTGGTGCAGAATTATCAACAAGCAGTACCAATCCGCACGTATGAGCAATTGTGGAATGAGTACCTCTCCCGATTCTATCCGAACCTCTGGAATCTGACGTGGCCCGGTCTTATTCCCTACTTTGCGCTAACGAGTGGAACAACCCAGGGTGCAACGAAATATATTCCGGTCTCGCGGTCGATGATCGCGTCCAACCAGGCCGCTGGTTGGAGTACGGTAAAGTCCTACCTCGCAAGCAATCCCCAATCGAGATTGTTTGAAGGCAAGATGTTTTTCCTTGGCGGTTCCACCGACCTCGGAGAGCCGTCGCCTGGCGTCTCCGAAGGTGATCTTAGCGCGATTGCAAATCGGGAACTGAGCCCTCTCTTGCGTCCCTTCGGCTTCCCTCCGTTAGAACTGGCGCTGGATACGGACTGGGATCGCAAGCTGACCCGCCTTGCCGATCAGTCGTCGACCGATCGCATTACTTTAATAACCGGTGTCCCGAGTTGGCTCTTGATCCTCTTCCAACGACTCTTAGAGCGAACGGGCTGTGCCACCATCGCAGAAGTCTGGCCCGATCTGGAATTGGTGGTTCATGGCGGGCTCAAGTTCGATCCCTACCGATCGACCTTTGAGCAGATTCTAGGATCCCCTCAGATCCAACTCTTAGAAACGTATCCGTGTTCAGAAGGCTTTGTTGCGTTTGAAGACTTGGAGACGGGTCTCCTTCGACTCAAGCTGGACCACGGGATCTTCTTCGAGTTTATTCCGGTCGACCAGCTAGATGATCCCAATCCGAGACGCGATTGGCTTGGGAATGTCGAGCCTCGGATTAATTATGCGATCCTGATGACAACCTCCGCTTGTCTCTGGTCTCATCTTGTTGTGGATACCATTCGGTTCGAATCGGTGGACCCTCCCTTGATTGTTTTCACTGGTCGGACAAAGTACACCCTCTCGGCATTTGGTGAGCACTTGATTAGTGAAGAAGTGGAAGGTGCGATGGCCGACGCCGCATCAGCGACAGGGGGATCGGTCTTAGAATGGCATGCCGGGCCAGTCTTTGAAGGGAAGCTTGGCTATCATCGGTTCTTGGTCGAGTTCAGCAAGCCGCCCGACGATCTCGTCAGTTTCCGCGATAAACTCGATCAGAATCTCTGCGATCGAAACGCAGACTATCAAGCACATCGAGTGGAAGCGGTTGGACTTCCGGCACCCTCATTGGTCGAGGTCAGCCCCGGCGGATTCACCGACTGGATGCGTTCTAAAGGAAAGCTCGGTGGTCAACACAAAGTCCCTCGGATGGATAACCAAGGGACGTTAACTAATGAACTGTTAGACCACTTCGATCGGCAGGGGGCGATTACCCGCCGAATCAACTGAGAGGGCAACGTCGGACGGCTGAATTGAAATTGGCCCTTGAAGGATTACAGAGAGATTGGAAATGGAGTCTCCGATAACGGGGAGTCAATGGTCTTGTAGCGCATGGATGATGAACGGCCGTGGTTTGTTAACCGCTTTCCGAGTCGTGGTGCCGAAGCTGTCCGTAGAGCTATCCGTACCTTACCATGACTAATCTGACCAATTCGGTCGACCAATTGCGGAGTGGGGGAGCGTTCTAACCTTCCACATTGGAATCAAAGACTCGGACCTGGGACCAGGTCTCCTTGTTCGCGTTAATGAACTGAAGGTGGCGAGGATGATCCTGGTACTGATCGTGGGCCTCGATCGATTCAAAGACCAGGTGGAGCGCAACATCAAAATGACGATCGTTTACCTCACGATCGAGCGAACGTTCTAGCGTCCCGACCCCGAAAAATCGGGTCCCCTCGTGACCAGTGAGTAATTCCTTGCACGATGCGATCAACTTCTCCTTTGCCTCGTTGGAGTTGTCTTTGAGCGAAAAGAAGACGTTGTGGGCGATCATCGGATCCTCGTGGCAACGGTGGGTTGGGATCAAGGGACGTGATAGTTGCTGTCCCCGGACGGTTTTGTAATGCCGTGTATGTTATCGGATCGGGACAGGGTCGAACACGCTCTTGAGATTCTCCGGCGATTTCAAGTGCGGAGTAGATGACCTCCGAATCATGCCAGGTTAAGATAATTTCATTGCTTTGGCCTCCCCCGCCAAGATCCCGATCAACGATCACGGAGTATTCAGTGATGCGAACCATCAGGCCGAGCCTTGCCATTGGAACCGTCGGAGTCATTGCGGCGGCTCTCTGGATCGGGGCCGTGGTCGAACAACCAGGTTCTGAAATGGCAACGGCAGCGCAGCGGTTGCTCAAGAGCCTGGACGACGAGCAGCGGGCCAAGGCCACGTTCTCCTTCGATGATCCTGAGCGGCTCAATTGGCACTTCATCCCCAGAGAGCGTGAAGGACTGTCACTCAAGGAGATGACGACGGATCAGACTCAGCTTGCATTCGGACTATTACAATCAGGACTCAGCAGCCAAGGGACGATCACCGCGACCTCGATCATGAGCTTGGAACAAGTGCTCTTCGAGCTTGAAAACGGTGCCCCGCGTCGCGATCCAAGCCTTTATTACTTCAGCGTTTTCGGCGAACCGTCCAATCGTGGTCGTTGGGGATGGCGGGTCGAAGGGCACCACCTTTCGGTGAACGTCACGATCGAAGATGGAGATGTGATTTCCGCGACACCGATCTTCTTCGGTGCCAATCCTGCTGAAGTTCGCCAAGGGCCTCGGCAAGGGCTCCGGACCCTCGCCGATCGTGAAGATCGCGCGCTCCGACTCGTCCAGGCGATGAATGATGATCAGAAATCGATGGCGATCGTAGAAGAACAGGCGCCTCGGGATGTCCGGGGTGCGAATGAAGCCCAACCACCTGCAGGAGATCCCGTTGGACTGAGCTACGGGATGATGACCGACGACCAGCGTTCCATCCTTCGGAGCCTGATTGAGTCGTACGCACTGGACATGCCCGATCCGATTGCCCGTGAATGGCTCACGGAAATCCGAGACAAAGGCCCAGAACAGGTCTCTTTCGCTTGGTTCGGACCGGCGGATCGGAGTGCACCGCATGCGTATCGCGTCCAGGGGCCGACCTTCCTGATCGAGTTCAATAACACGCAGAATGGTGCCAACCACATTCACTCGATCTGGCGAAACATGCTCGGAGACTTCGGGATCTCCAACGGAACCGAGTAGTTCTGAGGTGCTCTCGAAAACCAGGATCGGCCGAATCTGACGATCGGCGGAGTTGATTGTCAGATCGGTTAGCAAAGAAAGTGTCCGCTCAGGCGTCTCCTGGTCGTAGAGTTTCTGCGGATTCGTGACAACCCTTGGCATCTGCAACCTTATGCCCCGGTTCTCAGCATGATCGCATCTGACAGAGCTGGAGTGGATTGATGACGGATACTGATGACGTTAAGCGGCTCCGACCGCCAGAACTCAAAATTCGGCTGGAATCGGGAGAGTCCTTGGCGATCTTGGATGTGCGCGAAGATCTCGAACGGACCCTTGGGGTGATCCCGATCCCTGAGCATGTCCCCGAGCTCCACGTTCCCATCGGCTCGATCCCCGAAAACCTCGATGTAATCCAGACCTTCTCCAATGATCGCCTCTTGGTCATTTACTGCCACCACGGAGTCCGTTCGTTAGCGACGGCTCACTGGCTCTTCGATCAAGGGATTACCTCCGTGGCCAACCTCGACGGTGGCATTGACGGATGGTCGATCGAGGTCGACCCCGGACTCCCACGATATTGACAAACGCTCGCTGAGGGCTCGGAACGCATACTCGGATTCGTCGATGAGCTTCGGAAGATTAGTGACGCCATGACGCGCCGAGTCGTGAAGGTCTTGATGTTGCTGGTCGGGGCGGGACTGATCGTTAGTCTCGGTATCTTGCTCAACCAGCCCACATTTCCACTCGGAGTTGATGGTGAGTGGGAGTGGCTCCGGCTCCCTCAGACGGCGGAACTGAGCCCAATTCGGCTACTGATCGCGTCGGCGGTCTTGTTAATCTATGGGATCTTCGTTTGCGCGGGGTCTGCACAACTCTCGGACCAAGGGACGAGTCGACTCAGGGAAGTTCGATGGGTCGTTTGTTTGTTTCTGATCGCTCCCGTGGTGCAAGTTGGTTTGATGTACGGAGCACCCTTCGGCTATGGAATTGCGAAGTGGGTCGCGCTGTCGATGCCCGGTGCGAGTGGCTACCAGACCGTTGCAAGGATGGAAATCGACGACCTTAGGGCCTTCTTGAAGGATTATCCGGATTGGATCCAGCAACAAGACGCACTCCATATCGGGACTCATCCCCCTGGGCTCTTTGTCCTCAACCAGGTTGCCTTAAGGATCACGGACCAAGCTCAGGGCGCAACCCGATTTATCGATCAACATTTACCTGCGGAACTTGAGACCGCGTTCCGGGAATTTGGCGTCCCGAGGAGCGATCGGATCGCGCAGGTATTCGTTGGGCTCGCGACGTTGCTCGCCAGTGCGTGGACCGCAATTCCGATCTATTTGATCCTTCGGAGATTAAAATGGTCTCCGGCAATCGCTTGGTCGAGTGCTGCACTCTGGCCAGTGCTCCCCGCCTCGATTATGTTCCAACCGACGGCAGATACGGCGTTTCCAATCCTCTCCGCCCTCGCAATCTGTCTAGTGATTAAGCCGGATACGTGGAGTGTTTTTGCCGCCGGGATTATTCTCGGTGTTGGGATGTGGTTCTCGCTCGTCTTCCTGGCGGTCGGTTTGGTGGTCGGGCTTGCTACGTTGTGGGATCAAGAGCGATCGATCTGGAATCGTGCGCGTAACTTCTTGCTAATCGGGTTCGGTTTCTTGGGACTTACGATTGCAAACTGGATTCTCACCGACGCCAATCCGTTCGAAATCTGGTGGGCAAACCAATCAAACCATGCACGATTCTACGAAGAATTTCCGCGTAGTTACTTTAAGTGGATGTTGACAAACCCGATCGAATTGATCGTCGCCATCGGGCTGCCAACAGCGCTCTGGATCATGGTACTGCTCGTTTCCCGTCGTTCCTTGAGGATCACTTGGGTAACTCTCGGGGTCCTCCTCCTTCTGACGCTGACAGGACGGAGTCTCAGTGAAATCGCGCGACTCTGGCTCCCGTTCTACCCCTTGCTGGTGATTGCCATCGGGCCCGGGATCAGTCGGTTGAACGGTGGCTGGCTCACGACCGGCCTCACGATCATCCTTGTCGGAGTTCAGGTCTTGATCCTCCAGTCAATCATCCAGGTGGTCTACCCGGTCTAATCCGATGGTCCAAGTAGGTGGGTTGATTCTTTGTGGCGGCCGAAGTCGACGGATGGGCCGTGCCAAAGAATGGTTGCCGATCTCTGGTGAGACAATGCTGCAACGCATCGTCAGACTTGTCGGAAGAAGCTGTGCTCAGCCCGTGGCCGTTGCTGCTGGAGAAGGACAGTCGCTCCCAGATCTCCCACCTTACGTCACGATCCTCCAGGATTCCGTCGCCGACCAAGGACCACTCCATCCACTTGTTCAAGGGCTCCAGTGGTTCGATGGAAGGGTGGAATGGGTCTACGTGACGGCAACAGATTGCCCATTCTTGCAGGCTGGTTGGATCGATCGGCTGGTGCAACTTGCCGAAGGGTTTGATCTAGTAATCCCTGAGATCGGCCGGCGTCGATATCCTCTCAACGCACTCTATCGGACCTCTCTCTATCAACGGGGAGGACAGTTGGAAGGGGCCGGAGTCCGAGCAGTCGGGCAACTTGCCGAGCTTGTCAAAACCAAGATCGCAACCGAGATTGAGCTAAGTCCAGTCGATCCTAAGTTCCTAAGCCTGACGAACATCAATCATCCGGAGGACTATGACCGCGCCCTGGAGCGGTTCGCTCGGGGCCGCTTCCAACCAGGGGAGCCTCGGTCTCAATAAGGACCGGAACAGGGGGGCCCATCATCGTCTGACCATCGAACCGAAGTACCGTAATTGGTCTTGGATCGGCAGATTTAAAGGGGGGAGGATAACGTTGAGGGCTCCGATCTAGGAAGGGGATGTCTTGTTGGATTGCGGTGATCATCAATCCCAGAGCCATCGTGACACTAAAGACGAGCCGAGACTTCACGTGCGGAATCACTCCGTCGGACGCCAACCAACTGAGTCCGGCGACGATCGCTCCGATAGAACCAAGGAGCGCAACCAACCCGACAACCTCCGCACCGATGAGGCGATCATCGGCACCGATACGACCGTCAATCTCGACGAACACCAAATCAATGATCCCGACGACGAAGACTCCGAGGACGCCGCCACCCATCCAACCGATCGGCCCGATCAGGGTGATCCCGAGGATTATCAAGAGCGAGGCTTCGATTGGCGTGGCGTCCCGTTGGAGGTTGGTTGCGTTCATTGTTGATCTCGGAATCGAGAGCTTGCTCGGCTCGACTTAATAAGGAAACGCCTCAAGCTGATTGACACAACGGAAAATCCGGACCGAGCGAATCGGTCGATCGTTACGGATGATCTCGAATTCGCTGATGGTCTCGATCCGTTCGAACCAGCGTTCAAAACAAGCGGGTTCCGTCGACCTCTGATCCACTGAGATCAAGATCCCATCCTGGCCGACCCATTGCGCGGGGTCGCTCCAGTCACCGAATCCCCGGGAATCCCCCTCGTGGTAGCAGAGAACCGGGACCTGAGGACCAACCGCCTGTGCGAGTTGGCCGCTGACCCACCAGTGCCCACTAAAGAGGAATGTCTGGGGCTGATCGAGTAATCCGTGTTCATGAAGCTCATCAACGATCTGATCCCAACCAAACAAGTCACGAGTGAGGTCCGCTTGACTTCCTGTTGGTGATGATTTCTTGCTGCCGAGTGCGGAGATTAACCCGGTCTCTGCTTGGATCACGAGAAGGCTGGCGACGATGATCGGTGCAAAACCAATGATCATCAACCGTCGGCGGGAACGTTCGGGTTGCCATCGTGAATCGAGGGCCCAACGACCTGCAGCGGCAGGGATTAACGTCGCCAGTCCAATCAAGCCCCAGTGCGGGAAGACGGGTTGAACCAGGGCCAAGAGGTTGAAAAAAACAAAGGGAACAATTCCGAACGCCCCCAGAAACCAGTCAGCACGGGCCCGTTGATCAAACGATTTCGACCAGTTTGAGATGGTTCGAATCATCGTCTGAATCAAGATCAACGCGATCCATGGAGTCAAATAAGCGGCTTCGGCCAAGAGATTGATCAATGCAGGCCCGATCCTGATTGAGAGGTGATCGACCGCGCGACCGCCCTGGAATCGGAATGAGCTCCATTCATGCGTCGCATTCCAGAAGATCACGGGCGAAAAGATGGCGAGACCAAGAAGGACTGCAAGATAAGGGCCTGGTCTCCTGAGTTCCGCTCGGGCACGCCGATCCCGGATTCCGAAGAGCACGAATCCAAGTGGAAGAAAGATCGCGTGATATTTGCTCAGGAGTGCCCCGCCCCAGGCGAGACCCACGAGGAGCCAACGCGCGAGCGACGGAGCCTGCTCCCGATCGTTCTGACCAATGTGGAGGGCTCCTGCAAGTCGCTCTAAGGTAAGGAACCACCAAAAGAGTAGGGGGCCGTCCGGCAAGACAAACGTCCCGACTGCAACGCTCAGGTACAAGGATCCTTGGAGAAAGATGAAAGCGGGAAGAACTGCCGAGGGGCCGTAGAGACGACCTCCCAAGCGGCTGACAATCCAGGAAGTTGCAGCGAAGAGAAGAATAAACCCGAGTCGGAGACCAAAGATCGATGGGGAGCCCGTCAGGAGACGACCAAAAGCAGCGACGACTGCAATCATTGGGGGCTGGTCGAAATAGCTCAGCGAGGGATGAGCCAGATACTGAGCGTAGTAAGCTTCGTCATTTCCTGCTCCCAGTGTCGACGCAAGCCCAACCCGGAGGAGAGTGTATCCCAGGATCAAGAAACCGATCAACGTCCGCATCATTCCACCCTCGGCTAGCTCCCCCTCAGCAGCGTTGAAGACTCTGACGGAGAGGCAATACTACCGATTCCGGCGATTCTTGCAGTCCCGGTCTACGGCAAAACTGTCATAATCGATCCAAATAGACTCAGGCTCGATGGGTTCAGTGACCGAACTAAGACAAATGGTGAGGCTGTTCGGGGAACTAAGGAACGGCGTTGTCGAGGAATCTGGCTCTTGCTAGGATCCCGGCGTCCTTCCGAAGTGAAGAACGTTGGGTCGGCCTCCTTTGCGTTGAGCCCCTTCAATCCGAGGTTAAATCAAACGCATGATCACGCGATCACAACGCACCGGAATCCGAATTGTCTTGGGGGTCATCGGGGTCGTCTTCCTTGGTTGGCAGATCTGGCGACACGGCCACGACTATGTCTTTCCTGAAAATTTCGCCGTAATCGAGCCCGGTCAGATCTACCGAGGGGCCTGGCAGATGTCTTGGCCGATGGAACGAATCGTCCAGAAACACGAAATCAAGACCGTCATTGCATTAGCACACCCACCGGAGAGCCCCTGGGTCGAGGCGGAGCGTCGTCTCGGAGATCGGCTCGGATTTCGGTTTGTCCATCTTCCGATCGTCGAAGATCGGACTGATATCAACAGCAACAAAGTCCTCTACGACCGACTGGAAGAAGCTGCGGCGACGGTGGCAGATGAGGCAAATGCTCCCGTCTTTTTTCATTGCCATCACGGGGTTAATCGAGCTTCGATGGTTCATATGGCCTACAGAATGATCTATTGCGACTACACGATTGATGAAGCCGAAGAGGAAGTCGCTGCGCTGTTTGGGCTCCGGAAGGTCAATCGGGGACCGGACTATCGACACATGCGTGGCTTCTATGAAGAACGTGTCCTCCCGAAGCGCGTTGCTGTCCTGGCCGACAACCAAGCCCAAGTCGAATGAGGAAGTGTCAGTCGTCTTACGGCCGACTCTCCGAGAACTCAACCTTCAGTAATTCACACCCACTCTGCTATGATCAGTAGCAGAGTTTCGATCTACCAGATCCTCCAGTTTGTTGGCTTCAGGCCACGAAAAACGAACAACAAGAGGCACTTCGATTGATCATCCGTTCTGGGCGGGTCTCCGACGTGCCCGCGATCTTTGCGTTAATCAGCCGGTTCGCTGATCAAAAGCTGATGATCCGACGCTCTCTCGGCGAACTCTATGAGTCGATCCGAGAGTTCCAGGTGGCGGTCAACGACGAAGGTGTCGTTGTCGGCTCGTCTGGACTCCACGTATTCTGGGAAGATCTTGCCGAACTGAGGTCCCTTGCGGTCTCGGAAGAGGCAAGAGGACTCGGGATCGGTCGACAGCTTGTCGAAGCCTGCCACCAGGAAGCAGAGGCCCTCGGTCTCGAGACTGTCTTCACGCTCACCTATGTTCCCCAATTCTTTGAAAAATGTGGTTATCAGATCATCGACAAGTCAGCGCTGCCGCACAAGATCTGGAACGAGTGCGTACGCTGTCCCTTATTCCCAGACTGTACGGAAACTGCTCTGATTAAAACTTCTAGCTTAGCTTCGATCGGTCCGCAGAACGGATCTGAAGCTATCTCTATAAATCACCCAACATCGACTTAAGCGAGCCGAAATTTTGGGGACAACGCCTGATTCGGAAGAGCTACCTCCGTCCAACCTTCGAGCTGGGTTGTTCGCAGGGCTTTTGACATTCCTCGGACTCCTTGCGACCGAACCCACCCTCGCGATTGTCTGGGACGAGGGCTACACTCTCGGCCGCGAGCAGCGAGTCCGTTGGTGGTTCCAAGCGATCTGGGATCCTCCGACTTTCTCTGCGGAGTGGAGCCCACCACCAGCGGGCTCAGAATTGGTCCAGCCTGAACCAGTCGATCCGGCAACAGGTTTTCCACGGATTACGCCGCCTCAGAGACCTCAGATTAGCAACCGCCAAGGGCTCATGGATCCGGAAGTCCTGCAGTACTTTTGGCCGTTTGCTCGTGAAGAGCCACACGGTCACCCTCCCTTTTATGCGCTACTTGGGCTCGCGGGTGATCTACTGACTCCCTGGCGTGGTGATCTTGAACGAGCACGACTTGGTCCGATCCTGCTCTACAGTTTTGGAGCGGTCTTTACCTTTCGATTTGTCGATCGGCGTTACGGACGTTTGCCGGCGGTTTTGATGGTCGGCGCCCTCCTCCTCCAGCCAAGGCTCTTCGCCCAAGCTCACTACGCCGCCTACGACGGACCGCTGACGATACTCTGGCTGCTCAGCCTGATCAGCTTCGCGAAGGCGGTCGAAGGGAACAGTAACAGGTCGGGATCACCCAACCGTCCTCATAGGCTTGCCACAATTGCGTTTGGACTCCTCCTTGGGGCAGCGGCGTCGACCAAGCTCACCGGGTGGTTCCTTCCGTTTCCTTTTCTTTGCTGGGTTGTTCTCTATCGGAGCCGAGTTGGTGCCATTGTCATCCTCGGAGCGATCCCAATGGCGTTGCTGGGTCTCTACCTCTTCAATCCTCCGTGGTGGCCAGATCCAGTCGCAGGGATCCACCGCTTCTTAGCATCAAACTTGACACGAGGTGAGTCGATTCCGATCGGGATCGAATTCCTCGGTCGACGCTATATGACCCCGAACCAATCACTCCCTTGGTACAACACGGTACTGTGGACGATAATGGTAACGCCGATTGTTTTTCTTCTCCTCGGGGTCATCGGCGCGATTGGCTCCGTCCTTCGATTGAACCGGGAACGGGTTGGAGTGTTGGTTGGGGGGCATTGGCTCTTCCTCTTGGTCTTGAGAGCGCTCCCGAATGTCCCGGGGCACGATGGCGTCCGGCTCTTCTTGCCGGCCTTCGGGCTCCTCGGGCTTTCGGCTGCGATTGGTGCGTCCTTTCTCTTCCGATGGAACCGGCGACTCGGACAGGTGGTTGTGACCGGTGCGATCATCGAAGGATTGGTGAGTGTTGCCTTAATGATGCCGGTTCCGCTCTCCTATTACAGTCCCCTCATTGGCGGCCTTCCCGGTGCCGAGAAGCTTGGGATGGAGCCGACCTATTACTGGGATTCACTTACTCAAGAAGTAACTGATTGGCTGAATCAAAACACACCAGCCAACTCAAGGATTGTCAGCTCGACTTACACGACTTCCTTCGCTTATCTCAATCGGGCCGGAGACTTAAGACCCACACTGGGCCCTTCTGACAAACCCATCCAGTGGTATCTGATCCAGAACAGGCCAGGGAGCTTCCGTGACCTCGATCGTGCGCTGATCAGATCAACGAGTGCTCGACCTGCTTTTGTCTTCAAAAAATTTGGGGTTCCGCTCCTGTATGTTTATTCGGACGACGATGTTCAACGCGCCTTGATGTCGAGGACTCCAGAGAGATGAGCACTCCTTCTGAAGCTCGCCCTCGGCTTCTGGTGAGCACGCTGCTTGTGGGTCTCGTTGCGGCACTGATCAGTTTTCCGACAACGGGTGATTTCGGTTTGACCTGGGATGAGCCAGCATACCGATACAGTCAGATCGTCTCGGGGCAATGGTGGGAGCACCTCGCTCAAGCTCGGTCTGTCGAGGATCTCCATCCCCTGGTTGATCCTGATCAGTTGCTCTACGCGTGGCAGTATGGCCGACATGGGATCAACTTTCACCCGCCCCTTGCCGGTCAACTCAATCTCGCCACTTTTGGGCTGACAGGACGATGGTTTCATGATATAGTCGCGCGTCGATTCGGCACCGTTTTGGAACTCGTCCTCACCGTGACGGTGCTCTACCACTTTCTCGCCCGTCGTTCAAACCGATGGGTTGGTTTGACCGCGTCGGGGACTCTCTTGCTGATGCCCCGAGTCTATGGGCACGGCCACATCGCCGGAACTGATATGCCGGGGATGTTGATTTGGGCGTTGGTTGCGATGGCTGCCTGGAAAGGAATGACGGAACCTGGCGCCTCGCTTTATCGTGCGCTCACGGGCGTGCTGATTGGTCTCGGGTTTCTGGTCAAAATGGCGGTGATGGCTGTCATCCTGCCGTTATTCGGATGGATTTTCGTGAGTGCGTTGCCTTACTACCTGTTTAAAGCGACTTGGCGTGAGCTGTTCGTCACATTATTGACAACGCTCGTTCTCGTTACGCCGAGCCTGACAACACTGGTCGAACTCCAGAGACTCCGTACGCTTCTTCCCGAGCCGAACGTAACCGACCTCTTCGAAGTTCCCTCTTTCACGACCTTGCCTTCCTGGTTGCTCTTGCTCCCCTTGGTCTTTTGGTCATTCGTTCAAGTCGTCCGATTTATCCGCCGAAGGCAGTGTCTTGCTCCAACGAAGGCGCATTTCGGCATTGCGATCTGGGAAGCGACCCTTGCGTTCGGTCCCGCCTTGGCCTGGCTTGGGAACCCTGCCTGGTGGCGCGAGACGTTTCCAAGGCTCGCCCACTACATGATGCTGACGATCGATCGTGAGTCAGCATTACCTGATATCCGGATTCATTATCTCGATGAGACTTACTTATTTAGCCTCCCCTGGCACAATGCTTGGGTCCTGATTGGGGTCACCGTGCCCATTTTGACACTCGTCGGAGCCCTTGTCGGTAGTCTGATCGCGATTGGACGGGTCGGGACCAATCGCCTCCCGCTCTATTTCTTGATTCACGCCTGCACTCTCCCGATCCTCCGGATGCTTCCGACTCCGTCGCATGATGGCGTCCGCTTGATGCTACCGACCTTCGTCTTCCTCGGAGGACTGGCGGGTTGGGGAGTGATTTCCCTCGCTGACGGTCTCGTTCGACTTCTGAGACGAGAACGTTGGCGCGGACTTGTCCGATCCATCTTCACGATGACTTTCGTTGGTTGGTCGCTCGTTCAGCTCTGGATGATCCATCCTTATGAGTTGTCTTACTACAACCGACTCGTGGGTGGCCCAAGTGGAGCCAAGGCCCGAGGTTTCGAACTGAGCTACTGGTATGATGCCTTTACTCCCAAGTTCCTCGAACGTGTCAACGCAACCTTGCCCGATCAGGCGTCAATCGTGACGACGAATCAGCATTCAAGAGTTCCGACGTTTATGGAACTCCAAGAGTTGGGGGATCTCCGGAGTGATCTTCAACTTGAGTCGGTCCCCGACGAAGGCTATCCGTTCGTTTGGCTGCTCACTCATGATTCGAAGGCTGACTCGTTCTCGAAGCTTCTCTTCGCGATGGAGCCGATCATCGAAGATCGCCCCAAGGAACTTGGGGGATTGCGGGTTGCAGCCGTCGCCGGTCCAGACGATGCCGCTCGTGCCTTGGCACTTAGTCTATTGCTGACTATGCCATCCCCGCCGAGAACGCAGCTAACTGATGACCCCAAATCAACAACGATCCCACTGATTCGACCGCTTAGAACGGTAATCGATCGCTTCCGAGGCGTTGGCCTCACCCGTCCTCAGTCGATCACGCTTGATCGGAGCGTTTTTGATTGGGCGCGACGTGATCCGGAGGGACTGAAACGGGCCGCTCGGGAACTCATCGATGGGAGTGATCGTCTTCTCCCTGAGCGTATGCGGTTAATGGAGCGTTTGTCTGAGGGGAGTGCGGCACCCTTTGCAAACCGACTCATTCGGTACGCTCCCGAAGCCCTCCTGGAGGCGATCGCCTTGTTGATTGATCGTCCCGAGGCGCTCCGAGAGGTCTTGCTCAGCGCTGGCTATACCGAACCAGCACTCATCGGTGGCCCGCTAGAACCTTGATTCGATTCTTTGATCCGACGACCGTTTGACTCGGCTTGTCCCAATTGCTAGGTCGAGCTACGATCTCCCCCACTGGGTCGTCGAACACGTTTGCTGTTTCGCCCAAGGATTCTGGCCTGTAAGGAAACAGCCGGGCGATCTTGCTTGCTTCAAGGATAGAGGAGTCAGAGACGTGGCTGCAACTCTGAAAGAGCTGGTGGAGGTTTTCGGTGGTCGGATCATCGGCAATCCCGACCAATTGATCGAGGCAGCAATGCCGATCTTAGAAGCGGGACCGGGAACAATCACCTTCCTCGACGATCTTCGTTATAAAGAAGTATTGATGCAGTCGCCAGCATCTGCCGTTTTGGTGACCCCAGCGTTCGCCGATCCGATTCCAGAAGGACGTCCCGAATCGCTGACCCTTGTTTGCGTGGAAGATCCCCGTGACGCCTTTATGCAACTCGTCGAATTGCTCAGCGAGAAGAACGAGCGACGCGAGTCCATTATCGACCCTCGAGCGATCATTGATCCGACTGCGAAGATTGGAGCCGACGTCGCGATCGGGCCGTTTGCGATTATCTCTGAAGATGTTGAGATCGGTGATGGCGTGACGATTGGCCCTGGCGTATTCATTGGGCCTCGATCGTCCGTTGGCAACGTAGTAACACTGCATCACAATGTCGTGATCTACGAAAAAGTCCAACTGGGCGATCGGGTGACCATCTTCGCCAATGCGGTAATCGGCGCCGATGGCTTTGGTTACAAGACCGTTGGGGAAATCCACGAAAAAATCCCTCAACGTGGTCAAGTCGTCATCGAGTCAGATGTTGAAATCGGGGCGTTGTCTTCCGTGGACCGAGGTACGTTCGGACCCACCCGGATTGGTGCAGGAACGAAGATCGACAACTTGGTCCAAGTCGGACACAACGCACAGATTGGGAAGAACAACTTGCTCTGCGCACTCACCGGGATCGGTGGCAGTGTGAAAACCGGTGAATCCGTGTTCTTGGGTGGCCAAGCCGGTGTTCGTGATCATATGACGATTGGTGCACGCACACAGGTGGGAGCACAATCGGGAGTGAATCGAAAGCTTGGGGCCGGCGAGCAAGTTTGGGGGACCCCAGCGATTCCCGTCCGGAAAGAGTTACAAACCCACTCGTTGAAGCTGAAGTTGCCCGAGATGAAGCGACAACTGATCGAACTCACGGCTCAAGTCCAGCAGCTTTCAACCATGATCGAGCAATCCACCTCGAAGGAATCAGCAGCATCGCACCATTCTGCGGCGTAAAAGACATTTCACAAAGCGTGAATTGAGGAATACCAATCGGAGTTGCTGTCGATGGTTGGAACAACCAAGCCGGATAGAGATCGGATCGGTCTTCTGGCTGGTGGAGGCCGATTCCCCGTCCTCTTTGCCGAGGCGGCCAACCGCCGAGGACTCAAAGTCGATTGCGTTGGTCTGGAAGGGGAGGTTGGAACCGAGCTTGAGCAGCGCTGTGACCGGTTCCAGATCGTCCCGGTGACTCGGCCCTCGCGGATCATCAAGACTTTCAAACAGTTTCAGGTTCGAGAGCTTGTGATGGCTGGGAAGGTTCACAAGACGGTGATCTACAGTCCGAGGCTCTTCTGGCAGGTAATCACCGACCCCCGCTCCCTTCGGATCTGGTACTTTGGCAGGCTCCGTCGTAACAAACGTGATGATTCGATACTTCTGACCGCAATTGATGAGTTCGCACGAGACGGACTCCAGGTTGGTTCTGCACTCGATTATTGTCCGGAGCTTCTCGTGACTTCAGGAAACTTAACCCGACGGCGCCCTTCGGCGTTCGAGATGGATGATATTCGATTTGGCTGGGAACTCGCCAAGGAGATGGGCCGTCTTGATGTTGGCCAGTCGGTTGCAGTAAAGCAGTGCGCTGCGATCGCCGTTGAAGCCATTGAAGGGACTGATCGTTGTATCGAGCGGGCGGGTGAACTCTGCAAGGCCGGGGGTTGGACCCTCGTGAAGGTCGCGAAACCAGCGCAAGATATGCGGTTTGACGTCCCGACGATCGGAAAAACGACGATTGAGAATCTGAAGCGTGCCGGGGCTTCAGTCTTGGCCATCGAAGCCGGGAAGACTATCGTTGTCGATCAGGAGGAGGTTGTTAGCCTGGCGGATCGACTCGGGATCTCTGTTGTCGCTGTGGATCCCGAGGACCTCGATGCGTTCGTGTCGGCAGCCTAGCCTCGTTACTGTCCTTCAATGATCGACAATAGTATCGACAACCGTCATGCCACCAAGCGAAATCCCCTCTCCGATTCTCGAATTCCAAGTAGATCAATTACAGGTCAAGATCTTTGAGGATCGAAGTAGGGCAGGACGGGCCGCCGCCCAGAAGATTGCGCAGGCAATCCAGGAACGAGCTGCCGGTTCTCGCGCCGTTTCTTGCGTCTTCGCGGCGGCTCCGAGTCAAAACGAATTCTTGGCAGCCTTGGTAGCTGCCCCAAACATTGATTGGTCTCGGGTCCATTGTTTCCATATGGACGAGTACCTTGGTCTCGATGCAAGCCACCCCGCCAGCTTTCGACGCTACCTCCAAGAACACCTATTTGGTCTCGTTGGACTCGGACCAAGCCAACTTACGCTGATTCGCGGCGAAGAAACGGATCAGCCGTTGCGGACTTGTCTTGAGTACGAGAATGAACTCCGGAAGTCACCGCCAGCGATCGTCTGTGCCGGAATCGGTGAGAATGGCCACCTTGCGTTTAATGACCCACCGGTCGCTGACTTTAAGGATCCGGTCCTGGTGAAAGTCGTCCAACTTGATGTTCTTTGCCGACGCCAGCAAGTGAATGACGGTTGCTTCGGAAAACTGGAAGAGGTTCCGACACACGCCTTGACCCTGACAATCCCTGCACTCGTCACCGCGCCTGTGGTCTCGGTCGTCGTCCCCGGCGAACGCAAAGCTGAGGCAGTGCTCACGGCCTTAAAAGGACCGATCGCGCAGTCCTGTCCCGCGTCCGTGCTCCGGAAATCCCCAGGTGCTACGCTCTTCCTTGATCGTGCCTCCGCATCTCTCCTACCGGAGCTGAAAGATGCGTAGAGCGGAAGTCCGTTGTCTACGATTCTCGACTGAGGGTAGCCCAACGTTGCAAGAGTGCCCCGGCACGACCGGAGTCAATCGCCTCGGTAGCGAGGCGGAGACCGTCGATTAACGTCTCTGCTTTCCCCGCGACCAGGAGGGAGGCAGCGGAATTGGCGAGGACGACGGAGCGATCAGGACCATGAATCCCATCGAGGAGTGCTCGAATCCGAGTGGCACTTTCGCGGGGGTCGTTAATCCGTAACTCAGCAGGATTGACCCTTGGAAGCCCGAAGTCTTCGGGCGTCCAAGTCTCAGGGGTGATCACTCCCGACTCAACCCAGAGGACCTCTGTCGATCCGCCGAGGCTCACCTCATCGAGGCCGTCGGTACTGGTGACGATGGCACTCCGTTCCAAATCGGATTGGGCCAAGGCTCCAGCAACGAGACTGGCTGCCTTCGGGCTGGATACACCGATAAGTTGACGGGTTGGCCGGGCTGGGTTGGCGAGAGGACCAATAAGATTGAAGATCGTTCGGAAAGGTAACTGCTTACGGACTCCGGCTGGTCTTTTCAAAGCGGGATGAAATCGAGGGCCGAAGAGAAAGGTGATCCCGAGTTCTTCATAGCACCGATTCATCAGATCCAGCTCGGGAGCAACCGCGACTCCAAGTTGCTCAAGGACTTCTGCGCTTCCTGAAGACCCCGATGCCGATCGGTTCCCATGCTTTGCGACCGAGACCCCGGCGGCAGCGACCACAATTGCGGTCGCTGTCGAGATGTTGATCGTCGATGCTCCATCTCCCCCGGTTCCACAAGTGTCGATCGATGGTCGGGGTTCAAGTTGCAGGGGTTCCATCCGACTCCGGACGGCCTGAACAGCGCCACTTAGTTCTTCGGCGGTTTCACCTTTGACGCGGAGCCCAGTCAGAAATGCCGCAAGATGAACATCGTTGGCCAGACCATCGATGATCTCTCCGACGGCCTCACGGATCGTCTTGGCATCAAGATCGATGCCCAATCCCAGCTGCTTCAGCGCCTCGCGGAGTGCAGAACCAGGTTGCTCAGTAGTCATCGACAAGTGAAAGCTCGATTCAGACCATTACGGACGGATCAGGTAATTGCCGGGACCCGTTTCTGGGAGTGCGGGGGGCAACTGGTTCCTCAGCAATTCGAGATCGGCGATTTCGACTTGGGTGACCTGGGCTCGGCCCCCTCGGACAATCTGGATTTCGACGATCTCGCCGATCGGGGTGGTCGAGATCAGGTTGATGAGGTGCCAGGTGTTCCGGACCAGGATTGAGTTGTAACGAACAACGATGTCGTTGGGCCTGAGTCCGCTGATCCGTGCGGGAGAATCTTCGGCGACGGTCAGGACTCTTGTCCCTTGAGGGCGTTCGAGACCGAAGAGTTCATACTCGTCAGCTTCAACGTCTTTGGTTTCGATGCCGATCGCCCCGCGCTTGACTCGGCCGAAACGGAGGAGTTGGCCCATCGCCCATCGCGCAAGATTTGCAGGGATACTGTAACCGACTCCCTCATTCCCACCGCCATGGGACGCGATCGCGGTGTTAATGCCGACCACTTCGCCTCGGAGGTTGATGAGCGGGCCTCCGGAATTACCCGGATTAATCGCGGCGTCAGTCTGAAGAAAATCTTGATTCGCCACGCCGCCTTCGAAGAAGAGGTCACCTTCTTGGCGTCCTCGAGCGCTAATGATCCCCTGGCTGACCGAATTCGCAAGACCGAAGGGACTTCCCAAGGCGAGGACCCAAGTACCCGGAACAGCATCGTCACTATTCCCGAGTCGAGCGGCTGGTAAGTCAGTGACGCTAAGGACGAGGACCGCGACGTCGGAGTCGTGATCACTGAGGACTTCGACGGGATGAAGGACTCTGCCGTCCTGCATGGAGATCCGGATCTCGGTTGGCTTGGCACCGTCAATGACGTGATGATTTGTTAAGACGAAGCGCCCCTCACGATCCTCCGATCGAACGATTACTCCGGAGCCGCTCTCTTCAAAGAAACCGAGGACAGCCCCCCGTGGCGATCGTTGGACTTTTGAGGCGACGATATGGACCACCGCCCGCGAGACAACTTTGGAGGCAAGCTCAAAAGTCCGATTCACGGGGTGAAATTGCTCGTACTGGCGAGCGAGGCTCCGATAAAGCGCTTCCTCTGAACCCCCGAGGCCTGGTTCGAGCCCTTCATCAATGTCACCATTCTCTTGACTGACGGAGGCTTCTGTCGATCGCTCACCCTTCAGTACGAGTCGAGAACTCAACCAGCCGAGGTTAAACCCGGTGAGGAGAAGAACGGCGATGAGGATTAGGCCCGACCGTCGAGTCATGGAATGAGACCTCGCCAAGAGTTATCGGGTGACCTTGTGAAAACCCCAGCAGTGGCCCGACCCTGATTGAACTCAGGTCGGTTCAAGCATTCGAGATCATGGGGATTGATCCCCAAGAAATTGTCTTGAAGTTCCCCCAACTATACGTTCTCGATCTCTGAGGAGTCAAAAGTGACCTGGGTATCAGAACGACCGGTTAAGTGTAGTCCGCTCGGTTGTCCGGTGCTCGCGGGTCTTGTAGCATCGGTCAACGATTGGTGATTGAACTCGGCGCGACTGTTGATGAGGCTTCCCGATGGCGATGACGATCTCTCCCGAAACGACCCGGATAGGCTGGATCGGCACAGGAGTTATGGGCCGCTCAATGTGCGGTCATCTTATGAAGGCTGGCTATGCGGCGACCGTCTTCAACCGGACGGCATCGAAGTGCCAGGCCCTTGTTGATGAGGGGGCGACCCTCGCGAGTTCACCTCAGGAAGTTGCCGAGAAGTCGGACGTCGTCTTCACAATCGTTGGTTACCCCGCCGACGTCCGTGCGGTGATCCTTGGCGAGAATGGAGTCTTGGCCGGGGTCAAGAGCGGGTCGGTGATCGTTGATATGACAACGAGTGAGCCCAAGCTCGCGGTCGAGATTGCCGAAGCAGCGTCGAAGAAGTCTGTCGCCTCAATCGATGCTCCCGTCTCAGGTGGGGATATTGGTGCCCGGGAAGCGAGGCTCTCGATCATGATCGGCGGTGAGACCGAGGCCGTTCAAGCGGTCCAACCCCTCTTCGAGTTGATGGGGAAGACAATCGTCCATCAAGGTCCGGCCGGTTCCGGACAGCATACGAAAATGGTCAATCAGATTTTGATCTCAAGTGGGATGATCGGTGTCTGCGAGGCTTTACTCTATGGACACAAGGCGGGGCTCGATCTGGAGACGGTGCTCAAGAGTGTTGGCTCGGGCGCTGCAGGTTCTTGGAGCTTGAACAATCTCGGGCCTCGGATGATCCAAGGGAATTTTGATCCGGGCTTTTATGTCGAACACTTCATCAAGGATATGGGGATCGCCCTCGCGGAATCCCGCAGGATGGGACTCTCGATGCCGGGCTTAGCACTCGCTGAGCAACTTTATCAGGCTGTTGCAGCACAGGGACATGCCCGCGATGGAACCCATGCCTTGATGATCGCCTTGGCAAAGCTCTCTGATGTCGATTGGCGGAATCGTTCCTGAGTGATGGTTCTCGTGGTTATGGCGGCGGTACCGAATCATTGGCTCTTCGAAAGAGTGGCGGCGGTGCCGTTTTGATCCGGGGAATCGGAGTAACCCGTCGGGAATCACCTCAGAAAAAACTCGGAAGGCTGAAGCCTCCGTCGAAAAGAGCCGATAAATGACCTGGCTCTCTCTGACGACACCGAGTAAAACGAGGCTCGCCCGCCGTGGTTGTGCTTGCTTGGACTGAGAATCAACTCCTCGGACCAACCGATCAATCGGTTGTTTGGAGTGAGTCTCGGCCGAGTTCACCGATCGGTGGTCAGTCATCGGGGTCTGACACGAGGTCGGACTTCGGGGATCAGTATCGTCGGCCTGTCCTAGGAAGGGCCGGGGGGGGCAACTCCTGGCACGACCGACATCCCTTCGCTTTTCACACCTCTTTCCTCGGAGTGTTGGCGCCTCGCGCTGACACTACGGTTGGGGCTTCCAACCTCGGATACCGAGTCCGGACTCGGCTGCCGTGGAAGGTCTATTCCCCCAATGACGCCCGCGTTCCTGACTCCCGAAAACCGGTGAATTCCCGTCGCCGGCTTTGTCGGTCGGCGAACCTTCAACGTTCGGTAGAACCGAACGGTAAGGGAACGTCCGTGACGCGGTGTTTTCGGTCGATGACGGTGATCAAGCCTCGGATCCTCCGGCTGATCCTCAACGTCGATGGCATCGCTGTCGCACTCCGGGAAGAAGGAGTCACTGCGGAATGACCACCGCCCCGCTTCTGCCCCTCTCGATCCTGATCGGACTCGCGATCGGGCCTGTTCAAAGTGGTGCTGGACTGGAGCCAGGCTCAGTACCAGGCCCGGCAATCCTCCAATTCCACGCGGACTGGTGTGCTCCGTGTCAGGAGATGGAGCCTGCGATTCAAGCACTCCGTGAGGGTCGTTATCCGGTTAAACAGATCGACGTCGAGGAACATCCGGAACTCGCCGAAACGTTTGGCGTGAGCAAAGTCCCGACATTGATCATCGTTGATGAAGACGGTCAACCGGTCGATCGGATGACGGGAATCGTGAGTGCTCAAGAACTGGCCTCACGTTACAATCGTTCACTATCAGATTCGGGAACACCCCGCTCGGTAAGCCAATCAGCACGGCCTCAAAATGCTCGAAATGTCCGACTTGTATCCGCCGACCCAACCCCAGTGCTTCCGAAGCCTTGGGCGACGGTTGTCCGGATCACAGTCCGGGATCGGATGCTTGGTTTTGGTTCGGGGACGGTGATCGATAGTACACCAGAACGTTCGATCATTTTGACGTGTGCGCACATATTTAAGGTTTCGCGAGGGCGGCAGCCGAGTCCCGATCAATTTCGACTACCCGTCCAAGTCGAACTCTTCGATGGAAACTTGACAGGACCAACTTCACAGACAGTTCGACCACTCGGTGATCCGATGCCGGGCCGAGTGATCGACTATGACTTCGAGCGGGACGTGGCACTCGTCGAAATTAAGCCAGGACGCGTGATCGCGAGTTCCCGGGTCGTTCCCAAGCACTGGTCACCTGAATCGCAGATGAGAATGTATACCGTAGGTTGTTCTCGAGGCCGTGATGCAACCGCCTGGAACACAAAGATTGAAAAACCGATAATCCGACCCTTTGGATCCCAGCGCCCCAACTATTTCGCCATCCTCTGTCAGTACTCGCCGATTCGAGGTCGCTCGGGGGGCGGACTCTATACCGACAATGGCTATGTCGCTGGCGTCTGCAACTTTGCCTTTGACCCTGGGGTCTCGAAAGGGCTCTATGCGGCTCCGCCTTCCATCTACGAGATCCTCGATCGTAATGGGCTCTCGTCTCTTTATGAATGGCGTAACGAAAGTTCAGGAACTTATCTGGCGAGCCGAGAGACTCCTCGGAACAACAACCCAAGAACGATCGTCCGAGGCCAGAGCCCTCGAGAAGATCGAAATCCAGATGCGGTTCCGATTCTCCGGGAAGAGATCTCACTTCCTCCACCAGACCGTTCAGGCTTTCCGATCCCCGAGTCGATTGCGGCCCGCCGTCAGACTCCTGATCCGAGAGTTCCCCGCGAGGTCGCGCCGGTCTCCGGGACCGCAGGTCGGGGGCAGAGACAGACTCGTTCTGCGTGGAAGCCAACCATGCCCACGGAGTCATCGCGATCGTCCCTCCGTCGTCAGAAATCGACGGGGGGTTGAGGGTCGTTGGACAGAGCCACGATTCTGATGACAGTCTTCAACAGGTTCAACTCAGTCCGACGAATTGTTGCCGAGATCGGGATCGATGCCGAGGCTCGAGAGGCCGACGGTCTTCAGGGCCTCTCGGAGTGCCGGAATGTTGCTCTTCTCTACGAGCGCAATTGTGGTCGGACCGAGACGATCGCCGAAGAATTCCCTCGTTGCTGGATGTTCTTGGAGCCCATCGATCAGTTCTGAAGAGGGAGCCTGCAGGAGCAGGACCTTTCGGAGTTGAACTGGGGTATTCGACTCGGCCTCAATCGCTTGGATCAAGAGTCTGATGGCGGAGGACGGCGGTCCCCCGGTCCGATCCTCGAACCAACTAGTTAATTGGGGACCATTCATTCCTTGCTCGATCGCCCTCTGAAGCGAGGCCGATGAGACTCGGTAGCGACGCTCAAGCCCCTCCGCCGCATCGGGGCGTGGTTTGTCGACGATTGCATCGGCAAAGCGTCGGAGCTCGGCCTCGATGAAGAGGTCGCCCCGGCTTGGATCGGCATAGAGGGTTACTCCGTCCGACTCGATTGAGACGCACGTTTCCGGGGGCTTTCGGTAATCACGAGAGCCAGCGATCCGGAACGATTGAAACGGAATCGTGCTTTCATCTTCAACGAGCAGGACCAGTTCCGAGATCTTTCTGAGCCTCGATCGCGACTCTTCGGGCCATTGGTTTAAGGCAATTTCCAAGGATTCGGGATCAGCAAATTCGATCAATGTGGTGGCAGCATAGTACGAGAGCCGTTCACGACGACCCGCCCACGAGTTGATCGATGCCGAGACTCCTTCCGGGAGTGGTCGGACCGCACGCTGTTCGAGCCACTGGATGATTTCCGTTGCAGTCGAGCCCGAAGCAAGGCCCCGGTCGATCGATTCTGGAGTCAGTCGAAGAGTCAACGCGGCGCCGAATTGGTTCCAATTCGCAAACTGGCTGAGCTGACCAATCAAGGCTGGATTGAGGCCTTGTCGGTACGCAATGACCTCGAAGTTCGGCTGCACGAAGAGGAAACGATCGATTGGCGACGGAAACGGAGGGGGGCCGAGTCCAAAAGCATAACGTCCACGGTCGCTGAGTTGTACGGCGATCGCGTCCTCGGGGCCAATCCGACCGACCCGGATCCATCCAAACAAGTACGCAGTACCAAGAATGACTTTTTCGATGACTTCTGCGATGGATTTGGACGTGCTCTCATCGACCCGACTCTTGAACCATTCCGCGAGCGTTTCGAGTCGGACCCATGCTTCGGGGTCGAGTTGTGCGATCGTTCCGAGCGCAGCGAATCGGACTCCTTGTTCCATGCCGAGAGGCTCAGGGCGGTCTTTCCCGAGGAGCCATTGCAGCCCGAGCATCTGAGGGAGATGGACCCCGTGTTTCGACCAGTAGTTTGACCGGGCAGCAAACCACTGATCAGCACTCGGATCTTCAACCAAGAGGCCGACCGCACCGGCGAGCAAGACCCAATCAGTCACCGCTGGTGTCTGGTCGACAAAAAGGTCAGCAATCGGCCCTGCAAGCGCGGGATCGGTTTCGAGTCGGAAGAGGTCACGCTTATAGAGTTCGCCTTGCCTGGTCCTCTTGAAGGGATTGTCAGTTGCAAGTTGCCAGATGGACGCAACCCGGAGAATCGGCTCCAGGCCATCAGCCTCGCGGATCAATCGGACCGGTTCGGTGGCACCGGTTGGGCAATCAAGCGCGGGGAGATCCCTAAACTGATCGATGATTAAGGGATGTGCCGATGCTTCTTCTCCTGCAAACGTCGGCTCTGGATCAGACGGATTGCTTCGGTCGAGCGAAATCGGATCCAATGCGACGAGTCCACGCTCCGTAAGCGTCTCCAGGCTCTTGGCTGGATCAAGGCCAAGCGCACCGAAGATTTCAAGGACCAACCGGACCGGGATCGAAGTCGACTCAGCGAGGGCGAAGAGGCTGAGGACTGCCCTCACTCGGAGATCGAGACCGGCGACGATCCAAGCCAACCGATCCTGGTCGTTAAGGTGGGTCTCGATTTCGAGCGCAAGCCCTGAAGTTCGACGACCGGGATCGAGTTCAAGCCTCCGGAGGATTTCTCGGAGCGCTGACGGTTGTTGAAGCTGGAGTCGCCTCCGATAGGCTTCACTGAGGTCGTTTGGTTCCAGAAGATCCACAGGGTGAAGCTCAAAGGTCGGGTCGATCGGGTCAACGGACGACTCGAGGTGCGTGGCCCATCCGTCTCAGCTCTTCGAGGATGGTGGCCTCGTCCTCGACACGGACAAGGAGCGAGTTCGGTGAAAGTCGTCCCGCGATCAATCGGGCTAACGGCTTCCTTGCGAGCAATTCTTCGGCGACTAACGGATCGTCGGCCACCAAGATTGCGACGTTTCGATGGAGTTTAATTGGCGTCCGAGTTCCCGGTCGCGACATCAGATCCACTGCTCGGCTGGAGTTCAAGGGTTAGTGCGTCCTACCGAGAGATTCGAGTCAAGCAAGGGGGCTGCCTCTGCACTGGACTCAGGGTCCAAGAGAGCCGAGGCATCCAACAACTCGTAGGCGTATCCTTGCTCGGTAAGGAAGAGCTGCCGGTGATGGGCGAACTCCATCTCTCTGGTATCTCGGGAGACCAAAGAGTAGAAACTAGAGGGTTTTCGGTCGTTTCCCGGTCTGAGGATTCGACCGAGCCGTTGTGCTTCCTCCTGACGGCTCCCAAAGGTCCCTGAGACCTGGATCATGACGTTGGCGTCAGGAAGGTCGATCGCGAAGTTTCCGACTTTTGAGAGAATCAGTTGGTTGATCGTACCGTCCCGGAATTGCCCGTAGAGTTCCTCACGGGCACCGTGTGATGTCTGTCCGGTGATTACGGGGATCCCGAATCGCTCGGAGAGGCGACGGAGTTGCTGTAAGTATTGGCCGATGATCAAGACCCGATCTTCCGCATTACCATGGCGTTCCAAGAGAGCCGCGACGAGGTCATCCTTGGTCGGGTTTTCACTCGCGAGTCGAAACTTGTCGCGCCATTCGGCGACGGCATACTCCATCCGATTCTGATCCGGGAGCGCTGCTCTGATCTCGACACAACGGGCCTCAGCGATCCAGCCCCCTTGTTCTAGGACCCGCCACGGTACGTCAAATTTCTTGGGACCGATCAAGCTGAAAACATCTTCTTCACGGCCATCCTCGCGGACCAAGGTCGCGGTGAGACCCAGCCTTCGCCGGGCTTGAATTTCGGCAGTCGCTCGGAAGACGGGCGCGGGGAGCAGATGGACCTCATCATAGACGATTAGGCCCCAATCGCGGGTATCGAAGAGGAAAAAGTGAGGAAACGGTCCGGTCTTGCTGGGTCGGTAGGTCACGATTTGGTAGGTCGCCAGGGTGACTGGAGCGAGATCCTTCGACTCACCAGTGTAGGTAGCGACTTCATCTTCACGGAGCGTTGTTTTATCGAGAATCTCACGACGCCATTGCTCGACCGCGGTTGTACTGGTGGTAAGGACAAGTGTCTGCGTCTTCAAGGCGGCCATCGTGGCGATCCCGACGATGGTCTTCCCGGCGCCACAGGGGAGGACAATCACTCCCGAACCACCACGGACATCCCCTCCTGCATAAAAGGCATCGACCGCCTGACGTTGATAGGTCCTGATCTGGAAGGGGCGGCCCGACTCAGAAACCTCGACTAAGTCGACCTCAAGCGGTGTTCCTTCGGTATAGCCCGCGAGGTCCTCAGCCGGATAACCGGCCGTTATCAGGGCTTGCTTGAGGACACCGCGGTGGGCGTCGTCGATCCGGAATCGATCACGATCCGCGCGGTCGAAGAGGTAGTCGCGGAGCCCTCGACGTCGGCAGAGTTCCTCAAGGAGGGCGTTGTCGGTGCAGATCAGGAAGAGTTCATTGCTCTCCTGATCACGTTCGAGGCGGACTCGACCGTAGCGTCCGACGAGTTCTTCAAGATCAGGCCCCAAGTTTCCCGGGATTGGAAACTTGGAATAATGCTCAAGGACGCCTGACATCTCGGCTGCAGACATTCCCGCGGCTGCGGCGTTCCAGAGCGAAAGTGGGCTTAGACGATATGTGTGGATATGTTCGGGGCTCTTCTCCAACTCAGCGAACGGTGCCAACGCATCCCTGGCCTCCTCATAGAGTGGATTATCGACTTCGAGCAGAACAGTCCGGTCTCCCTGGACAATCAGCGGATTTGTTGGGTTGTATTGTTGCATAAGCTCAATGCAGTGCCGCGACGAGAACTCAAGGCGAATGGGTCGATCCCCAGTCGGCAACGGGAGCCGAAGAAGATCATTGACCGGCTTCAGAATAAGGAAAGGAGGAATCGTGCTGCAAGCCAATCGATCACTCGCCGCTCGATCGGATTCCTCGGACGCCCTAGGGTAGTTCAACAGGGCGAGATCAGGAACCTCAGGAACTTGAGATCGGAAAGTTGAGTGAAGAGACTCGTCGAAAGATATTTTTCCCACCCTGCCGTGCGAAGCGGGGGCCCTAAATTCCCTCGAGACAACTTGATACCGCTCTCTGCGTGGTTGATTTAGAATCACAAGGGGGATTTGACCGGTCAGCTATGACGGCGGGAAGGTCAGAGCCCGAGCGAGTTGCGTCGAGTCCTCGGTTGATAGCCAATGGTCCGATGGTCCCAATGATTGGCCATGCTGGTTAACAATCGGGATCCAGGTTGCGTTGGTCAGTCCAACCTGGGACTGATTTGGCTCTTCCTGGAGTATCCGGGGGATACGATGCTACTTGCCGTTTTCAGAGTTACGGACTCTTCTCTTATTTCAGGAACCGAGAGGTACCCAAATGAAGTCGCTTCGATTCCGATCGCTCGCAAGTTTCCTCAGCATCGCCACGTTGATTGGTCTCGCCGCCGGTTGCCAAACTGACAACGAGGTTGAACCGATCCAAGGGGTCGCTGGCGAAGACGCCATGAGTGACTACGACGAGTATGCGCAACAGCAGATCGGTCAGAAGGATCAAGGAATGGGCTACGAAGAAGGCGATTACCCAGGTAATTGATCATCTTTGGTCCGCTCTGGTCGAGATTCCGCTTCCGAACTATTCCCTTCCGTTGGGGGTCGATCCTTAGTACCGTCGGATTGGCCCTCTGCATCCCCGTGGCTCGATTTTAGTGATAGTGTCCGTGATTACTGGGTTAGCCTCGCTATAAGTTAAGTTGATTGCGAACAATCTCTGAGTACGTAGCGAATTTTTTAGTGCGATTATCACATCCGAGCCAATCGCTTAAGAGCCCTTTCGGACCATAAGAATCGTCATGCAAACGCTTGTGAGCTTTCTCGGCAAAGCTACGCTTCTGCTTGGCCTCATCGTGCTGACGTGTTGGAACTACTCCAACACCAGAGAGATCAAATGGGCCCGAGAAGCCCATGATGAAGGCGATCCATCCCGAGCACTTGGATCTGCGTTGACCCACCTCGATCGCTGTCCATGGAGTCGCGAGGCATCTCGGATTGCGGCGATCTCTTTGAGTCGTCTTGATTTTCCCGATGAGGCAGAGCCGTACTACAAGAAGGTCAGACGACTCGACCGAGAGAGCGCGCACTATCGCGTTGAGGCGATGATCCGAAGCAATCAACCCGAGGAATCAATTGCAGTCCTCCGGGCGATGATCGAGCGATGGCCTGATGACGACCTAGCACACCGACGTCTCGCGACCGTCTATCTGACGCAGCGTCGACTCCGAGAAGGCCGAAAGGTAGTTCAGCAGTTGCTCAGCTTGGCCGATGACGTCGATGAGCGGGTCTTTGCACTAACGATGCTCGGGACATTCAACTACCGATTGGGAGAACCGGAACCGACTGTTGAAGCTTTTGATCGAGTCCTTGAAATCGATCCAGGCTTGAAGAGGATTCCGTTTCGTGATTCGCGTTGGCAGTTTTGGCTCTACTTCACGAGCCAGCTTCTTGAACTCGGTCCCGTTGAGGCCGAACGTGCCCGCGATTTTCTCGAACGTGAGACGATGCTCCATGACGAGCATTTCGCCCTTTTAGACCTTTTGGGGAAAGCCTATTTGAAGCTCGGCCAGTTCGACAAAGCGGAACTCGCCTGGCGTCGCGAACTTGCCGTTGCACCGAACTCGGAAGCGGGGCTTTACAATCTCGGTAAGTTGTTGATGCAGCGCGGGGAGTATGAGAGAGCGCTTCCCTTCTTCGAAAAGGCGAATCAGATCAGCCCCAATTCCGATCAAATCGTCTACAACTTGATTAGGGTCAATTTTCTGCTCGGTCGGGAAGATGAGGCAGCACGTTTACAAGCGATCCTGGATCAAATCCGTGACAAAGACGGAATCCCCACGACCGGAATGGGGATGGATCCATAATTCATAAAGAACGCCCAGGAGTCATCACCGTCTATGTGCGTAGCCCCAGACTTATTGAGGAAGACACTTCAGAATCTCTTTCTCCTCATTTGTGGTCTTGGATTGATTGGGTGCGTAGAACCCGACTCTTCAACGACCTCGAGCACGCCCGACACTAATCCAGATTCCGAGACCGAGAATCTCGGCTATCCCGATCCATTGCTCCAGCAAACACTGAACCTAGATCCTCTCTGGAAGGAGAAGGTCCCTCCATCACCAATCCGGTTCCGCGAAGCCTCAGAGTCACTCGGGCTTCAATTTGAGCACCAGAGCGGTGACTCAGAGGAAAAGCACTTTGCGACCGCAAACGGCAGTGGGGTTGCGATGATCGACTACAATCTCGATGGTCTAATCGATCTCTTCTACGCAAACACTCGGAACCTTCCAGTCTCAGATCCGACCGACTCGATGGGGAGTCGGCTCTTTAAGAATCAAGGTGATGCGGGCTTTGTTGATGTCACCGAAGAGGCGGGGCTTGAGTTCAGAGGATTCAACCACACTGCAACCGTCGGTGATGTCGATGGCAACGGTTATCCCGACCTTTTCCTCACCAACTATGGGCCGAACCGGCTTTATCTCAATCAGGGTGACGGACGCTTTGAACTCGCCGAGAACCCGTTCGATGTCTCTCCTCCTTGGAGTTCAGGGGCAGCCTTTCTTGACTTTGACTTCGATGGTGATCTCGACCTCTATGTCTCCTGTTACGGAGAGTGGTCAGTCGAGACAAATGAAGAGTGCGGTGAGAACGGGATTCGCTACTACTGCTCCCCGCTCAGAATTAAACCGAGCCGCGATTATCTCTACCAGAATGACGGAAGCGGTCATTTTGTCGACGTGACCGAAGCTGCTGGCGTCCTCCGAAAAGATGGCCGAGGGATGGGGGTCTTAGCGATCGACATCAACGATGACCAGCGTGTCGATTTGTACGTGGCGAATGACCTCTCACCCAACTACTTGTTTTTGAATCTCGGCGATGGAACCTTCGAAGACATCTCGATGCTTTCGGGGACCTCTGCCTCAGAGAATGGGACCAATCAGGCCGGAATGGGTGTCGACGCCGGGGATCTCGATGGTGATGGTCAACCCGAAATCCTCGTGACCAACTTCCGGCAGGATTACAACACCATCTATAAGAATTTGGGGAGTAAGCTCTTTCAGGATGTGACGTCTGCGACCAAGACCGTCAAGCTCTGCTATCCCGATGTGGGCTGGGGTTGTGCCCTCCGTGACTTCGACCTCGACGGCCACCTCGATCTCTTCGTGGTCAACGGTCACGTTGATAACAACCTCGTCGAGGTAGGCCTGAACATTCCGAAAGCAGAGCCGACGAGGATCTGGCGTGGTACCGACGGCTTGAAGTTTCTTGATGTCGCTGATGCTGGTCCTTACTTCGATGAAGTCCACGTATGCCGGGGCGCTGCATTTGGAGATCTCGACAACGACGGCGATATCGATGTCGCCGTGAATCGGATGGACGACAGCGGTGCAATCTTGATTAACGAGTCGGAAGCCGGGAACTGGATTGGCTTTGACCTCCGAGGGGATAACCCCGCGCAAACGGCCGTCGGTGCCAAGATCACGGTCCGATCGGGGGATCAACTCTTCACCCGGACGATTAAGAGAGGCGGGAGCTACCATTCGTCCAATGACCCTCGAGAAGTTGTCGGACTCGGCGAACTAACCGAAGTCGAGACCGTTGAGATCGTGTGGCCGGGTGGCGAAATTCTGGTTCTTAACGATCTTGCGATCAGTAAGTATCACCTTATTGATCAGCGCTCCCTGTCCGATCAGTCCGGAGTCGCCGACAGTGCCCAGGAAGGGGGAGCTGAATGAAGGCGGGGCGGCTCCTCATCTTCGCCGGCGGGCTCTTGATGGTCCTTGGTATGGGAGCCGGCATTCTCCTGATGGTACTCCCGACACCGGTCCAAGACGTCGGCCGGACGTTTGAGCGCCTTGCGAGTGTCGGTCGGTTTGAGCAAGCCGAGCAAGTGTTGCTCGACCAACTCCAGAATTCTCCCGACGATCAAGAGGTTCACCGACTCCTCGGCTTGTTCTTGATCGATCGTTCAGATCAGCCAAAAGACAAAGAAGCACTTCGCGAACGAGGACTGCGCGCTCTTGAGCACCTCGACACCGCCGAGTCGCTCGCAGAAGAACCTGATCCCGTGATTGCTCTCTACCAAGGAAAGGCTTACCACTGGCTCGATCGTTGGGCGGATAAAGAAGAGGCGATGAAGCATGCCCTCGAAATCGATCTGACCGTTCCGGAAGCTGGTTGGGGACTTTTGAGCCAGTATTACGTCCAAGGACTGACCCTTGAGGCCTATCGATTGGCGCTGAGGCTCTTCGAGACAGAGCCGGACCCCCGTGATCGTGTCCAACTGCTTGTCG
>CAZEAN010000030.1:0-47374 GCA_964510225.1 uncultured Isosphaeraceae bacterium
GGAGCGATCGCCCGAGGAATGTAGTACACGAATTCCCCGCCACTCCGATTGGGAAGAAGAAACTGGCGATCAACTTGGGGGACTCCACTCCGATCCAAAAACCAAGATCGGACCCGTCCTCGACGGTTCTCAGTGTCATAACTTCCTGAGAGCAATCGACCTCGATCGTTAATCCAGGCCACGCCGTTGTTGTTGGCACCATCAGCGATTCGACGGAGTTCGTTCGGCTCGCCCTGGGGATCCCAGAATCGGATCGCGCCGCTATCGTCGGCTATGGCCACTCGGACTCGATCCGATCCCCAGGCATCGAGGCTTAATGGTGAGTTGGGATTGAGCGAATTGATTGCTTCCGTTGCTAATTCCTCGCCGCTTTCAACATTCCAGAGTCTTAGCTCGCCTTGGTCATCACCTCGATCTTGGGCACGACCGAGCGATGCCAGGATTGGAACCTCGTTTGCTCCATGCTCAGCGAACGCGAGCTTGAAGACGGGCCCCCGATGGCCTCGGAGCTGTTTAACGATCCTTGGTCGCGATCGCGTATCAAAGACGAAGATCGTGCCGCGATCTTGAAGCATCAACGGCGATAACGATGCGGACGGGATCATCAAGCCATCACGTCGAAATCCAGCTCCACCTCGGATCAGGGCACTACCAGCAGCCGCCAGCCATCTACCGTCCTTGGAAAGAGCAATTGCGTTAATCACTCCCTCAGATCTCGGGCCGATCGGGATCCGGTACGTCGCGGATTCGTTCAGACGGAATCGACCGGCGTCTTGGTCACGGACCCATACACGGACCACCTTATCCCACCCGGCCTCATAGATTGAATCGCCGTCGGGCCCAAAAGCAATCGACATCACTGGGCTTTTAGGACCGCCGGCTTCGAGTCGGAGAATCGCGGAGTTGTCGAGATTCTCCGGTTCCTGTGGAACTGCCCCTACTAGAGTGACGTTTGAGAATAGAAGAAGAACGACCAAGACCTGGCCAATTGTCCGTGCGTTCGTCAAGGTTCGTTGTTGACGTTTGAACATCCGCAATACCTCGTTCGCTAAAGTGTGGGCCGCTGCAATCCATGGGGGGCATTGCCATGAATTTCTGCTTGAAGCCAATATACCAAAAAAGAGCCATTTCCTGATCTGATTGCTCCCTTGTCCCTAACCCCATCAAATCACGAAGAGCGGCTACGATTTTGGGAGCAGTCCCTATTATTCTTCGAGGGTTGGGGGCTTGACACGACATCTCGGCGTCTCGTTGCAATGACGCTTGGAGACGGTCGTCCTCAACGCTCGTTCTCGGAGATCAGCGATCCCGGACGCAAGACGGGCTAGACACGACTCAGATTCCAAGTTGAACTCGGTAGGTTGCCGGATCCGTCCTCGGCGTTCTTAATCCCATCGAGAGATAGCCTAGGTGTTGGAATGTCTCAACCAGGAAGCGAAAACAACCCCACTGTCGAGGATCCGAAGCCTGGAGAGCTTCTTTATGGCAAGTACATAGTGATCAAGAAGCTGGGCCACGGGGCGATGGGAAGTGTTTGGCATGTCCAACACAAGTTCACAGGGGCAGAACGTGCGCTCAAACTGATCGAATCGAATTTTTCATTTCATCCGGAGGCTATCGAACGATTTCGGCGTGAAGCGCAAATCATGGCTCAGGATGTGTTTATCGAGCACCGAAATCTCGTTCCTGTCTTCGATGCAGAGATCTCGACGGATCGGACCTCCTACATCGAAATGTCCTTGGTCCGTGGTCAGGCACTGAAGGACGCCCTCCAGCCTAACGAACCGATGCCGCTTGATCGAGCAGCGAAGATCATTTACCAAGTCTGCGACGGAATTCAGGCAGCTCATGAACTCGGAATTATCCATCGTGACCTAAAACCAGCCAACTTGATGCTGGTGTGTGACCAGGATCAATCCGGGGAATTGGTCAAAGTCCTCGATTTCGGGATCGCTAAGTTTGATGGGGGGACAGATCTCCTCGAAACCTCGCCCGGCGTGTTCCTCGGCACACCACTTTACGCAAGCCCGGAACAACTCCGAGGCGACCCGCTGGATGGTAGATCAGACATCTATTCGATCGGCCTCATCCTCTTCGAACTCCTCACAGGGCGACTTCCGTTCGTAGGCCGAACCGCGATGTTCGAACGGCTCTCCAAAGAAACTCCGACGTTCAACGATATCAATCCCAGCATCGCGATTCCCGAACCCGTCGAATGCCTGGTCCGACGCTGTCTAACGATGGATCCGGCCAATCGTCCCCAAGAGGCATCGGATCTTAAGTCGGAACTTCAGGCGCTCTTGACGCCAATCCAACGGTTGGAACCCGCCCCCGATCCACCTCGGTCAATCCCGGAGCGTCTCCTCCACTTCTTTCGAGATGCGCGACATCATCCCCTGAAGACCCTGGGATTTATCATTCTCTTCATTGCGCTCATCGGTGGAATCGCTAGCTTCAACAAACAGATTAGAGAGATCTTCGGACTAACGATACCAGCGGTGGTAATCCTTCCACCACCACCGGAATTACTTGTCTTTGAGCCAGGGACCTCCGACGAAGTTCAACTCCTCGTTGAACGTAATTCATACGCGGATCCGATTCAGCTCACGATTGGCGAGACGATTCCGGGAGTCAATGTGGAGGTCGAAATGTTGAAGCCGACCTCCAATGTCGCGACCTTGAACATTGAAATCGATCTCAATGTCGAACGACGTCCTGGCATCTCCTCATTAACGATCCTTGGCGCAGCCGAAGGCATCGAAATCGAGCCGCTCATCATCCCGATTACGATACAGGAAGCGATCGTCGAGCTACCGAACAGCCAATTTCAACGCGCCGTCGGCAGTTCGCTTGTGGAGATCGACCAACGCAATTTCGCTGACCAAATCGTCCTCAGCATAGACGAGGAAACCAAGGTTCAGTTTCAACTGATCCCAGAAAGTCGTGACCTCGACCCGTTCTACATCATGCGGACGAAGGTCTGGAACAATCTCTACGACAGATACGCTGTTCACCCTGACCCTTCGGAAGGTGTCGATTCACCGGCGAATATCATGGGAGCCAATGTTTCGGACGTCCCCGAGGATGAAATTGATTTATGGCCAGTCGTGAATTTGACTGTGCTTGACGCCTACCAATTTGCAGACTGGCTGATTCAGGACGATCGTCGTCAAGAAGATCGTGTCTTCTACGGCACACTCCCAACCGCGCAACAGTGGAAGCAGGCCTTTGGTGATGGCCTAGTGGATGGTAGTCAATCAGAGATCGCCATCAATCTTAACCATCCGGTCGTGGTCGGCTCGTCATCGGACGACGTAAGCATGCCGTTCGGGCTCCTCGATATGGCCGGAAATGGCTACGAGTGGACACGTACCTATCGTCGAGGAGGTGCCTCAATTGACTTCTCGCGACTCCGTGTACATGAAGTTGAGTTAGGTGGTCAGTCGTACTTCGCACGAAGGCCAATGCCCAACGGTGGCACCGGAGATACATGGTTCCCCAAGGAACGAAGTCCCGACATCAGCTTTCGTGTGGTGATCGAAATCCATCCTTAGATTAACACTTAAAATTTATCTAACAATTAACAATTCTTTTCAATTCCCGACTGTATTTAATGGAAGAGATCTTTCGGTCCGTGATTTGTTGCGGGTGGCTTATCCAACCTCGATTCATGGAAGTTTGAGCAAGGAGCGATCGCACCGAATCGCTTGACTTAACGAGTGCAGAATCATAGTCGACTCGCTTTTTGTGGTGTCTAGTAAAAGCATGTGAGCAAAAATGGAAATGATCATCAATAGTGAGATGTTGTCCTCTCTTTGGGTCGACTGTAACGTGGTAGCGACCCATGGTCCCCGACCCCATTTAACGGAACGGCAACTTGCTCCTGGAGATTGCGGATGCTGCAGAACCGCCGGATCACACAAGTTCTTCCCTATGCGTTGGCCTTCTGCGCAAGCGTCTGCATCATGATATTAGAACTAGTGGCGTCGCGTTTGGTCGCACGTCACGTCGGGGCTTCCTTGCACGTTTGGACGAGTGTGATTGGCGTGGTTCTCGGGGGAATCTGCCTCGGCAACTTTCTCGGAGGACGACTCGCTGATCGCTTTGAGCCCCGCCGATCGCTTGGCCCGTTATTCGCGATTGGTGCCGTGGCGACATTGGCGAGCGTCGGGGTCAATGCCGTGGTCGGAATCCTCCCTGGTTTAGAGGGTATCCCCTGGAGTCTCCGGACGCTCTTGGTGGTCTTGCTCGATTTCTTGGTACCCTCGACCCTCCTCGGACTGATCAGTCCGGTTGTTGCCAAAGTTGCTGTGGAGCAGACCGAACGGACGGGGAAGTCGATTGGTGATGTCTACTTCTGGGGTGCGATTGGCTCTATTGTGGGTACCTTCTTAGCCGGCTTCGTCTTGATCGCGCTCCTGCCGACCACGACGATTGTACTACTCGTTGCGGGCGGGCTTGTCCTGATCGCGTCTCCGATGATGGAGTCGCTGGTCGCGCGGTTCATTGCGTTGGGGGCGGCAGTCACACTTGGAATGGGTTCGATCCCAGCATTCGATCGTTGGTTCGAATCGGTTCGCGTGATCGCTCTGAATCCGATCGTTTTACTCGGAGTACTTTTGACGATTGTCGTGGGAATGATCGCTGTTCGTCAGCTCTCCTGGGCACGCCTCGCCTCGAAGAGCAACGTCAACGGTGCTCAGGGGGCGTCTGGGACGTCGAAGGTCGGATTGATCGACCTCGCTGCACTCGGCTTCTTGATTAGTCTCGCATTCATGAGCTTTGAGATAGTCGCCGGCCGAATCGTGACGAGGCACCTTGGTTCAAGTATTTTTGGCTGGACGAGTGTGATCGGCGTCATGCTTGGCGGCTTGAGTCTGGGCAATCTCGTTGGGGGGAAAATCGCCGACCAGATTGGCAAACCCAAAAGAGCGAGTTGGCTCTTCGTTGCTGCATCAGCCGCGGTTTTACTTGTTCTCCTCCTTGAGGCCCCACCGTCTCTCGCCGAGCGAGGTGTGTTGTCACGAGGCCCGATCCTCAGTAGGGCTAATGAGCTGCCTTACTTGCCCTGGTCTCTCAGAGTCCTTGCGGTGGTTGCTGCGGTTTTTTTCCTACCATCGATTGCGATGGGAACGGTCAGTCCTGTTGTCGCCAAACTTGCGGTTGATCGGCTCCGATCCTCGGGGCGAACGGGGGGAGCGATTGGAACCGTCTATGCCTGGGGGATGGTCGGTTCGATTGTCGGGACCTTCTTAGCGGGCTTTGTCTTGATCGACCTCATCGGTACGAAGGGGGTCGTGTTGGCGATCGCAGTATCGATGGCGGCGGTCGGTACTGGAATCGGGGGGATTGGTCACGCTGCCTGGGCTGGAGTGCCGTTGGGACTTACTCTTGTTGCGCTGGTGCCAATGGAGACGATGCGGCAACAGTCAGTTGCGTGGGGGCTCCGTGACAATCCTGGATCGATCGATTCTCAATCCGGACTTAACTACAGCGACGAGAGCAACTACTACTACATTAAGGTAACGAGTGACTCAGTCCGTCTCGATGATTCAACCCTCATCGCTAGTTCAGGACCAAAAGAAGAGCTTCCGAGAGCGACGCGCCGGACCCTGATCCTGGACAATCTCATTCACGGTTATTTTGTACTAGGACACCCCGATCGAATTGAATACGACTACGAATTCATTTACGCGATGGTCGCACGTCGTGTCGCGGAAGCCAAAGCACAACGACTCCAGATCGAAGACCCCACCCTGGTTCCGCTTCGGGTCCTCTTCCTCGGTGGTGGTTCTTACACCTTCCCTCGGTATCTGATTGATCAATATGCCGACGTTGAGTGTGTGGTCCTGGAAATCGACCCCGCTGTGACCCGAGCGAATCGTCTCGCGTTAGGACTTGAAGATGAATCGAGAATTGAGACACGTTGGGGAGACGCACGACGATCTGTAGAAGCGATGAATGATTCCGAGCAGTTTGATCTCATTTTCGGGGATGCCTTTAATGACTTCTCTGTCCCTTGGCATCTCACCACCGACGAATTCAACACGATGTTGGCTACCCACCTCGCACCGGGTGGCACTTATCTCATCAACATCATCGATGTTTACCGAAGTGATCTCGTAGCGGTCAGGCAAGCGCTGAAAGCGAGGCTCCTTGAAGAGACGGCCCGCGTGTTCATTCAGCAAGGAAACTCGTCGGATATCTCACGAGGATTGGCAAACGGATTGCGGCTTACTTGGGATGAAGAAAAGATGGGTCTTCAAATCGATGCAATCGCTGCTGCAACCGCCGAGGCACTTGAAGACTTAACGTCACGTTCTTCTCGGGTGCTTCGGCCCGTCATTGATGAGACGATCCGGAACCTTAATCGTCGGGTAATTGGTACAGCCGAGGAACTTGCGGAGATCGCGGAGACGACAATCGCCGTCTCACAATTTAGCCGTGACCGATCGGCTGCGACCGCCGCAGTGGAGAGCATCCTTTCCACCTCGAAAACCGCCGAGGTGGGTCGACTGCTCCAGTCTGTAGGTATCAATGAATCCGATGCCAGTCTCATCGCTGAAGTGATCGTGACTGATTGGGCAGGCGATCCCGACGCAATCAAGAAGATCTTGGAAGCCCTAGAGGCCGATTTCGATACGGCTGATTTTGCCAATCGCCTCAGTCAGGTAATCGTGACTATCGACGCCTCCATCCAAGAACCTCTAAGTGATTTTGTTCAACGGCTTATCCCTTCTGCGGAAGCGCTTCTCGAAGCAACCCCAGCAGAGTACCAGGCTTATCGAGGTCGAGACGCCATTGCCAATGCACTCTCCGATTCTGGGCTTACTCCCGAGTTCAAGGAAGAAATCACCAGAGCGGTTGTGGAGGCGCTCGACCGTGTCGCAATTCAGGGCGATTCCTTCGAGAGCCTCGGGCGTGACGCTGCTGAGGTAGCCCTTTCCTCGAGTGGTCAAACAGCTCGTTTAATCAATGATGCCACCAATGCGATCACGAAAGCACGGAATGCGGGTGCATTCGTGGGGTCGTGGGTAGAGACGGCGCAGAAGACTTTTGAAGCCGTCGACGTTTTTGGGACGGCAACAGAAGGTTCCGGAGTCCGAGAGACGTTTGTGGTTGTCGCGAGTGATGAGGTGATCGATCTCACTGAACTAGGACGTCGTGCCGGAGACCCTCAATTTGTCCAGGACGATGAACTGTTTCAGCCCGATCCTTACAACCCTAACCTCCTCAAGGCGCTACGGATCCGATCAAGGGGAATCATTCTCAGCGACGATTATGCTCCGATTGAGAACCTCCTAGCCCCTGTCGCCGCAACCCGAGCCGATGATCGCTAGCGCGCAAGACGGGGGTCTTGATCTCAGTGGTCAGCCTGGCGACCAGGATCGAACGCCTGACATCATTCAGTCGTACACTTATATTGAAAAATGACCGGAAGATTCATTCTTGAAGCGATTGAGGGTGGATCCGATCCACAAGAAGCTTCCTCAGGAACCACGTAAGGAAAACAGATGGCAACCGACAATTCGCAGATCCCTGATGACTTTGTCGCCGCCGCTCCAGGCCCAAATAGCGGCCCGAAGCTCTTGCTCTTCGCAGTTGCGGCGCTTGCAGTAGGCTTCATGGTCTTTCGGGCGACAGTCGCCGACCCGATCGGGCCCGGGACTGGCAAGTCGACATCATACGATTGGGAAGTCCTCGACCTCGGAGGGTCACCAGTCGACCTCGGATCTTACAAAGGCAAAGCAGTTTTCCTTAATGTCTGGGCGACCTGGTGTCCTCCTTGCGTTGCCGAAATGCCTTCGATTGCCAAACTTTCAGAACGATCGGAATTTGAGAATAAAGATCTCGCCTTTGTCTTGGTTTCGGTTGATCAGGCCGGCCTTGACAAAGTACAAGCGTTCGCGCAACGGATGGATTTAGGGAACACCGAGATCGTGGTAGCGAAAGGTGCGCCCCCCGAAGAGTTTATGACGGACTCGATTCCCGCAACCTATTTGATCGATCCTGCGGGAACAATCGTCGAAGCTCACCGAGGCGGAAAAGACTGGAACACCGATGAGGTCGCCGAGAAACTGCTGGCGATCGCCGATCGTTAAGCAATCTTGCTTCCAAAGATCGATCTTGCCGAGCCTAAGACTGCCAATTGAACCGCGAGCTTCCAATGACGACTTCTCCCTCAGAGGACGCGGTTCAATCGCAAGATTGAAACAACCGGGCAACGGTGCCCGGCTCTTTACATAACTTCGTCCTCAGGAGAAGTCGATGGTCGAAGTTGAAGGTCTCACATTCTCGTATGGTAGTGCGGACAGCCCTGCACTTCAGGATCTCACCTTCTCGGTTGCCCGCGGTGAGGTCTTCGGTGTGCTCGGACCCAGTGGGGCAGGGAAGTCAACGACTCAGAACATTCTAATCGGTCTCTTGCATGGGTGGCGGGGACGAATTGAGGTCCTCGGCCGACCGCTTCACGAGTGGGGAGCTGATTACTACGCCACAATTGGGGTCGGTTTTGAACTACCAAACCACTACTTAAAGCTCACCGCGCGTGAGAACCTTGAGTTCTTCCGGGCGTTGTATCGTGGAGAAACGGAAAGCATTGAGGATGCATTAGCCTTGGTTGGTCTCGAAGAGGAGGCCGATAAGCCTGTCGGCTCCTTCTCAAAAGGGATGAAGATTCGTCTTAATATCGTCAGGAGTCTCCTCCACCGTCCGCAGCTCTGGTTTCTCGACGAACCGACCTCAGGACTTGATCCGGTCAATATTCGCCGGATCCGCGAGCTAATCCAGGATCGGCAGCAAGAGGGAGTGACAACCCTCATCACCACCCACGACATGTTAACTGCGGAGCAAATTTGCGACCGCGTTGCGTTTATTGTCGATGGTCAGATTGCTGCGATCGATACTCCTGATGCGCTCCGGCATCGCTATGGGAGCCGTGAAGTAGAAGTCCGCTGGAATCGTAATGGACAGGAGGAAACAGAAGGTGACTCTGCACGGTTCCCCCTTGATGGACTCGCGGAGAATAAGGACTTCTTGCAGACTCTCCGACGCGACGATCTGGCCTCACTCCACTCGCTCGAAACAACACTGGAGGATGTCTTCGTTCAGGTAACCGGGAGGGCAGTTCGATGAGCTTGCTCACCGCGACGATAAAACTAGACATTCGACTCCAAGCGCGCAATCGGCTTTATGCAATCGGTATTGTCACCGCGATCCTTCTAGGACTCGCTGGACGTTTCTTCTTTAGAGAGGATTATGCAGGACCAGTCCTTGCGGTCTTTTTCGTTACAGGACTCGGACTTACGACCTACTTCTTCGCAGCGGCACTCGTACTCCTAGAGAAAGGTGAAGGGACCCTTGCTGCACTTCGGTCGACACCACTTTCCGTACGGACCTACATGCTTTCAAAAGGGTTGACGTTGACGGTCTTTGCTCTGATTGAGAGTCTCATTACTCTCGTGGTTGCGTTTGGCAATACACCCCTAAATCCAGTCCCTCTATTAGCCGGGTTGGTGAGTCTTGGTCTCTTCTACACTTTTATTGGATTGGGGCAGGTCGCACCACACCATGCCATCACTTCTTTCCTTGTGCCGGGTGCAATGCTGGTCAGCGTCTTCCTCCAGCTTCCCTGTCTCGGGATTTTCGAGATCGGGCCATCAGCGATTTGGTACCTGGTTCCAACACAGGGTCCCCTGCTCTGCTTTGTCGGCGCCTACCGAACGTTGGCCCGGTGGCAGTGGGTCTACACGATCCTCCTGTTGATCGCCGCACCGATCCTTGCCGCTCATTGGGCAGAGAGGCGCTTACAAAAGTACGTTTGGAACCGAAAGGAAAAGAAATGATCACGACCCTGGCGCTCCGAGGGATGCTCCGGACAGACTTACTGAGGGTAATTCGGGACCGCTTCTTGATCGGGATGACTCTCTATATCGTGGGGATCTCGGTCGTAATGCGATGGGCACTACCCGGGATCACCACGCTGCTCGATGATCGTTGGGGATTCGACCTTCGACCCTGGCATGTCTTACTTGTCTGCCATTCCACAGTCGTGCTCACCGGGATCCTGACGGGTCTGATCGGTGGCTTCCTGCTCCTCGAGACCAGAGAGGAGCGAACCGTGATGGCATTGCTTGTAACACCGACCCCACTGGGGAGCTATTTGCTCTTATTCTCGATCGTCCTTGTCCTGATCGGCTCTGCGTTCGCGATCATGGAAGCGACGATTATTGGGATCGCGTTGCCCCCCTGGCCTGCTCTCGTGGTTGCCGCGATCGGAGGGGCGTCGGCTGGGCCGGTCAACGCATTTTTCCAAGCAACCTTCGCGAGTAATAAGGTAGAGGCGATCGCATACTCCAAGTTCGTGAGTAGTGCTGCGCTAATCGCGCTCGGTGCTTACTTTCTACCGGAACCTTGGCAGTGGTTCGCTGGGATCTACCCACCGTATTGGGCTGCTAAGTGTTATTGGGCTGCAACGGACGGTAGTCCCTACTGGCCATATTGGGGACTTGGGGCACCGTTGACGTCCCTTCTCTGGGGAACCTTCTTCGCCCGAAGGTTTCTTCGGAGAGTTCGGGAGCATTGAGATTCAATGAACGGAGCGGCCCTCGGCCTCACGGCTGACCCAGGGCACCCGCAGTTGGTCATTTGTTTCGGTTGCGACCTCCACGAATCCGAGCTATGCTCAACGAGGGTTCAACAAGGGTCAGACCATCCACACTGAAGAAGACGTCAAGGAGGGGCCTGATGACATCCCCAAGCCACCAACATCGCGCTGGAGTTGTCCGCCGAGAGTTCCTCCAAGTTGGATTCTCTGGCTTAATGGGACTCGGGTTGCCAGAACTCTTGGGATCTCGGACGCAGGCAGCGTCATTTGAGGGCAAGAGGAATTCAGAGGCGATCGCAACTCAGGGTAAGACTCCTCGCGCGCGTGCCGTGATCATCGTCTTCCTCACGGGTGGGCCGAGTCACCATGAGACGTTCGACCCCAAACCGAGTGCTCCTGCCGAAATCCGAGGCGAGTTTGAAACGATCGAGACTTCGGCACCGGGAATCCAATTTAGTGAACACTTGCCGATGCTCGCGAGTGGTGCCGACCGGCTCGCGGTTGTCCGGACGATGACTCACAAGCATCCTAACCACCTAAACGCGACCCACTGGGTCCTCACCGGTCAAGCACAGCCTGGTGCTTTCTTCGACAAGATCGCCTCACGTGATGACTACCCATGTTATGCGTCTTCATTGTCTTACCTGAAACCGAGCAGCAGTGGATTGCCCGGTGGGGTGATGCTTCCGACCTACTTAATGCAGGGTCCTTTGACATGGCCCGGTCAGCACGCTGGGTTTCTTGGACCAAAGTATGACCCCTGGCAGATTACTCAAGATCCGAACAAGGCGAACTTTAAGGTCGAGAGTCTGACACTTCCCGATGGCTTCAGTGTCGAACGACTCTCAAGTCGACGGACTCTTTTTGATTCCATTCAGCGTGCTGGCGATCAGTGGCTGGCACAAGGCGAGGCCGATTCCATAGCCAACCAACGTGAGCAAGCATTTGGGATGTTGACATCTGGGAGTGTTGCCCGCGCGTTCGATCTCAAAGACGAGCCCGACTCTATGCGCGATCGCTATGGGCGACATATGTTCGGTCAATCACTTCTCTTGGCCCGACGACTCGTGGAAGTTGGAATTCCGATTGTTCAGGTCAACATGGGGCGTGTTCAAACCTGGGACTCACATTCCGACATCTTCCGACGCCTCCGCGACGATCTCCTGCCGCCAACCGATCGGGGTGTCTCTGCTTTGCTCGAAGATCTTGACGCCCGCGGCTTGTTGGACGAAACCCTCGTCGTGATCACGGGCGAGTTCGGTCGGACTCCCAAGCTCTCAACTCAGGGGAACAATCCCAAGATCGGCCGGGACCATTGGCCTCAGGTATTCTCCACGGCCTTTGCAGGAGGGGGAGTCCTCGGCGGTCAGGTGATTGGTCGTTCTGATAAGTCAGGCGGATATCCCGCAACTCGTGCGTTCACTCCAGCCGACCTTGCGGCGACGATCTATCAGTCTCTCGGCATCCGACGGGATGCCGAGGTTTCCGACCGACTCGATCGCCCCGTCCGCCTGATTACGGGCGATCCAATCGATGCAATTTACAGTGGCGTCTCGGTCTGAGTCGGTAATTCTTCAAGATCTTTCCAATACATGTGTTCAATCGTCAAAGACGATGAACGCGCCGGATTGCGCTTCCTCTTTTGAGTACGAAACCTGGTCGATTTCAAGACCATCGGCATTGAAAAGCGTGACCAGGCTCCCGTTGTTTCCCAAGATCATCGCGGAGTTCACCAATCGAATTGATCGAGTTGAGCTTGGTGGCACCGTTCCTGAAAGATCGAATCTCCGGGCGTGTGCGTCTGTCATTGACCACCCCGCGAGATCGATCTCATCCGCTGACGGATTCATCAACGTGACACTCTCGTTGCCTTGGTCTTGGCCAACGGGATTCGGTATCAAGGCAAGAATGGAGAGTCCGATCCCAACGACTTCAGTACCTCCATCACCAACTCCCGGAGCGTCGATCACACCGATCCCAGTCGGCGAAACATCACTGAGCGCCCGGGCGAGTAGGGTCGAGTCCATAACAAACGGATTGATATTACCCTGGATTGATTCAATTCGATTTGATCGCTCCTTTTCTGGATCATCGGCCTTGTCGGCAACGTGCCATTCCTTGAGCGTCTCGACTTGACCAAGAAAGAATGGGAGGTCGATTTTTGGATGCTCTTCATAAATCGTGAAGAAGTAGACCATGGCACGGGCGACATTCCCTTTGTGGTTTTCCTCTGGCTCGAACACACTGTTACCGACTTCGCTGTAAGCAGAGAAGTCGATACTGGGTATCGAGGTTTCTGGGTCTGTGATCACCTTCCAGAACTTTCGCGCCTGACTATCAATTACTTCACCGAACGGCTTGTTCCCTCGATCGGAGTTAACTCGATGCCCCGTCGGGAACAAATGATGGATGTCAGTCTTCGGCCCTGCCCCTCCATCCTTGCCGAACTTTGACTGCGGCCAGGTATGCTCGGTGTTGATGATTAAATGATTTGGAATCGGATTGAATGGATCAATTTGAAAGGTTGCCGAAAGGTAAGCGAGTTCAACAACGCCACCGTTATTATCCACGATCCCGAACATCATTCTTCGAGCCGATTTATAACTCAAGAGTTGGTTCGGCGAATAGTCTTCTCGCAGCAAGCGCCGAAGCTCCGCTCCTTCCTTCTCTGGAAAGATTTCCTGCGCAAGTGCACTGCCAGGAATTAACAAGAGAACGAGAGAGAGTGCTGTCTGGAAGCGAATCATGTTGTTTCTCTCCACTTGATTAAGCCCAACAAGTCAACGAACCCAGCAATGCCAGAGGCATCGTGCTCAAAAAAGTTGGGCTGCTGATTCATTAGGAAGGTATCTGGAACTCATCGGAGTCCTTAAGGTATACCGCTTTATTTGACGTCGGGTGGAATAACTACTTGCGCTTTGTGTTTTCTTTTTCTGGAGAACGGGTTGAAGCATTGCTGTCCATTAGGCCTTGCCTCTTCAGCTTGCTTATCAACGTACTCCGAGGGATTCCGAGCAGCCGCGCTGCTTCGGCTTTATTCCCGTTCGCTTCGTTAAGCGCGTCAATGAGTCGGTGACGTTCGTAGCGTTCCAATTCGCTGTCGTTCTTAATGATTTTCGGAGATTGATCTCTTGCTGTTTGTGGTCGAAGACGCCGAGGGCGTCCCCGGCCTCCACGTTCCGAGAATGATGGGAACGCACCTTCTCCGACTTTCTTTGCTTCTAAGATGCGTTTCTCAAGAAGTTCGGGAGGGAGGTCGTCGACTTTGATCGCGGGGCCGTCCGCGAGAACAACCGATCGTTCGATGACGTTTTCCAGCTCGCGGACGTTCCCTGGCCAGTGATAATGGCTGAGGACTTCAATCGCTTCCTCATCCAATTGGGTAACCGACTTCCTCGTTTCATCTGCAAATCTCCTGAGGAAAACTACAGCGAGTTCAAAGATATCTTCCGGTCGTTCGCGGAGGGCTGGGGTCCTAATACTGATCACATTCAGCCGATAGTAGAGATCCTCTCGAAACTTCCCAGCGCGGATCAATGCAGGGAGATCTCGATGTGTTGCAGCCAGAATACGGACATCAACGGTCTCTGGTTGGGAGCTCCCAACGCGCTCGAAAGTCCTCGTCTGCAAGACTCGGAGGAGCTTTGTTTGGACTTCGAGGCTGACATCACCAATTTCGTCGAGTAAGAGCGTCCCTCCATCGGCCTGTTGGAATCGCCCTGTCCGATCGCGATCGGCTCCGGTGAATGATCCGCGGAGGTGTCCAAAAAGTTCGCTCTCAAGAACTCCCGGTGCCAAAGCCGCGCAGTGAACTTTTACAAACGGACCATGAGAACGTGGGCTTGCGGCGTGGACCGCCTCGGCGACAAGTTCTTTCCCGGTACCACTCTCACCCAAGATTAAGACTGACGAGTTACTGGAAGCCGCCTTTCTAACAATTGTAATCATCTCTTGAATCGGGGCACTCGAACCTCGGATCCGTTTCAGTGCGGCGGGCTCTTCAACTACACGATCATGGTCTCTATCCTCAACATTGAGTTCCAAGTTACTTGCGGATTGGTTCCCCGCGAGTTGATCTTGTAGGACCATGATCCGACGTTGCTGTTCGGCGATTTTATCGACCTTGGCTCGTAACTCGTCATTAAGCTCGTCGAGGGTTTGGTGGATCGTCGCCGAACGTAACGCCAAGGCCGAGACCGAAGACAAAGCTCCGAGAAAAACCATCTCTTCATCGTCGTAGGGTAAACCACTTCGCTTCGGACCCAAGACGAGAACGCCCGCAAGCTCTCCGTCCAAGAGGAGTGCGGCGGCAACTTCGCCACCACGGGAGATGAGAGAGTCAGCAACCGGATCCGACGACCCACGGCCGATCGCGCCGGGAACCCGATAGGTCGCGTCTCGACTCAGTCGGAGACTCAGCGGGTCTTCCATTCCGAGAGTTCGTTGATCTGGCTCGGGGCCAAGGCTCGCCAGACAACCAAGTTCGCGTTCGGACGATCGACGGACATAGATTGCCCCCCAGTCGAGCCCAAGAACCTCAGCCGCCGCGTCGAGCAATCGAGCCCCGATGGTGTCCCGGTCCACGAGGCGATCGACAGCGTCACTCATCTTCCGCATCGCGGAATCGAACTTATATTTCTCGCGAAAGAATCGTCGATCGATTGCTTGGTCAACCCGCCGACGAATTGCGCCTGAGAGTGCTAGCGAGATCAGGGCCGTCATCGCCACGATCGTGACGTTTCCAGACGTCCCTTTCTCTAGAAGTGCCCGACCGGCAAAAAAACCTACACCGACTAGGAGTACGGAATAGAGAAGGCTGATTCCGACACTGATGATCAAGTAGCGAAGGCTCCGACGGAAGACCGCTTCCGCATCAGAGAGTCGATACCGTGTGATGCTCATCGCATAAGCCACGGTAAAGAGCAGCGAGACCACGTACATCGGCCATGCTGCCCCATCGAGACCGAGGGAGGCAACATTTTGACGGATCAAGAGCATGAGGTAGGTGATCAAGCCGAGCGAAACGACCGAGGCGACCAAGATCCAGAGGACTTGGCTACGCTCTTCGCGATTCCTTGCGCGTATAAAACTGTAAGCTAGGCAAACGATGCAGAGTAGGAAGATAAGGACTGAATAGCGGATGTACCCAAGCGTGAGTCCTTCCAAGAGTCCCTGGGTCGCTACTCGATCGGGAACCATCGCACCGGTCAGAACGCTAGCGTCCACGTCGATCGAGAGCCAGATCATGCACCCCCAAACTCCCACCAGCCAGATCCCCATCACACCGTAAAGCACCCAAAGCAACTTTGGGTAAAGCAAAATCACTGGATTTGGGCGCGGAAAAACGAGGTAGAAGTGGAGACTCACGATTGGGACTAACATCGCTGTCAACGGAAATAGGAAGATTAGGAGCCTAAAGATGATGACTTCGGACCAGTGATAACCGCCAATAAATGCAGTGACGGTCACGACACAGAGCCAGAAGAATATCTGAGCCGAACGATCGAGAGGTCGGCGCCAGTAGACATTAGCTCCGATCGCAAAAATGACCATTTCAATGAAGAACCAGAGGATCGACCAAGCATAAGTTGAGAATTCACGTTGACTTGCGCTTGCGATCGCTTCGTGTACCTCTGGCGGATCAGCACCAGTACTCTGCGGTTCGTTCCACTCCACCCGAACCTCAGCGCCCAAGGGCATTGACGCAATCGATCTCTGAGCACGGACAATTGCCGTGAAGTCACCAGGCCTCACCTCGATCGCCCAAGATTGATCAATTGCCTCGAAGCGTTGGAACTCGGCACCTTTGGTTGGATAGACCGGGACTCGACCTGACTCCTCCACGCTTCTCCAACGATAATGAGGAGAGATCGAATCTTCTTGGATTGTCCCAAATACACAACGGAGGCCGATGTCTCGGGAGCTTGCGACGATCCAGAGGACCATCAGGGCATGAAGAAGCACGAAGAATGATGCGCCAATGATCCAGAGCCGAGCGCTCGAGCCTCGACCCCGCAAGAATTCGGGCAATCGAGAAATCGATCCTAGGTCAATCGGAAACTTCAGGCTCATGGTTTTAAGAATCCAAGGAGAGCTTCAATGTATCTAGACCACGATAGCGAATCGGCGCCGAACCGCAATATCGCCACTGACCGTTAGTTATCGCTAGCGAACAAGTAGTACCGATTTCGTGAACTGCGGAGATTGCCAAGACAACGGCACACAGCAAACCGAGGAATTCTGGGCAGATTGGGAAATTGGCGATGACTCTCATAACATAGTCCTAAATCATGAAATGACAATGAGTAATGACTAGGAATCCACGAAACTGAGAAGAAGCGAATCTAATATGATGATGAGAAGCCAAATCGGCGCCGTGGTTCGCTAGCGACTGTTCACAAATCCAGTTTCGTTTGAAGTCAAATTGCGATTCCCGATTTTTGTAGGCACTAAAGATGCAACTCATCATTTCCAAGAATTCAGGCTTCTAGATCGGCATTTTCAATTCAGCAGAGAATCAAGGTATCGACAATGAAAATTGCAGACGATTGGTTGCAGCTTGCATCCACTCTAAAAGAACAATCTGGGATCCAGCATCGACTCTATGACGGAACGATTGGAACACATCAGGTCGTTCGACTGGGCAACGGTGATCCGCTTGTGATGCTTCCTGGAATGGCAGGAGGTTGGCAGCTCGTTCTTCCGTTAGCAGAACGCCTGGCAGCTCACTATGAAGTGATCATCATCGGCTTCTCTGACGAGAATGGTCCGCCGTTTCGAGTCGAGCAACCTAGCCTTGGCGATGAAGCGAACTCGGTTTGGCGCGTTATTGAACGATTAGGCATCGAGCGTCCAACGATCATGGGCCTCTCGTTTGGGGGCGCGGTTGCTCTTGAGTTGGCAACTGAGATTTCGGAAGCGATCAATAGTCTTGTTCTTACCGGGATCGCCTCCAACTTTGGACATCGGATGGCGACTGATCTCGTGCTTCATGCACTTGAGCACTATCCGCTACCCCAAAATTCACCCATGATCAACCAGTTCTTCAACCTCCTCCACGCAGGCAAACCAGACTCACGCTCATTCGCCGACCTCATTGTCCAACGCTGTTGGACCACCGATCAGATGGTCATGGTGCGACGGCTCCGAGCCCTCGCTGCCTTTGACGTCAGCGATCGTCTTTGGCAAATCAGCGTGCCAACTCTGGTGGTCGCAGGAACTCGAGACGTCATCGTTCCTTCAGATCGACAGATCAATTTAGCACGCTCGTTGACGACCAGTTCATATCGGCAGCTCGAGGGCGCTGGTCACATCGGATTCCTCACGGATGCTCCTAAGCTCACTCGACAGATTACGCGGCATTTAAAACGAGACCACGTTGCTCAATGAGCCCTTCAACCGATCCTGGATCAAGGTGACTTTGTCTTAACAGGGAACTTCTTGCCGTGACCTGGAATGATCCAGTCAGCGATTGCGAGGACCTTTTCTCGGCTCACGTTAATCAATTCGGGAGCTTCGGCGATCGGATCGACTCTCGGCTCCATCCTCTCGTCCCACCAGAGATGCGTCAGAACCACGGTCCCCTCAGCAGTCTCGACAACGAGAGAAGCGTCCTCGTATGTGTGGCCTGGAGTCCGAATCACGGTGATCCCAGGAGCTAATGGATAAGGGTCTCCATGATCTGACCAAACGTCGTTTTCATACACTCCTTGATAATCAACGACCTTTGCGTTCGGAAATAGGGCGATATTGACGGTGTGGTCAGGATGGTGATGGCTAACAAACACATGTGTTACATCAGTGGAATTAACATGATGGCGAGCAAGCGCCGTAAGAATCACACGACGATCTTCGACCATGCCGGGATCAACAACAACAGTTGCTTCGGGCGATCTTACCAAAACGACTGTCCCCGCAACTTTACGAGCACCGGTAGGGGATTGGCCTGGAACGAATTCTCGTCCTTCAATTGGTTTGACGTATCCTTCCACGAGGATGTGGACCTGAGCGTTCTGCTCGGTTTGAGTTGGGGCTGGTGCAACTGAGTTGAGACTCAAGATTATAGCGAAGAGAGAAGTCGTCATAGCTTTGAAAACGCAATGTGATAATGCAATTGTCTTGTGTGTGCGCAGAGCCTTGGCATGGACAGTCCTAGGCAGTATGACTGAGCCCATGAAAAATGTCACCAACTTATCAAGTCTGATCGAATCGGCAATGCGATGGGCGGCAATGTACCACCGATATCAGACTCGTAAGGGATCGGATCTCCCTTATGTGCAACATCCGATGGCCGTTGGGATGACTCTTCAAGGACTCGGTTGGGAAGAATCAGTCGTTGCCGCCGGCTTCCTACACGACCTCGTCGAGGATACCGAGGTGACTCTTGAGATGATTCGGAGCGAATTCGGAGAGCGGATTGCCCAACTCGTCGATGATGCCTCGGAACGCAAGGAAGACGCCCAAGGACTTAAGATCCCATGGGAAACCCGTAAAGATGAGCATCTTGCGAGACTCCAGTCGGCCTCGGTTGAATCACGGGCAGTCGTACTCGCAGACCGACTCCATAATCTCTTTAGCATCAAGTTTGACCTCGAGCACGGTCTACACGACTGGTCGAAATTCAACGCAACCCGTGATCGCCTGCTCGCGTATTACCAACGCACTTTCGACCGACTCAGTCGCGATGACGCACGCCTACAGTTATTCGCCAAATCGGGGCTTGAACTACTCGACGCGATCCGTTCTGACGACATCGACTCATGATCAGTCAGCGAGTCTTGAGTTGAGTTTGATTACACCATTGAACGAGCCGATCGAGCAGCTATAGTAATGATGTCGGCCCGAGAGGCTCCTGCATCTCAGGGTCGGCTCCTTTGGGTCGCGTGAACGTGACGCGGCAGGACAAACGCCCAAACTCATTGGAGGCTGGTCTCAGATGAGTACGGGAGTCCTAGTAGAAAGGAGGTGATCCTGTGACAAACAGTGACAACCAGAGGCGGCTCGCCTAACGGCAGCCGACGGGTTGCCCGTCGGGCAAGCCGCACCCTTTTGGCTTACCATGCAATTAGTGGTGGGCATACCGAAGACTCGGGGCGCCGAGTCTTCGGATTTTTTACGTTTATTGCTAGGCTCTATTAATTGGTTGCCGTCAATCTTCTGTGTCTAAATCAAGTGCGTTGTCAATACGAGCGGCAATGTCCTGCAGATGGTATAGCGTTGTTAAGTCATTAGTTTCTTCTATGTCGTCGGAAGCTTCCAACAACTGTCCGATTCGGACAAGTTCTCCTCGTGCTAATGCTGAAAGGTCAGATCCTGATTCTTCCTTCACAAGATCGATAAGCATCTGACTGTAAGCGCGCTGTAGATTGCGACGATAGAGATCGATCACCGGGTCATCATTTTCGACCTCTGTGAAAATGCCATCAGTTAGGTCTTTTATGAGATCAATTGGCCTATAGGCTTCGCCTTTAGTCCTCGTCGCGTGTTCAGCCATGCGCCCCAGTCGGGACTCGCGCATGAGGGTATCCAGCAGCGATTGCTGCATACTTAGAATTCGATCCACCGCGCCATTAGCCTCGAGGCGGAGCGTAATCTCAGAGTCGACAAGATACTTAGGTGTCTGAAACGCATGCTCAAGCAGAAATGCAACAGCCTCGCGTTGCTTCTCCACAGGGACGGGTGTGAATCGAGAATCAGCGTCACCGTAATAGGCGTTTCGCTGAATAAACCCACCAACTACATTCGCCACATGACCCGCTTCGCGACGAAACTGACTGATTAACTCATCGTACATATTTTGCAAGAGCGAGTAATCCTCGTTGGAATCAGATGTCGCTTCAACGAGATAGCTCGCCACGCGCTCCAGGTTCTTGAGACCAAGTTCGGTTGCCGCGACAGAATCGGAGCCCAGATCTTCTGTCTGTGCGCTGGGGTCCTGACTCGGGTTGACACCACCGAAGAGGAGCATTGGATCTTCGAGCTGTCGGGCAACAATCGCATCAAGTGCTGCCTTCTCGGCTTGAAAGCTCTCCGCGTCCGGGAACGGTTTGTAACCCCATTCCACTGCAAACTTGTCATATGGTCCCACGACCGGAATGAGTGAGGCACCATCACCTGGTTGGGCAACATAGTTGAAGCGCCCATAATCCATAATGGAAGCTTCCGTTCCGTACTCCTTGGTGAATTCAGGATCGCGGAGCTGCTCCACCGTGTACGATGAACTCGCTTTCATATTATGAGGGAAGCCAAGGCTGTGCCCGACCTCATGCGCCACCACGTAAGCGATCAACTCACCCATAAGGTCGTCAGGCATGGGGAAGTCTCGGGCGCGTTCATCACTCGGAGAAGCCTGGATGAAGTACCAATCGCGACAGAGCTTGATCACGTTGTGATACATCCTGACATCTGCCTCGAGGATCTCCCCCGTCCTTGGGTCGTGGACATGAGGACCGAAGGCATTTTCCGTCGTCGAAGGAAGCCAACGTATCGAACTGATCCGGGCATCTTCGGGATCCCAATCCGGGTCTTCCTGAGGAGTCGGTGGTTCACCCGCCAAGATCGCATTGGAGAAGCCGGCCTTTTCAAACGCAGGTTGCCAGGCTTCGATTCCTTTCTTGACGTACGGTTTCCATTTCTCCGGAACTTCGCGACTCACATAGAAGACAATTGGCTTAACAGGGTCCGATATATCGGCTTCGGGGTCCTTCTTTACCAATCGCCATCGTGTAACGTACTTGATATTTTCAACCTGGTGCTTTTCACTAGAGTAATCCTCAAACCCGACATTAAAGAAGCCGACACGTGCATCGAAGCGCCGAGGCTTCATCGGATCGCTCGGGAGGACGACCATACTGTACCGCACCTGGACAGTGATCGAATCCGAGTTGCCACCGCCAGCCAAGAATGGATTCGCGCTGGAAGAGCCTTTCGGCTTGTAGGTTAAGAGAATCTTGGCTTCAATGTTTTCGGGGAAAGACTTTACCTCTTCGATAAAGCTACGCTTTGAATCAGCTCCTGCTGCATTGATCTGATCCTTGACCGAGAGCTCTGCGACGTCACTAGTAAAAAGGGAAGTAACGTCGATAACCATTGACTTGTCCTTACCGTACGCTTGGACCTTGAAGGTCGCAATGATCGGCTCGATTGAGGAGGCCACCACTGCGTCGTTGATCGGGTCATCGGCGTCAGCGCGAATCGTGTAGTTGACGTCACGTAGGAGTACCGTTTCTTCAGCATCTCGGAATTCCCAACGCACCACACGATCACCCGCCGGCATCCCCGCGTAACTGTACCCTGCGGTAGTCCCGGCAATCTGTGTGACGAGGAGCATCGGTTTGCCAATCACCTCGACCGGTACCTCGTAGTAGAGCTTGTCGTCTACCCGATGGACTAGGAAGAGACCTGGGTCGGATTCCGCATCTTCAGTAATTACCTCATCGTATTTTTTGATTCCATTCGGTTTTGGGGGAACTTTCTTCGATCCACTACTGGCCTCAGAGTCGTTGGCATCCTGTGGTGGAGTAGATTCAGGCGGACTATCCTGCGCAATGGTAACTCCATTAAGTAGCAGGAGATATGTGAGCGTGGAAAAGAGCAAGCGTGCGGTCACGAGTGAGATCCTTCGTGTGCTGTGATGGACAAGGAAGTGGGCAGGCAAACCTAATGGCCGCTGCGGGATCCTCGGAGCTCGCAGCGACGCGGCGATCGGGAAATCAATGATACAGAATCTTGACTTCCCGCCTCGAAATCGGTTCTCGCAGGGAACTCGACAAGAATGAAGGCACTAGATCGATTTCGAAAAGGCCCATTTCACTCCTCGATTGTCATGACGGGTCGTCTTGTGGCGACTTAGACGCTTCTCCCTCAGGCTTTTCGAAGATCATGATGTGTTGCCAAGGGAGAAACTCGAGCGATTCGTCAAAAGTGAAGCCCTCGGGCTCAACTTCCTTACGCGCTTGTTCGACACCAAGGCGGTGGTCAGGCTTAATCCAGTATGTTTCCTCACGGTATTCAACCAAGACCAACCGTCCTCCTGGTTTCAGTGCGCTGAAGAAACCTCGGAGTGCAGCATCAGGATCGGAGATCTCGTGATAGACATCGACCATCAGAATGAGATCAATCTTGCCCTCGGGTAGCCCCGGATTTTCCTGAGTGACCAACACCGGCTTGATGTTCCTGGCTCCTGCTTTCTCGGCGCGCTCCTTGAGCATCGCCAGCATTTCAGGCTGTACATCAGTTGCGTAGACCGTGCCATTCGGTCCGACTCGTTTTGAGATCATCAAGCTATGGTACCCGACACCGGCACCAACATCGGCGATCGTCTGTCCTTCCTCAATCTTCAAAGCGTCAAGCATTTTCTTCGGCTGCTCTTGTTCGACCCGATTCGCTCGCAAGAGCCAATTTGCGCCGAGGTAACTCATGACCTCGGCAATTTCACGACCCTTGTAGGTCTGATGATCCCGATCGTGTTGACCACAGGACGGTGAGACCAGGATTGAACATCCTAACAGTAGTACGGTCGGTAGTGTCAGTCGATTCATGCGTCGTACTCCTTGGCAAGTTGGGAATCCTCGATCGTCAAGGGTCTCCAGTCAAACCCTCTGATTCATCCTAGGCACGGCTTCCTATCGGGGCTACAAGCCGAGAATAAGCCATTCGATGAACTCAAACTCATTTATTTAATTTATGTGAAACTATTAGAATTCAAGAATTGATTTAACTATCTGGTCCTCGGGGTCGTATTGGAGATGAAATCCGAGTTTTTCACAGAGGTGTTGCATTGCCCGATTATCTTGGAGCATTTCGGCTGTGATCCGTTGTATTCCTTCCACTTTGGCAATCTTAATCAAGCGTTGGAGAAGTGCGGTGCCGAGTCCTTTCCCTTGCATTGAGTCGCACACGAGGAGCCCAAACTCTCCGGATTTTGTCGAGCGCGATCGGTCGCGGCTCAATCGACCGACAGCAAGGATTTCAGTTTGTTCGAAGGACGGACGTTCGGCTACAAGAACGATCTCGCGGTCATAATCGTTGAAACAGATCCGGATTAAGCGATCATGTGCAACCCGGGTACTAAGTTTCATCGCCTGGAAGTATCGAAGATAAACGCTTTGTTCCGATAGTTGCTGATGAAACGAGATGAGGGCAACTTCATCCTCCGGTCTGATCGGTCGGATCGTTACCGAGCTACCGTCCCTCAGCTCGAACGTCTCAACGTACTGTACTGGGTATGGCCGGATCGCAGGTCTCGGCAGCTCTTCCGCACGGACCTCAGGACCATGGACGATCACCCTCGCGTCTAACGCGAGGAGACCCTCGGGTGATGCCAACAAGGGATTAACGTCAATCTGGTCAATCCAGGGTTGTTCAACGACGAGCTGGCTGAAACGGACCAGGAGTCTTTCGAGGCTTCCGAGGTCAATGGCTGCGCGACCTCGGACCCCCTGAAGAGCCTCGAAGATCCGGGTCTGTTCCATCATCCGTCGTGCGAGTGTCGTATTCAGTGGTGGAAGCCCGAGCGTCCGATCTCGGATCAACTCAACCAGTCGTCCTCCCGATCCAAAGAGTAGAACAGGCCCGAACTGTGGGTCAATACTACTCCCGATGATTAGCTCCTCCCCCTCAACTCGGATCATCGGCTGCACCGTGACCCCAAGGAAGTCGGAAGCATCGGCTTTGCGTCGGACTGATTCCTGGATACACGACCAAGCGCGGCGTACTGCTGCAACATTCTCAAGATTGAGTTGAACACCACCGAGATCAGTTTTATGGGAGATCGTATTGGAGTGCAGCTTGAGGACGACTGGATAGCCAATGCGTTCGGCGGCCGCAATCGCTGAGGCTTCATCTTCTGCCAGTACGGTCGCGACTGTTGGAATCCCGTAAGCACCCAAGAGTTGCTTGGATTCGAACTCATTAAGGATTGTTCTTCCTTTTGTCCGCGCCTGACGGATCATTCCCTCCGCGACTTCTCGATCGGATCCGTCCAGCTCCTCAACCTGCGTCGGTGTTTCATAGAGGCCTCTGAGGTTGTAGCTGTACCGCCACATCGCACAGAAAGCGCGGGCTGCCGTATCGGGATAAGCGAAGGTCGGAATGTTTGCTCGGTTGAGAGTGTTCTCACCAGACGCGACTTCCGCACCCCCCATCCACGAGGCTAAGATTGGCCTTCCCTCAAGTCTCGCGTATTCCCGTAATAGGTCGGCAGTCTTGCTGGGATCGGTCATCGACTGCGGTGCGAGGATTACCAAAATGCCGTCGTTGTTGGGGTCCTCGGCGACAGCATTCACTGATTGAGCATAACGGTTTGGGCCAGCATCACCGAGAATGTCGACTGGATTCGCCTGACTCCAACCGGTTGGGAGGAAGCTGTTGAGAGTCTCCAGGGTTCTCGGTGCGAGACTTGCAAGCTCGCCACCGTGTGTCATGAGTGAATCGGTGGCCAGTACACCAGGACCACCCGCATTGGTCACAATTGCGAGTCGAGGTCCCCGAGGTCTTGGCTGCTTACCGAGGATGCCGGCCATCTGAAAGAGTTCGGCAATCGTTCCCACCCGGAGGACCCCGCAACGTCGGAACGCGGCGTCCACGACTTCGTCACTACCAGTCAAACTACCCGTGTGTGAAGTTGCTGCTTGTGCTGCTTCGGCTGTCCGCCCTGGTTTGATGACGATGATCGGCTTCGTGAGCGCGACCTCACGAGCCGCCGAGACGAATCGTCGCGCATCACCGATGGACTCCATGTAGATGACGATCGACTTGGTTCTGGGATCATCGCCCAAGTAGTTGATCAGGTCTCCCCAGCCAACATCGAGCATCGAACCGAGTGAGACAAAAGCGCTAAACCCGACCTGCTCGCGAAAACTCCAGTCCAGTACAGCGGTACAGAGTGCACCACTCTGACTTAGGAATGCGACATTACCAGGTTGTGCAATCGCTCCTGCGAAGGTCGCGTTGAGTCCAGTATGTGGATTCATTAGTCCGAGACAGTTCGGACCCACAATCCGGATCGATCCCCGTCGGGCTTGCTCAAGAATCTGACGCTCCAGGTCGAGTCCCTCTTCGCCGGTCTCTTTAAATCCAGCTGTAATCACGACTGCTGCGCGGACTCCTGCATCAACACAATCACCTATAATGCCGGGAACGGTCGGTGCTGGTGTCGCAACGACGGCAAGATCGACCGGTTCCGGAAGTTCTCGAATTGAAGGGTACGCTTTGACACCGAGGATGCTGGAGCGTTTGGGATTGATCGGAAAGACCGTCCCACCAAAAGGACTACTCAGAAGATTCCAGAGGATAGTTCTGCCGACGCTCCCTGTCGAATCTGTCGCACCAATCACTCCCACGGCTCGTGGGTGGAAGAGCGGCTCTAGCCCACCCAACCGTGGTCCAAAAAAATCGAGGGTACGATTGCCCGTAAGATCCTGTTCCTTCGAAGGTTCCATGATGACACCTCTTTACTCGATTGAATCAACCTGGAGAACTTATCCTATTCCGCAAATGCTCATCGAGTACGGCGAGATCATCCGACCCGCGAGGAGATCTCTGTTGCACCCTGACATTACTCGGGATAATCTGGCGGCGTTGATTCTACGTCGATCGATTTTGAGAGACGAAATGGTTCAGTCATTACAAAGAAAGTTCCCTGTCTCCATCAAGGAATCGATCGCCATTATCGGTTTGTTTGGTCTTGATTTTGCCGTCTGGGCCCTCTTCCCAGGAGTCTCCTACTTCGCAATCCTGGGGATCATTGGTCTGCTCTGGCTCTGCAGTCGATTGTATTTGCCGTTTCCCTGGGACCTTCTGGTACAGTCAGTCTTAGCTACAATCGCTATTGCACTCTCTATCGGCCTGCTTGTCTCTTAATATGCGTGTTGTGGCGGATGAAGCTCACGAGTGCATGACATAGCCACCATCGACGTTAATGGTCTGGCCAGTGATGTTTTGAGCTTGGCTTGATGCGAGAAAGACCGCCATCGCGGCAATGTCTTCGGGTTGCTGCCAACGGTTTAAGGGGACGAGTCGTTCAATCTTTTCCGCGGTCCATTCTTCCCAGCTCTGGCGGACTTCCTTCGGTTGTGTCATTGCCCAGGCTTCATAGACTGAACGATTGAGGACCGTCTGGACCATTCCTGGGTTAATTGTGTTGACTCGAACGTTCTTCGGTGCCAGATCTTTAGCGGCACATTGAGCGAAATTGATTAGTGCAGCTTTAGATGCGCTGTAAGGGGGATCGGTGGGGGATCCGATTTGGCCCGAGACCGAGGCGATCATGGTGATGGTCCCTCGTCCCAAGTCCGCGAGCCGGGGACCAAACGCGTGCGCGACATTGACGGCACCATACAAATTGACCTTGAAGACCCGAGGCCAATCGTTGGGTTCGAGGTTCCAGAATGGTTGACCGAATTTGCCCGATCCGATTGCAGCCGCATAAACAATATGATGCGCTTCGCCCAAATCGCGCGCGATTGAATCCGCGACTTGGCGCATCATATCTTCGTCGGTGGCGTCCGCAATCAAGGCAGAGACCGATCCGCCTGAATGCTGGCGAAGCTGCTGGGCAACAAAACCAACGGTAGGACTGAGATCGACCAGGGCGACCTTTGCACCCGCCTGATCGAACCCTTCAGCTATCGCTTGACCAATTCCTCTGGCAGCCCCAACGACGACGGCAACCTCGCCGTTTAGGTCGATCCGCATCACTGAGCCCCCTTGCCGGCGATTCCAAATGCTCGTTTTGTTGAGGTTCTCCCGATCCCAGCCACAAATACCAGTTTACCGCTTTGAAGACACAATCGCTGTATCTTTTGGTCGCATACACGGCTTTGCACAAAGTTGCTTAGATATAGATTCAATAGTGCGCACTTGATTGAGCAAGTTTATTAGTTCAAGTAATCTGCTGATTAAAGGCAAGATGATTGACCGAGAGTCGCAGATGGCGAAGTGTAGCAGGCAATCGAGCTTGAACTGTCGGTCGCTCGGATCGATTCGCTCGGAGCATCGAATCGATACAATCTCAAGAAGGTTGAAATGCAATCAATCGGTCGTCTTCGACGTCACTTGGCTTCATCTGATCTACCTCAGGACAGAGAGAACTCAGCTCTCGGGCCTGAAGATTTCGAGAGTAGATCGCTAGTCGATCTCACCACCCCAGCGCGGAGTAGAGTTCATGGAATTCCCAACCATCGCACGGATCCGACAAGCAATCGAGTTCCCAGGCTTGCCAGATGTCGAGGGGACGGTCCGACGATTGATCCAGGAGAGCGGGATCCGAAACCGTGTCCCTCACGGTGGATCGGTCGCCGTCGGAGTTGGGAGCCGGGGAATCGCCTCAATCTCAACTGTCGCTCGCGTGGCAATCGATGAGTTAAAATTGATGGGTTATCAACCGTTTATCAAAGCAGCCATGGGAAGCCATGGTAGGGCGACTGCAGAAGGACAACGCGAATTGCTCGCTGGTTATGGCATTACCCCGGAACGGATGGGGGTCGAGGTCCGAACTGAGATGGAAACTGTCGTACTCGGCACGAATCCCGTCGGTTTACCGATCTACTTCGATCGTGATGCCGCCGAGGCTGATGCCATCCTCGCCTTGAATCGAGTGAAACCACATACCGATTTCAGCGGTGAGTTCGAGTCCGGAATCCTGAAGATGTTGGTGATCGGATTCGGGAAGCGAGAGGGGGCTGAGCAAATCCACGCACTTGGGCTCCGCGGCATGAAGGAAGTCCTCCCTGCAGTCGGCCGTTTTTTAGTCGAGAAAACGAAGTTTGCACTCGGGTTAGCAATCCTCGAGAACGCTCATGAAGAACCTGCGGAGATCGTTGCGCTTGAACCCGAAACAATCATGACAACCGAACCTCAATTGCTCCAGAGGGCGAGGCTGATGATGGGGCGGTTACCGTTCGATCAGATTGACGTTCTCGTCGTTGGCGAATTAGGGAAGAACTACTCTGGCGCTGGGATGGACCCCAATGTGATCGGACGGTTGATGGTTGAGACCCAACCGGATTTTGAACGCCCCAAAGTGACTCGACTCGTAGTCCTTGATGCCTCTGAAGAAAGCCATGGGAATATCGTTGGTGTTGGTTTCGCGGACTTAACGACAGAACGCTTGGTCTCACAAATGGATCGAGATGCCTTTCAGATCAATGTGCTAACCTCACGCTTTCTGGAACGCGCCCGGATTCCGATTACCCTCCCAAGCGATCGGGAGGTATTAGAAGTGGCGTTCGATACATGCTGGCGACTCGACCCGAATGAGATCAGGCTTGTGCTTATCCCGAACACCCTCGAACTCGATACGCTCTGGGTCTCTCCTGCTCTCGAATCCGAAGTAAGGAACCACGACCGTCTGAGTTTCGAAACCAGCTTTCTGCCGATTCCCCTCGGAATCGAGGGGAACATCCACCAAGAAACTCTCTTTCCGTCAAGTGTCCGAGGACGACGCGCCACCGGAGCTTATGTGACTCGTTAGTTTCAATTGGCTTTGAGCTGGGCTAACGCTCAATTCACACAGAGCCAGTCATTTTGGTGACTGGGATTTTCGGCGTTGAAAACCCAGCCACCAGGAAATTCCCGCTTTTAGAGTTTCAATTCTTGAGAAAGATGAACGAACTTAGTCATCAATCTTCTTCATCACGAAAAGGTGCTGGGTTGCAGATTCCGGCTGGAAACTCTTCGGATGTGTGGCACCTTCGGCGTAGTCGTAAATCAACGTGAGGGTGCCGGATTCGGTATCATGCTTTGCTAGCCCTTTTGCGACCGCACCGACAGTCTCTGGCATCTCCGACTCGACGATTTCCATCGTGAATTTTGCAGGCATCGCCTCTTCGTCGATACTGTACTCGATGACAAACAGATCTACGCCGGCTTCATCAGTTAATGACAACTTGCTTTCGCTGATCTTTACTGTACCTACCAACCGCTCCGATGGAACTTCATCCTCGCCGCGTTGGCCACGCACGTATTTGTACGTTCCGTAGACGACCGACTTATCGACATCAACTTGTTTTTCAATCACAAAGAGATTTTGGGTCGGGGAGTCGGGCTTGAAGTCGTTAGGGTGTCGGTCCACTTCGGCGTAGTCGTAGATCAGGGTAACCTTTGTACCCTCTCGTTTGAGGAGACCCTTGGCCAATGCCCCGACCGTCTCTTCCATCACCGACTTCGTGATCTCCATCGAGAGTTTGACCACATCCCCCGCCTCGTCGACCTTAAAGTCGAAGACAAATGCCTCGTTGCCCTCTCCGTCGAGTTGGATAATCTTGTCTGCTGTGAAGACGATGTCACCCCCCAAGTTGTCTTCAGGGATCGGCTGATCACCCTGCTTGCCGCTGAGGTATTTGTACGTACCGAGATACTCCTTCGGTAGATCCTTTGATTGATGAAGAGCCTCGGCCATCGCTGGGGCTGTCAGAACGAGACCAACCAGTAAACCCATGCTGATTCGCATCGGTGGACCACTCCTTGAATCAGTGTGAAGTTGTGAACGAAACCGCACCTGCGATTTCTCTGGACATAATAGCCATTTCTCACCGCGATGCTGCGTTTTTGTCCATTTCGGTTTCGATTCCGTGGCGATTCTTCAACCACGCAGTAGTTTCATGCAAAGGTTGCCCTATCGGCACGATCCGAACGAGTAGGGATTTCAACCGAGCGTCTGATTGAATGAATCGTTAGGGAAAGCTCGATTGTAGACATTAGTTTGACTCAGGTAACCGAGCCCTCAATTTCAAAGAGGAGGTGATCTGATGACACACAGTCGGAGTCGTTTCCCATGGCTCAAACTGAGTCTCATGATCTCATGCCTCTCGATCGGAAGTTGCTTGGGATGTGGCTCAGTCCGTGTTACCGACACATCACGTTCTGCGATCGAACAACTGTTGTTAACTAGTTCATGGGATACGGCAATTCTCGGGGTCGATTTTAGCCCACTCACCGGTGCTACCGTCGTGCTTGATACCAAGAATCTGCAAGGGACAGACTCGGGTTGGATGACGTATCGGATCCGCGAGTCGATGGTAAGTCAAGGGGTTCGGCTCATTGACGACCCTGCCGAGGCCGATTACGTACTCGAAGCTGGGGCCGCCGTGTTCGCGACTGAATCGACCAGTAGCATCATCGGGATTCCCAGCTCTGGGCCAGTCAATACCCTTGCATCAACCCAAGGCGTCAACCTTCCGGAAATTGCGCTGGCGCGGAGAAATAGACAGTTTGGTGTCGTCCGCTTAGCACTATTCGCCCGAGAGACGGAAACCGGGCGAATAGTCTGGCAATCGGGAACGGTCGATGCTGATTCCTCCCTGAAGACGATTAGCGTTCTTGGCCTCCAGCATCGGACCGGAACCATCACACACCCCGCCGATCGCGATCGACGACGCCATCTCCCGTTTGTGAATCCCATTAAGAACCGTTAATGAAGAAGTACAGTTTCAGCAACGGTTGCCAGGGCCAATGCAACTCATCTGATCCCGCGAGCCCAAGGAGGGGTGGGGAGCTCGGGTTCGCTCGGGACCATAAAGCGAGAGGGAAATGAACCGGGTTCAGGGCCCGTTGGCTTTCTCCAAGGGAAGATCCGACCACGATCGGGGAGTAACGGGACCGAGTTTCCGGTCGATTGCTCCAAGAGTTCAAAGAGACGACGGTGGAGTCGCTCCACGATCTCCTGACGATCAAGATCAGCGATCAAGTTCACCGTTTCGTCTGGATCGTTCTGCAGGTCGAAGAGTTCGTCCGTGTCCCAGATACCATGGTAGCGAATGTACTTCCAACGGCCTTCGAGTACGGCATGTGTTGTCGGAGTCTGTGGGTAATTCCGCTCCCAAAAGTACTCATAAAGCAACGCATCTCTTGACCCTTGCGACTTCTTCAGACAAGTTGCGAGATGCCAGACCGATTGGCCATCAAACGGGAAACGCTCATGGATTCCAGCGGCATCGAGGAGGGTCGGTGCAATATCAATATTCGCGACCGTCTCGGAGATGGTGGCGCCTGGAGAGACCACCCCTGGAAGTCGCATCAGAAGGGGAACCCGAATCGAGGCTTCGTAAGCCGTCCGCTTGTCGATGAGTCCCTGTTCGCCGAACTGGAACCCATTGTCACCCATGAAGACAATTAAGGTATCTTCTAGGGATCCGAGATGATCGAGTGCATCGAGGAGTCGACCGAGATTTTCATCAACCGCCAGGATCGCTTCACAATAGCGTCGGTAGTAGCTCGCGAGATCGAATTCGGCAAGGTTATACGCGAAGCCGACCCCATGACGGCTGTTTTGCTGATCAATCAGCCAACGAGGGGCTCCTCGGTTCGGCCCGCCAACACTCGGGAGCGGGACTGGTTGATCCCGATAACGGCCCCGGTGACGGTCGGCTGGGACAAAATCGCTGTGGACCGCCTTATGTGAGAGATAGAGAAAGAACGGTGGTTCATCTTCGTTGGCTCGACCTTCGAGCCAGTTAATCGCGTAATCTGTGAGTTCGTCCGTGATATACCCCTGTTGAGGGACACGTTTGCCGTTGACGTTCAAGATGGGCTCGTTCTCTTGCGGTACGTTCCGAGTCGTCCCGTGACCGTCCGGATAGTAGAGCCCTTGACCTCGGAAGCTCACCCAATGATCGAATCCGCGTTGGGGGTCATCGAGATCCCCCATGTGCCACTTGCCGACGAACGCGGTCTCGTAACCAGCCTCTTGGAGCAATTCCGGAAAGAAAGTGAGCTGGGGATCGACCGGATTGTAGTTGTCCACCACACCATGATTGTGCGCGTAGAGGCCTGTCAGAATCGATGCTCGACTCGGCGAACAAAGCGAAGTAGTCACAACTGAACGACTGAAGTGGACTCCCTCACGCGCCAGTCGATCGATCGCCGGTGTTTCAAGGAACGGGTGGCCTATAAAACCGAGGGTGTCATGACGTAGGTCGTCAACCAGGATGAGGACGATGTTTGGGTGTTCGACTTCTTGGTGCTTGGGCGCGAGCAGGATCGAGACGGAGGCAATGCACGCAACGATCATTGTTGAGGTCTCACGTTGATAGGTCCTGGTTCTGAATGACTCAACTCAGCGGGCCCCACGGAGGACTCGGAGGGCATCAGGGATCACTCCAACAGTAATCGGATGCCCCGGCTGAAGCGATCCAAACGGATCACCGTCAGCCTGAAGCGGGGTTGGTTCTTCTGCCGAGAGGGTGACAGAACGTACCTGTCGGTGCCAGACACCATCGCCTTCGAGGTGGCAGCCTCGGAACACATTCCAGAGGACACGGAGTGCCGCGAAGGCTCCAGGATCTCGGAAAATTACTAAATCGAGCAAGCCATCGGTCCCGGTTGCTCTCGGTGCCACGGGAAGCCCTAGCGCATAAAGGGGGAGATTAAAGAGAAAGACCATCGCCCCAGATCGGACCTCGATCGGCCCTGGGTCGTTAACGCGGACGTGGACAACTGGAAATCGGTAGTTGAGGCTCGAATTCAGAACGGCAGAGACATATGCGAATCGCGAAGTTGGCCTCATCGATCGACGATGCCGGGTCCGTCCCAGGTGATGTTGCGTGATTACGTCAGCATCGAAGCCGGCGCTCAACATCAGGATGAAGCGTCGATCGCCTGCCGTTCCGAGATCGAGCTGCATTGATTGCCCAGCCTGAATGAGTTTTGCCAGTGATGCTGGGTGGCGCGGCAGCCGAAAGTGCTTCGCGAAGAGGTTTTCGGTCCCACTTGCGAGGACAGTTATTGGAACTTCTGGAGAATAATTACAGACCCTGGAGATGGTCCCATCCCCACCGGCAGCAACGAGAGCGTGATAACGGTTATCATTTCGAGCGTTTTCAATAACTTGGATTGCAGTCGACGGATCCCAAGCAATGTCTGATTCCAAACCTTTTGATTCAAGTTCCCTACCTAAACGAAGGACGCGGTCTCGCCCTTTACCGACTCCAGAATATGGATTAGCGACGCTCCCGACTCGGGAAAGAAGCAGTTCGTATCGTTAGCTCTCAAACATCGGGACGGGTCTAAGGAATCCCGAGGATTTACACGCCTTGAGGCTAGTTTGAACGGGAACTACTTACAATGCAGAGTCAAAACTCCGTGCCGGATCGGAATTTAATAGGAAGAAGATCCGACATTCCTCATCCCAAGCTCTTCTTGAGAGCGGAGTGCAGCTGAAGAATTGGCAGCATTCCCAAGCTGACCAGACTCAATCTCTTTCTGAAGCTCTTGGTTTTCAGCAATGAGCTGCTGGGTCTGACTTCGGAGCATCTGGAGACGCTCATCCCGCTCAGTGTTCTCTTCAATTAGCTGTGCGTTCTGTCGTTGTAACTGCGTTAGCTGAGAATTACGGGAGTTGATCTCTTCAGTCCTGAGATCGAACTCAGAACGATTAAGTTCGATAATACGATTCCACTCGACAAGGCTCCCGGCAGCACGAGCCAGTGTCTCGCGTTCGAGACTGAGTTGATCGCGGAGATCTTCAATTCGGAGCTGTAAGCTCACTCGTTCGGTATCAGCCGCAATTCGTTCGGCCTCGATCCGCCGACTTGTCGTAATCAGCGTCGTATTGAAATCACGCAATTCCTGTTCTTTTTCAATAATGGACTGCTCAAGAGCTGCAACTGCTGAACCTTGATTCCGATTCAGTGCAGAGACCATCGCGAGGAGGTAAATTGAAGGAATAGCCATCAAAACAACAAGAACTGAAAGTACTTTCCCGGCGGTGGACATCAGCCCTCTCCGTGGATTGACGATGAGAATTGGGTGTCCGTCGGATACCGCCAAACATCGCTCTCTTCAATCTGAACCAAATCAATTGACTCAGGATTGAAAAATAGAGCGTGTCGGACCAGGACAACATTCCATTATACCCTCTGAGTTTCCAGGGTGCCAAGAAGATGGGCATCTAGTTGCCTCGGAGAATCGACGCGACCGGTTCATTGAACGCGGCCAAGGAATCCACCGTGATCAACACCCAATCGTTTGACGCAACCTGCCGATCGATTCTACAATCCGCGAAATTACTGGGTCTGGCCTCATCATCGTACCGACGTTCTACTAATCTGCTCCCGAGACCTATTATTTATGCAACCGACATATCAGGAAACCGAACTCCTCGGCGATGGAATTGGCCCTGAGCTTTCGAGGTCAGTGCATCAACTCGCTGAATCGCTCCCAATCCGCCTGGAGTTCGACCCGATCGATCTCTCACTTGAGAATCGTCGTGCGAGGAAGCAAGCAATTTATGACGAGGCAGCTGCTTCGATCGAAGCAAACCGTGTTGCTCTGAAGCACCCGACAATCACCGCCGAAGAAAGTCCCAATCAAGTCTTAAGACGGCGACTCGGTCTCACTGTAATCCACCGGCCGGTCTACTCGATTCCTGGAGTTCCTTCGAATTTCCGAGGTGAGCTTGACCTTGATATCATTCGGATCGCGACCGGAGGGACCTACGATGATCCAGGACGGATGATCGGTGATGGCGGCGCTGTGAGTCTCCGAATCGTTGAGCGTCAATCAGTGCTCGAAGCCGCTCGTTATGCGTTCACACTCGCGAGAAAAACCGGAAAAGCGGTTACCAGCGCCTCGAAGTACACGATTCAACGTGCCACCGACGGACTCTTTCAAGCGGTCGCGGAATCGGTCGCCTCGGAACATCCCGAAGTGACACACCAGGCTGAGCTTTTCGATGCGCTTCTGGCCAAGATCGTTCTGAAACCGGAGGCGTTCCAAGTCGTCTTGGTGCTGAACGAGTATGGCGATTTTCTCTCCGATATGGCTTGCGGACTCGCGGGATCATTAGGGATCGGAGCGAGTGCAAACCTTGCATTTGACACTTCAGCAGTCGTCCGCGTCGCACTCTTCGACGCTGCTCACGGGACCGCACCCGACATTGCGGGTAAGGACCTCGCTAACCCAACAGCGATCTTCCTCGCGCTCGCCTTGTTGCTCTATCAGATCGGCGAGACTAAAGTCGCAAAAGTGGTCAAGGACAGCACATTAGAACTCCTCCGTCGCGGGATCCGGACGAAGGATCTTGGAGGGTCGGAGTCGACCTCGAGCTTTACGAAAGCGGTCCAGGATGAAGTCGCGGCGCGATTATGACTTCGGTCCGAGAACGTCTCAAAATGATGAGTTGCGGTCTCTGAGTAATCAACCGTGAGCCCTGTTAAGCGACGGCGGATCTACAAGTGGGAACTCGACGCGAACGACCAGCCGAAGTCGATAACAGTCCGGCGACTCTGGGATCGTCTGAGCCCTCAGACCCTCTTCCTCGCTAGTTTCGCGACCACGATCATCGTGGGCTGGATCGGATTGATGGCCGTTCCGGCCTTCTATCAAGAAGGACAGCCACTCGGACCAATCGATGCCCTCTTCACATCGGCGAGCGCTGTTTGCGTCACCGGGCTCGTCGTCGAAGACACAGCAACTTTTTTTACCGTCTGGGGAAAAGCCTGGGTCCTTGGACTGATTCAGATTGGTGGTCTCGGAATCCTCGCTTTCACAACGGTCCTCATGGCGGCCCTTGGGGGGCGACCGTCACTCCGTCAGGAAGCGTTAAACGCCGAAGCCCGTGGAGTCATTCCGGAAATCAACTATCGGCGGTTGGCGATCGACGTGATGATCTTCACGCTTGGGATCGAGTTCATCGGGTTCATGATCCTCTTCATCTGTTGGCATGACAAGTTCGATACTGTCGCAGCGATGGGCCACGCCGCGTTTTATTCTATTAGTGCATTTTGCAACGCTGGTTTTGCGAGCTTGCCGGACTCCGTCGTTCCGTTCAATCAGGCACCGGTGACTCTCTCCGTGCTGATGGTCCTGATCATTTGCGGAGGGGTCGGCTTCTTGACCCTGGAAGAAATCATTCTCCGGATCCGCCGGATCCGATCACGTCGGCAATTCCGGATCTCACTCCACTCCCGGTTAGTCCTCGCGATGACGTTTTTCTTACTAGTTAGTGGTGCCTTGGCGTTCCTCATCTTAGAGTGGAATTCCGTTCTCCATGAGATGCCAATTTGGGCAAAATGTCAAAACGCACTTTTTATGAGCGTGACGGCTCGGACTGCTGGTTTCAACAGTATCGATTATACTGAAGCGAAATCAGCAAGTAACTTTGCTACGATTTTATTAATGTCGATTGGTGGTGCGCCGGGGTCGACTGCTGGAGGCCTTAAGGTCACAACCGTCGCCCTCCCGGGTCTCATGGCGTTGTCGAGACTCCGAGGTCGTGACGTGACCAACATCTGGCGTCGGACCATTCCAGCCGAGACGATTCAACGTGCCGTCGGTCTGATTGTACTCGGCTTCGCGTTGGTGGCCCTTAGTGTGCTGCTACTCTTAATTTCCGAGCAGGGAGACGACGACCCGCTCCTGGAGAACATGTTCGAAGTCGTCAGCGCTTTCAATACCGTAGGTCTCAGTTTGGAGCGAACCAGTAAGTTGACCGCGTTCGGCAAGATACTCGCCACGCTTTTGATGTTTCTCGGCCGCGTGGGTTTGCCGACCGTCGCTGCGATTACGGTTGCAGGACGCCCGCGACCAGGCGGGATACTTCGTTATGCACGTGAAGATGTAATCGTCGGGTAACGAATAAGTCACCGCGTCTCTTTAATTTTTCTCCGGTGCTCTCCGAATTCGCTAGCGACGCATCTGGCCTTCCTGAGCGATCACAAATTTGGCGACCACAAGAGCGCGTGGTTCCTGATCAAGGACCTCAGTCCAGAAGTGTTCATCTTCGGGTGTCACGGGTTGTTTGAGAAGATCACGATAGAGCCCACGGACGAAGCCTCGGGTGGTCCCACCCTGCACATTAAAATAAGATGCCGTGGCATAGGTCTTGAGGGCTCGCCGGATCATCTCAGAATCCCAGTGAGGGCCGCGAAAACCTCGACATACTGTCACGTTCCAGGCACCGACAGCGAGTCCATTCTTTCGTGCAACCACCTTTGAGGTTGGGCCAACCTCGTCAAACATTCCGTGCCTTAAAATAGATCCTGCATAGCTTGAGGATAGCCCGGCTTCATCGACGACGATGCAAGGTCGTCCCTGGAACTCCTCCGGATCGTCACGTGGGTTCGGATGCCAGAGGTCGTGCTGGCTCTCGGTCATTGCGACCGATGTCGGATACCAGCCTGGGCAGTAAGTCTCGGGCTGGTCTTGCAAGTAAAACGAGAGCGAGGCAGCCAAGGTATACGTCGGAGTCATGATAAACGGGTCCGACCCTTCGTCCTGGAGTCTGTCGAGACGCTCCTGGACGATCGTGGCCAAGGCGCGACGCCCTCGGAGTCGGCAGGTCGGATCAAAACGACGAAGCGGAACAGGTTTATCAACAGACGCTCCGACAATTCGCCCCTTCAGGATCGGATAAAGCAGATCGGTGTGCTGCAGCATCGTCAGCCCGAGTACACTGATCGTCCACGCAATCACCAGCGTTCGGCGTTTTATTCGAGTCCGGGCTCCGGGCGCATGTTCTCTCTGATCAAACGCAATGTCGATTGTCCATCCGATCAAGACAATCAAACTGATGTAAGAAGGCGCTGCCCAGTTCGCTTCGGACTCACCTCGGAATGCAGCCGTAAGGCACGCGGCCCAAGTGACACTCCAGAGGGAGACTAGATAGCTCAGACCGACCCCATCGTTCGTTGCTGTGGCGTCACGTTGGTTGAATTCTGGTCGGTTCCGAATCTTCGACCGCGATCTCCAGATCCGCCGGATTGCAGTAGCGAGTCCGAACACGCCGATCAGCCACCAGATGCCACCAAGAACAGCAATCTCGCCGCCTAAGAAACCAAGAATCCGCCATAAATGCTCTGTGTTCCAATCCGATCCAAGACCTACTCGATCGGTCAAGTGAGCTAACGCGACCCAGTCATGGCTCAGATTCCATCCGATGATCGGAACGAGACCAGAGACCGTGAGAATCGCCATCAGCCAATACCCAGGACGTCTCAGCTCGATGCGATGTTGAGCGCTCAGCAGAAGAAAGAGTCCAACCGAGGCCGGGAACGCAAGCATTGAGTATTTGGCGAGGACCCCGAGCGCTCCAAGTCCTCCGCCGATGATCCAAGAGTTGAGTTCCTGCCGAGCAATCGCCCGCCAGCAAAAATAGGAGGCCCAGACCCAGGCACAGACGAGGGGCGCATCGTCCGTCATGAGCAGGCCGCCGAGTCGAAAGAGTGGGAGAGCAGGAATTACCAAGACTGCAAAAAAACCGACTCGTGCTCGACCAAGAACGGACTCTCCGAGGAGGAACACTCCCCAAGCCGTTAAGCCACCGAGAAGAATCGCCGGAAATCGGACGGCAGGCATCAAGGAGCCTGTCAGAGAGTACGCAGTCGGGCCGACAATCTCCGTGCTAAGTCGGATCAGGAGTGCTGTCAGGGGCCCTTTGGTGAAGTAACTCCAATCGAGTCGACGTGACCAAGCCCAGTATTCAGCCTCGTCGCCGCTCAACTCCCAAGGGCACGAGAAGCCAAGAAACGCGGATTGGAGGATGATGGCGCCAAGGATCGTCAGAAATGCCCATCTCCGGTACGGTCTCGTTCTCGCCAGAGGGGCCGCGTTGAGACTCTTATTCGATTGACCGCATGAGTCGGCAATCGGGCGATCCTTCGTCATCCTCCTCCTCCTCGGCCACTAGGGACGCCTTACGTCTTTTCGTAAAGTATCGACGAGCTTGGTTATTGCTCTTCGGCTCCACCCTGAATTTGGGAGGGATCAGATGATCGGTCAGAAACTGGAATTTTTGGTGGAGGGACCGCACCTTGACCACCACCGCCGACGAGTTGAATCGCGGTATCTCGGATCGCCGGTGAGGGATCCTCCCGCGCCATCGCAGCAATCCTCGCCAAGGCATCAGGGCTCTGGTGCTTCGAGAGCTCGAGGAGTGCCCGGGCTCGGACTTCCTCATCGGCATCGTTTGAGAGTCGATTCAGCCAGACGATTGGATCAATATCGGTTCGATCTTTGAGCGTTGAGATCACTGATGCTCGCTCTGTCGGGTCGGGATGATACAGGAGTTGCGCTATATTGATCTGATCCTCCGAGAGTCCTCGGGTCCGAAGCACCAACTGAGCTGTGAGAGCTACGGTCTCATCAGAATCGAAGAGTATTGGGAAAACATCTTCATTGGTAAGCAAAAGTGGACGCGCCGCGAAGCTACTGAGGACTTGGTGACGTACGGCGGGAGCTTCATCACTCAGGCCGATCAATGCCGGCATTGCCTTGCCATCGATCGCGAGGAGACCAAGCGCTTTCACGGTTCCGAGTCGGACCGGAGGCTCAGGGTCGCGAATCTTCGGGACTAGGACCTCATGAAGCCGAGATTTCCAAAACGCAATCCCGTCTAATCCGGCTGGCGTCAGCTCTTCTCCGTCTGGGATCCCAGGGTACCAGTTCCAGAGCAACCCAATGACTTGCGTTGCGTCGGCTCGAACCATCGGCGATGGATCGTTTAGAGCAGTGGTAAGGAGGTCGATCGTTGGGACGAAGACGTCCCCCCATTGCAACGGCGCGGGGGCGATCGTCAAGCGTGACATCGCTACTGGAATCGAGCGGACAAACTTAAGCCGGTCGTTTGGAGTGAATTTTCGGTACCCGACGCGGACACCGTCAAGGTCATCCAAGTAGGTAGCGAACGCTTCAGGATCGAATGGCGTTGAGAGCAGATCGACCTCATCGGAGGAACTTTCGGTATCAGCTTCCTCGTTAACCGCGCCAGGTTCGCGGATCCCGAGATCGTTGAAAACTGATGCCAGTGCCCCAGAATCCCCTTTCGAAAGAAGAACGACTCGTGTCTCACTTTCAGTCGCATCCGTTTCAGCTGAGTTGCCTTCGGTAGAGGTCGGTTTTGTACGAGTCTCCGGATCCGGTGACTTCCAGAGTGCCATCGTCAATGCGACGGCAAACCCCAACACCCCGAGCACTCCCAGACCCACTCGCGACAAGCGTCCCAATCGCATTGCGGCCTCCTTGCCGTCTATCTGTTACGCGCAGCTGGCTTTTTCGGTCATGGTCTTTCCGGGAAAGCATCTTAATCCGAGGCGACTCTCGGGCAAGTCCAGCTTGGCCCTCGCCATCGAAACCGCAAAGTTTCTCAAAATTGCCAAGACTCCACGTATTATCGGGATACGCTCCTTTTAGTCATCTTCCCAGAATACGCGGCCGATTAAGAATGCCATAGTGATTGGTTGCCAGGCTGGCAATCCTCTCCGTTTACTCGTACCGGGCGAGTAACGTTGGCCCTTCAGGGAGCACCGTAGGGTCGTCGTCATCAGCGCAGGGATGGAACAAAGATGATGAATTGTCGATTACCCGGACTAGTCTTTATCAGGACCCTCGTGGGGATCCTCGGGTTCGCCGTCCTGGCGAGTTGGACTTCCGCAGCAGGGCCATCGGGGCTTGGGATTCTCCCCGATCGTCGGGTTGACCCAAGTCAGATACTCCCGATGCAACTCGTGGCGCCGGAGTTCCGAAGTTCGGTTGAGGAAACGATCCGATCGTCAAGCTTTCGGCACCGTGGGCCTGCCGAGACTTTCCCTTGTAACCCTCGACTCTATTTGAGCTTGCTCAATGATCCTGCCCTGACACTCTCGCTCTGGAAGGATCTGAACGAATCACCAGCAGAGCTTTATTACGACGGCCCCGGTCACTATCAAGGGACCGATGGCAACGGGACTACGGCGAGCTGGCATTATGTTTTGCAGTCGCCAACACTGCACGCCATGCTTTGCCATATCTCGTACCGAAGCCCCTCAGGGACCGCTCGCCTTGAGGGTCGGTTGGTCCTCGTCGTCCGAACCGAGTATTACAAGGAGTCGACGGGTGAACCCTGGATCCAACATTCCGTCGAGGCCTTCGTCAAAATCGACTCCCGAGGTTGGCGTGCAGTCGCTCAAACGGTCCGACCGTTGATCGAACGACTTCTTCACGAGCAAGTCCAGGAGGCCGGCTGGTTTGTCTCGTTAATGGGACGATTAGTCCAAGATTATCCTGATTGGGCTGACCAGGTAGTCGCGCGAAGTACGCAGATCCCCTCCTCGGTTCAGCAGGAGTTCCGGACCGTCGTGGCAAGGGTTCGACGACCAGATTCACGAGCTGGCCGTCCCCAGCTTCTGCCCGAACCGACGACTTCAGCCCGTTGATATACGTTGAGCTATTCTTCAGTTGCCTTCATCGAAGCATCGCCCTTTTCCCCGACATCGGGAAACCGAGTCGGGGGAGCAGCCTCGGCGATAGCGTTTCGCTCCATCGATGGTGGTTCCAAGATTAGAGCGATCGGAAAATGGTCTGAGGGACCTCGGTTCCCTGGAGTGTCGGGATTCCCGAAGCGGAGTGGTTTGCCCTCGCGATCGCGGACTTCTGGCGTAAAGGCCCCCGCTGTCTCCAACAGAACGCGCCAACCTTGGTCGTCGACCAGTCCCGGCGAAACCACAAGATGGTCGAGCGTCTGCCATTTCCCTCTATAGGCATAAGTCGATGCCCGGATCGGCTCTAAGTTCGACATTAGATGGAAGAGCCGTGGCTGGGCCGCTTGTGCTGAATCTTGGACAACTTCGAGATCGCCTGTGGCTCGAAGCCCGAGTCGAACTGACTCATCGTCTGGCTCGTCATTGAAGTCACCACAAATAAGGACTTCCTCCAGTTCCTCCGTCTCGGATTCGATTTGGAGGTATGCGTCATACATAACCTGGGCGTACTTCAACCGTTTTGCACCCGTTGAATCGGTTACCCGACTGGTCCAATGACCGACAAGAATCGTTAATGGAACGTTTCCGGCAACGAATCGTCCCCCTACAATCCGACGACCTTTAAACGGTAAGTCAGGCTGAGCTGGGGTTAAGGGCAACCGGCTAATGATCGCTGGTTCGATCCGACGCCCTTGGATGTTGTCCTCGTGGACGATCACGTTGTAATGCCAGTCTGAAGGGAGCCGTGCGTTGAGTGCGTCACGGAGGAGTTCCACGGCTCGAAGGTTTTCGACCTCAACGACACCGAGGATGTCTGGGCCAAGTCCGTCACCTACCCGTATTAATTCATCAACGAGGAGTCGATGCTTTTCAGTAAGAGCATCGGGCGATTCTGCGAACCAATCTTCGAGTTCCTCGTGATTCTTCGGATCATCTTGGTCATCGAAGAGATTTTCGAGATTCCAGCAGACAAACGTATAGCCCTCGTCTGTTGAAGGAGGAGGTGCCATCGGCAACGACTCGCCCGAGTCGAGGATCCGGAGCAACGTTGCAATGACTAAGGCAAGAACGACGAGGAGGATCGCTTCCGGGCGTCTTGGAATCGCGCGTTTCGACATCCGTTTTACTCTGATTGATCGCCGTAAAAGTTTGTATGATTGCGACTTTGATGGGATTGACGTGAAATGTTCAGGTAGATTTCCAATATCGAGGTCCTTGCCCCGTCAGCAACCACTTTGGATTCGCTTTCGTTTGGGCTAAGAATCCTAGCATCACTTCTCCAGGGATTTCGATCCCTTCCTCACAAGCTGACCAGGCCCGATGAGATAACCCGAGGGCCTCTGCGAGGTCAGGACTTCCATGCTCCCCATAAAGTTCTTTGCGGATCTCCCGGACGCGGAGCGCAAGGTCTTCACGAAGCGACTCCCGATCACGTGGATTGTCGAGATTCATCCTTTGCATTCCTAATCAGTTTGGCTCACCGCGCATTCGGTTCATCGAGTTAAGTTCAGCATAATCGATCCTCTAATCTCGACCTCTACCTTGATTAGCAAATCCTCCAAATCGATCAGAAGTGGACCAAGCGTTTAGCACGAAAGGTCAATTTCATTTTTTTCGGATTTCGAGTGACGCCAACACTATCAGATTTCGGTTCTTGATATTGGTGTATTCTCTTCATTCAGCGGGATCAGTGGCAACTGATGCCAGCACTTCGGGGAGACAATAATGAGACTCCAGCTCTCTACAGCCAATATCCCGACCCGGATCCAAAGAGCATACGTTCGAAAACGATCCTGGTGGCCATCTGTGTTCTCGTTCGGCACCGTCTGGGACGCCGCTGCCGAGTCTCTTATTACCGCGAGTCGACACAATCGCCGGATCCCCGTCGATCCCGAACTATATGTCTCCGCCCAGCCGATTACAGAATACGTGGCGGATCCTTGGTCTGAGTTGGTCGGAGAGTCAGCTGAACTCCGTTATGTCAAACATGTGAATCGGATCATTCGACGCTTGCGTCGTGAAGTCCGTCAAGAACTTCAACGGATTCGGAGTCGAGCGAAAGATGGTCGAGGAATTGAGTGGGTTCTCCGCCATGAATCTTGCCAAGTTTCTTCGATCGCATGTTACATCGCCGCCGTCCGAGCGGGTCGATTCGAAATCGCCGAAGAATTCCGAGCTTCCGCTGAACAACAACATCGAAATTGCCCGCTCTATCAACCAGCGACGGAGTGCCTCATCGACGAGGAAGAATATCCGACCGATCAACGTCCGTATTGGTTTCTTAACCAATCCAGATTCTCTGGAGATGCATTTATTTTGAACTAACGATTGAGGGACAAAACCTAACTTATTTATCAACAAGGTGAGCTGTTTCTTAAACAGTTCAAATTTTCAATTAGATTTGAACGTTGAGATCGATTGCGTTCTGCGTCCGTTTGTGCCTAATCTTTTTAAACAGCACTTTCTTTACAAGAGAAGGTGTGTGAAGCATAATTATTCAGGTTGCGCGCGAGTTCTGGCTTTCAGTGCCTCAACGTCCTTCGAGTGCACAAAGTTCATGGCCGTTCTTGTCCACGATTCCTCGGGAGCAGCCTTATGTTGAACGCAAGAGATCCGATGGACGATGGATTGTTCGAACAAGCACGATCGGGTGATGATCAGGCTTGGGAAGTGCTATTTCGTCAGTGTTACCCCAAAGTAGTCCGGGTTGTGCGGCGACGGCTCAACCAGTCGATGCGCTCCGTTTACGATTCGACCGACTTTGCGAGTGACGTTTGGCGGAGCCTCCTTGCGAAGTCTGATCGCTTCGAGTTCCCCAACGTCGGGGCTTTACAAACCTTCCTCGCGCGTGCTGCTGAACAAAAGGTGATCGACGCCTATCGCAAAATGATGGCACAAAAGCGAGACGTCAGTCGAAATCGACCACTTGATCCGAATGATGACGATAACTCGGGGGGACTCCCTGCGAGTCTACTTGAAACACCGAGCCAATTTGCCCAAGCAAATGAGCGTTGGGAGCAGACCCTCAAACCGCTCAATGAAGAGCAGCGACGTGTCCTTGAAATGGCACGACAGGGTTACCCGAATCTCGAAATCGCACAGGCAGTTGGCTGGAGCATTCGTAAAGTTCAACGTGAACTGCAACAGCTCGGCAAATCTTGGAAAAATCCCGACGTTGGGTAGATTCGATGACTACAACCCCTCTCGATGCCGAGGCTCGAAGCAGAGCGATTCACTCACGGGCGAACCCAAATCTTGACCAACGCATCGCCGACGCACTCGACATCCTTGTTGAGGCTCGTCGGCTTGGGAAGAATCCCAACCTTGAGACGCTCTGGAGAGATTTTGGTGGTGCGCGAAACCTACTCGTCGAGCTGGTAAAGGTTGACCTTCAGTGTCGATTTGAACTCGGAGATGAGGCGAGCGTCCGTGAATATCTTGATCGTTTTCCAGGACTCCAGGATGAGTCAGTTCGGTTGATGAGCCTTCTGTATGAAGAGTACTGTCTCTTGGAGGAAGCTGGGAAAGAGCCAGACCCTGAATCGTTCTGCCAACGCTATGAACCCTGGTACGACTCTCTCGCGTCCCAACTTCGATATCACCAGGCCGTTACCCGCTTGGTCCCTGTTACCAAGCCCCTTAAGTTTCCTTCTCCGGGTGATCACTTTCTCCGATTCCGCCTTCAATCTTTATTAGGACGAGGTGGACAAGCGCGTGTTTATCTCGCTCGCGATAATGAAATGGGAGGCCGACCGACGGCACTCAAGGTCTCTGAAGACCGGGGTGATGAACCTTCCATGATGGGGCGGTTGCAACACCCCCATATTATGCCTGTCTACACTGTGGTCCGAGATCCAGAGACTGGTCTTCGTGGTCTCTGTATGCCCTATCGACCTGGGATCTCGTTAGACGATTTACTCCGGAAGATCCAAGAAGTTCCCGCCAATAATAGGACCACTAGACTCTTACTTCAGACCTTGGATCCTGACGATCCGAGTCGACTGAAGGAGGCTCCGGGATGGCAAGGATTTCCAGCGCAGGATCTTTTTCCGTATGGATCTGCGTGGATTGGAGCCAGACTTGCAGAGGCCTTGGATCACGCTCATCATTGCGGCATCAATCACCGTGATGTGAAGCCAGCGAACATCTTACTTACACTGAACGAGGGCCCACAGCTACTCGACTTCAACCTCGCTCATGACGATCATCGAACTGTAGATCCGGAAAATGCCGCTCTCGGCGGAACACTACCGTACATGTCTCCTGAACAGTTGGATGCCTTCCGTGACCCCGAATGCTGGGGGGATGTGGGCGTAACTTCAGATGTCTACTCACTTGGTCTGGTCCTCCACGAACTTGTGAGTGGTCAACGTCCAGCCACCCCTGATGAATCAACTCCGATCTCGATTGCAATTGGAGAATTGATCCAGCAACGGATGTTCGGGGTTCGGTCTGCCCGAGAATTAAATCCAAATGTTCCAAGCGGACTCGATGCGATCATTAGTAAAGCAATCGATCCCGATCCTGATGAGCGCTATCAGTCCGCAAGTGCACTCGCCGACGATCTCGATCGATTCATTCTTCGACAACCACTCGTCGGTACGTCGAATCCCTCTCTCAAAGAACGTGTATTTGCATGGATTCACCGCCGTCGATTCACACTTCTCAGTGGCCTACTTTATGGGATGGTTACGTTCCTACTACTGGTGATCGTGCTCGTTTGGATCAATCAATCTAATAATTCAGAAATGCGCCAGTATAACCAAGTCTTACGTGAGATAGGTGAGGATCGAAACAGTTTGTCGATGATCGACGACAGTTTGATGAAGTCCAAAGTGATTTCAAGAATCTGGGGGAACTATCAGGAATGTCACTACATTGTCGAGAATAGTCTCCGTCCACAATGGACAATCCATACTCCAGTAGAACGGATCGAAATAGCTTCGAAAGCCAGCAAACTGTATCGAACTATTTACGACTTCGCTCCCACGTTCAACGTTTCATCGAAGCAGATGCAGCAGTATCGCAGGGAAGCGATCTATTGGTCTCATCAATTCGAAGTTGAAGCCGAGCGACGACGTTCATTCAGAGGACTCTCTGACGAGTCCATCAGGCAAACGAGAAAGGAGCTGAGAGAGATCCAACGAAAGGTTGGTTTCTAAGCTATTGCCCCAACTCGGTGTATTCGCTCATCCCTTCTCCAGCGACCCCTTTTTGAGTCAATGGAGAAGAGATCCGACGACAGATACCATTCGATCGATAGGTTGATGAAACCGACCTTAGGCTGACTCAGTGGGTCGAGGTGTATTCAAATCAAAGCTATCTTGCAGGCTCACGTCGCCGGAGAGTGTCGGCTCGTATTCCTCGTTGATATCGAGGATTGCACTGATATCAGCAGTAATTGTTGGGACAGCTCGGGTCGGGAGCGAATCAATGTTCGGGAAGAATCGATGATTGCGGCGCGTACGGGTGGCGTGTCGTCGAGTGAACATGGTCGGTCTCGCGATTGTATTGAAGATTCGAATATGCAGTTTAAATTAGATGCTCAATTTTAATTTCTGTCTATCGATGACAGAAAGATGAGAAAATTGAGTTT
>CAZEAN010000030.1:47384-53912 GCA_964510225.1 uncultured Isosphaeraceae bacterium
GATGTCATCAACTCAACAAGCGCATACGTCTTATGATAGCCCGTTTCTGAGTTTGTGCTAGCTTGTTGGGTTGATCTATCACTAGGTCCGTATAAGGGACTACTACGCGACATCCTTTTTTTTCGACTTGACGATTTTTCTGATCGGAGCGAGATATTAGGTCTAACAATGCCAAGCTTTCTTTGATTAATCTCCGATTGCTTGCACAGTCATCGCAAGCACAATGAGACTATGGCTACTCCAGGTAATTGTTCTGATCCAGTTCGTACGAACCAAACGCGTGTGTGTTGCAGCGTCAAACCCTGCGGTCAGTCGTTGGTGTTGTGGGACTTGGAGGAGGAATGTTGATAGCCAGGTGATGACCGCCAGTATAAAGCCCACGATCGCAAGACCGTGTGACACATTCTGAGGGCGGATCAGCAGAAGGCCACCTGCACTAAGTAGCTCTCCAAACATCGCGAGAATCACCACGGGGCCAGTGTATCGGACGTGAGCAGCGTGGTACTTGGGGAAGTGATCGTGACCGACTTGGTTGAAGAGAGGGTAGTGAACACATTGCACAAACCAAATAAGTCCTGTCATATAAAGCGTCGACCCCAGACAGATCAGCATTATTAACGAAGAGATCATTCAAGTACCCTTTCTCTGGTTGACGAGCGATCTCAGAAGCACCCCCGCTCCAGTGCGTCTGCCCGCCAGTGATTTCGACAGAGGTAACTCTTAGGATCAAGCCGCCCTTAGATCGATTGGATTGTTTCTGCAACAAATCGTGGTTTTCTTGACTCTGTCGGCGTCTAAACTGTCTACCCTCGTCACAGAGCGAGGAACCCATACCGGAAATTAGCCAGACTCTGGATCCTGCAAGGATCGTTACCCTTCGCGCTCTATAGTCCTTAATAGTGAGGCGCCTGCTAGCTCGGTCGCGAATTCCTACCTGCCCATCGAGGCGTTGACAGATGAACGATCAAATCACTGAACTCTGGAAGAAACTCCGCGAAGCCGGGATTCCTGAGGTCGTCCTCTTTCTTGCCGATGGCGCTGCCTGTCGATGCCATTGGGATCAGACTGCGATTCTGGGTGATATCCGAGTCGCACTACTGGGCGATCAGGAACGCAACATCGTCCGAGTCGTTCCGGTCAGCGCATGCCTCGGAATCGGAATCGCAGCACCAAAAGGCACTGATCCGAGCGCTTACCGTGCTGTGATCAAGGACCAACTAGACGAAGCGACCATAGCTTCACATCATTAAAGCCGATTCAAATCATGTTGATCATTCTTCTTCGATAGGATCTGGCGATAGCTCATGTTGCGATGCGCGGGGATGGAATCGAGCGTGGAGATCAAGAAGGTGACCGATTTCGACCCGAGTGTAGATCTGTGTCGTTCCGATGGAGGCGTGGCCGAGGATCTCCTGCACAACGCGGAGATCGGCTCCGCCAGCAAGAAGGTGAGTGGCAAAGCTGTGTCGGAGTGTGTGTGGACTGACCCCATCGGGTAGTCCGGACTTTTTGGCGTGCTTCTTGACGAGGTGCCAGAGTGCGACCCTTGTCAACGGCCGACCGGTCTTCGTTAGGAATAGTAGTTCGGTTTTCAAGGATGGATTGAGAAGCTTGGGCCTAGAACTCTTCAAATAAGTTTGGATCGCTTCCAGTGCGCGATTACTAATGGGTACAACACGCTCGCGATTCCCTTTACCTACGCAACGGATAATTCCACTCCGAGGATCAACGTCGATGAGCCGAAGGTTCGATACTTCCGTCGCACGACATCCAGTCGCGTAAAGAGTTTCCAAGGCCGCACGGTCACGCCGACCCAGACAGGTCGTTGGATCAGGAGCTGTTAGCAACGATTCGACTGCGGTTGGTCCCAACACTGTCGGCAATCGATCCCAGATCTTGGGGCTAATAAGGAGCTTGGCTACATTGTCTTCGATTCGACCATCTTCGATCAGGAAACGGAAGAAGCTGGATAAACTCGCGAGGTGACGACAAATACTTGATGGCGCTAATTCTTCAAGTCCGAGGTAATCAATGTAACCTGTTAGAGTCTTAATGCTGATAATGCTAAGGGATCCCGGAGCATGCTCGGCTCTCCACCGATCGAATTTCACAAGATCTGAACGATAAGCTGCGAGTGTATTGTCAGAGACACCACACTCTGCCATCAGGAAGTGGAGGAAAGCACCTAGAGGGAGAGAATCTATAGACGAACTTTTTTGAGGATGGGTGCTATTATTATTCGACCTGGGCATTGCAAACTCTATCGTCCAATAACCCAGAGATGCCGACGGTCTGAAGATGTTTGTTCAGACCGTCGTGTTTACTAGCTAATTATGATCGGCAAGTTGGGTAATGGGATTGATTTTCTCCGGAGTCGATTTTATGCACCGACCGGAACAACCGCGTCTAAAAGGTCTTGGTCCGAAACGATCGCGCGAAGTTTGACTAGAGCACGATCTTGGATCTGACGAACACGTTCCTTGGAAACTTCGAGGACCTTTCCTACCTGACTTAAAGAGAGTCGAGGCTTGCCGCCGAGGCCAAATCGAAGAGCAAGAACCTGTTGTTCGCGTGGTCGTAATGACTCAAGAAGCTTTCCGACGGTCTCGTCGAGATCAACTTCATCAGTGCTTCGATCAGCCTCAGGATCACTCATCATATGAAGTAAACTGAAGTTCCCTTCAGTATCGATCGTCGCATCAAGCGATACTGTAGGTCGAGTCGCCGCATGAATCCGTCGGATCATTTCTGTCGATGGGCCCTGACTACTTGCTTTCAGCTCGGTGACATTGGGATTGACGTCATCAGATGACTCAGACTCAATTTCGTCCTGATTCTGAGCAAGCTGTCGGAGGTGTCTAGGGCTAAGGCGAACGGGATAAGCACCCGAGGCTACAGCCCGTTGCATGGACTGACGAATCCACCAGGTCGCGTAGGTCGCTAGCTTAGTTTCATGAGTCAGATCAAATCGATCGATCGCTTCGAGAAGTCCACAGAATCCCTCCTGCATCAGATCACTGAAGGCAACACCACGGTCGCGAAATCGCTTGGCAACGTGTGAGACCAGTCGGAGGTTAGCAAGTGCGAGCCGTGTACGTAGTTCGCTGTAACGTTGATAGACAGTACCGAGCTTTGTTTGGTGGCGAGGATTACTCGCATACGTTTCCGCAATGTAGTTGGCAAGTGCTTGGGGATCATCCTCGATACCCTCCGGAGGTTGAGTGCCCGGAATCTCTGCCATTGCTTTTGCTAAAGTAGCTTTGCATTCGCCAAGCTCCCGGAGCAACTGACGTTCGACACTAGGAGTTAGAACTCGTGTAGTGTCACTGTCAAGTGTAGCGAAGCTGTCTGAATCGCTGAAGTGTCGAACCGGGGTCATGGTCAATCCCTTTCTGGGGTCCTCACGAAGTGCGGAAACTCATGGTTACGTTCTCGACATAGAGTCAAGAGAGGAACAAACACTGACAACTGCGGTGAAGCCGGACAATGTAACTCAAGCATTATTTGGACTGGGATGGATTTGAAGTGCAAATTCTCGCATGTGACTCATGCGATCACCGAAGCTGGCTGCGACAATCCTGGATCGAAGATCAGTTGATAAAGCTGATCCACCGATAATAATGGCAGTTTGGGTTCTCGAAATCGCTGAGTAGAAGGATTGGTATCCATCAACGAAATCATCTGAGTCGACTACGTGTGCAACCGATATCCAAGCTAGTTTGGGTCTCTGTACTCGGATAGCTTTGGCTATCGAAGTCCATGGAAGATTGGGACCAAGATTCACGACATCCCAGCCAAGCTCTCGGAGAAGCAGTTCGGAAAAAAGTCCTGCGATGGTGTATAGGTCTCCCGCAGGCGAACAGCCTAAAGCAAGCGGTGCCTCGGGCAGAGGAGGAGGTTGCCGACGGATCAAGTCCATCAAAGATGATTCAATGATTCGACTAGCATGGTGTTCTTGATATATATCAAGATTGTTTTGTTCCCAGCGATGTCCAACCTCCTGCATCGCAGGTCGAATCAATTCATCAGCAAGCTCAACCGTATCCATACCCGTAGCACGAGCAGTCAGTATCAAGTCCTTAAACCTGTTCGCTCGACCTTCCAGTAAGGACTCAATAACTGCTGACAATTCTGGACGGACGATAGGCTGCTTGGGCTGCTGCGTGTCATTATCTAACTCCTCTAAGAAGGGACCGAACCCATCCAGAGGTAAATTACGATTGATGGCAAACTCATATGCGCCCGAAAGCGGAATAAGACGGTGCTTTCCTACCGTCCGAGTCGCGGGAAGTTGTTGCCAATCAACCCAACGTTTGATCGTGCTTGAGCTAACCCCAAGGATATGGGCAATCTCACTTGTTTTCAGAAGTTGGTCTGCCACGATAAAACCTATGTGAGCGATTTGGTCGTTTTGGACGATTTAACTATAGGTTGTCCCATTTACGGTTTCAAGTCGTTCGTGACCAAAAAATAGCGCTGTACCCCTCATTTTCACTGAAAAAAAGCCATGAACTCTCAGCATGGCTTGGTATTCGACCAACCTGGGGCGTGAACGTTTTGGTCGATTTCACACAAAAAAACAGTCAAACCGTCCACCAAACCGTTCAAACTGATCGTGTTTTGCATTTGGTTAGTTAAAGGTTCGTGAAGTTCGATTCTTCCGCCTTGCGTGAGTAGATCAGAGAACAGTTCGTACGCGGATCCAAAGAAACTACAGCACTGAGACAGTAGCGAATGTGGTGAGATGAAGAGAGCAGCTAGTCAAGCGATGAGATGGTACTTCGTGAGGATGCGAGACCGGGCCAGTGATATAGCAGTGTGATAGAAACGACTTGCCATCAGTCATGTACTGAGATGAGAGGTCTCTCTAAGCAGCTCTTCACATTTAACCTCTTTCGATCTCTAGTCGGTCAAGCTGGCTGATCCCAATAGAACCGATCGTATGCAATCAATCAGTTATCAAATAATTCAATTACAATATTCTAAAACAATTACTTAATGTGTCATTTCTCAAGTGGTATCGTTCGAACGATGCGGAAGCCTTGGGTGCTATTCACGACGGAAGGTCGATCGTGGCCACCCCGCGCTGAGTACGGACGTTGCGTTGGGCTACCAAAATGAAAGCTCCGACGATGACGTACATAGTCGTCTGAGAATGGCAGCTCGATAATCCTGTCGACTACGGGTTGGTCCTGGTGCGAGTAATCCTCAACAACCGTCGGGTCGAACGCACCGTTGGCACACCATTCGAAGAGATTACCCAAGACGTCGAACAATCCCAGATCGTTGGGCATCAATGTCCCGACCGGTTGTGTTCGTCCCGCTGCGTTGATTTCACACCAGGCATATTTTCGAAGCCACTTCGTCGCATTACCATAGGGCCGGGCTGAAAGGGTTCCCGCGCGACAAGCGTATTCCCACTCACCTATTGTCGGCAAACGGTAGCCAGTACGTTCGAGATGATCCTCAGGAAGCTTCATCCCTGGCCCAATCTTTTCCGGATAGCACCACTGTTCGCGCGGAATACGCTCCACCTCACTAAGCCAGTTGCAGTACTTTGCTGCATCGTACCAAGAGACATCACCAACCGGGCACTCGGGTTCGGGAAACCGGACTTGGAAGTGATTATGAAGGCGATGATCCTCAACCCCAGGTGCTTCCGAATCGAGAAAGCGACTATAGTCGGCAACCGTCACTTGACGCATTCCGATGGCGAACGATCGTGGGATCAAATGAGTGTGCCAGAATGTCTTCCTTGGCACGTCATTCGTCGGTGCGAAGTAGCCCATCTTAAATTCCAACGGTCCCCGAATGATCGCAAAAGTCTGTCCCCCTCCATTGACGAACCAATCGCGGTCGTCTCGGATCTCGTCGAATACAAGTTCCTGCTTGATCCGATCCAATTGCGCTGTTTTTCCCCAACGATGTCGAAGGAGCCAGTCGATCGCACCGTGTAAGCCCGCATCCGGCGAGGTCTGATAAAGCTCCAGCAATTCTGAAGCGAGGTCATCGCGGTCAATTTGAGCAATGCTCTCAATGGGGTAGACACCAAGGCAAAGTACCAATGCTCGCTTCGAATTGATGTCTCGTTCGAGCCGGAATCGATCGATGATTTGCTTCGGTAAAATACCGAAATCGGCGACCTGATGGATTAGTTCAGTCCTTACCGATGGATCGTCCCTGGACTGAAAGAGTGGCCATACTTGATCGGGAGCATTGAGCCGCATCAATGCCAATGCGAATTTGCCCTGCCGCGCTGCCAATCTGTCGTCGAAGCGATCGATCGGCTCTCGGAGTGCTTCTGAGAGAACGGCTGCCGCCCGATCGAAATCGCTTTCTGATGCGAGTCGCGAAAGAACACGCTCGAAGCGCTCCAGGGTCGCTGAACCGATTAGCTTGGCGAGATCTTCTGGGATTTGCGGGTTCTCTACCTTTGTGGCAAATCCGAGAAGGAACGCGAATGCCCGGTCACTCTGAAGACTCTCTGGTTCGATGTCATAGATCTCCTGGAGTGCGATTGACTAAGGC
>CAZEAN010000031.1:0-51368 GCA_964510225.1 uncultured Isosphaeraceae bacterium
GCGATCATCGGGGGCGATTCCGAGCAGCTTTTGGACATTATCGACCGTGAGTTGGTTCGATCCCGACGATAGCAGTTGCTCAAGGAGTGACTGGCCATCGCGCATTGATCCAGCCGCGCGCCGGGCAACGATCCGGAGTGCATCACGCTCAGCCTCTACGCCTTCGTGCTGGCAGATCGTTGCCAATTGGTCGACGATCTGTTCGGGCCCGATCCCCGCGAAATCAAAACGCTGACAACGGGAGAGGACCGTAATCGGGATCTTGTTCGGCTCGGTGGTTGCGAAAATGAATCGGACGTGACTCGGTGGTTCTTCGAGTGTCTTTAAGAGCGCGTTAAATGCACTCGTTGAAAGCATGTGGACTTCGTCAATGTAATAGATCTTCGATCGGGAACGACTAGGGCGGAGACCGGAGTTTTGCCGGAGTTCCCGGACAGCCTCGACGCCGTTGTTACTTGCACCATCGATCTCAATGACATCAACATCCTGGCCAGATTCGATCGATTTGCAGATCTCACAGTGGCCGCAGGGTAATTCGGTGGGACCTTCGACACAGTTGAGGGCCTTCGCGAAGATCCGGGCCATCGAGGTCTTGCCCACTCCCCTCGTCCCACTAAAAAGATAGGCTTGGGCGACCCGGTTGAGCCGAATTGCGTTCCGGAGGGCTTGAACGACATGGTCTTGTCCAACCACCTCGTCGAATTGCTGGGGGCGGTACCGTCGCGCGACGACGGTATACGATCTTCCACCCCGAGTCGTCGGCTGTTTGGTAGAAGCGTGCTGAACATCACCCTCGGGCTTCTTCCTGGCCACTAATCACGCTCCGTCGCCGAATCATTATTAGACGTACCATGCCGAGGCGATTATCCAAACGAACCACGACGCCACTCAATCTCCAAGGTCAGAGTTAGCCTGAGGTCGGATGGTTGAAGAATGCCGGGAGAGCCGGGGAGGTGCTCCCGACCACATCGAGGCAACGCTTATGGCTGCTGCGTTCCCGCCCTGACCAGGTTCACGCGCCTCAATTGCTCGGGTCCCCCCCGACTCACCAGGAATCCCTCATTGAACTTAGAGGACAACGAAGAAGCGAATAACTGATCTTACCCTAAGTTGGGAGCAATCGCGATCGTTAAGCCCAGGAATTCTCAGGCACTCAAAGTCGTGTTCTTCACAAACGGTGGGATTCCCTCTCGCGATGGCTTCTGATTTGTGGTATGATTTTTGCGTCACCAATTGATCTTCTTCGAAGTAACAACGGTGTGACGTACGCTTTGGTGTCTCCTTTTCTTTCACCACCCTGCCGACCGGGTCGACCTGTGGATCAGCACGGCTGAACCAGGTGACCTCAACCCCTCTCAGTGGAGAGTCGAAGAGAATGCGGCTCGACACATCCCAGCATCTCCGGACCGACATGAAGCTCCGGATCGTCCCTCGGATGATCCAATCGATGGAGATTCTTCAACTTCCATCGATGGCGCTTCAAGAACGGATTGATCAAGAATTGATTGAGAACCCTCTCTTGGAGGATCTCCGCGACTCGAGCACGCTCGAACCGGCCCGAGATGAGCCGTCGAATGGAGACGGGGATGGGGACGGAGAGAATGAATTCGAGTCGGTCGACACTCCGCAAGAGTTTGACGACTTTGACAACTGGGACCTTCGCCAGGAATCACACCGGCTCAGCCGCTCGGCACTCTCCGAAGAGGCAGACCGAAAACATGACGCGATGCAGAACATGGCGTCGCGTCCTCCATCGCTCCATGATTACTTAACTGAACAGCTGAGCTTCCCGGATATTGCGCCCCGCCGTCGCGAGATCGCAGAATTTGTCATCCAGCAGCTTGACGAAAATGGCTACCTCAAGAGCGATCTCGACGAACTCGCGGTTGGATTCCCTGGTCAGGCTACCCTTGATGAGGTCAGTGAGGCACTCCGGTTAGTCCAGAAGCTGGACCCACCGGGTGTCGGGGCACGCGACCTCCGTGAGTGTCTCCTGCTTCAACTGACGCCCGAGACCCCGATGGTCGACGTCCTCCGTGTCCTGATCTCGGACCATCTCGAAGATATTGAGCAGAACCGACTTCCCGTGATCGCACGGAAGACCCAATTCTCGATCGACTTGATCAAAGAAGGGATTGACCAACTCCGACGGTTCAACCCGAAGCCTGGGGCTCGATTCAATCCAGAGACCGCGCAGTATGTGGTCCCTGATCTGGTTGTAGAGGCCGACGAGCAAGGTGATTATGAAGTCCGACTTGTGGACGATTACACGCCGCAGCTAACCATATCGCAGCACTACCAGCGGATCTTAAAGGACAATAAGAACGACCCCAAAGCCCGTCAGTTTATCCAGAACAAGCTTCAGTCCGCCAAGTGGTTGATCGAATCTATCGAACAGCGCCGGAGCACCTTGCTGAAAGTCTCCCGCGGGATTATCGATCACCAACGCGACTTTCTCGACAAGGGTCCCGTAGCAATCCAACCCTTGAAGATGCAGCAGATCGCCGATCTAGTTGGGGTCCATGTGACCACCGTTAGCCGGGCCGTCGATGATAAGTGGATCCAGACCCCCCGGGGGATCTTCTCCCTGAAGCGATTCTTTGGCGGCGGGACAAAGAGTGCCGACGGTGAGGAAGTCGCTTGGGATCAGGTCAAGCAAAAGCTCAACGAAATCATCTCTAAGGAGGATAAGTCCAAGCCCCTCTCTGACGAAGAGATTGTCGAAGAGTTTGCCCGCCAAGGGCTTGAGATCGCCCGTCGGACCGTGACGAAGTACCGGAAGCTGATGCGAATCCCCTCCAGTCGACAACGTCGCGAGTTCCACTGATCTCTGCGCTGCCGTGCCTTCCATGGCCACTCGCAACTTCTTCCTTGGAGGGTTTTCAATGACGAGCCCACTCAAGGGAGTAAAGCGCGGATCGTCTCCAGCCGGTCTGCATCGGCTGCCCTTTTGTCGAGCCGCCAACGCAGGATCCGAGGAAACCGGACCGCTATCCCGGACTTGTGTCGTGTCGAGCGCTGAATCCCTTCAAAGGCAAGCTCGAAGACAAGTTCCGGGGTGACGGTACGGACCGGTCCAAATTTTTCGACCATGTGATGCCGGATCCAGGCATCGACCCGGCGGATCTCTTCGTCTGTCAAGCCCGAATAGGCTTTGGTAAACGGTACCAATTGATTCGATTCGTTCCAGACACTAAAGGTATAGTCGGTGTACAAACTTGCTCGTTTGCCGCTCCCGCGCTGTGCTGCGGTCAAGACAGCATCGACGGTCATCGGCGCCACCTTCCACTTCCACCAATCACCTCGAACCCGGCCGACGTGGTAGATCGAGTTCGTTCGCTTGAGCATTAGCCCTTCGGCAAGTTGATCGCGACTACTCTCCCTGGCAACCTTGAGCGCGGGCCAATCGTCGGCACCGACTGTCGGCGAAAGAACTAGTCGACTTGGCAGATTTGTGTCGGCAACGAGTTCGGCCAACCGTTCGCGACGCGCTCGGAACGGCTGGCTCCTCAGATCTTTCCCTTCGAATTCGAGGAGATCGAAGGCGAACAACGCAACGGGCACTTCCCGGAGTAGTTTCTTACCCACCGATTTCCGGCCGATCCGGCGCTGGAGTTCGCCGAACGGTAGGATCTGACCGTCTCGAAACGGAAGGATCTCGCCATCGAGGACCGTGCCGTTCGGCAAGAGTGGTCCGATGTTTGCCAGTTCGGGATATCGCTCCGTAACCAATTCTTCGCCGCGGGTCCAGAGGAACGTCTCTTCGAGGCGTTGTATCAACTGGCAACGGATGCCGTCCCACTTCCACTCAGCATGCCAATCGCTCCGATCTCCAAGTGCTTCAGGTCCGGCGACGGTTTCATCAAGGGCATGGGCGAGACAGAAGGGATAGGGTCGGCTGACATCAGTATCTCTGCCATCAGGGTTCAGGAGGTTCTGGAAGAACGCGGCAGAGGGTTCCCAGTCCCCCATGAGCCGATGTGCCACCGTCCCCGGTTCTAAGTCGCCGACTTTCGCTAAAGCTCGAGTCACTAACTGTTGCGAGATACCGACCCGGAACCCACCACTGATCAGCTTGTTCCAAACGAAGCGCTGGTTTCGATTCATCCCGTCCCAGGTTTGCAACAAGACTCTCTTCTGTTGCTCTTCCTCCATCATCCTTAGTGGGAGCAAGACTTCTTGTACCATCACTGAAAGGAGTCGAGTCTCTTCTGCTTTAGGGGGCGGCAACAGTAGCGCAACAGTTTCCGCAGCATCACCGACCGCGTCGTAGCACTCTCCGAGCAACCATTCGGGGATTCCAGCGATCTCCGCAGCCCATTCTCGGAGCTTTTTAGCAGGGACAGCTTGCTTCGGTTTCCGACCGATCAGGAAATAGACTGCCCAGGCGGCATCTTCCGCGGGGACACTTCTGAAGTAATTCACCAAGGCCTCGACCTTGGCGTTGGTCTTGGTGGTCTCATCGAGTGCAGTATAAAGGCGAGCAAAGGCGTTCATGAAGCGAAGAGGTCAGATCCGGGCGTTGTCTCAGGCTCTGTTTCGTCGGATGCAGCAATCGTCTCTTCGTCATTGGCATATTGGGTCGATAAGACCTGAGCATTGAGGCGCTGTTCGCGGAGCCAGCGGACCAGGATTGCGGAATAGCCGTGGGTCACCCAGACTGTCTCGGCTTCGGTTGCCGCGATACTGCTTAGTAGGCCGGGCCAATCGGCGTGGTCGGAAAGGACAAAGCCGCGATCGACCGCTCGACGCCGACGAGTTCCTCGGATTGTCATCCACCCTGAAGCGAATGCGGTCGACGATGGGCCGAACTTCCGCGACCAAGGTGTTCCGTGCGCCGAAGGAGGGGCGACGACAATCCCACCCTTCCAAGCCGATTTGTTGGAGACGTCACCAGTATACTGGGTGGGAGGTAGCGGAATCTTGCTTGCTCGATATGCCGCGTTCAGCTTTTCGACAGCGCCATGGCAAAAGATTGGTCCATTGCTCGGGTCTAATCCGGAGAGTAGCCGCTGTGCTTTCCCAAGTGCATAGCCGAATAAGAGGCAGATCTTCCCTTGCTCGGCACTGGAACGCCACCACTGATTAATCGCGTCGAAAATTTCCCCTTGTTCGGGCCACCGGTAGATAGGCAGGCCAAACGTCGACTCGGTCACAAACCCATGACAACGGATCGGTTCGAACGGGGTACAAGTCTTATCCGTTCCATCCTTGTAGTCACCCGAGACGACCCAGATCCGCCCCTGGTGCTCGACCCTAACCTGCGATGACCCCAGAATGTGTCCCGCCGGGTGGAGCGAGACGTTCACCCCATTGATGGTGATCGATTCGCCAAATTCCAAAGCATCAATAAGGGCATCACGACCCATCCGGACGCGCAAGACCCCTTTGCCTTCCTTACTGGTGAGATAGCGTCCGCAGCCCCATCGAGCATGATCGGCATGCGCATGAGTCACCACAGCGTTCTTAACTGGCTTCCAGGGGTCGATGTAGAAGTCACCTGCCGGACAGTAAAAGCCAGCTTCGGTGAGCTTGAGTGGTTCTTCGATCATCACTTGAAGTGGTGTGGGACTAGGACGCGCGACCCACAATCTTACGATAGAGAGGGCGTGGAACCACCCGCGCCGTTTTGATGCGGAACGTTGGATTCGTGGTCGGGAGTTTCAATCAATCCAGGGATCCGGCCATCGATTCCATAGAGGCGTCGGAGAGCGAGATCGATCCCGAGGACGCGGACGGCACCAATGATGTGGAGGATGTCGCGAGTCCCAAGTTCGCGGGAGCGTTTAACAATCTCCCATTCGATCGCGGTTCGAGGATCGGCACCTTGGTGAGGGTCGTTCTCCAACGAATCGTCGGCAAGATAGTCGATCGAGACTCCGAGTGCATGGGCAAGCTTGGAGATACTCTGAAGGCCCGGACGTTTCGACCTCCCGTTGAGGAGTCGCGAAACCTCTGAGTCACTTACGCCTGAACGCTCCGCCAACAACTGTTGACTGAGGCCAAGCAAATTCATGTGTTTGAGGATTTTTTCAGCGAGGCTCATGTCTGAAACATACGACATCGCCCCGGCTGGACTGCGTTCTCCGGGGGCTTCGCTGATTTCGACTCAATAAGAACGTCGGATTACCATGGTAGCCAACTTTGTAAGGATTGTTTTTGCTTCAGAGTCCGGTAGTCGCTCCAGTTCTTGTCGAGCCGAAGCAACAAATCCTCGGGCTGATCGCCAGGCTTCCTCGACGGCATCCGATGATCGGATGAAGGAGCGTAGTCGTTCACTATTTTCGAGACTTGTATGCTCAAGTAATTCTTTGATCTCTGCAGCCTCGGTCGGAGAGACCGATTCAAGAAGTCGGATCACGGGAAGGGTTAGCTTTTGCTTTTCGAGATCGGTTCCCAATGTCTTGCCGGTTGCTTCCTCGTCGCCACAGAGATCAAGTACGTCATCCGCGATCTGGAACGCAACTCCGAGATCACGCCCGAAGCGATCTAGTGCGTCCGATGTTGCTGCATCAGCCCCAGCATAATGAGCGCCGAGCCGGCAAGAGACCGCCGTGAGTTCAGCTGTTTTCCCCCGGACAATCTCGTAATAGGATTGCTCGTCGAGCTGAAGGTTCCCGCGATGATGGATCTGTTGGAGTTCACCTTCGCAGACGAGATTGGTTGCGCGACCAATCAGACGGCACGCATACGCGGTTTCGAGCGAACTGGCGAGGTGAAACGCATGAGTAAAGAGATAATCACCGAGTAGGACTGCCGCTTCATTACCCCACTCCGCATTGATCGTCGAGGCGTGGCGGCGGACCTCGGCTTCATCAAGAATGTCGTCATGAATGAGGGTCGCGGTATGGATCATCTCTACGACCGCAGCCAAGACCGGGTGCGCTGGTTGAATTCCACCGCATGCTTTCGCTGTGAGCAGTAAGAGTGCGGGGCGGAGTTGCTTCCCGCGGAACCGACTCGAATGCTCGACGAGCCGTTGGACAAACTCGCTCCGACTCCCAAGTTCTTCCTGGAAAATACGTTCCGCTTCTCCGAGTTCAGTGGCGATCGGAGCATAAGCAAGTCGGAGTTGCTTAGAAAGTTCGGACTGAGAAAGATCGCTCGAAGGCTCGAGAACAGCCGAGATGCTATCGGACCGATCTCGCAGAAGACCATTGTGCCGGGATCGGGTCATTGTCTCGGTCTCGCTCATGATCTGCCTCGCCTCGGAGCTTTCTACGAAATCGAATAGATCTGTCGAACGATTCAAGAATCGGAACTTCGTTGGTACGTACCGCTTCGACCGCCACTCTTCTGTTCGAGAACGACCTCTTCAATCACCATCGAGCGATCGACCGCTTTGCACATATCGTAAATCGTGAGCGCTGAAACTGTTACGGCGGTCAAAGCTTCCATCTCAACGCCCGTTCTCCCCACGAGGCTTGCCGTAGCTTCGATCTTGATCGCGTCCTCAGACTCAATTTGAAATCGGACTTCAACACTGTCGAGCCCGAGTGGATGGCAGAGCGGAATCAACTCTCCGGTCCGCTTTGCCGCCATGATTCCGCCCAGTCTGGCAACTTCGAGGACGTTACCCTTCGCGAGGTTTCGATCTTGAATCATCGCTAGGGTTTCCGGTTTCATCCGGATCCGACCCGATGCCGTTGCTGATCGTAGCGTCTCTGGTTTTGAAGAGACATCAACCATCCGACTTCGCCCCGACTCATCGAAGTGCGAGAACTCGGGCATGGTTGGATGACTCACGACAGATTTCTCCGTACAAACTTTCTCAAGAAATAATAGCTGAATCATGGCGATCCTTCAATTCCTTCTGAAAGAATCTTCGCGACCGACAGGGCTGAAGGAATTCCGATCAACTAACGCGGCGAGTACGACTCCCTGGCGTTTTCGGACTGCAACTACTTTACCGACATCGACTTCGGACCGGAGTTGAGGTGACCAGAATGACTCGCGGCGGAACACAAGAAGCCAGCGAGTGTCTTCTAGGGCCTCTTCGGGAAGGAGCTGGGATCCACGATTGAAGAGTTCTTCTGTCAGTCGTGAGGTCGGATAGAGGTGGTGGAAGGTCGGCGCGATCACAATGGAATCCCCAGGAGGGACGATCTTAGCAGTCTCGTGGAGAAGAGTCGAATCGATCGTGTCGCCCCAGTAGGTCAACTCGAGTCCGAGTTTCTCTGCGCCCCGGAGCCCGCCGACCAGAAGGCTGTGGTAGCTCAACTGAAAAGGATGATATTGGATCACTCCGAGACCACTGGCAAGCATCAAAAGAACTAGCAAGCTTCGAGCAAGACTTCTCGGTCGGCTTCGTTGCCAGAGGGTCCCAAAACCGAGCCCGATCAACAGCGCAAACGCCGGGAAGACGAGGAGAAAGAGTCGCTCGCCGTCGTAAACAGGTGCTCTAGTACTGAAAAGGAGTAAGAAGAGTAGGATCGATCCCAAGAGAAGGCTGGTGAACGGGTCTCTCTGCCCTTTTCTGTGCCCCTGGATTGCTCCGAGAAGGCCGAGGACGAGCAAGCCGACTGGGACCGTGACGAGGAAGTAGAACCACGGGTAGTGCCACGGAAGTGCTTGATCGGGCGTCACTTTTCCGAAATAGAGAACGTCGATTGGTTGTCGCGCAACGCTCGTCGAGAGAAATCGAGTCAGGCGCTCGACTGTCTCAAACCAGAGCCAAGGCCAACCCGCGCCAAAGATTAGAAGACCGATGACGAGCCAGACAACCATGACCGCAATCGCTTTGAGGATGCCGAGCCGAAAGATCGCGTAACCGAATATCAACGGGGGCATCAACCAACCATGAATCTTCGTGAGCAATACGAGGCCCCAAAGGATCCCAGCAGCCGCCATCGAGCGTCCTGGGTGTTTGGAGTCAATCGCCCGGACGGCTCCAAGGAGGGCAAGCGTCCAAAAGAAGGAGAGGAAGGTGTCTAAGGTCGCGAAGTGGGCGTGAGCAAAGACGCGGGGCATTAAGATCAAAGCAAACCCTGCGGCGATCCCGGCCGGTCTACCGAATCGTCGAGTGCCTTCCGCGGTGACAGTGCTGACTAAGAAGGCAAACGCCAGCATTGGTGCGATTCTTGCCGAATGGACCGACATTGGGTCTGATCCGCCGAGGATTCCTTCGAGCGGCTCAAAGGCAAGAGACGACGCGCCGAGGAGCCAGCGACCCAAGGGTGGATGTTGCGCGTTGTCAGCGAAAAATCTGCTGACTGTACGTTTGTTAAGAGCGTCGATACCTTGATCAGCGGCACGATCAAGCGTCTTGCCCAACTCTTCGAAATACGAGCGACCGACTTTGACGTCGATTGGCTCGTCACTAGTAATTCCGGGGTCACCGAGCGTCACAAGGACGGCCAAACCGGCAACGGTTCCCAAGATTAGAGGCCACCAACCGGATCGATGCGTTGGCTTGGTTCGACCTGGTGCGGCATCTTCCATCGAATCAAATCTGCCCAGCACGTTTTGCCAAAGTGAGGGAACGCTTGAGCCATATACTAATGGTCCAAATCAACCAGAAGTGGCTTCTGAGCCGTAGACCTCATTTTGTTCGGGTACGCTCACAAAGGTCTACTCGGTCTCTAATCGCACGTCAAACCGATTACTTAGAATGCGAGCCACAAGCGGGACCTTGATACTTGCACTGTGGCTCGCATCGTCGTTGTCGATCGGATGAGCAATCAGACTTGGAATGAGCTGCCGCAACCACAGCTCTTCACAACGTTCGGGTTGTTGAAAACGAAGCCTCGTTTCTCCAGCCCGTCGTAGAAGTCGATGACGGTGCCATCGAGGTATGGGTCAAACTTCTTTTCAACAGCGAGCTTGACACCGTGGAATTCGGCGATTCGGTCTTTTTCAGAACTTTCGGTATCAAAGCCTAAGCCGTAGGAAAAACCGCTGCATCCGCCACCTTGAACGCTGACGCGGAGGAGCATCGGTTCGTCGCCACCTTGTTCCTCGATGATTCGCTTAACTTCAACAGCCGCTTTCTCGGTGAGGGTAACACTCATGAGCGTTGAACTCCTGGATTCTGGAGAGTAAGAGTGAATGGATCGCCCTGCGACGTTCGGATAATTCAGATCCGCCGATCAACTGTATTCTACGCAGTTGCGTACGGATCACAAGTCGACTGGACTCTGACGACTCAAACCGATGGAGCCTTACCTCGGAGGGCTCGGATCGACCGGATGACGATCGAGGCAGCTTGATCGACCTCAGCCTCTGTTGTAGTCCGGCCTATCCCGAATCGAAGACTCGCTAGCGCAAGTTCTTCATCGAGCCCGATGGCACGGAGGACATGACTAGGCGAGGGGTTCGAGGTCGAACAAGCTGCTCCAGAGCTGACCGCGAGTCCGACGAGCCTAATCAGGAGCACTGAGCCGTCGACACCTGGAAAACTTAGGTGCAAATTATTGGGGAGACAGTGCTCTGGGTCGCCGTTCCGACGGACCACAAGGGGGGCAAGACCGTCGCGGATCCGTCCTTCAAGGCGGTCACGGAGCATCTGAAACCGCTTCGTTTCGAGTTCCAGTCTCCGATTTGCTAACTCCGCCGCTTTTCCGAGTCCCACGATAAGGGGGACCGGGAGAGTTCCACTCCGGAGCCCTGACTCTTGTTTCCCACCGTCAACGAGCGGTTTTAGCGCAATCCGAGGTTTACCCCGACGTCGGAAGAGGGCGCCGATCCCTTTGGGTCCATGGAACTTGTGACCCGTCAGACTCAGGAGATCGACTGGGGTCTCTTTGAGATTGATTGGCACTTTACCGGCAGCCTGAGCCGCGTCTGTGTGGAAGGCGATTCCGCGTTCTCGGCAAGCTTCGGCGATTTCCTCGATCGGGTTGATCGTACCGATCTCGTTGTTTGCCCAGATTACTGAAACGAGGACTGTCTCGGGCGTGATCGCGGCTGCGATGTCATCTGGGTCAACAGCGCCGAATCGATCAACGCTGAGGATAGTCTGGCGGACACCTTCCTCCCGAGCAAGTCTTCGGACCGGATTCAAAACGGCATGATGCTCAGTAGCTGTTGTGATCAGGTGTCGGTCGGGTCGACGATCTCCCCGAAGAATCCCTTTAATTGCGAGATTGTTCGACTCGGTGGCGCCGGACGTAAAGAGGATTTCCTCGGGATCGGCACCAATTAACGCGGCGACCTCGGCTCGTGCCTGTTCCACGGCATCGGTCGCTTCCCATCCGAAGCGATTAGAGACGTTCGAGGGATTGCCGAACCGTTCGGTAAAGTACGGAAGCATCGCTTCCACGACGGCCGGGTCGGTTGGGGTCGTTGCGTGATGATCCAGATAGACTGGCCGATCTTGGTCGACCGTCAGTCCCGGTTCTTTCTCATCGATTCCGTTGAGGATGGTCATCAGAATTGAGAGGAGGTTTCGTTGACTTCACCCAACAGACTTTTTTGTGTCGAGTGGAGGTTTGATCCCTTTAGACTTGTCCAACTCTCCGAGTTCGATTCTATTCTAGCGGGAACCCTCCCTACCATGGACTAGGAACTGGAGCCCGATCCGGAGGAGATGACCTTGGGTTACGACAAGCAGCAGGCGACGCACGAATTTACGAAGTGGAGCGATAGTTACGATCGTTCGATCCTGCAGTGGCTCCTCTTCCGACCCTCGCATCAGGTGATTATCAATCGGATCCGCGCGGAATTCGAGACTCGACCACTGAGGATCCTTGATGTTGGCTGTGGTACCGGGGTCTTCGCGGCACGGATCCGCGAATCAATTCCTGAGGCAGACGTTTGGGGAGTTGATCTTGTTGCGGAGATGCTCCAACGTGGCGCCGAGCGTTGGGCAGCAGACCGAGAGCATCTCACCCCGATTCAGGGTGATAGCGAACGTCTCCCTTTCGCGGCTGGTTCGTTCGATGTCGTCACTTGTGCGAACAGTTTCCATCATTATCCGGATCAAGCTCGGGCCGTGCAGGAGATGCGGCGGGTACTCAAACCGGGGGGACGTCTGCTCCTGATCGATGGCTATCGAGACGCGCCTTACGGCTGGTTTATCTATGAATTCTGTGTCGCAAGCATTGAGGGCGACATCCATCATTGTACAAAGAAGCAGATGAGGAAACTGTTGGGAGACGCCGGCTTCGGGGCGGTTACTCAGCAAGTTCATCGGGGTCCTGCTCCGTTTCTCCTTACGGAGGGGGCAGTTCCACTCGAACAATCACGACAGCCGAGTCCCCACTTCAGTGTTTCGATTGGTTCGTGCGTTGACTTTCTGAATCCTCAAGTCACGGCGGTTGCAGCGACAGAATAGGCTTCCCATTCTTTCGTTTCCAAGATCTCGAGGACCGTTCGGATCGCGAGTTCGAGTTCGTCGTCCCCGTTGTAGAAATGGGGCGAGAGTCGGATCCCCGCACCGGGCCGGTAATCGCAGAGAATTTCGCGGGCTTTAAGAGCCCGAGAGACGCCGAGCCCCTCCGTAAGGTCGATTGCGACGGTCCCGCCCCGGCGTTCAGGATCGCGAGGAGTAGTACAGGGAAGGCCAGCCTCGTCGGCGAGTTCGAGGAGTCGGGTCGTTTGTCGAATTGACTTAGCCCGGATTGCCTCGATGCCGGCACCACGGATGATCGCCAAGCCCGGTCGTGCTGCATAAAGTGATGGAATCGAAGGGGTCCCGATCAAAAAGCGCCAGGTGTCGTCACGGCGCTCAAGAGTCCGATTGAACGCAAACGGGTGTTGATCCGCCATCCAACCCGTCAACTTAGGTTCCAGCGTAGCGACTTGATCGGGATGCACCCAAACGAACGCCGTCCCGGGACCGCCGCAGAGCCACTTCAAACAGCCCCCTATATAAACATCAACTCCAAGATCGCGGACATTCACGGGAATGGTGCCGACCGCCTGGTAGCCATCAGCGATCAAGACGGCCCCGACCTCCCGAGCCTTTGAGGCAATCGATCTCAGATCTTGAATAAACGCACTCTTGAAGAGTACGTGAGAGATGGCAACAAACGCAGTCTGATCATCAATCGCGTCGATGATCTGACCAGCGTCGACCGTCAAACCGTCGATTGAAGGGACCGTGACAACTTCCGCCCCCAGCCTTGATTGCTGATCGATGAGGTACAAGATCGACGGAAAGTGCATCGCGTCGGTGACGATCTTAGGACGGTGGTCGCCATAATCAAAAGCACTGAACAAGACCGCATGGGCAACGGTGACACTCGGCAGGAAAGTTGTCTCTCCAAGGCCGGCCCCGATAAGCGGCGCAACGTCATCACCAAGGACGCTAGAGAGTTTCCACCAGGTTTCCTCCCAAGCCCGGACACCCCGCGATGCCCAAGTTTCGTAGTAATTTTGGAGCGACTGTTCAACCTGTTGAGGGACCGCTCCGAGCGAGTTGCTAATCAGGTAAACCGTCTTCTCTAGGATCGGAAACTGGTTCCGGTATCCGAGGAGCGGATCATTAGGCTGCTTCGAAGAGATCTGGTCATTCATTCAAAATTATTGACTTGTTGTGTACTGGGTAATTGTATGTTCGGACGATTCAAGTGCATTGCTTGTGAGCGGTGAATTTGCGTTGAGTTTTTGTCCGCATTGTTCTCGATCATTCTGTCATCCTAACAGAGTAATGAGAAGCTAACTCAGATGGTCTTCATGAGGACGCAATTGTGCGAACAATGCACCAGCGCACCAGCACGCTGTTTCCGGATTGAACCGTCGCACTCTCAGTCGAATCACCGATCGGCCATCAATGTGTGGTCATCGTGTCTTCTTCCCCGAGAGCAACGAGACCGGCAGCCAACGACGTGATTGGCAATAGCCCCCGGCAAGCCATCAGTGTAACTCGCCAATCGCTCGATCAGATCTTTTCAAAATGCACGAGCGGATCAACCTGAAGTCGATTGCAGGGAGCAACCAGACTGAGTGAAAGGAAAAGCCTTCCAATCACCGGTGATAGTTCAATACGCAAATGATTTTAGGCGCTACGGCTTTCTGAGAATTGCGCGGACGGGGCTGGCGTCAAAGCCTTCGAGTTTGAGCGGGAGGGCGATGAGTTCGTAACCGGTTCCGTCGGGAACTTCCCCAAGCCGGAGCCCTTCGAGAATCGCGATTCCATGAGCAGCACAGCGGTGGTGCGCGGGAAGATCTTTGGAGTCGAAGGCATCGACGCTTGGTGTGTCGATCCCCATAAGCCGGACACCGGAAGCGGCGAGCACGTCAATGAGTTCTGGATCAATGGAAGCAAAGTCGGCGTTGAAGTGTTCAGGATCAGGATAAGTGCCGCTTTTGATGAGGAGTCTCGGGCAGGTTGCCGACCCTTTCTCAAACCGATTCGGCTCAAAATGACCAACTCCGATGCGTTCGCCAGCGTTCACCGACGCGTGGACGACTTCGGCGGGTCCGAGGAAAAGCTCTAGCGGCCAGCTCTCGACTCCTAAAGCCCTGGCTTCGTAATGGTTGGGGCCATCAACATGGCTTCCAAGATGGACCGTCGCGTGCAAGGTAGAGAGGGTTAAATTGTCCCCACGCGCGATCTCGAGCAAGATTTCGCGCGACGGCGGAGTGTCTCCTGGCCAAACTTGGAGTCGTTCCGAAATGGTCGGAGAGAGGTCATAAATCATCGGGAATCCGTCAATACGTCGGGTTCTGGACAAGGTGAGCTAACGAGCCCAGCGATTTGAGTTCTGACGATTTTACGGGGGATTCGCAAACCTTGTAGTGCCTCGGTTTGATTCGGGTAGCCGTCCTCGTCGACTGATGATAAAGGATCGTCCTGCTCAATCGAGCAGATTCCGCGCTGCTCGATTGCACAATTTGAGCGCTGCCAGGAGGGTACTTGATGCGCTGCCATGGAATCAGAACGCTTTGTCTCTGCATGTTAATCGTGCCGGTTTCCTGTTTCAGCCGGACCGCTCGATCCCAGGATTTCGGTAGTTTCCTGGAAGACTTTGGTAAGGAACTGCTCCGGCAACAGATCTCGCCTGAAAATATTCAGCGGACAATTGCCCCTCACCTCAGCGGCGAGACCATTCCGATCCGGACCGCTGATGGTTGGACGCTCGTGGCCCACCGATTCCGACCATCGAATGGTGCTCGCCCCGGAACAATCCCGGTCATCCTCTGCCACGGGCTCAGCTATAACGCTCAATTTTGGGACCTGGACCCCAGCGTCAGTCTGGCACAGTACCTCGCACAACAAGGTTGGGATGTCTGGGTTGTGAACCTCCGGGGATGTGGACTCAGTCAGAAATGGGTCGCCAAGATCGACACCGCGCCAACCTTGGCCGTCGGGAGCTTGATCCGCCGCGCGACTCGGGGCCAGATCGCGCCGACTGGCTATGCGACCCTGGATCCCAGGTTCGCACGCTGGACGCTCGACGATCACATCAACTACGACGTCCCCGCGTTTGTTCACCTGGTCCGGAGCCGAACCGGAGCGCAAGAGGTCGCATGGATTGGTCACTCGATGGGCGGGATCATCGCCCTCTGTCATCTCGCTCGGTACCAGAATCCCGGGATTGGCAAGCTCGTGACCATTGGAAGCCAAGTCACAATGCCCAATGGCCAGCTCGCCGTTCAATTCTTGAACGAGATGATCGAGCTTCGAACCGGACAAATGACAACGCCTGAGGTCGAGCCTGAAGAGTTGATCGCCGACTCCCTCACGAGTGTCGACAACCTCTTTTTCAACGAAAGGCACGTTAGCCCTGAAATCTACCGGGCATTGACGACGGATGGCGTCGATGTTCCATCGCTTGGCTTACTCCAACAGTATCTTGTTATGGCAACCCGGGGCGAGTTACTAGACTCCTCCAAACGCTTTAGCTATGCCAGGATGCTCTCCAATGTCCAAGTACCGATCCTCATCACTTGTGGAGCTTTGGATCAGCTGGCGCCCCCAACTGTCCAACGCTTTATTTACGATCGTGTGGGATCGACGGATAAGACGCTTCACGTCTTTGGTCGAGCTCAGGGCTATCAAGCCGACGCCGGCCATAGTGACGCGGTCGTCGGTCTGACCTCTCGTGCTCAAGTTTATCCAACGATCGAGAATTGGTTGCTAGGTCGCCGTTGATTCGTCGGTCGCAGTCGATTGGCATTGGACCCCTGAGTTCAACTCAGGGGTGACCGTGACATCAGCGCGACTTGAAGGCATTCACCGCGGTATCGGGAAAGTCAGTGAAGATTCCGTCGACGTTGAGGTCGCGGAAAAAGAGGTAGGCTCGGGTAGGGTCATCCTGGTAGTTGGCAGGGAGGAACTGAGCTTCATCGCGGAGAGTCCAGACGTGGACGAGAAGGCCAGCGGCCTGAGCACGTTCGACGAGGCCTGTCGGCTCACCATAGTCGTTGCCGTCGCCGCTGTTGACGACGAGACGTGTGTTGGGGCCGATTCCGTCGGCATAAGTCGCGATTGCAGCGAGACCGTCAGGAGTCAGTAGGTCATTGTAGGTTTTGATCTCGTCACCAAGTTCGTAATCGAGCGGTCGAGAACCACCGCCACCGAGTAGCTGGATTAAGGGAAGGTCAGTCATCTTGTTCAACTCGACCAAATTAGCGATCTCGAACGACTGGATAAAAACGGGCGCCCGAGATCCTTCGTAACCGTTCTCTCGGAATACTTCGACCAACCGCTCTTCGATCGGAAGGTCGATCGACCGGAAGTATGAGGACCCTTTTGTTTCAGGATAGATTCCGATGCGGCGGCCTGCTTCCGTTTCCTTCTCTCGGACGAGGTCAATGACTTCCTGGAGAGTCGGAACATCAAAACGACCATCGTACTGAGCACTCTCTGTTCGGAGTTCGGGCATCCGTTCCTTCGCGCGGAGCGTCTTGAGTTCTTCTAAGGTGAAGTCCTCGGTGAACCAGCCTTCCTGTGTGTATCGGCCGTACGATTTGCTCGTTTTTCGGTCTGCGAATTCGGGATGATCAGCGACGTCGGTAGTGTCGGCAATGTTATTCTCATGTCGCGCAACGAGAACACCGTCCTTCGTCACGACGAGGTCGGGCTCGATATAGTCGGCCCCCATCTCGATTGCCAACTCATAGGCCGCCAAGGTGTGCTCGGGACGATAGCCGCTCGCACCTCGGTGAGCGATCACGATCGGCCGACCAGCAAAAGATTCTTGTGGCTCCGGGCTGGAACTCAAGGTCAGACAAAGAGCAATTGGAAGGAGAGACATAGGACATACTCCGGGGACAATCGAGGGAGGGCTGTCATTGGTCGTCAGGATCGACCGTGATTGTGCCCACCTAGGAGTCCTCGGAGCAAGAGATCACTAAGCTCGTGCTTTGGAATCCGCCCGACCGCCTCGAACGACCAGAGGATTATCGAGTCAAGGCACGGTACTGGCGGAGCGCCTTCAAGGTCGCGGCCATATCGGGCATCGGATCGGAGACGAGTTCGAGGCGTTCCCCTGTACCGGGATGGTCGAGTTCGAGGCGGTGGGCGTGAAGTGCCTGTCGACCGAGGAGGACCCGATCAGCGTCCGGAATTACATCACCGCCGATCTCGCCGAGCGTCACCGAGCTACGACCTGAGTAGAGTTTGTCGGCCAGGATCGGGCAGCCGACGTGGGCGAGATGGACACGGATCTGATGAGTACGTCCCGTCATCGGTTTACACCGAATAAATGCATAGCTTTGAAACCGTTCGATCACTTCATAGAAAGTGATCGAGATTTTTCCACCGTCCTCCTCGCGACGGATTGCCATCTTCTCACGGACGGTCGGATGGTGACCGATCAATCTTTCAATATAATCAGAATCTCGCTCCGGCGTTCCGTAGACGATTGCTAGGTATTCTTTATGGATCGTCCGCTCTTCGAATTGGCGGGCAAGTCTTGCGTGTGACGCGTCATCTTTGGCGACCAGGATTAATCCGGAGGTGTCGCGGTCGAGTCGGTGGACGATCCCCGGTCGGTGTTCACCAGAGACTTTCGAGAGCGAATCGAATCGGAATTGGAGCGCGTTAACCAAGGTCCCTTGCCAATTCCCCTTTGCGGGGTGGACCACCATCCCCGGCGGTTTGTCCACAACAAGAAAATAGTCGTCCTCGTAGACGATTGAAAGCGGGATATCTTCGGGCTGGGGGAGTTCGTGCGTAAGCTCTGGGAGCCAGACTCGTACGACGTCGGCAAGCTGGATTCGGTACGACGCTTTGACGACTTGGCCATTGACGAGAACGGCCCCCGCATCAATCACTTTCTGGAAGACCGAGCGCGAATAGTCCGGAAAACGGCTGTGGAGATAGTGATCGATTCGCTTCGCGCCCGACCGGGCGCGGACGGTGAATTCAGTCGGCACGGCCGAGAGCGATCGTTCGCGGCTCATCGATCTGTGGGTCCGGATCGAGGTCAGCACGACACAGTCAAGAGTTTGCGACGTCCAAGACGGAATGCCTCAAAGAGAGTCGACAGCATTCTCAGGCTATTGGTTCGGGTCTTCGTTCTTCGTCTCAGGCGAATCGTTTTCGTCTGAAGAGGGTGGGTCTTCGAAGATCACAGGAAGTTCAAGCGTTGATTCTTCCTCCGAAGACTCTTCTTCGTTCAAGAGTCCGGAGAGAGCTTCATCAACTGGGTCGATCGGCGGAGCAATCTGGAATCCTGGATTCGTCGGATCGAAAGTGCTTCCTGTCGATCCTGTTGGCAAAGTCAGGCCACCCAAGGGATCGGAAGGCGGGTCGGCCAAGTAAACATAGAAACTGGCGGCTTGGGGCGTGGACAACTTCTCGGCAAGCTCTCCGGCGAGTTTACCTTCCGGAGTCTCAGGAAACTTCTCCGCCGTTGTTTCGTATAGCGAGAGCACCTTCTCACGATCGAGTTCGTTGATTGTCTTGACCAGGTCGACGGGGAGTGCGTCATCCTGGAATTTCCCGATCGCCTGGTTACGATCATCGGCGCCGAGCGCGAGGCAAGCTTCCGCTGCACGAGCGAAGCCAAGACTCGCCTGGCGACGGATGCTCTCAGGCCCATCCGAACTCTGGAGTTCCTGATAGATCGCCATGGCTTCGATCAACCGTGTTGCACCCGCTTTCTTCCCTGTTTCTTCCACTGAATCGGGGAGAGCGTTCAAGGATTCACTGGGATCAGGAATCTGGATCGAACTCTCAAGCAAGAGAAATGACGCATAGCGGAGTAGAGCCCACTCCGACGCTTCCGTCCCGTCCCATTCAATCTTGGTGGAGATGAACTGAAACTCCCTCAGGCTCCCTTGAAGAGTTCCGTTGAAGTCGAGTGACCACTGCGAGCGCGGATCGACCATGACCCCCTCCAGCGAGCCAGCAGTCCCTGATGCCGCGATCAAACCGCTCCACGCCTCCGCGCCAGCCTTCGACGGTGAAAGCAGGAGCGTAATGGCAGCACCGAGGGCAACCGCAGCTGCGAGAACGATTCCCACGGTGATCCAGAAGCTTGTACCCTGTTCAAGGCCGCGTTGGAACCAACGCATCAAGATCGTAGGATCATCATGGGCTTGTTCGTGAACGGCTTCGGTTGTCTCCGCCGTGGCGACTTCGGTATCCGGAATCTGATCTTCAGGTTTCTTGTCGACAGCCATAGTCGGGTCGCCCGTCTCAAATCAAGGAAACAACGTCGATTTCAGGTGTTCGCGTCCACTTAAAAATGATCCTTAACAGTAGCCTCGATGAATCTCAATGGTCAACCCTGACGATTGTATACTTGCTGATTAGTTGATTGCGTTGGGGGGCCTGTTGTTCCTCTCAACAAATTGGGGTTGTCGGATCGAACGCTTCAAGTCATTTTGCAATCCTGGTCCGGACCGGTTGGCCCTTCGAAGTCGACAACGTGGTCTCTGAATGATCGGATGCCGGCGAGAGTTCGTCGGATGCGGATCCCGAGACAAGTCGAAATCGAGGAGTCCCTGATGCCAGTCAAGTCAAAGCCTGTCGTGATTAGACTTATCTGCATCACGGTGAGTTTACTCGGAACGGGCTGTGCCACGATTCGACCACCTGCGCAGCCGATCCCGAATCCGATTGTGGTCGAAACCTCGGATTTTGAGGTCGCTTGGGATGCGGCGGTCCATGGACTCGATGAAATCCTTGAGATCGAATCTGAAGACCGACTTGCGCGTGAAATTCGGACATACCCTGAAACCTCGGCGACGATCTTCGAACCCTGGCGACGGGACACCGTCGGTTTCGAACAACGGTTGGAGTCAACTCTCCAAACCTACCGGAGGTATGCAATCGCATCCGTCGATCCCGTTGCGGGTGGCTATGCGATCAAGGTCGAAGCCTACAAGCAGCTTGAGTTTCTTGATCGACCGGAACGGCAGACCGGTGGTGGCGCCTCGTTTCCGCAGGACTTCCCTGTCAGTCGCTCGCGCGAAATTGTCGGTCCCATCGCCGCACCACTGGGCTGGATCGATCAAGGCCCCGATGTTCTCCTTGAGCAGCGGATCTTAAGGAAGATCCGTGACGAGGTCCTCGGGGATACGCCGAAAGTTCGGACGATTCGTCCCAAATGATCAATTGGAAAGAGGATGCAGGCAGATTTAAGAGGTCGATCCCAACCCAACCGCAAGGCCATAGTAAACCTCGACCGCACGCTCTAGTTGCTCGACTTCGATCCACTCGTCTTTAGTGTGAGCCTGGGCAATATCGCCGGGACCAAGGACGATCGACGGTATCCCAGCTGCGGCGAGTGGCCCGGCATCGGTTCCAAAGGGGACGGATTCGATCTGAGTTTCTTTCCCAAGAATCGGTGTCAAGGTCTGGCTGACCTGATCGAGCCAGGGTCGCGAAAGTTTTGGACTCAAGGCCGGCATTCGGACCCAGGGCATGCCAAACTCGACCTCAAAAGGGAGTTGAGCATTAATCCGTCTTAGGAGTTCCTCACGGACGGTGTCGGGAGCTTCGCCCGGAATTACCCGACGGTCAATCTGCACCTCAGCGTAATCAGGGACGATGTTGACGCTTTGGCCACCTTCGATCCGACCGACCGAGAGGGTCGGTGTTCCGAGGATTGGGTCAGGTTCACTCCTCAAGAGTCGCTCGGCTTCAAGTTCAAGTTGTTCGAGGACTCTTGCCATCCGATAGATCGCATTAATGCCGTCCGAAGGTCGCGAGCTATGGCACGCCTTACCGCGGGTGATCGCCTTCCAGCGAACCGCACCTTTGTGTGCGTTGACGATCTGAAGCATCGTCGGCTCGGCAACAATCGCCAGATCGACTTCCAGCCCCATCGCACCGAGGGCAGAGGAACCTCGGTGGGTGTATTCCTCGTCCACGGTACAGGCAAGGAGAATGTTTGCACTGCCTTGAGGACGTTCGCGGACAAGTCGTTCGAACGCGGAGAGCATGGCCGCCATGCTCCCCTTCACGTCACTTGCGCCGCGACCAAAGAGCTTGCCGCCCTCGATCTGGGGTGAGAAGGGATCGATCGTCATCCCTTCGACTGGTACCGTATCTTGATGGACATCCCAGAGGAGTGTCCGTTGCGCTCCCGGACATTCAAAGGAAGCGATCAGATTGTCACGACCAGGCAAGACCGTAATTCGTTTGTAGGGCACCCCGAGGCGTTGGAAAAAGGAATCGAGATAGTCGGTGACCCGGCCCTCAAGATAAGGAGCTTTGGCTCCAGTCTCCCTACCCATCGGGTTCACACTGGGCAGCGCGATCAAGTCTTGCAGATAGTTTAGAGCGCTTGCCGTCGACACCGCATTGGTTCCATTTGGGAGGATCGATGGGGATCGACCGCGTTACTTTACTCGTTCGACGTACTTACCATCTCTGGTGTCGACCCTGATTTTCTCCCCAGGTTCAATAAAGGGGGGAACGGAAACCTGAAACCCCGTTTCGGTGGTGGCGTCTTTGTATTGATTCGTCGCGGTCGCCCCTTTGATTGCGGGGGGGGTGTCGGTGATCTCCAATTCAACGATGTCGGGAGGAGCAACCGAGACCGGCTTCTCGTCAACATAACGAACGCTCACCTTAGCGTTTGGCAATAAGAACTTCATGATGTCACCGACCATGTCGATCGGGAAGCTGATCTGGTCGAACGTCGTCGTATCCATGAAGATGTGTTCGTCATCGCCTTGAGAGTAGAGGTATTCGAACTCTTTAGACTCGACGAATGGGACTTCGACCTGGTCGACGGAGCGGAAACGCTTGTCGATGATCGTCCCGGTCTTCATGTTCTTCAACTTCGCTTGCACCATCGCGCGGAGGTTGCCCGGAGTATGGTGGTAGAAGTCATGGACAACGAAATTCTGGCCATCCATGGTGATGACCATTCCCTTCCGGATGTCGTTCGCTTTGACGTTCATGGTGTTGCGTTCACGATGCGAAGAGAGGATCGAGGATCAAAACTCACTAAGAAGTCACGACCTGTGGTGATGTTTGGAGGGTAACCGAGGCGACAGAGACTCGCCAGACCAGTTTCCATTCCCGGACCCCCGGGAGATGAACCGAGTACTTCAGAGATTTGAATTGGCCCGGATCCCGAGCAGGCCTCCTCCTTGTGTATCTGACGGTGAGATCCATCCCGAGCAAGACTCCTTAAGATAGGGGTCTCGGCCGTGGCTCCCTGGGGAATCAGCAAAAATCAGGCCCCGAGATCCATCGCGAAGCCTCCGATGATAATACGTAAATGAGTATTGAAGATTAGGGCTTCAGCGAGGATGTGGAGTCGATTGCTTGAGATCGTTGGATGAATTTTCGACAACGCTCATACAATCGCTCGTCCGAGTTATTGTCCGGGGACCGTAACTGGCTTACCGTTTTCTGCGGGACCCAGTGAGAGGAGAAACGGAACAGCGGCCTCGGCCCACTCCATTGGCTGAAGGTAGGAAGCCGCTGCGGAACCAAAGCAGCTCCGAAGCATCGGAGTATCGATCACACCAGGATTGACGGGCACCGCCGCAAGCCCGGGTGGGAGTTCGCTTCCGAGCGATCGTGTCAAACCTTCGATCGCCCATTTCGAGGCGCAGTAGGGGGCGACTTCGGGGGACGTGGAGCGCCCCCAGTAGCTACTGAAATTCACGATGACTCCAGAACCACGCTCGATCATCGACGGTAAGAACGCTTGGATGACGTGAATCACACCTTTAATATTGACATCAATGAGCTGATTGATCTCTCTTGCATCGAGTTCCCAGAGTCGTGCGTTCCGATTCATTAACGCGGCATTGTTAATGAGGAGATCAGGCGTACCGAAATCATCAAGGACGAGGGTGGCCCAGCGTCGGACTTCCGACGCGATCGAGACATCGACGACATCGAAGCGGTGGGAAGCCGGGTATGAGTCGTTGAGTGCGTTGATGGCATTCGCTGAGCGTCCACAGCCGGCGACTCGATGACCGAGCCGGATAAAGCCCTCGGTCATCGCTCGGCCGAGTCCTCGGGTAACTCCACTGAGGACGATCTGCTTGGGTTGTTTGGTGGATTTCACAGTCATCAACCCATGTCAATGATTCGAAAAGCGGCCACGTGAGAACAACGTGAGGTCCACATAACGATAAGAGCCGCCCGTTGAAGTCGCGAGGGTTCGGAGCGGGACCACCACACCGAGGTCAGGACCGAGTCCAAACTCGATCGCTTGGATCCGGATCGGTCCCGCGGCGCGAATCAGTTTCTCTGCTTCCCAATCCTGCATCCGGTCGGCATCGGTCAAAAAAAAGATCACCTCCGGCTTGAGATCAATCCCTGCAAGCAGCGCATCGACGTGATTGGTCGCACCATCGGCAACGATCTCTTGGAGTGTGCGTTCGAGTCTTCCCTTGTTGTTCAGGGTCGCTGACATCAGGCTGGTGACACCGGTTGGATCGGGAAAGCCGATAATCTTCTCGTTGTAAAAGAGAACGCCAAAGTCGGCTTCGGGGGGGAGTTGCTCTAGACTTGCGAGTAGCTCACGTTTCGCGAGGTTAATCGCGCCCCGATTGTTCATACTGTGAGATCGATCGATCACATAGAGGAACGATTGCGCCCGTTCTTTGGTTCCAAAAAATTCGGTCCCGGCACCAATACCTGGTCCTTGGCCTCCATCTGAACCTCCTCCAGAACCGCCGCCGCCACCGAGTCCAGGACCAGGTAAGACGCCGAGTCCAGGCGCATCGGGGAGCGGAAGAGGTTCCGTTGAGCTTGATGCTGCCATCGGAACGGGGAGGATGTCTTCAATCAACGACTCGGCGAGTGCGTCAGAGGCAACCGGAGTTCCCGCCCCGCCGAGTCGTTCCATCTCTTCGGGGGTCAACGTCCCACCAATCTCCCCAGGGCCCCCACCGGGTTGGACTGCCACGGTCCGGTTGTCGACGGGGTCGAGTGCACCAACGATCACCGAAGGGGAACGCGTGGTGTCATCTCCCGGAAACACTCGCGCTAGGACCACAAACGAGCCCAGGAAAAGCAAGAGCCCATGAAATGCTGCCGAGCTGAGGAGCGACCGCGGATCCGTCAGCGGCGATTGAGCGAGAAGTTTGGTATTCGACATGGTTCGACTCGTCCCTCAACACCGGCGCGGGCTGGATCTTCAGAGTGACTCAAGAGCGGGGCGTTCATCAAGTCGAGGGTTTGGAATCGGCTCGTGTTGTGTCCGTGCTTATCTGATCAATAAAGACGGGCCGAGGATCGTGGTCGTTGGGACGTTGATCTTCGGCGAGAAGCGACCGTCGTCGTCTCTGAGGACGAAGGAGCAAGACCCGGGCAAGGGTGGAACAGACGAGCAAGACCGCAATGAGTCCGAGGAGCCAGTCAAATTCGTTCAAGAGGCTGGACGTAGACTCAGAGCGATCTTGGTCGCTTGCCTTGATCAGTCGCGGTGGCTCTGGCCCAACCAGTAATGGAGCGACCCGGGATTGGTCGGCGTCGTACTGAATCCGTCCGAGCGACGTCCCTGTAAAATGGACGAGTCGGCCTAGCGGAATCTGATCTCCGGATCTAGGTTTGGGATAGACCAGACAGGTCAGATTTCCCTGACTGGAGGCAATCCAGAGTTCAACGAGTGGAGGCAACTCACCGATTGCCTCCTGTCGAAATCGCCGCCTCGGGATTCCTTCAATTCTGAGCTGACGCCCCAGAAATTCGTCAGGGTTTTCCCAGAGGTCTCGGAAACGGACGAGAGGCGGAGCCTCGGAGGGATCGAGGGGCTGCAATGCCTCTTGATACGCGTTGATGTTGCGGATCGTAAGTGAGTCAACATCGTCTGCTCTTACAATTGAAGGAACGATCAAAATTAAGAAAAGAATCGATCCTACACGTATCCAGACTCCCGGTCTTGGTGATCGCATCAGTTAGCTCCAATTCCGGGTGCAGCACCGCTGAGCATGATTGACTCGATCCCGGCAGCGGAGCAGGCAACGATCAGCTTTGCTGCTGCATCATAGCTCAGTCGATCGTCCGCAATCAGGCGGATCGCAATTGGTTCACCAACGAGTTGCTCTCGATAGGCCCTCAGTCTCGCGGTGAGTTCGGCTGGGCTGGGAACTTCAGACCCCTGAAGCTCGATTAGCGTAAGGTCCCCCAACTCATCAGATATTGCGCGGACGACAAGATCGGTTTCGAGATCGCTATTGAAGGTGAGACCGCTCCGAGCGCTATTGTCTCCAGCCGGAGAGGTTGCAAGTACGGCCGGGCTCGCCGGTAAGTAGAGATCGATCCGTGACTCATTGGAAGGAGCCTGAAAGGTCAGGATGAAAAAGGCCAAGAGCTGGAACGACATGTCGAGCATCGGTGCGACCGGAAACTCGACCGTTTCCGGTGGTCCTTGGTCTCGTGCTCGAGGACGATTCGAGGCAGACCGTCGCATGGTTTACGGTGTCTCCCGACGCTGGACGACCAAGCTGAACCGGGCGAATCCCACCTCTTGTGCCGTTGCCAGCATCGACCGGACATCCCCGAACGTCGCCGTCCGGTCAGCCCGGACGATGATCCGCGTCGGGAGCTCTTCAATCCCAATTCCAAGTGTTGTTGCGCCTCGGAATCGGATTGAAGCTTGGTCTTGCCACCATTGTCGAGCTTGATCGCCGCGGAGAGCGCGATTACCGACAACGAGATCTCCCGACTCGTCGATTGTTACCACGATTGCTTCGTCGAGAAGTTCCGGGCCGGGGAGTGCCGCAGGCGTCACCGGGAGTCGGACATCGCGCTCAGCCGCTTCAATCTTGGTTCCGAAGTGGACCAGCATCATGAAGAACGTGATTAACTGAAGAACGACGTCAAGCAGCGGTGTGAGGTTGAGTTCGAGATGATTGAGATTCGCTCGGCGTCGATGTTCACTTGGCATCGTAGTTTGATCACCTCGTAGTTTGATTACTTCGTGTTGCACCGCTCCGATGTCATCAAGCTAAAGCTAACGACCAGGTCGTAGCTCAGTCCGTACCGAATTCGAGTGACTGCGCAGGTGGTGTACCATCCGGAGGCCGAGGGGTTACGGAAGTCCCCGACCCTACCGCAAGCGGATGGGGTGTCGGGCGAAGCCCAACGGAGAACTGCTCCAGGAGCGACTCTGCTTGAAGTTCAACCTCAAGCGAGATCCGGTTGATCCGGTTCCGAAATAGGGAGTAGAAACTGATCGCTGGGATGGCGACGCCAATCCCAAGGAGGGTTGCGAACAGCGCCGTGGAGATCCCCGAGGCCAATTGAGTCGCTTCAGGTTGTCCTGTGGTGGACATCGCCCGGAACGCAATGATCATTCCGTAGACGGTTCCGAGGAGGCCGATTAGCGGGCCCAGTGTGCCGACAGTCGCGAGGTAGGTCGACCGGTGCTCCATCGCCATGGTCTGATCGTCGTTGACCATCTGCATGGCCCGGATTGAGGCTTGTGGGCCCGAAGGGAGTTTGCGGACGCCAGCGTGAAGAACTCGGCCGAGGAAGGATGAGTCACGGGCAACGCGATCAAACGCGGGAGTGTATTGCTTTTGAGCGAGGAGCGTTTGGAGTTCGCTGAGGAGTCGTTCAGGAATCGCCACACTCCTCCGATATTCGAAGAACATCCAGGCAATGAGGGCGACCATACAGAACGACATCACCAGGAGAATGACCCCGATGAGCTTTGTCGATCGAATCGCTTCCCAGGCCAGACCTAGGGTGCTGTTATCGATTCCTTGGTCCTCTGCCATCGCCGACGAAGTCGCTTCGTCCCCGTCTTGGCCGTAACATGTTGCCCCCGGCAGCCAAAGAAATACGCTGACCAGAACGCTAAAGGCAAAGAGAATCTTGAGAAGCCGTCTCTGGCCTTTATGGGACGCTCGACTCATTTCGTCGACTCGTTTCTTGCTGCGACTCAATCGGCGACCACTCGAACCGGACCGATGATCGATCACGAGACATTCGTCATAGGGTAGCGAATCCTCCAACTCACGACAACGCAAGCGAACTCTGGGCTAGCTCCGAAGAGAGAGTCAAGTTTCGCAGTCGAGCGCCTTTAACATAGGCCTTGCCGAGATGGGTTAATGAGCCTTCGGGCAACCGACGAAGTCGGTCACAGGTTGCGGTCCAGTACTTCAAGCCCTACTTCCCAGTCGAGTTGCTGATCTGGGTCGGCGTGGTGGGCCATCTCAATTAGTACTTCTTCGTTGTATGACCGCAGAATTGAAACGAAATCGTCCCAACAGATCACCAGTGGGAGAAGCGGAATGGATGAGCCCTGAGATCTAAATCGGGCGAATCGTGGGTATCAAGAGGAGGACAAAGAGTACGTGATGCCATTTCTCAAGACTGGAGGGAGCCAAGGCTGGTCACCAAATTCCAAGAGCTGTCGTTTGATCACTCTAGTTTTGTGTTAGTTGTCAAAAGTCTCGCAAAGGAATAAACGATAGCCCTCAATCGACAGTATGGGTCTTCGGGAAAACACAAGACTCGATCTCAACGGCCTTTATTGGTTCAGCCGTTGGATCGAGTCTTGCGGAAGGGAACTTTTAGGACCCATCGAGGCCAATCAAGTAGTCGGCCAGGGTCGAGCAACGATTTCGGTGCTTAGAATCCACCCAAGGTATTTGCCACCGGAGGACCACCGCAGCGTCGGAGGTAATCCTTGTCGATATAGACTACTTCGACACTCGGATCGCGATGATAGAACGGGATCGGGTAATCCGAGAAGTAGATCTCATCGAAGTAAATGGTGCACTTGTAATGACAGTGAACCAGTTCAGTCGGACCTGCGAGTGGGACGACCTTGCACGGGTCAACCGCCTCGCCGATCTTCTCCACCACGATCCGAGCCCTGTTGCGGATCACCGTGTAGAAGGGGTCAGAGCCGTGACGGAACTTCGGAACCATCTCCCAGATCTCAGCTTCACTGGGCGGGTCGAGGCACGGCGGTGGCTCGAATCCGGCGGGAGCAGGGTCGAGAATGGGGACGCGGTCGTCCTCTTCGCGTCGAATGTCTTCTTCTAAACGTTGCGTTTGCGATGGGAGGATCGGAAACGCAAAGGACCAGCCTGTCGGATGGAGCGGGCTGATGTTGCGGTAGACGTAAGTTAGGCCACAGCCGCCGGTGCCGGCCGCGATCGCTGCGAACATCGCGACGGAAAGCAGGCCGCGAACCGATCGCCGGGTCTGTAGGCCCCGGTGCCGCGCGGAACGGGTCATGGGGATTTCCCCTCCTTGGGAAATAGTCGCCTCCGGCATCGGGGATCGCGTCTCCCCTGAGCACGGGAGAGATGATCCGTGCCCGCTTGGCGACGTTACTCCTGGCTTCTCTAGCTTGCGATCAAGCCTCGCGGCCGATTCCCGACAAGCGGCTCGCGACCTCAGTTCAACCCGATTATCGATCCAAAACGGTCCTGGGCCTCAGTTTTTTCCCCATCAATGCCGTTCGAATCAGTTTTCGGGGCGAGAAACTTCACTTGAAGAACCCTCCGGAACAACGAACTCCGGACCGAGATTGACTCGGTGTTCGATGATTGGCGGATCCTGAAGCACCTCATTTTCATCGGACAAATGGGTCCAATTCCTACAGTGTCCCTTCTACTCACTTTGGTCTTCAGAGAGCCCCGAGGCTTGAACGAAGTTCAAGGGACGAGATAATACTGTAGAGATAACTGTACAATCGATCCCTCTTAGAGTGGGCTACGGGGTTCGAAAATATGGGGAGAGCGAGCACGATCGTCTGGGGAATCAATCAGAGCGGCCGGACTCTTATTGCGATCCTCGTCATCATGTTCTTGACACCGAGACTGTGGCGTGGAGTCCGGAGCGTGAGGCCAGAGCCTGTTCCACCCCAGATTCTCCGACTAGACCCAAACAATGCCCCTAGGTCACTGCTCCTGGCACTCCCAGCGATCGGTCCCTCGAGGGCTGCTGGCATCATCGAAGCTCGAGACATCGCTCCCTTCGAAACGGTCGACGAAATCGATGACCGGGTGAAAGGGATCGGACCAGCGACCCTCGGAGCAATCGAGCCTTATCTCAGAATCGATTCAGGATCGACCCAAACCGAGTAACTTGGGCTCCGGAAGTGTGCTGGCTGGAAGCCCAGCGAGACCTTGGAGGAAGGATGAGCATGGAGGAGTCGGTCTTTCAAATCGAGCAACCCTATCCGCCAGCCGGGGATCAACCGGCAGCAATCGAGGCCTTGGTTCATGGACTAGAGAGCGGGCGACGCTATCAAACACTCTTAGGCGTGACGGGCTCTGGCAAGACGTTCACCATGGCGAACGTGATTGCGAAGCTTGGGAAGCCAGCGCTGGTCCTTTCACACAATAAGACGCTTGCTGCTCAGCTCTATGCCGAATTCCGTGATTTTTTCCCACGGAATGCCGTCCGTTACTTTGTTAGTTACTATGATTATTATCAACCAGAAGCTTATATTCCTCAACGTGACATTTATATTGAAAAAGATGCTTCGATCAATGAAGAAATCGAACGATTACGACTTGCATCTACTAGTGCATTAGTTAGTCGTCCCGATACCATTGTTGTCTCAAGTGTCTCATCGATCTATGGATTGGGCTCCCCTGACGACTACCGACGGATGATGGTTCATTTAAAGCTCGGGGACATCGTTGATCGTGATGAAATTCTCTTGAAACTAGTCGATATCCAGTACGATCGCAACGACGTAGCGTTTGAGCGTGGAAAGTTCCGAGTCCGAGGTGACGTTGTTGAAGTTTGGCCCGCTTACGACGAAGTTGCGGTCAGGATCGAACTTTTCGGCGACGAAATCGAGACACTCGCCACGATTGATCCGCTTACTGGTTCTGTAATCCAGAAGGATCAGGAACTCTACATTTACCCAGCACGCCACTTTGTGCTCCCCGAAGACCGGATCAAGGAAGCCGTCGACCGGATTAAAGAAGAGCTGGAAGCACGACTCCAGGAACTCAAAGAAGAAGGGAAGTTGCTCGAAGCACAACGACTCTCGGCGAGGACTCGCTACGACATCGAAATGCTTCTTGAAGTGGGCTATTGCCAAGGAATCGAGAACTACAGTCGACCCCTTTCGGGTCGAAAGCCGGGCTCGTCACCCGATACGCTCCTCGATTTCTTTCCCAAAGATGCATTGATGTTGATCGATGAATCACATGTGACGATACCGCAAGTTCGAGGAATGTTTGCAGGCGATTTTAGTCGGAAATCGACTCTTGTCGATCATGGCTTTCGACTTCCGAGTGCACTCGATAACAGACCTCTACGGTTCGACGAATGGGAAACGAAGCTCGGCCCTCGGATCTTCGTCTCCGCGACCCCAGGCGATTACGAAGTCGAGATGTCAGAAGGAGAAGTTGTTGAGCAAGTGATCCGACCGACCGGACTTGTCGATCCGATCGTCCGAGTAGAACCTGCCCAAGGACAGGTCCCGGCTCTCTTGGAAGAAGTCAAACAACGTGCCAAGAAGAGTGAGCGAGTCCTGATCACGACCCTCACGAAGCGACTCGCCGAAGAGCTCTCCGGGTACCTTAAGGAACAAGGGATGCGGACGAAATGGCTCCATTCGGAACTCGATGCGTTCGATCGTGTCGAGATTCTCCGGGAGCTTCGCGAGGGGGCCTTTGATGCACTCGTTGGTGTCAACTTGCTCCGGGAAGGACTCGACCTGCCTGAGGTCTCGCTCGTCTGTATCCTCGATGCCGATAAGGAAGGCTTCCTTCGTTCTGCTACCAGCTTAATTCAGACGATCGGCCGCGCGGCCCGTAACGTGAATGCCGAGGTTGTCCTCTACGCGGACACCGTAACGCGGTCGATGCAGCAGGCAATCGATGAGACGGCTCGGCGTCGTCAGAAACAGCTTGAATACAATAAAACACATGGAATCACACCAGAGACGATCAAGAAGGCGATTCGACGCGGAATCGAAGAGGAAATCCGCGCCAAGTCGATTGCGCGACGGACCACCTCCAAATCTGAAGAAGAGGCGATCTCTCAGGAATATCTCAACGAATTAGAAGCCGAGATGCTCCAAGCGGCGGAGTCTCTTGAGTTTGAACGCGCGGCAGCACTCCGGGACCGAATCCTTGAAATGAAATCGAAGCTCGAGGGTGGTCCCGCCAAACCTTCGGCGTCCTCGCAAGCCGTCAGTGCCCGACGTCGAGGTGGCTCAAAGAAAAGTAAATCACGCTCAAAGTCGACATAACAAAACTTCATTAAACTTGAGAATGTTCATTCTATTTACCTATGAAAACCACCACGGGCCAACTCAGCTTTGACGTTCCGGAGCGCGAAAACACGGAAGCCCTAATCCGGCTCGCGATCGCCGAGGATTTCGGTGATGCCGGTGATCGGACTTCGGATGCCATCATTCCGGCTTCCGCAACCGGCGATAGCGCTCTGGTGGCTCGATCCGAAGGAATCCTCTCAGGTCTTCCCGTTCTCCGTGCGATCGCTGCTGAATTCGGTCTGGAGGATGGCTTGGTTTTGAACACGGAGGATGGAGCGCGGCTGGAACCGGATCAAGAGATCGCAAGACTCTCTGGTTCGCGACGGCAGTTGTTGGCGATGGAGCGGCTCGCCCTAAACTTCTTGCAACGACTTTCCGGGATCGCGACTCTGACGCACGCTTTTGTGCAACGCGTTAAGCACACGAAGGCCAAGATTCTGGATACCCGAAAGACGACCCCTGGGTGGCGATTCCTGGAGAAGTACGCCGTCCGTTGCGGTGGTGGCGTGAATCACCGCTCCGGGCTCCATGACGCGATCATGATTAAAGACAATCACCTCGCCTGGCTTCTCGATGTAGAGGATCCGATTTCAACGGCAATTTCCCGAGCCCGCGCGGCGACACCAGCAGGAATGATTGTGGAAATCGAAGTCGATACTTTGGATCAATTTGATCGTGCAATCAATGCAAGACCTGACATCATTTTGCTTGATAACTTCCAATCTGCGGAACATGTCGAAGCAGTCCGTCGACGCGATCGGATTGCGCCAGACATCCTTCTCGAAGCATCGGGAGGTATCAACCTAAAGAGTGTTCAAGGGGTCGCCGAAACTGGCGTTGATCGGATCAGTGTCGGTGCCATAACACACTCTGCAGTAGCACTCGATCTCGGGCTCGACGACCTCTGAGACTTAGTGATTGGTCGGTCGGCTCTGATTCGTAACCTGCGTTGATTTAAGTTGACAGAAGCTAGGCTCGACCTAGCCTTCGTTGGCCAAAGCGTTGTTCGTTTTGGCACCGTCGGCTTTGAGCTGGCGCGACGCTGCTGGAACGACTCCCACTGGGAACGGGGTTTCGCTCCAAAGAGTCAAAGGGGGCAGGGATGTGCCGTTGACGCACAATGAGGGTCCCTGACCCCCTTTGATCCGTTCGGTCTTTTCGAGTTCGGGTGCTTAGTTCTGGAGTCGGTGGTCGCTTGGTCCTATCCGCTTGTTTAGAATTAGTTTTGCATGACGGGATCTGTTGAGCTTGCCCTGGATTCTGGATGACCCTGCGATGAATCTGACTTTCAGAACCTCGACGATAGTCTGGGTCAACTCTTTGGCGTCGATGGTCGGAGCATTAAAGGCCTTTCGATTCCTTTGCTTTCTCAGCGTTCTCTGCCTCTTTATCGACCACCAAAATACAGTTGTTGCATTTGATCGCGGGCGTCCAGGACTACATGCTCCGGGACAACATGCCATACTTCTTGATGCCTATGAAACCTATCGATCTGGACGCGATCTCGATCGCTTCCAATCAGAACTCGAGTCGAGACTCGACGAACGCTCGCTCCGCTTAATGGTTACTGCGAAGGATCCGACAGTTCGGCATGCGTCGGTTTTGGCATTGGGACTTGTCGGAAGTTATGAAGCCAACGAGGCGCTGGGAGCGGCGTTGGCCGATCCCGTCCCCATGATACGGATCGAGGCACGTCAGGCGCTTTGGTCGATTTGGTTTAAGGCGGACAGTCCGGAGAATAATGCGCGGCTGACCATTATTGTTGAGTTAAATTCGCGTGGGCGTCCGGAGCGGGCGTTCGACCTCGCCACGGAGCTAATCGCATTGTCTTCAGAATTTGCCGAAGCATACAACCAACGCGCAATCGCCTCATATCAACTCGGTCACTATCACGCGAGCATCGGTGATTGTCAGCGGACCCTTGAATTGAATCCTTACCATTTCGGTGCGCTCTCGGGGCTCTCGCAGTGTTATTTGGAACTCGGTGATCTTGAGAAGGCTCTCCAGACTTATCGAAAGTCGCTTGCCATTCAACCCCACGACGATGGTCTCCGACGATTGATCGAAGACCTCGAATCACGATTAGCTCCGCGAGAGGACGAAGGTCCGCTCACGGAGAAGGATCTCGTTCAATCCATCATCGTCAGGGGAATCGAATTGGGTTCATGAGTCGCTGCAAGACTGAACCAAGCATCTTTAACGCTTCTTCATTAGATTCAGATCGATTCGAGCTTTCGGCTTCTCCCGACTGCACCGAGGAGTTTGTTGGCGGCTCTGGAATCTGACGGAGATTTGGTCCAATATCATCGGCGATTCCGATTGGGTTCGGTTTCAGCTCTTCAGGGAGGACTTCCCAGAGGTTCTTTAACTCTAGGGACCCTCCCGAAAAGCCAACGTCCCCGTAGCGTGCCCCTGCTTCAGAGTCCCCCAGTGACTCGGTCCATCCTTCCAGATCTGTATCATTACGGAGACTTCCAGGCATCGAAGACGACTCGCGACGGAAGATTTCGACTTGGTGATAAGCAACGTCACGACTCTCTAAGATCTCAATCGTGGACTGATCTAACTGATCATCGGGACTCCCTTCGACACGGAAGAGGACGCCATCTTTGGTTCCTGTCCCCACGATTGACTTGATCAGTTCAACCTTTGTGTCGACGAACTCACGGCGCCCAAGGTCGCCCTTGAAATAACCGAGTCCCCCTCGATTGATTGCGGTGACCCACTGTAATCGGAGTTCGATCTCATGAAGATTCGATGACTCGGGTTCGAGCGGTGCGTGGCCATTCACATGAACAAGTGCGCCCTCCGAAACCACGATGGTGTTATCGAGAGTCAGTCGCGCCGAACTCGGTCCTCCCAGACTGAAGACGTCACCTCCGGCTCGAATCAATGACGACGTGAAGTCGATTCGGGCCCGATCTTCGGGTCCAGTGTCCTCGGGATCATCAAGGGGGCTGACTTCAGGAAGTGCAACGACTGTCGAGGATTGATCTCCTGGTTGTGTGATCGTGCAACGATCCAATCGCAACGCGGCACCGGGTTCGACCAGGAAGGCGGCTAGTTCCCCTTTCTTCGGCGTTGCCAGTTCGGGATCAATAACGATGTCGACCCCTCGGAGGGTTAGCCCCGAATCGGTTGTTAAGTAAAAGAAGAAGGATCGTGGCGTCGTCTTGAAACTGCGATCGAAGTCAGCCTGAGGTTGAAAACGAATCAGAGGTCGTCCGGGACCAATTCCTGAAGCCACGAGTTCGAGCTGGGTAATTCCCTCCAAGGAGATCGCGCTCAACACGAAACTCGCATCGTCCGCAAGTTCAATGGTTCCCCCACGCGATCCAAGCCTCTTGATCCGTTCCAGAAGTTCGATCGTGTTACGAACAGGGCCAGTCTCGGTGAGCTTCTCACCAGAACCGCTGGGCAGCATCTCAAGACTGCGATCGTCTATCGTTGGTGGCCCCTGGAATACAGGAGGTAATTCTCCCTCGACTGGTTCGCGGGACGTAATCGTCCGGCTCGGTGTTGATGGCGGTTGATCAAGTTCGACAACGACATTCTCAGTGCTAATTTCGCTTCGCTGTCGAACCGATTCCGTCGGACGGTTTGGTTTGCCTAAGTCGGACGTGGCGATTGGCATTGGACCGTCGTTGTAAGGCCCGTTTACATCGTCGTCAGCTTCAATTTCACTCTCCAGATCCCCGGAGAATTCAGGGGTGAGGTCAACCGGGACACTGGAATCGGTGAGTTGAACCTGACTTGAGTTCAACCGATCGGTCGCACCCGAAGGACCGCGCCGGGCGCCGGGAACAACGACTCCAAGAACGCGTTCCCGAGAGCCCAGATCGAAGGCGTCTTGCCGGAGTAAGAAGGCAGATTCCGGAGGCAACCCGGCGACCAACGCGAGTGCGGGGTCAACCGCATCCCAGAGATCGCGATCAGAAGCCTGGGAACGACCGAGTTCACCCCGATCTGTTGCATCGACCCAATCCTGAAACGACCGAAGCTCGTCGATCGACAGACCGGTCGCGAAATCTACAACATCAAGGTATGTGCTGATCCGATTATAAAGATTATCAACCCCTGTCCAACGAAGGCTCGTGGAGTCTTCGGTCTGAACCAGCGTGATTTGATCTTGGTCTTCGAGACCAAGCTGATCGGGAGGTGAGACAAGGAGGTCATAGGATCTCACAACGACCTCGGTCCCCCGGAATCGGAACACGGGTTCTAAGCCGGCAGCTCTAATACTGAGCCGTTCCAAATGGAGCCGCGTTTTATCCCCCTGAATCTCGGAGGCACTCGGGTTGTCAAACGTTCCCGATGAGCGAATCCGCCGTTGATCGTTGCGGTCCATCATGGCGATCACGGAGCCCCCGACCGCAACAAATCCATCGACGATTGTTAGATCAACCGGGATCATGGTTTGAATCGCATCGTCGCCTCCGATGATCGCACATTCTTCTATGACGGCACTGACCAGATCGGTCCGACGATTGCGGATCGGAATTGCTCTCTCTTCGATCTCGGGACGGCTACCACCAAGCTGAATCCCAGATTCCGATTCAGCGAGTCGAAAACTGCATCGTCGGCATTCGAGTTGTCCCGAATCGACCCGGATCAATGGCGCGTCGAGACCATCCGAGACGAAGTCAACCCCTTCGATCACCAGCGACCCTTGCTTGACATAAAGAAGGGCTTGAGAGGTTCGGCTCTGTGGGCTTGCCGAACTCGGTCGTGGGGCAATCACTGGACGATCAATACCAGGTGCCGCTTTGATGGTTAAATTCGGTCGGATTGGCTCCGATTCGCCCGAGACCGGTTCTAATTCATAGCGCCCCTGGGAGACCAAAATGAGAGTCGAGTCGGAAGGTGCTGTCCGTAACGCCGACTGCAGGTCTTCGCCCGAGACGACCTCGATTCGTCTTGGAGTGCCGATCTGAGTGACTCCAGCGTTTCGACTCGTCTCCGATCGAACGCTGGTACGACTACTTTCGAGGTCCACGGGACCTTCTGTTTGGAGCTCGATCGGTTGCAAACCCGAAGCTGATTCGGAGTTAAGCGATTGCTCGAAAACCCCGTCCTCAAAATCCTCCACAGGGCCTCGGTCGATGAGGAAGATGGTTCCCACAACCAGGACGAGAGCAAGAGCAGGGATTCCCCAGAAGAGGTGGCGTTCCCAGCTAGGCGCCGAAGACGTTGGCTCCGTCCAAACTAAGCCTTCGGGGCTTAGCGATTGGAGGCCGATCCCTCCTGCAAGCGCTAGTAAATCCCGGAGTAGATGTTGCGGGGTCTGGTAGCGACGTTCGGGCTCTTTCGCCATCAGCTTGCTGACGATCGCTCCGAGTATCTGCGGAACATCGGGGCGGATGGAACGGACGCTCGGAACCGGCTCCTCACGATGACTTAGGAGCTTCTGTAAAACCGTCCCCCCTGGGAACGGTGGGCGACCGGTGAGCATGTGGAAGAGTGTGCAGCCGAGCGAATAGAGATCGCTCCGGCAGTCAACCGACCGAGGGTCGCGGGCTTGTTCGGGACTAATGTAATCAAAAGTGCCAAGCGTCATATTACTATGAGTTAAGCGATCGTCGACGCCCTCACGCTCGAAGCGCCGGGCGAGTCCCATGTCGACTAATTTTGCACGTCCCTGCGGGGTCACAATGATATTGGACGGTTTAATGTCGCGGTGGACGACCCCTCGATCAGATGCATGGACAAGGGCACCAGCGATCTGAAGCGTGTAGTTGACCACCGCCGCGACGTGTAAGGGACCTTCGGCCTCGACTTGCTGGCGGAGTGTCTGACCTTCGATATATTCGAATGCAATATATTGAAGCTCGAAATAGCGGCCGATGGTGAACACGCGGGCGATGTTTTCGTGATCAAGGCGTGCAGCGGCTTGAGCTTCTTGGCAGAATCGATCGATATTCTCCTGACGGTTTCCCTGTGACGGCGGGAGAATTTTGAGCGCAACGAATCGGTCAAGTTGAATGTCAGTCGCCCGAAAGACCGCGCCCATCCCACCGACGCCGATCGCTGCCTCAATCCGGAACGGGCCGATTTGGTCGCCCGGGCGGGGCAGTCCCTTTTCGGGCTCTTCATTTTCCACGGGACGATGTCGGGAGATCGTCGTCCGCTCGTGGCTCTGGTTGTTGGAATCGGACTCGATGAAGCCCGAGCCCTGTCTCGGTGCCGGAGTACGGAGATCCCGCGTGATTGGACGGTCTCCCGAGGCTGGAAGAACCGTCGGATCATCGACGGCCGGACGTTGATCGGCTTCCGATGCCGATCGGTCAGAGGGCGTGCCATCATTAGATCTCGGACGCAGCTGAGACGGCGCATCCGATATTCGGTCCTGCATGGGCAGGCTCGCTCGGGGAAACGGATCCGATGACAACGGATTGTACTATCGAATGTAATCCGTTACGAAAGTGACGTGGTACAGCTTTGAATGCGGACGTTTAATAAGATCGGCAATTCCAAGGTCCGCGATTGAAATCTAGAAGTTCGACTTGATACTGTCAAGTAAACGATGTATCCCGTTTGTTTGCAAGGGTTTGTGACTGTGAACCGATTCGTTGGCCGTTCCTTAAAGATCTTCGCCCATGGAATGTTCAGGCTTCGGAACATCGTTACTTCGGTCTGAAAGCAATGCGGCGACTTGGTCTAGCCATGCCTGGCTGGGCGGACCATAAGGTTGAAACCGTTCAAAGAGTCCGGCGTCTTCATTGACGAACAATGCACGATGGTTGCCGAGTCGGTTGGCAACCGGAGAGTCAATCAGTGTTGACGAGTCCGCAGCCGACATCTGAAACAAGACACGGGTTTCCAGCTCGCGGAGAACGGAACGCTCGAAAGTTCGATTTAAGGTGTTCAACGTATCGGACCACGTGATGATGTGGACCGCGAAAGGTGGGCCGTCTCGGATGATTGTTGCAAGATGTTCCGAGGGCTTCACTGGTTCATCAGGATCGCTGGACGAAAAGCCGAAGTCGTCTTCAGATTTCCGGAGTTGTCGGAATCGTTGCAAGTCTTGAATGAAGAGGTAGATCGGTACCGGATCGACAGTTCCTTCGTCCCGTCTTCGCTCAACCTCGGCTGCAAGGTCGGCGACAGCCGATTCGACCCCAGACCACGTCACCGACTCGGAAGGGTTGGGGCAGCAGTGGAGAACACGTTCCAGTAATCCGGCCAACGGGTCATCGGCTGCGGTGCCATCTAATACCAGGAATCGGGCATCCGAGCGTTGGGCGGCCAGGCTAACCAACGCGCACGAGATTAAGCCGAGAGCTGCCTCACTATTCTGTCCGATGATCATCAAGTGGCTTCCCGTCTGTCGACGGAAAACCATCGCGGTTGGGGGTTTAATGGCGACCGGAACTCCCAGCCAGGCCGAGCTGACTTTTGCTTTAGGCGCTGGTTCTTCGGTCGCTTCGATGAGTTTCCGGAGCGGTTCATTGGACGAGGGTAGGGGGTTAACTGACCCTTCAAAGACGAGCGGTGCGGGAAGATCAAGCTGGTTGACTTCGGCCAAGTCTGTAATTACTTGAAGATAGGATTCCCGGACCGCATCCGGGAGCCAAACGACCTGAAAGAGACTGTTGCCTTCGATCCGACCATTGGCATCGTTGTAGATCGCTTCACCAGGTCGGCTGAGCAATCGAGCGGCCGTGTTCTCATCGCTCAAGATCAAGCTGGCGTCGCTTTCAGAGCATTGAAGTGCGATCCGGACAGCCATCTGACCAATGGTCGCCCTGGCGAGTGTGTAGGCCCCAGCAAGCGTCTGCGACCCAAGGAGGACATGAATTCCAAAGGCCCGACCTTGACGGACGAGGCGATCGAGGAGGAGTGCTGATTCCTGGGCAATCTTGTCGTCCTCAACGAAGAACTCATGAAACTCGTCCACAATAAGGAGCATACGAGGCATCGGTTTCCCGGGTTCGATCGTCCGGAATCCCCCAAGGTCCTGGGCACCGACTGCACGGAATCGGTCCCCCCGTTCCTTGAGTTCTTCATCAATCCGTCGGAGCACCGAGAGTCCGAATTCGCGCTCACTCTCGATTGCGATCACCCGTGCATGAGGGAGTCGATGAGTCGCATAGGCTTTAAACTCGACACCTTTCTTAAAGTCGATCAGGTAAAACTCAAGTTGATTGGGAGCATATTGCAACGCGGCACTTGTAATCAATGCATGAAGAAGAGTGGATTTCCCCGAACCGGTCTTCCCGGCGATCAGAACATGTTGGGCCGTCCCTGACCCGAGCTTCAGGCGCATGGCTGTCGTTGCCCCCGCCTTGCCGATTGGGATCGAGACCCCTCGCCCACTGTCTTCCGACCAGTATTCCGACTTCGGTGGCGCGAGGAATGAAAAGGGGACCTCGACCCGGCTTGCTCCTTCGGCACGACGCCCTGCTTGATGGACGATCTCGGAAAAGAGTGCCGCCTCTGGGGCTTTATCTAAGGTAAGTGGAAAACGACCTTGGACAGGGTTACTCCAGCGTGGTTGCTCTCCTCGCCAACGGACAACAGCACAATGCCGCTCGAGATCGCGGAGGTCGAGCCCTTGCGGAAGCTCTTGCCGGGTGTCGATTGTCATGAGAACGTGGACACCACAACGGGGACCGCTCTGCGCGATGCTCAGAAGCCGTCGGGCAGCCGCCTCATTGAATCGGATCGGAAAATCAGCGACGACAAGAAAGCGGAACGGCTCTGCAACCTCACCAGCTACTTCGTTATATTCGGTAATCGAAGCGTACTGATTTCTGAGGTATTTCTGAATCACTAGCTCCATGTGTTCGGTCAGATCTTGTAGTCGCTGTTCAATGTGCTGGGACTCGGTCCAGACCCGAGAGCTCACTAATTGCTCGTCATAATCTCCGAGGTGCATGAATGCGGCGAAGGTCTCGCCGAGACCGACGGGGTCGATCATCACGAACCTCGCCTTACCAGGGGGGAAGCCGGTCAAAATCCGGAGCATGGTCGCTTGAAGCGCACTGAGGGCACTCTCTCTCGAGCTTGAGTCAGAATAGAAGAGAACCGAGCAAGCGTCCGGGCAGTCGATGATCGCAGGGACCTGAAACTCGGTTCTCAGCCCACTCATCAACGCGGGGTCTCGCGGATTCCCTTCCGGAAACATCTCAAGATCGACGCGGAGGGTCCCCAAACGGAGGGCGTCTGGGACTTCTCTGATTGGTTCCCGACCATTGTCGACCATCGTTTTCCAATCAGGGAACCAAGGCTCAAGGGCTCCCGAAACGGTCTCGAAGGTGTCCATGACCTCGGAATATTGGGAACGCCAACGTGACGTGTAGTGTGCAATATCCTGGGATTGTTGGGCCCTCGACTGTTGGAGTGCGTGGTCGAAGGCTGTTCGATTGCGTTCCCGCTGCGCATCGAATGTGGCTTTGATCTCGGGTTCACGCCGCGCGACCTCGGCGGCGACTCGATGGATGATTTGGTCCCGTTTCGACTCGGCCTCTGCGAGGACCTGCTGATGATCGGATGTTGCTTTTCCGACAATCTCGGCATGCCCCTCTTTTGCAATTGATGCTCGTTGCTTTGCACGTGCATCAGCGTTTCCCTGATCACGGTTCCGGCCTTGCAGTAGATGTTGTTCTCGACGATGGAAGAGACTCGCCTCACTCACCTGGGTCCGTTTTGCCTCGTGTTCAACGAGATGGATCTGTTGGTGGAGCCTTTTCAGCATGGTACTGACCTGGTGCCGGCTCAGGAGGATCACGAGGAGTGCAAGTAAGAGGCCGGTGACGCCTCCAGCGGCAGCTCCGATCCCGGCACCTTGACGCCAATCCCACTGTAACCCACCAACCAGGGCTCCAATTGCGAGCGGAATCAAGATTAAGATCGCCGGACGGATCCCTCTGACGAATCGTGGGAGGAGGAGTTTAGCGAGTCGCTGATTGAGTTCGACGGCTTCGTCCAACGCCGACTCGACAATCCGGATCGATGGAGATGCGGTTTCCGTATCGGAGTTTGGCTCTTCCGCGGGGATTGCTTTGTCGAGGCCGACCATCCGACGTTGTTTTAAGAATTGTTGCTTCTCGTCTTGGATCTGGCGGAGACTTCGGTAGGTATCATTGAGTCGATTTCTAACTTGGTCGAGTCGTTCCTGGGCCTCATTGATCGCCGCTTCGCAGACGGTCCCAATCTCCCAGCGCTCATCGGCAAGTTCTTGCTTAGTCCTTTCGAGTTCGTCGCGGAGAATCCGATCCGCTTCCGCGCGTTTTTTGCGGAGAACGCGGTCCGCGTCATCACGAATTCGCTCAAATTCTTCGAGGGCACCAGCCGGTTCGCGATCAGCGTAGTCCTGGAGTTTCCGTTTCTCTTGTTCGAACCAGGTCGAGTTTTGTTGTCGAGCCTCCTGATAGGCTTTGTTGGCCGCTTCTTCACGCTGAGCACGTTCTCGGTCAGCTCGGCTCTCCGCCTCAGAGCGCTCCCGGACGGCGTTGTCGAGGAGCGTTAACGATGTTTCAAGTCGTTCAACCGACGGATCCGGATTCATGGGGTCACTCATTAGCGTCTAATCCCTTTGAAAAGATTCGGTAATGTTCACAACCGACCGAGCTACTGCTTAGTCGACCTATTAGATCACTCTTAGACCTCGAACCAATCCGAACTGTTCAACGCCTTTGGAGCCACTGAATCCAAGGGCGTGTACCGAGAACGTTTGAAAGAGGCAAAGCCCTACGTTCTCAGTACGATGTCCCACCCGGGCCGCGATCGTGACCCACTCACTCTACTCTTTATCGATTAATGGTTGGAGCGATTGCTCGCGAAGCTTGAAGTCCGTGGGGCGGAGACCGCGCTGGAATTCATTGAAGCCGTAAGGCGTCGCCTTGTAGCTACCAACGATGCGTGCTGAAGAACCTGAGGCGGGGATTGCCTCTTCCATCTCCAGGCACCAATAGCAGGCGTTGACCAAGAGTCGTCGGAGTGCGCTGTTTTCAAAGTCAGTGGACGATCCCATCGTGGTCGTGAAGATCCGGGCGTTTTCATAGGTTCGGGTCCAAGCGACGGGCATCATCGGGTCATTTTTGGGACCCTCAAGTGGGGAATCGTCCGAATTCATCCCTTCCAGGACTTGCCCGAGGATGATCGGCTCTGAACCTTCGGGAAGAGGGAGGCGGATTCCATACACGTCGGTTGGTCCCCAGATGGCACCATCCTTAATGCCCCGAGTGATCGGGTGATCTTCCGCGTCCGGGGCGATGATGCCTCGAGTGCTCTGGGATTTATGGGCACCATGGTGATTGACCCAGGTCTCTCCGAGGACTTGTTTCCCGAAACCGCCCTTCCAGTCACTGCTGTTCCATCGATAGTTGCTGTAGCTAGATTCATCCGAATTATTGAACGCGTGGGTTGCTGTCCGAATCCCGATGATCGGCTTCCCTGATTGTACATAATCATCGATATATTTCATTTGGTCATCAGGTAGTTCGCGAAAACGCGTTGCGATGATCATCAGGTCAGCGTCTTCGAGCGCTTCGAGACCGGGGATGTTCTCTCGATTGTTGGGATCGATCTCGCCCGTTTTAGGATCAATCGCGAAGAGGACAATGGCACGGAAACCGTGTTGTGTCGCAAGGATTTGGCCGAGTTCCGGCATTGCCTCTTCAGAGCGATACTCTTCGTCCCCAGAAATCAAGACGATCGTCTTTCCTGCCCCTGGGCCTTTCGTGCCTTCATAAGTCACGAATTGGTCGTCGAGGGAGAGGCCGATTGAACAGAGGAGAAAGGTGGTCAACAACATGAGTCTGCTCCTTGGTGGTAGTTAGTGGGCGGCTTGGTCTTATCGAAGTTAGAGCGTCCAGGGTTCTCGATACGGTTGACTGATGTACGTATTCGCTTCTGAATCACCTCGGAACTGCTCAACTTTCGGATCCCAGTCGAGTGACCGTCTGAGTTGATAGCCGATGATCGCGAGGTGACAGACTGTTGCGGTCCGATGTCCAATTTCGGCATCGGCAATGGGTTGGGTCTTTGACCTGATCGAGTTGATGAAGTCATCGAAGTGACCCGTCGATGGTTTCACCAATTCAGCAACGTCGGGGAGTGGTGCCGCGATTGTAACGGGTTCAGCTTCGAAGGCACCTCGGCTGACTATAATCGTGCCTTCAGTCCCTTCGAAAACACAATCAGCCGGACCACCGTGGATCATTTCAACCCCGTTCTGATAAACGAACCGGAGCCCTCGGAGCGATCCGTCCAACGGAGGCTCCACGCGGACTGGTCCGGACCGATCCTGCTTTAAGGCCCACTGCGCGATGTCGAAGTGGTGAGCCCCCATATCAGCAAGACCACCGTTCCCATATTCCCGGTAACGGCGCCAAGCGGGAAAGTGGTTGTGAACACCTCGGGGGCAGAGGATCTCGTTGTAGGGCGTGAACGCTGCTGGTCCGACCCAGCTATTCCAATCTGTCCCTTGAGGGATTTCCTCGGCCGCTAGCTCACACGGGATCGGAGGATCCCCAACGCCGATCCTGATCGTCTTCAGCTCACCGATCCGGCCGTTCCAGATGAGGTTCACTGCGCGTCGGAATGTCCCTCCGAAGGCACCGCTACGTTGCTGGCTCCCGGTCTGAAACGTAATGCCATTGCGTTTGACTGCTTCAACGATTGCTTGTCCTTCGGCGATTTGATGAGTCAGTGGCTTTTCGCAGTAAACATGCTTTCGCGCATTGGCGGCCATGATGCAAGGGAGCGCGTGCCAGTGGTCTGGCGTCCCGATGATCACGGCATCGATGTCGTCGCGATCAAGTAGCGCCCGAAAATCGGCGTAAATATCACAACCTTGAAACGAGCCAGAGCCGTCTCGCTCAGCAATGATCTTCTCGACGCGAGACTTGGCGAACGCCGCCCGCTCTTCGACCACATCTGAGACAGCGACCACTTGGGCATCGCTCCGCCGTGCCATCTCTTCGGTCAAGCCTCGGCCTTTCTTGCCGACGCCGATGGTTCCGACCGTGATTCGGTCACTCGGTGGGACCTTTCGATTGGCCCGGACCGACTGGGGGAGCACTGCGATCCCCAGACCCCCGAGCATCGACTCCTTCAAGAATCGCCGCCGAGTCCTCTCCTTGTCAGCGAGCAAACTTCCCATGAATTGAACCTTTCAACGAGCGCTTCGGCTGAGCTGACTAAACAATGAACCCGCTCACGAGGCGATTCATGCATTAGACTCGGAGCACCTGCCGCTGTGAAGCCACCGGTCTTGATCAATCTTGCCCGATGCTCCCAAGACCGTTATAGAGTCGGCAACCGGGATCCCCCCAGACTGTCAAGGAAGGCAGCATGCACGATAAGACTCCGACTTCGCCGCCAGCACCGTACCCATTAAATTCGAGTAGAAGTTTTCTGCGCGAAAGCTGGCCCTGGTTTCTACTCTTGATTCCACTTGGGATCGCAGTCTGGCATCTGCTCTACTTTCCCGATGGTATTGATGGCGAATTTCCGGGAGTCAAACGCCCGACGTTCAGTCGCTATCCGCCTCCGGCATACCGACTCGCGGAGCCCGGAGACACGATTGATCGGGTGAGTCTCTATTTGGGTGCTGTCGCCATGGGGCTCTCGCTGATCGGGATCATCAGGTCAGCGTTACTTCGCGATCGTCAAGCGATCCTTGGCTGGATTGCGGGCTTACTCATGCTCTCAGTTATCACTTGGCATTTCACCAACCCTTGGCCGACATTTGACGGCTGGCACGGTTGGGGCTGGCGAGTGGTTTTGTTGAACGAGGCCCCAACGCGCCTTCGAGTCATCTTGCTCGTCTCGGCACTCGGAATCGGCACCGCGCTCCTCTTGATCGGGCGATTATTCCTCAAGCGGTGGCGTACGAGTCTTCGAACGCTCGCTGAGCGTCGGACAATCGGACTTCTGCTTCTGGGGACGATTTCAACGGCACTCGGAGTCTCAAGGATTGTCGATGTCGAACCCTTTGGCTACTGGCCGCGCTGGATGACAGTGATCGGACTTCTCGCGGTCATCGCTGCCCTCATCCGGAACCTCCCGGATCGCCCTCGACCGATCGTCGCCCGTCTCCTTCCCGACGTTGCTGGGATGCTCGCGACAGTTGGATTGATCTCCGTCGGCCTCACCGTCTTCTGGTACCATCGGCCGCTTGATCGCCTCCGCGAGATCGTCCCGGGGAAGGTCTTCATCAGCGCAATGCCCACAAAAGAAGGACTAGAGGTTGCACAGAAGAGACATCACTTTCGGACCATTATTAATTTGTTTCAAGAAGATCTGCCAGGGCTCCGCAGCCCACACCTCGATGAAGAGCTGAGCTTCGTCCGAGAACGAGGGTTGAGCTACATCGGTAGTCCCGCAGAGCCGTCGAAGGCGGGGGAATTCCTCGACACGACCCTTGAGACCGCAATTGATCCGGAGGCTTGGCCGGTTCTACTTCATTGCCATGCCTGTATGGATCGAACCCCTGCCTGGTGGGGGATCTATTCATTTTTGGTCGAAGGAAAACCGCTCCGAGGTGTGATGCAGCAGATTGAGCAGCACCGTGGATATCGTCCGAAGGCCTCCGTCACGCTCCTCTATAATCGAGTCCTCAACGAACGAGCTCCTGAACAATACAAGAACGATCCGACTGCAAAGATTCTTAAGGAAGCGGCCGTTGGAGTCCCTGACCCGTTTCTCGAAGCACTCGCGAGGGAGCGAGCGGCAGCTCGGAGGTCTGAGGACCACCGGACCACACAGTGAAACTGAATCAGACTGATAAGAGTCGGACCGACTACTCGGAAGAACCTGACCCCGTAACGAGGCCGGACTCCAAGAGTCTTCGAACTCGGTTCTGGTGAAGTCGCTCAATGGGGTCAGACTGCGCTACAAACGCGGACGCCCTGTGTTTTCCAAGGTCTCAGGCACAGAGAGAGGTCGAAAGTAGGGCTTCACTCCTCCCGCAAGGCGATGCCACATACCATGTTTCAGGCTTCTTCGATTGTCGATCAACAACAAGAGGCCGCGTCGCAGCGAAGGCAAGCGAAGATCGTTATCTCGGCTCTTCCATCTCGGTGTTGCAATGCGCACTGTTCGTCCGGAAACTGGTCCGATGCCGCAAAAATTCCAGGCTGAGCCAACGGTTGGGATCCAGATCGGAGCGTGACGGTACGTGCGTCGGAGCCAACAACCAGAGCGACCCGCTTGGATCGCCTTCGAAGGTGTCCGTCTAACGAACCTTTCAATTACCCACAATTCCTTGACTGAGTTCGAAGCCCAGTCGAATGTCGATCAGGCGGGTCAATCCTCGGCACATCACCAGATTACCTGGCGGTGGATCCGTGGCACGAGCCAGATACTCTCCTAGCTTCGCCAGCGCCACGAGGTAATGCGATTACCCTTGCTCTCCGGGTTGCAGGGTGGTTCGGTAAGCGGTCTTGGTGGCGGCCCAGTCTTGGCAGGCCAAGGGTGTGGTGGCACCGATGCGTTCGCCGAGATCGCGGAGGACCATGCTCAACCTGCTCTTCAATCGTTGATCGGGGAACTGGGCTGCTTCAAGTTCGCTATCGACCCAATCGTTCATCTCTGTGACCTCAACTGACTTAGGTGCCTCCAACTTCGACCAGACCATGAGACAGCAAGAGTCCCGACATCCAGAGAAAGATACCTCAGATTTATGGATAATTGAAAGGTTCGATTGACGCTTACGTCAGATCGGCTAGGATCGTGTCCGCACCAATGACGAATCACAGCCGATGTCGCCGCCACTCATCGAGAATGAGAACAGAATCGATGACTCATCCGTTTGTGCGAGTCAACGCGTTCGTGAAGGGTCTGGTTGGCGGACTCTTCCTCATTCAAGTGTTCGACGTGGGCATTCACGCGGCAACCAACCAGATCGAACCGCTCCGAATCGCGTCCAATCTGATGATCTCGGCATGGATCGCTTTGATCCTACTGGGAACGACGGTTGGCAAAAGGATTCTCGTGGCGGCCGGATTCGTATTCACGTATATTGGACTCAATTGCCTTTTTCTTCTCCGTGAGGGGGTGACCAATCCGAATCGGGGCGGTGAGTTGCGGGTTGTGCTGTTCGGACTCGTCGGTGTCACCGTTGCACTCTCCGTCGTATTGGCAACGCTCCTCCGTCAGAAGCGATTGGTCACCTCTCGTGCCGCCCCTGACGGGCCCCGCGAGAGGTGAGCATCCCTTGGCCCGTTGCCCAGACGGGCCGAATTCGTGACAACATGGCATGGAAGTCGACAACTCATGAGGAGTGCATCCGCTCCTTGGCTCGAAATGCCGCGAGCGTGGTCTACAAGACGCTCATCCTCCAGTTCATCATCAATGTCGAGTTTGTGGTCAGCGAGAGCATTGTTCCCAGGCCGTGTAGGTTGTAGATAGTTGACCCAAATGGGTGCAGAAAAGTAGCCGTTAGAGTGGTTCTCTATTGATTGTAGCACAGCTCTTTGAGATCCTCTTGCCAAGGAGGGCTCAGAGGATGGCTGCGTATTCCAACGATCTACGTGAACGTGTCGTAGCTGCCTGCGATGAAGGTACCAAGACACGATCGGAAATCGCCGCGCTCTTTAAGGTCAGTACGTCTTGGATCCGCAGGCTGTTGCAACGCCGACGCGAGACCGGATCGATTGCCCCCAAACCCCATGGCGGAGGACAGCCGCCGGCATTCGACGACCAAACCATCGAACGACTACGCGAAGCGCTGGCGGCCCGACCCGACGCCACACTCCGAGAACTCGCCCAAGCCTCGGGAGTCGGCTGCAGTGTCGCGGCCGTCGATCGCACCTTGCGGCGGTTGGGCATCACACGAAAAAAAAGTCGCAACGTGCCGCCGAGCAGGACCGGCCCGAACTGAACGCCGCGCGTGAGGCGTTCCGACACCAGTTCGCTGACATCGATCCCCAGCGTCTCGTCTTCTTGGACGAGACGAGTGCCAATACAGCGATGACGCGTCGGCACGGCCTTGCCGTGCGTGGTCAACGGGTGGACGCACCCGTGCCGCACGGTCATTGGAAAACCCTGACACTGTCAGTTGCCGACACTCCGCCCGGGTGACCTCGTGGTAATGGACAATCTGAGCTGTCACAAGACGGCCGCAGTGGAACGACTGATTCGTTCGGCGCAGGCCGAGGTGAGGTATCTTCCCGCCTCCAGTCCGGACTTGAATCCGATCGAGGGGATGTTCAGCAAAGTAAAACAACAGCTGCGTTCGACAGCAGCCGGGACGATTGATTCGTTGACCGATGCGATCGGCCGCGCGCTCGATGCGGTGACTCCCTGTGACATCCAAGGATGGTTCGGCCATTGCGTGTATCGCTCCGAGCAAACGTGAAACGCTCTAACGTCCGCAAGGTCCTGCGATCCACTCCTGGATTGAGTTCATGACGCAATAGCTGAGATGGCCAATAGTTGTAATTTGTCGATAACTGAAGGTCTTTTAAAAAGGAAACTTTGGTCTCAATCAGGGACGATTGCTCAGAACCTGAACTATGCTTCTCGAAAACTGAGGAGCCAGTGTTGAGGAACTTCTGAGATGATTGACCGCACGATCACGACTCAAGTCCGACTCCCCTCACAAGAAGCGGCTTGGGTCTCGATACGGCCAGGACCAGACCGAGCAGAGCTGATCCGCAAAGCAGCGTTGGAACTGCTGCAGACTGCGGAAGAATCGAGGTACCGGGAAGAGATCCACCAACGACTCGTCGAGACTGTCCAGCGGCTCACGGGGGCAACCCGAGTGATTCTGGAACCGATAGGGGCATCACGTCGGGTTCTGCTTCGGTCTGGGCGTGAAGTCCGTTCTGGAACACCGGAAGGAGTCTTCTCGCTTCAACACCAGGGGAACCGGATTGGCCGGCTACTGATTGCCTCGAAGGGAATCAATGAGATGCCGGTCGAGTTCCGAGAGGGGATCGAGATGCTTTGCCGGATCGCTGCAATAGCCGATCGTGTCCTTCTTGGGCAGTTCCGGTCACGACTCGGAGTCGTTGAGAGTCCCAAGTCTGAAGAGACTTGGACCGGGCTCGTGATCCCCTTCGTCCAACAGCAACTCGCGCTCTCACGTCGTCGCCATGAACCTCTCGGTCTGATGGTCTTTGGCATAGATGAGCCGGGTGGCATTGAGTTTGTCTCGGGAACAATTCTCCGGAGTATCCGAGAAAGCGATCTGATGATTCGGGCGGATGACTCTACCCTAATGACCCTCTTCCCATGCGCGACCCAATCGAATCTGATCGCAATCGCGGAAGATCTCCTTCGGAGAATCGCTGACTCCGAACGACTCGACCCGACCCTTCTGCACTCGAGGGGAGTAACAGTCGGAATCGCTGCATATCCGGACGATGCCGATAACGCCAATCTACTCCTTGATCAAGCGACCCAAGCCCTCTTGATTGCCCAGTCTTATGGACCCGGCGCGATCGTTCTCGCTGACGCCGATGCTCCAGAGCGCCCGAGGATCCGCTGGCCCTCTGGAGCCCAAGAGCCTGCAACTTCGGACATCTAAGCGCGCTCGGGATCAGGCCCAACGTTGTCTGATCACAAGTCAGTAATCTCTTGAACGATCATGACGTTGTGACTCGGAGAGTGGTCGACAAAGCCCCGGAGGACGACAATTTGGTCGCCATTTTGGAGCATTCCTCGCCCCTTCGCCCAGTCGATGACAAACTCAACAGCAAGCGTCATCTTCGAGATTCCTTCTGGGAGATAGAGGGGAAGGATCCCTCGGGAGAGGGTGAGGCTTCGAGCAACCCGGAGGTTCCCCGAGACCCCAATCGTCATCGCCCGTGCCCGTTGCATCGACATTGCCAACGCGGCGCGTCCTGACCGAGTGACCACAACGATCAAGCGTGCGCCAATCTGCTTCGCCGCGAGGGCCGCTGACTCGACAACGGCACAGGTAATTGGTGAAACCCACTCCCGACTGAGATTATCAGGCGCCGGCGTCGAGAAGGTGGTATCGGTCTGTTCGGCCTCGTGGAGGATACGGCCCATCATTTGGACCGTCTCTACCGGAAACTCTCCGATCGCGGTTTCACCTGAGAGCATCACGGCATCCGTACCGTCAAGGACCGCGTTATAGACATCGCTCGCCTCGGCGCGGGGTGGGCGGGTTGTGTGTTCCATGCTTGTTAACATCTGTGTCGCGGTGATCACTGGGATCCCGACGCGGTGAGCTTCACGGATGATCTGCTTCTGAATCGCTGGAACGCGTGCTACGTCGACTTCTACACCGAGATCACCTCGGGCAACCATTACTCCGTCACTGAGCCCGAGGATCTCCGGAAGGCATTCAACTGCTTGAGGTTTTTCGATCTTCGCGATCACTTTGGCATTAATATCAAGCCGCTTTAATTCGCCACGGAGACGTTTCATGTCCTCCGCCGTTCGGACAAACGAGAGGGCGATGAAGTCGACGTCGTGCTCCGCGGCCCAATTGAGGTCGTTGAGATCCTTTTCTGTCAGGGAAGGAAGACTGAGCCCAGAATCCGGAACGTTCACTCCTTGTCGGGTCCGGATTTCTCCGGGAATGGTCACCCGGAGCTTTGCTTGACCAGGCGTTTGCTCAACGACTTCCATCGCCACGAGGCCGTCGGCGAATAAAACGGTTGTTCCGACTCGGAGATCATCCGGGAGCTCTCGGTAGGAGCAGGTAAAGCTGTGATCGAGGCCTAAGGGCTCACTCGATAAAATGTAGTCATCTCCTCGGGTACAATAAATGATATCGTTTGGTAGTGGATCAAGTCGGATCTTCGGACCACCCAAATCCATCAGGATCCCGACGAGACGACCAACCGTGGCCGAGGCTTCTCGCACTTTCTGAAAAGTCGAGGCATGATCTTCCCAGGTTCCGTGGGAAAAATTGAGCCGAAACAC